>CADEDC010000009.1:0-51154 GCA_902825985.1 uncultured Acidobacteriota bacterium | reverse complement strand
GCTGCCGCGCCCGCAACGCCCGCCGCAACGCCCGCCGCCACATCCACGACAGGTGCGTGGCAGGCGCCCGCAGCTTCCGCGCCCACGGTGGCGGTCGCCGGGGCAGGCGAGGCCGGCGTGTGGCAGCATGCGGTGAGCGCCCTCGCGATTTTCCAGCCGCTTGCCCACCGCATGGTGGCGCGGCGCGATGGAGCGATTGCCCCATGAACATCCTGGTCGTCCTCGCCGTGGCCGCCGTGTTCGGCGTTCTGCGCTTCCGCCGCGCCAGCCTGCTGGTATGGGCCGGCGCCTGGTGGGTAGGGCTCTACCTCCTCCTGCGATTCGGGTTCACCGTTCCGATCCCGTCGTCCGTCGTGACGATCTACATGGGAATCGTGACGCTCGCGATTGCGGCGTACGTATCGTCGAGCGACGAGCGCCGCGGGGAAATCGCCGGCCCGCTGGTCCGGTTCATGACCGACAAACGGTACACCGCGTCCCTGGGTGCCGCGGTCATCGCCATCCCGGCGCTCGCGGCCGCGAATGTCTACGTGCAGATGAACGTTCCGCTCGAGCCGCCGCTGTTTTCGCGAACGGTCCATCCGGCGTCGCCGGCGGAGATCACGGTTGGTGAGAAGAAGGTCGACCTCAACGCCGGCGAGAACCCGTTCCGGCATCTCGAGACCTCGAATCCGGACGAGTTCCGCGGTCATGTCGAGAAGGGGCGCCAGGTCTACTATCGGAACTGCGTCTTCTGCCACGGCGACAACCTGGCCGGCAACGGCATGTTCGTCCACGGACTGGACCCCATCCCGACCAACTTTGCCGACCCTGGGACGATCGCGATGTTGCAGGAGACCTTCCTGTTCTGGAGGATTGCCAAAGGCGGTCCTGGACTTCCCGAGGAAGGCGGACCCTGGGCCACGGCCATGCCCGCCTGGGAGAAGTTTCTCACCGAGGAGGAAATCTGGGACGTCATCCTCTTCCTCTACGAGTTCACCGGCCAGCGGCCGCGCGCCACGGAGGAGGTCGCTGAGCCATGACCACCTGTCTCACCGCACCGCGCGCGCTTGGATGTCTGGCCGGGCTGCTGCTGATTTCCGTCTTGACCACCGCGCCGACGCAGTCGGTGCGCGCCCAGGGCCCCGACCTGGGGACCGAGGCCCAGCGGGAGTCGGGGAAGGTGCTCTATCTCCAGTACTGCTCGCAGTGCCACGGCGAGAAGGGAGACGGCGAGGGCTACGCCAGCTCGCACCTCAGGCCCCGGCCGCGTGACCTCACCTCGGGCAAGTTCAAGATCCGTACGACGCCCAACGGAGCGCTTCCGACGCACCAGGACCTCGTGAACATCATCAGACGTGGGATGCCGTACACGTCGATGCCGGCCTGGCCCAACCTGTCGGACCAGGAAGTGTCGGATCTCGCCTACTTCATCAAGACGTTCTCCGCCGACTTCGCGAACGCCGAGAACGTCCCTCAGCCGGTTCCCCTGGAGAGCGGGCCCAACGCCACCAACGAGTCCGTCGAGCTCGGGAAACGGCTCTACGAGGAGAACGGTTGCGTCAAGTGCCACGGCACGCTCGGTCGCGGTGACGGACCCTCGGCTCCGACGCTCGTCGACGACTGGGGCCACCCGATACGTGCGGCCGACCTTGCGCAGAGATGGACGTTCCGGGGCGGTTCATCCCGCGAGGACATCTTCAGAACGATGAGCACGGGACTCAACGGCACGCCCATGCCGTCGTTCCAGGAGGCGCTCCCGGCCGAACAGCGCTGGGCGATCACCGACTTCATCGCCTCCCTCTCGCCGGCTGACGGGCCTGGCTACGAGAACCTCGTCGTCGCTCGGCACGTCGAGGAAGCGATCGATCTGGCGAAGGGGGCCGAGAGCTTCGCATCTGCACCGCCGGCACGCTTTCCTATCGTCGGGCAGATCATGGAGCCGGGACGGTCCTTCCATCCGCCCGTGACCGGCGTCACGGTGCAGGCAATCTACGACGCCGATTCAATCGCCCTCCTCCTGCGCTGGCACGACATGAGCGCCGAGAAGACGGGGACCAACGGGCCGACGCTTCCAGTGCCCACCGAGGAAGAGGAGGAGCCGGCCGCCGGCGCCGTGGCACCGGCCGACGGTGGCGGAAGTGGCGGCGACCCGTCCGCGAACCCATTCGGCGATCAGGAGATCGCCGAGCCCCCGGCGGGTCAGGTGGCCGCGGACCCGTTCGCCGAGCCGGACACGGCCCCGGCCAGTCGGCCCTCGGAATTCTCGGATGCCGTTGCGGTGCAGATTCCGTCGCAGGTGCCCGCCGGATCCCGCCAGCCCTACTTCATTTACGGCGACGCCCAGAACCCGGTGGATCTCTGGTTCTTCGATCTGGCCCGGCCCGACCCGCTGCAGATGACCGGCCGGGGAAGCGAGTCGGTCGAGCCCAACGATACCGGCGACCTCACCGGCGTCGCGACCTACGACCAGGGCGAGTGGTCGGTGATCCTCAAGCGGCCCCTTCGTGCGACCTCGGGGGCGGCATTCGCCCAGGGCCAGTTCCTGCCGGTGGCCTTCTCGGTGTGGGACGGGTTTTCGCGCGAGCGCGGCAACCGCCGCGGGCTCACGGCTTGGTACTCGATCTACGTCGAACCAGAAGTCGTCCCATCGGCAGTCGGGCCGATGGTGCAGACAGCACTTTTCATTCTCGTCATCGAGCTGGCCCTGATCGGCTGGGTACGGTGGCGCAACGGTTCTCGCGCCCGCACGGAGCTCGGCGACGAGCCGAGCCAACTGACAGCCACGCGAGCGTGAGCTGCCTGAGGCCATCGGAGAGATCGCATGTACAAGAGCATCTACGTCCCCGTCGACAACTCGGACTACTCCAACCGCGCCGTCGCCTGCGCCGTCGACCTGGGCAAGGCCTATTCGGCGAAACTGGCCGGCTGCCATGTGTACGCGGCGAAGCTGCACGACTATCGCTTCAGGCAGATGGAGTACACCCTGCCCGAGGAGTACATCGACGAGGTGGAACTCGAGCGCCAGCGGAAGATCCACGACAGCCTCATCACGATGGGACTCAAGCTCATCTCCGACAGCTATCTCGACGGCATGTCGCGGCTCTGTCGCGAGTCGCAGCTTGAGTTCGAGCCGCGGATGATGGATGGCAAGCACCACGCCGAGATCCTCAAGGATCTCGAGGGATCAGCCCACGATCTGGTCGTCATCGGCGCTCTCGGAATCGGGCGGTCCAAGGACAGCGTCATCGGTTCGGTTTGCGAACGCGTCGCCCGCCAGTGCGACCGCGACGTCTGGGTGGTCAAGCACGTGCCCGAGCCGGACGAGCCCGAACGGGACACGATCCTGGTCGGTATCGACGGCAGTCCCCAGTCATTCGGCGCGTTCATGACCGCCGTCGATCTGGCCCGCGCCTTCAACAAGAAGATCGAGACGATCGCCGTGTACGACCCCTATCTGCACTACTCGGTGTTCAACGGCATCGTCAACGTCCTGACCGAACAGGCCGCGAAGGTCTTCCGCTTCGAAGAGCAGAACCAGCTTCACGAGGAGATCATCGACACCGGGCTCGCGCAGATCTATCAGTCTCATCTCGAAGTCGGCGAGCGGATGGCCACCGAGATGGGTGTTCCGATCAAGAAGACGTTGCTCGACGGCAAGCCCTTCCAGAAAATCCTCGACCATGCGCGCAAGACGAATCCCTGGCTCCTCGTGCTGGGGCGGATCGGCGTCCACAGCTCGAAGGAGGAGCGGGCGCTCGGGAGCAACGTCGAGAACATCCTTCGCGGCGCTCCCTGTGACGTCCTCCTGTCCACCCGCCTCGAGGTGCCACGCCTCGACGTGCGCGCCGAGGAGACCGTTCGATGGACACCCGAAGCCGAGGAACGGATGACACGCGTTCCCGAGCAGGTCAAGGGCATCGCTCGCACCGGTGTCCTCCGTCTGGCCCTCGAGAAGGGGCACTCGGTGGTTACCAGCGCGGTGATTGACGAAGCGATGGACCGCTTCATGCCGAAGAGCGCCTCGAACGCGACCAAGGCGCTTGCCGAGGCGGTGGCGCTCGAGCGGGCCCGGTCTGGCCCGGTGTCGATGTGCCGGGCGTGCGGTGTCACCGCCACGCAGAGCGGCGCCGTGAAGTGCACCGTCTGCGGCGCCACGGACTTCGAAGTCATCTCCCGGGAGATGATCGAGAGGATCGCAGAAGTAGAGGGGGGCCTCGAGGAGGAGACCACCTACGACGGGCGCAAGCTGCGCTGGACAGAGGAGGCCAGGAAGGGCCTCTGGACCATGAAGAACGCCTATCAGCGCCGGCGCGTCAAGGCGCGTGTCGAGAAGAGCGCCCGCATGAAGCGGCTCGACACGATCACGCTCGAATTCGCCCGTCAGGTGATCGAGGAGGAGACAGGAGCGGTGCTCGACATCCAGTCCCCGTCCACGGACGTGGCGCGACCGCGCGCGACCGACGCCGGCACCAGCGGCGGTGCCGTGAGCGACGCCAGACTGGTGGCGCGTGACGACCGGAAGAACCCGCTGATCTCGACATTCGACTGGACCGACGAGGCGGTGCAGAGGATCTTCCGCGTCCCCGCCGGCTTCATGCGGGGCAAGACGCAGGAGCGGATCGAAGCGCTGGCACAGGAGCGGGCCGCCGCGGCGATTGACCTCACACTCGTCGAGGACGGAATCGAGATCGGCAAACAGATGATGGCTGAGATGATGGCGACCTATTCAGCGCCGTCGTCGGCCGGCACAGGCACTGGCGCGGCGCCAGCGATGTCCCCGGCTGCGGTCTCCGGGGCAGGTGCTTCGGGCCGGAGCGAGGTCGCGGCTTCCAGGCAGGAGCCCGCGGCGAATGGTGGCTATCTCAACGAGGTGAGAGCGCTGTCGGCGAGTTCACGCCAGGACTGATTGATCCGGAGACGGAGGGTGCCACGGGATGTCGGCGTACCGGTTCTGCCGCACCGACGACGTGGCGCTCCTTGTCGATGCGCTGAACCGCTGCTGGTCTCCGTCGTTCCCCGATGAGCCGCCGATGACCTCGGCTGCCTTCAAGCGATCGATTCGCGACCTCCAGGTCTGGTGCAGCAGCTGCATGGTCGCCTTCTCGGGATCCGATCCGGTCGGCATCCTGATCGGCGCCAAGCGCACTTCAGGGACCCTGGTCCACAAGATCGCCGTACATCCGGACCATCGGCGGCAGGGGCATGCCCGTCACCTGCTCGCGTCGCTCGGGTCGAAACTCGCGATTATCGGACCGCCCCGAATCACCGTCGAGGTGCCGGCCGTTCTCACGCCTGCCTGTGAGCTGTTCAAGACCAGCGGGTTTGTCCACGAAGCCCTGCTTACCGACTACGTCCTGCCGGCAGCGGCCGATGCCCCGGAAGCCGGGGAGATGGCGTCCGACGAGCACGCCGGCCGGTTCGTGATCCCGGTGACCGTCGACGACCTCGTCGCCAATGGGCTCCTCGAGGAGACTCGCGCGCCGGCCTGGGCCCGCTCGGTCGAGACGGTCACGGCAAGGAAGGACCAGATCGCAGGACTGGCCGTCTCGTCCGAGGAACGGATCGAGGCCTACCTGCTATATCGGGAGCCGGGGGTGGAACCCGAGGGACACACGGAGACCGGCCCGCGAGCCGACCCGCCGCCTGTGGAGCTCGTGGCGCTTCGTTCGTCGATGGACGACGGCGGCGCTCGACTGAGACGGCTGCTCGGTCGCTTCCGTCAGCGAGATCCGAGAACCGTCCGGTTCTCGAAGGTTCACCCGGAAGAGTTCCCGGACGGGCTGCTGGAGGCGCTCGGCTTCAGAACCGCCGAGAGCCACTTCCTTTATGCAGCCAAGGCGCGGTCCGCCTGAGCAAACCTCTGCGAACGTGACGAACTCCAGGGCTCAATCCCGCCGGTGGCGGGCTCCAACGCCATCAGTGGCGGGCTCCCATCGCCTCGTCCTTGCCCGGTCGGGTTGGTCGGGGCCCTCCGATGTCCGGACCGATGTCCGAATGACCCCGTGGCTTCCTCCAGGTGAACCAGGTGTGCCCGCGCGCCTTCCCGCGGCGGATGTATACGATGAAATACGGAACCCACAGCCCGATGCAGAGCGCGATGACGATTGCGACAGTCCAGATGTCCATGGCCCAGCCCCCTCCCGTACGACGAGCTGCAGTGCAAGCTGCAGTCCCCCTGTCGCCTCGTCCGGGGCGGCCGCGACGGTGTAAGCTATCAGCCCTCGGAACCACTGAACGATGAAGGGCTACCACGACATCGGCGGCGACGGAGGGTCACGAATCCTCGAGCAGGTCGCTGAGCAGCGCAGCCGCATCACGGACGGGCTCACCGGGGTGCGCCATCTCGTGGCCGTCGGATCCGGCAAGGGCGGCGTCGGCAAGAGCACGTTGACGCTGCATCTCGCCGGCGCCCTGCGGGCCCGCGGGCTGCGGATTGCCATTCTCGACGCGGACTTCAACGGCCCCTCACAAGCCCGGATGGCGGGTGTCCAGGGGGCGCTTTTCGTGCCGGGTCGCCACAAGGTCGCGCTTCCGCGAACGAGCAATGGCATCGCGGTCTTCTCGATGGGCTCGCTGATCCCTGAATCGCAGGCGCTCGAGTTCGAGAGCGCCGCGCACGGCGAGTCCCATACCTGGCGTGCCACGAGGGAGTTCTCGCTCCTCAGCGAGATCCTGCGGTCCTTCGAGTGGGGCGCGCTCGATCTGCTGATGTTCGATCTGCCGCCGGGAGCCGAGCGGACGGTCCAGTACGCCGATTTTCTCGGACCGCGGACCTCGTTCGTGCTCGTGACGATCCCTTCAGAGGTGTCACGCGGGGTCGTCGCCCGCTCGGTGGTCGCGCTGTCGAAGGGACCGAACCGCATTCTCGGGTACGTCGAGAACATGAGCGGCTACTACTGCCGCGATTGCGACGCCGTCAAGCCGCTCTTTGCTTCGCCCGAATCCTCGGGCCTCGACATTCCCTGCCTGGGCACCGTCCCGTTCGACCCCGACCTCGCCCGACACTGCGACCAGGGCATCCCGCTCGCGGATCTGCCTGCGAGCCCGGTCGGCCGAGCACTGGATCGGGTCGCGCAGCAACTCATGGACAGCCTCGAACCGCCAATGGAGCCTTCTCGATGAAGTTCCTCTGCGTGCCCTGCGACAGCCCGATGAAGCTCCAGGCCGTCGGTCCGCCCGACCGCGGGTCGCTCTCGGTCGTGTATGAGTGCCCCGAGTGCGGCTACGAGATGGCGATGCTGACCAATCCGTTCGAGACGCAGCTCGTCCAGTCGCTCGGCGTCCGGATTGGACCGGACTCCGGCGCCGGGGCCGCCGCTGTCGGCGGAGCGGAGGCCGGCGTCGACGCGGCCACCGGAAGCGTCGCCGGAGCGGCCGGAGAAGCGGGCGGCCGGTGCCCGTTCAAGGCGATGATCCCGGCGGCCGACGAGACGAACGAGCCCGGCGTTATCGCCTCGACCGGTGCTGATGCCGCAGAACGCCGCGCACCCGACACGGTTCGCTGGACATCCGCAGCAGAGGCCCGGCTCGCGAACATCCCTGCGTTCGTTCGCCCCATGGCGCGGACCGGCATCGAGAAGTTCGCGCGGGATTTGGGGGCTTCGGAAGTGGACGAACGGGTTCTCGACGCCGCGAAGGACTTCTTCGGCATGTGACGCGGGTCGCTTGAACGAACGTCAGATCGAGATGGACATGCTCAACACGATCCCGTTTGCCCGGCCCTACGTCATCTCCTGGAATCTCACCTACCGCTGCAACCTTGCCTGCGAGCACTGCTATCTGGACGCCGGCAGCGCCCCTCGCGTCGGCACCGAGAACTTTGCGGACAGGAGCGAGCTCGGCACCGAGGAGTGCTTCAAGGTCATCGACGAGATCGCCGCCTTCGCACCCGAGTGCGTGACGATCCTGACCGGCGGCGAGCCGCTCCTGCGCCGCGACATCCTGCAAATCGTCCGCCGCGCCGCCGAGCGTGGCCTCTGGGTCGTCGTCGGCACCAACGGTGTGCGTATCACGGAGAACGTCGCCGGCCGTCTGGCCGAAGCGGGAGCACGGGGACTGTCCCTCTCACTCGATGCCCTCGATCCCGCCCGCCACGACCTCTTCCGGAGGGTGCTGGGCGCCTGGCGGAACACGGTGGAGGGAGCGGAAATCCTCAACCGGACCGGGCTCCCCTTCATCGTGCAGACCACCGCGGGCTCGCACAATGTCGCCGAACTCGATGCGATCGCCGACTTCGCGTACGAGCGGCTCGCCGCGAAGGTCTGGAACCTCTACTTCCTGGTGCCGACGGGGCGCGGGCAGTTCGTGTCGGACATGACCGCCGCGCAGTACGACGAGGTTCTCGCCGCGCTCTACCGGATCCAGCGGAAGTACGACGGCCGAATGCTCGTGAACGCGAAGTGCGCGCCGCACTACATCAAGACCGTTCTGGAGAATGCCGGCTCACCCGCGGCCGCTCTGCGGGCCAACGATGGCTCCCGAGGCCTCGATGAACCGGTCGACGAGCGGTCCGGCGCCGGAGTTGACCCCGGGATTGGCGGGGCCGCCGACCTGGTTGCCGGTCACATCAGGACGTACTCCGGCGGAGCCGGCGGCTGCCCGGCAGGGACGCACTACATGGGGATCCGGCCGAATGGGGATGTCACTCCCTGCCCCTACCTCCCGGTGTTCGCCGGCAGCCTTCGCACGGCGAGTCTCGCGGATCTGTGGACGAACTCCGAGCTGTTCGCCGACGTTCGCCGCCGCACCTCGCTCGGTGGCCGATGCGGGGAGTGCGAAATGAACGGCCATTGTGGGGGCTGCCGCGCCCGCGCCTACGGGATGACCGGAGATCTCATGGCCGAGGACCCTCTCTGCACCCACACCCCGGGGAAGTTCACCGGTTCCCCTCTGCTTGCCATCCGCGGCGGGGCATCCGCCGCTGGCATCCGCGACACACCCGCGATGGAGTACGGTCCCGAAGCGCCCGCGACCATCGCATGGGAGGATGAGGCCGCGGCGCGCATGAAGAGGATTCCGGCGTTCGTGCGGGGGATGGTCGTCAGGAACGTCGAAGCGTCGTGCCGGGCGCGAGGGCTTGACCGCGTCACCGTCGACGAACTCGAGCGGATCCGCGCGCGGATGCCGACTCCGAAGATATTCGGGAAGGTGCCGCCGTCAAGTCTCTGACGGGATGCCCGAAGGCATCCCGCGTCGGCTATCTGAAGATATCGAGTTCGGACTCCGCGGCGACCCGCTCGTCCATCCACTGCTGGAATTCCTCGGCGGTCTGGACGGTCACGAATCCCCGCATCCGATAGTGGCCCAGGCCGCAGAGCTGCGCACAGGCAATCTCGTACTGGAACTCGGGATTGCCCGTTTGGGTACGCATCTCGGCGGTCGTGACCGTCGGGACGAACCAGATCGGAATCGTCAGGCCGGGGATGGCGTCCTGCTTCACGCGAAACTCCGGCACGCCGAAGCTGTGGATGACGTCCTTGCTCTTCAGCCTGATGACGACCGGCCGGTTCACCGGCAGATAGAGCTGGTTGGTCGTCGTGACGTCGTCTTTCGCGGCCGGGTCGGCGCGGTCGACGCCCAACGGATTCGACTGCAGGTCGAGTAGCTCGATGCTCGTGCGGCCGAACACGCCGTCGGGGCCGGGGTAGTGCACGTTCCATGCGAACTGCTCGCCGGTGACCTGGACGACGAGCGCCTCGTTGCCGGTGGGCAGGTCGTCGACCCGTGCGGCCCACAGCGGAATCGAGAATCCGAGCAGCAGCACCGCTTCGATAATGGCCACGGCGCCTTCGAGATAGCTCGACGTGTGCGATCTGGCACCGGTGTAGCTCGCAACCGGGTTGCGCGACTGCCGGAAGCGGACGAGGCAGTAGGCGAAGAACGCTCCCCACCCGACGAACAGGATGAGCATGAACACGTGGATCCAGCCGATCAGGCTGTCGATCTGCGCGCCGTGTGCCGCGGCAAGCGGCGTGAGTCCAAGCCACTGGGTCATGATGTCCTCGGCGCTCCTTGGAGCTCGGACCATTCGGCGTCGAGCTCGACGTCTGCGATGCGCTTCGCGCGTTTGCGGAGATACAGGAAGAAGCCGACGAACCCGCCCTGCACCGCGAGCGTGACGGCCAACATCACCAGGACGCCGAGCTTCGCTCCGTCGATCATCGGCGTTTCCTCTGCCCCGAAGCACACCGGGCAGGCGAGGAGGCTCGAGCTGCCGAGCAGGACGGCCGCCGCCGTCATGATGGTCCGTCGAAAGGCCCAGATCCGCGTTGTTCTGGTGTTCATTGCAGCGTCCTTGTCTTGCGTAGGAACCACGAATCGTAGACGACTAGGCCGAACGACAGGGCGAAGGCCGCGACGGCCGCAACCAGGCTTCCGATCCCGTCCTCCCGCCCGTACAGATCCAGGCACCAGACACCGAACAGCACGGCGAGGGCCGCCGAGAGAAGGATGAGCATCGCGTGGAACAGCCTGAGGTTCATCAGCGCATCCAGAAGCCGTCGCTGTGGGTGGCCACCGGGAGGGCGATCAGCACGACGAAGAACACGACGGTCAGTGCGAGAACCGCCAGGATCAGCTTCTTCTCCGAGATCAGGTGCATGAAGTAGCACGCGACCAGGGAGCCCTTGACAGTCGCGACCAGCAGCGCGGCGGTCACCGCCAACGGCACGGAGAGGTGAACCCTGGATATCGCGACCGTGATGACGGTCAGCACCATGAGTGCGACGAAGACGGTGATGTAGACCCTGACGTGTCGGTCGATGTCAGCCGCGTGGTCGTTTGTCGTCGTTGCCATATGCGCTGCCTAGAGAAGATACAGAGTTGGGAACAGGAAGATCCAGACCAGGTCCACGAAATGCCAGAACAGGCCCGAGTGTTCGACCCGGTTCGTGAACCATTGTGGATTCGTCTGCCAGAGCTTCGCGCCGGGTCCCCAGAGATAGGCGTTCACCGCCATGCCGCCGGCGACGTGAAGCATGTGCAGCCCGGTCAGCGTGTAGTAGATGGCGAGAAAGTTGTTGGTGCTCGGCACCTCGCCGATGTGGAGATGGTGGCTGTACTCGAAGTACTTGACCGTCAGGAAGACGAAACCGAACAGGATCGTCAACCCCATGTAGATCCGGAAGGTCCCGAAGCGATGGCGCATCAGCGACGCCCACGCCATGACCATCGTGACCGACGACGAAATCAGCACGAGCGTGTTGAATGTGGCGAGCGGGACGTCGAGGATCGTGTCGCCCCGCGGCCAGCTCACCGCGCCGGTCCGGATCAGGATATAGGACGCGAACAGGGCGCCAAACAGCATGACCTCGGAGGCGAGAAAGAGCCAGATCCCGATCCTGCCGTTGGTGAGGCCGGTGTCGCGGCGGACTTCTACGGTGTAGGGAATCTCCATTTCGCTTACGCCTCGCACTGCGGAATGAAGTCCTTGGCCGCGCCGGTGACGCTGTACTCGTACGGTCCTCGGTAGGCTTCAGGCGTCACCAGGAAATTGCCATGCGGGGGAGGCGAGGGCGCCGCCCATTCGATTGTCGTCGCCTGCCACGGGTTGTCGCCGGTCTTCTCACCCTTCCAGATGCTCCAGAAGAAATTGAAGATGAAGGGGAGCTGGAACACCGCGAGAATCCACGCGCCCCACGAGGACATCACGTTCATGTGGAGCACCGGCTGCGCAAAGGCGTAGGTCGCCCCTCCGTCGAACAGGCGCCGCGACACGCCGGCCAGTCCGACCAGGAACATCGGCATGAAGACGACATTCATGCACACCAACGAGCCGAAGAAGTGGATCTTGCCCAGCGTCTCGTTCATCTTTCGCCCGGTGGCCTTCGGGAACCAGTAGTAGACCCCCGCGAAGAGGGCAAAGATGGTCCCCGGTGCGACGACGTAGTGGAAGTGGCCGATGACGTAGTAGGTGTCGTGCAGCGGGATGTCGGAGACGTTCAGGCCGAGCGGCAGCCCCGTGAGCCCGCCGATGCCGAACATCGGGAGAAACCCGAGCGCGAACAGCATGGGCGTATTGAAGCGTATCGATCCACCCCAGAGGGAGATGATGAGGGCGGTCAGGATGACGACCGACGGAATCGAGATGATCATCGTCGTCGTCTGGAAGAACGCCGCCATCGTCGTACCCATGCCGGTCATGAACATGTGGTGCGCCCACACGATGAACGACATGAAGCCCAGGAAGACGAGCGAGTAGATCATCGACCGGTAGCCCCACAGCGGCTTCCGGGTGTTGTTCGCGATGATCTCACCGACGATGCCCATCGCGGGAAGGATGAGGACGTAGACTTCCGGGTGCGCCAGGAACCAGAACAGGTGCTGCCAGAGCAACGGACTGCCGCCGCCGGCGTTGGTGAGCACCTCGCCGCCGACCACCAGGCCGCTCGGCATGAAGAAGCTGGTCCCGGCCACCCGATCCATGAGCTGCATGGCGCCGGCGGCTTCGAGCGGCGGGAAGGCCAGCAGCAGCAGGAACGACGTCACGAACTGCGCCCACACGAAGAAGGGGAATCGCATGAACGTGAGGCCCTTGACGCGCAGCTGGATCGTCGTCGTGATGAAGTTGATCGCGCCGAGCAGCGACGACGTGATCAGCAGGATCATCCCGACGAGCCACCAGGTCTGACCGGAGCCCGCCAGCACGGAGAGGGGAGCGTACGACGTCCACCCCGATTGCGCGGCGCCTCCTGGGACGAAGAAGCTGGCCAGCATCGTCACGCCGCCCAGGAAGAAGAACCAGTAGCTCGCCATGTTGAGCCTCGGGAACGCCATGTCCGGCGCCCCGATCTGCAGCGGGAGCACGAAGTTCCCGAACCCGCCCACCGCGAGCGGAACCACCCCGAGGAAGACCATGATGGTGCCGTGCATCGCCCCGAGCTCGTTGTAGAACTCCGGCAGCATCGTCCCACCCGGCATGCGCGCCTCACCCAGAAGACTGCCGAGAAGCGGCAGCGGGATGCCGGGGTAGGCGAGCTGCCAGCGCATGAGCATCATCAGCGAGAAGCCGAAGAAGAGGAATACCAGACCGGTGATGCCGTACTGGATGCCGATGACCTTGTGGTCGACGGAAAACACGTAGTGGCGCCAGAAGCCGAGCGCCTCGTGATGAGCTTCCAGCGCAGCGTGCGACTCGGGTGGGGCAACAGCCCCTGGCTGACTCATGCGCCTGTTCTCCCGTTCCTATTTCGCGGCCGGCAGGGTGAACTTGAAGTTCTGGACCTTCGCGTCAGTGGCGCCGACCGTCACCGAGGCCGTCTGGGTCCCCAGCCTTTCGTGCCAGGCCGTGAGCTCGTAGGTGCCCGGGTCAAGCCCTGAGATCGTGAACTTCCCGTCCGTGCTCGTCGCCGAGAAGAAGGGATGGGTGAAGACGCCGATGTAGGCGCTCATCCAGGGATGCACGTCGCACTTGATGTTGAAAATCGCCTCGGCCGCGTCGAACGCCGTGGTCGTCTCCTTGAGCGTCGCCGGCATCGCCCGGTTGAACGCCTTGTTGACCTTCGGGAGCGTATGAATATTGTGGAGGATGCCGTCCGAATTGAGGATTCTGTAGGGCTGGCCGACCATGATGCCCATCACATGCGGCTTGTACTGGCAGCCAACCTGGTCCATGACCACCGGCGTCTTGGGGGCGGGATACGTCTTCCCGGCCGGGAGCCCTTTCGAGACCCACACCATCACGTTCGCCATCGTGCTGCCGCTGCCCAGGACCAGCATCTCATTCGCTGCCGGGCCCGAGTGCTTCTTGGCGCAGTCGGGGTCGGCTTCCATCGCGAGCGGCCTCAGCGTCGGGGCTTTCCCGTCGAAGGTAATGGTTCCGGTCACCGACGAGGCGGCCATGGCGACACTCGGCAAAAACGATGCGGCGACCACCCCAGCCGCCAGCCACAGCTTGTTCCTTGACACTCGCATGCTCGGCTCCTTGATTGTGACGATGCCCTGCATGGCACGTCGACTGCCCCTACCCTATTTTTACCGTCAAACACCCCAGAGGCGGCGACTCTACACCCGGCCCGGCGTTTGTGCAACCCGGGCGGTTCCCCGTCGCGCTCGGACGCCGGTCCGCACTAAACGTTCTCAAACGCGAGTGATTCGGCAAGCCTCGGGTCGCGCAGTGGGACCAGCGCCTGCCGTCGAACCAGCCAGCCCGCCGCGCCGACGAAGCACCCGCCGACGGCAACCAGCGCGGCCAGGTCGAGCACCGACGGACGGATCCCTTCGGGATGGAGCGTCGGCATGACCTGCCAGTAGATATCAAGGAAGTGCATGGCGAGGAGCCAGGCGCCGCCGACCGCCAAGGTCGCCCCCTTGCGCTTGACCGCCCGACCCATCAGGTAGAAGAAGGGCGCCACGAAATGTCCCACCAGGAGCATGAGCGACACCGGGAGCCACGAGCCCTCGATCCTCGTCTTGTACCAGATCGTCTCCTCCGGGAGGTTCGCGTACCACATGAGGAAGAACTGGGAGAAGCCGATATAGGCCCAAAACGCGGTGAACGCGAACAGCATCTTGCCGACGTCTTGCAGGTGCTCGGCGCTGACCACGGTGTCCAGCAGCCCCGCCCCGCGCATCGCCACCACGACGACCGATAGGAGCGCGATGAATCCCACGAAGGACCCGGCGAAGAAATACACGCCGAACATCGTCGAGTACCAGTGCGGCGTCAGCGACATAATCCAGTCGATCGACGCGAAGCTCTGCGTCAGCCCGAGGACGATGATGGAGGGCCCGGCGAGCCGGCGCAGACGGGCCGACACGGCCGGATCCCCGGTCTCATCCTGACCCCGGGAGCCGAAATAGTAGAACAGCGCGATGGCGGACCAGCTGCCGAAGTAGAGCACCGCCCGAATCAGGAAGAACGGCACGTTGAGATACGGCGCCTTCCAACGCAGCAGCGCATCGTGTTCGGCCGCCCCGGCCACCGACCACGAATAGAGATGGCCAAGGCCGAGAAGCAGCGGAAGGAAGAGCGCCGCCATGACCGGCAGCATGGCGAAGACGGTCTCGCCGAGCCGCCGCAGCACGATCCCCCAGCCGCCCTGCGTCGCGTACTGAATCAGCACGAAGAAGAGCGCGCCGAGCGCCAGGCTCAGGAAGAAGAGGAACGCCACCAGCCACGAGAAGAAGAACTGCTTCGGATTCCCGGCGCCCAGAATCGCGCAGGCCGCGATTCCCAGCACGGCGGCGGCGCCGCCGATCGCCGGCAGGCGGTTCCACGGGTGTCCCGGCGGGATCGTGACCTGCTCAGGCCGCAGCGCTACGCGGTCGCGTTCGGGATGCATCAGGACTCCAGGAGCTCGACGCTGCGTGCGCCAAGGGACTCCAGCAGCTTTCCGGTGGACGACGGATGGAACTGCGGATCCCACGACTCGATCGAGATGAAAAAGGCGTCGTCGGTCACGCGGTTGAACTGCGTGGACCGGAAGAGTGGATGGTGGTGCATCGGCAGCCGATTCAAGCCGAGCATGCCGAAGACGGCGCCAAGCGCCCCCAGGAGGACGGCGAGCTCGAAGGTGACCGGAATGAACGCCGGCCAGGAGAAGTAGGGCTTCCCGCTGATGACCAGCGGGTAGGCGCTGGTGTGGACCCACCACTGCAGGACGAACCCGAGGGCGCCTCCCGCCAACGCCATCACGAGGACGATCCAGGGAAGCGGAGAGCGTCGCAGCCCCATCGCGCCGGCGACGCCGTGGACGGGGAACGGGCTGTGAGCGTCCCAGCGGGTGTATCCCGCGTCGCGCACCCGCTCGCACGCATGGTAGAGATCGGCCGGCGTCGCGAACTCCGCGAGGAAGCCGTAGTGCGGCCCCTCCGGGAGCCGGGCGAGGAACGGCAGCGCGAACCGCCGCCGGACCGGGCCACCAGCCGCCGCCGGCATCGCGGGAACCACGGGATGGCTGTGGTGCGCGACGACCTCGCGTTCGGGGCCGGCGTGGAAGTGCGGGTCGGCCTGCGGCAGCACCGTCTTGACCTCGGCGGTCGCCACCATCGGGAGAAAGCGCACGAACAGGCAGAACATCGTGAAGAAGAGCCCGAAGCTCCCGAGCAGCGTCAACACCTCCCAGATCGTCGGCGAGTAGTAGCCCCAGGACGACGGGAGGAAGTCGCGGTGCAATGACGTCACGATGATCACGAATCGCTCGAACCACATGCCGATGTTGATCACGATCGACACGACGAACAGCACCGGGATGCTGGTGCGCGCCCTCTGCGACCAGAAGATCTGCGGGCTGATGACGTTGCAGGTCACCATGATCCAGTAGGCCCAGGCGTACGGTCCGCCGGCGCGGTTCAGGAAGGCGAACGTCTCGTAGGGGTTGCCGCTGTACCACGCGGTGAAGAACTCCGTCCCATACGCATAGCCGACCATCGTGCCCGTCACGAGCATGATCTTCGCCATGAAGTCGAAGTGCCGGAGCGTGATGATGTGCTCGAGGTGGAACACCCGCCGGCAAATCACCATGAGCGTCAGCACCATGGCGAACCCGGAGAAGATCGCACCGGCGACGAAGTAGGGCGGGAATATCGTCGCGTGCCACCCCGGCAGGACCGACACCGCAAAGTCCATCGAGACGATCGAGTGAACCGAGAGCACCAGCGGCGTCGCCAGCGCCGCCAGAATGAGGTAGGCCGTCTCGTAGTGATGCCACTGTCGCATCGAGCCCCGCCACCCGAGGGCGAAGATCCCGTAGACGAACTTCCGCGTGCTGGTCGTCGCCCGATCGCGCATCGTCGCCAGATCGGGGAGCAGGCCGACATACCAGAACAGGAAGGAGACGGTGCCGTAGATGCTGACCGCGAAGACGTCCCAGAGCAGCGGGCTCCTGAAATTGGGCCACATGCCCATCTGGTTCGGGAGCGGGAACATCCAGTAGGCGACCCAGACGCGGCCGACGTGGATCCCCGGGAAGGTGAGCGCGCACATGACCGCGAAGATGGTCATCGCCTCGGCCGCGCGATTGATCGACGTCCGCCATTTCTGGCGGAAGAGGAAGAGGATCGCCGAGATCAGCGTCCCGGCGTGGCCGATGCCCACCCAGAACACGAAATTCGTGATGTCCCACGCCCAGCCGACCGGGACGTTGAGGCCCCAGATGCCGATCCCCTCCCAGAACAGCCACGACACCGCGACGCCAAGCAGGCTAAGCAGCGCGAGCGAGGGCAGGAAGACCAGCCACCAGCCGATCGGCGTTTTCCGCTCAACCGGCTCGGCGACGACCTCGGTGATGGAATGGAAATCCGGCGACCGGAGAATGAGCGTCGGACGGCCCGCGACAGGGTTGTCAAGCAGCGCTGTTTCTGTTTCGGCCAAGCCGTCTCCCCGCTCTGAGTGTATGAGAGTGGCGCGTTTCTACCATCGGCCATCGCGGGAGTCAAGCGCCGGATCGGCGCCGCCTGGTCACGACGCGAGCGTCAGCCCGACCTGCCGGAGCAGCGGCTCGAGGTCGTCGCCCGACGCCGGAACGCATGCCACGATCCTCGTCCGGGCCTCGCGCACCCAGGCGGAGGCGCCCGGCAAGGCGCCCACCTCCCGCTCCGCGCCGACGAGCCGTTGCCACGCCTGGCGCGTCTCGGACGCGAACTCCTGGAGCCGCCCCGGCCCGGCACCGCCGCGCAGCGCCTGCGTCATCCGCGCCGCCAGTTCGCGGCCTTCCACGAGGCCGGAGTTCATGCTGTGCACGCCCACCGGCGCCGCCTGGTGGGCGGCGTCACCGGCGAGCCAGACGCCGCCGGTGCCGAAGCTTCGCGCCACACGCGTCGCGAACAGCGCCAGGGTCGACCAGTAGATCCGGGTCGGCCGCGCCGTGCACCAGGGCGCCCGCGCGGCGATCAGCTGCTCGAGCCGCTCCATCGACGCCTCGTGGCCGGCGGCGTCGGCAATCTGGAAGCCCCAGCGGCATCGCCCCTCCTCCAGGGGCCAGTAGACGCTCGTCGTGTCGGCATCGAGCATGACCCGAACTTCGCCGGGAAGCTCCCCGGCCGCTTCGACCTCGAAGACGGACACGACGGTGCCGGCGCCATGCTCCTCCATCTCGATGCCGGCCATGCGGCGGACGGCCGAGTCGTAGCCGTCGGCGCCGATGACGTAGGCCGGCCGCGCCGTCTCGCTCCGGGCGACGACCCACTCGGTGTGCGCGACGGGATACCCGGACGCGACCTGATCGAGCTGTGCCACCTCGGCCTGCGGCGGGACCGCCGCGGCGTTGAGCGACTGCAGGCGGTGACCCCAGCGGACCTCGAGCCCGTGTTGGTGGAGCGCCGCCTCCGCGGCCCTCTCGAGCAGGCTCTGTCGGAGCACCAGCAGATACGGATGCTCGGACGCGAGGGCCGAGTAGTCGATTTCGGCATGCCGCTCCCGGCCTTCGTAATACGCCACCTTCGTCAGTTTCCGCCCCGCCCCGATCACCGCCTCGGAGAGGCCGGCCTCCTCGAGGATGCGGAGCGTCCGCGGGTGGAGCGCCAGTGCGTAACTGTGCTGGTGGGCGAGGCGGTGCATGTCGATGATTTCCGTGCGCACCCCCTGCCGCTGCAGACACAGCGCGGCGACGAGACCGACCGGACCGGCGCCGACGACGAGGACCTCAGGATCGGGATGACGAAGCATCGCGTCTGCTCTCCATGCACACTGCGCGATAGGGTGAACGTTGCGAATCCATGTTCGCCAGCCGCGCGAGGATCGCGTCGATGGGTGCCTTCGCGCAGGCGAACATCGGCGTGTCGCGGTCGGTGGAGATGCCCGCCATCATGCTCGGTCTGGCGAACCACGTGACGATGCAACGTATGACTCCTGCCAGTGATTGTCAAGCGTCGGCGGCGTGTCAAACGTCGGCGGTGCACCGGGTCGGACGCCGCCGCGGGTCATCGCTCCCCGGATCGCGGTCGCAGCCCGCGCAGCACGGCGGCCGTGGTGATCGCCTGTCCCACATGCCGGGTCGTATGTTCCGCGAGATGCACCAGCAGGCCGATGACGGTCGACGGCAGGCCGGCGCGACCGACCCTGCGTCCCTCGAGCAGCGACGCGTCGGACGTCGCGCGGATCTGGGCGAGCGTGCGGTCGATCACCGCCAGGGTCTCCGCCGCGACCTCGCCGAGCGGCCGCGCGTCCGCGTCGTCCTCGGCCTTCAACCGGCGCAACTGCTCGTCGTCGAGCATCTCGCCCCGGGCGTAGGTGGCCAGGCGGTCGAGACTGCCGGCGGCGTGCCCGATGTGGAAGCCGATCGACGCCGCCCCCCCGGGCCTCTCCCAGACGTGCTCGGTCGGCACGGTCTGGGCCAGACGTTCGATGTCCTCCCGCGATTGCAGCAGGGCGTGGGCGACCGGCAGCAGCAACGGCGGATAGCCGGGCAGCGGCCCTCGCAACCACACCTCCGGGTTATTCACGGCCGGCTCCGGCCGTCGCCGCGGCCCGCCGGCGACGCTGGGCCCGCACGGCGAGCGTCGCGACGGTGGCGAAGACCGCGAACGGCGCCGCCAGCAGCAGCAGGATGCCGCTGCGCAGCCCGGCGATCATCGCCTGCCCCTCGGGCGTCGCGAGCAGCGTTTTGCACATCGCGCACTGTGCCGCGGCGCCGTCGCCGGTCAGCACGACGACGACCAGCGCCAGTGCCGTCATCACCTGCGACCGGCGCGTCATCGGTTCACCAGCATGTCGCGGATGCGCAGCGCATCCGGGACGATCAGGACGTAGAGCGTGAGCCCGGTGATCAGCAGCCCGGCGATGAACGTCCAGACGAGGCCGGCGTGCGCGTGCCGCAGGTGCATGAAGTTGCCGGCGATGAGCGCCACCTTCGCCAGCATCGCGACGAGCAGGACGGCGACGAGCCACGGGCGTGCCACCGGTGCCGTGTCGAGCAGCAGCATGACCAGGGTCAGGGCCAGCAGTGCCGCCCACGTCGCCCAGTAGAGACGCACCGATTCGCCGCCCGCCGAGAACCTGTCAGACCTGTCAGTCATGGTCACCCCGCGACGCACCACGCCCTTCACAGCAGGTAGAACAACGTGAAGATGAACACCCACACCAGTTCGACGAAGTGCCAGTAGAGCCCGACGAGTTCGATGCCGAGCGGCGTCGCGCGCCGGGTTGCGACGCGCGCCGTCGCGATGGTCAGGATCAGCACGCCGAGCAGGACGTGCGTGCCGTGGAATCCGGTGATCAGGAAGAAATAGGCCCCGAACGACGCGTCACCCCACGGGTTGCCGGACAGCCGCGCGCCGGCCGCGATCGCGTGGCGCCACTCGTCGGCCTGCATCCCGAGGAACAGCACGCCGCCCAGCGTGGTGGCCAGCAGCCACCGCCGGGCGGTCGGCCAGGCGCCGCGCCGCGCCGCCGCCACTCCGCTCGCCATCATCGCGCTGCTCGTATTCAGGACGAGTGTCATCGCCGCCAGGTACGGGAGGCTGAACACGACCGACGAATCCGGCCACGTCGTGGCGATCAGCCGGGCGTAGCCATAGGCGGCCAGGAAGGCGCCGAACAACAGCCCGTCGCCGACGATGAACCACCACATGAGGACGCGCTGCCAGCCGGCGGCGAACGGGCAGACGCCGCCGTCCCACGCCGCCGGGCGGGCCACCGGCATCATCGGGAGACGCTCCACGCGAGGCCGGCCGCGGCGGCGTCGCCGGCCCGGCCGAACCGCCGGTCGAGGTCGCGGGCGGGCCGCCGGCCGGCGGCCGCCGACGCAGCCGTCCGCCTGTGGTCGCCCCCCCGGCCGTGCCCATCGTTGCGTTGTCGTCCCATGCGTCCGTCGCCTCCGACTGTCTGCCGTGTGCGTCCGTTCTCGTCTGGCGTCAATAGAGTGAGATGAGCGCGAAGACGAAGAGCCACACGCCGAGCAGGAAGTGCCAGATGGTCCGCGTCGAGTGCATGGCTGCCGCCCAGCGGCGCGGCTGGCGGCGCCCGGCGCCGGTCCATGTCAGCAATCCGGTCCACAGCATCACACCCAGCGCCGCCACCACGTGCAGCGCGTGGGCGCCGGTGAGCATGTAGAAGAACGAGCTGTGCGGACTCTCCGGCATGTCGACGCCGGCCGACAGCAGCTGCTCCCAGGCCACGAGCTGGCCGAGCAGGAAGCCGACGCCGAGGGCGAGCGCGACGCCGCAGGCGGCGCTCGCCGACAGCCAGCGGCGCCGCGCACCGACGGCGTGCGCCGCCTCCAGCGCGCCGCTGCCCGCCACCAGCAGCGCGGTATTCAACCACAGCACCGGCGGCAGGTTGATCCGCATCCAGTCGCTGCCGCCGCGCCGCACGAGGTAGGCGCTGGCGAACGCCGCGAACA
Organism: uncultured Acidobacteriota bacterium; assembly: GCA_902825985.1. Lineage (GTDB taxonomy): Bacteria > Acidobacteriota > Vicinamibacteria > Vicinamibacterales > CAVVIG01 > VFZL01. The sequence continues at coordinate 29,894 of CADEDC010000009.1, read as the reverse complement.
GCATCGCGACCGTCGCGAGAAACATCCACAGACCCAGCCGGACCGTCTCCTCGCGCCGACTCAGTTCGGGCTCGAGCGCCAGTTGCATGACTCCCTCCGCCGGCTACGCCGTCACCGGCACCCGCCCCGGCGGCACCCGCTGGTCGGCGAAGTCCCGGTCACCGGACTCGACGCCGTACTCGTACGGCCAGCGGTGTACCGTCAGCTCCGCCTGACCGAAGTTGTCGTGCGGCGGCGGCGAACTGGTGGTCCATTCCAGCGTCGTCGCCTCCCACGGATTGTCGGCCGCCGGCGCCCCCCGGAAGAGACTCCAGACGAAGTTGACGACGAACAGTGACTGGCTCGCGATGAGCACCATCGCACAGCTGCTGACCACCAGATTCTGGATCCGCGTCTCGCGCAGGAAATCGTAGGCGGTGAAAGCGTAGTAGCGGCGCGGCGCCCCCTGGATGCCGAGGAAGTGCTGCATGAAGAAGATGATGAAGAACGGCGTGAACGTCAGCCAGAAGTGCGCCTTGCCGATCGTCTCGTTCATCATCCGCCCGAACATCTTGGGAAACCAGTAGTGCAGGCCGCCGAAGGTCGCCATCAGCGTGACGCCGCCGATCATCATGTGGAAATGGCCGACCACGAAGTAGGTGTCGGTCAATTGCATGTCGGCGGTGGCGTTGCCGAGATACAGGCCGCCGAGGCCGCCGCTGCCGAACAGCGCCAGCACCGCACACGAGAACATCATCGGCACGCCCATCCGGATCGCACCGCCGCGCAGGCTGGCCAGCATGTTGACGCCGAACACCGTCATCGGCAGGGTGATCGTCATCGTCGCGATCGAGAAGTACTCGCCGGTGAACGGACTCATGCCGCTCACGAACATGTGGTGGCCCCAGACCACCATGCTGAGGGCGCCGACCGCGACCAGGCACCACACCGACAGGCGGTAGCCGAAGATCGGCTTGCGGGTGAACGCCGGGATGATGTCGCAGGCGATGCCGAGCGCCGGCAGGATCAGCACGTAGACCTCGGGATGGCCGAGGAACCAGAAGAGATGCTGCCAGAGCAGCGGCGATCCACCCGAGTTGGTGAGGTGCCGGCCCCCGACGACGAGGCCGGCGGGCAGGAAGAAGCTGGTGCCGGCGTGCCGATCGAAGAGCAGCATGACCGCCGCCGCGGTCAGCGCCGGAAACGCCAGCAGCCCGAGGATCGACGCGATGAAATAGGACCACACCGTCAACGGCATCCGCCACATCGACATCCCGGGCGCGCGGACGCTGAACACGGTCGCGACGATGTTGAGGCCGCTGAGGGTGAACGACGCGATGAAGAACGCCATGCTGAGCAGCCAGATCGTCTGGCCCATGCCGGAGCCCGGCACCGCCGTGGCCACGGCGCTGAGCGGCGGATACGCGGTCCAGCCGGCGGCTGCCGCGCCCCCCTCGACGAAGAACGAGGCGATCATCAGCAGCGCCGAGAGCGCGCCGATCCAGAACGACAGCATGTTCGCGAGCGGGAACGCCATGTCGCGCGCCCCGACCTGCAGCGGCACCAGGTAGTTCCCGAAACCGCTGACCAGCACGTACGACATGAAGAAGAACACCATGATCGTCCCGTGCATCGTCACGACCGCGAGGTAGAACTCGGGCGCCATCACGCCGCCGGCGTAGCCTTTGGGCAGCAGTTGCGCGAGCAGCGGCCACGTCCGTTCGGGCCAGCCGAGCTGCAGCCGGATGAGCGTCGCGAGCGCCGCTCCGACCAGCGCCATCAGCAGGCCGGTGACGATGTACTGGATGCCGATCACCTTGTGGTCGAGGCTGAAGACGTACCGTCGGATGAAGCCCAGTTCGGGATGCGATTGGTCGTGGCCCGGCACGGTCGTCGCCGCGTGGCTCATCGCGGGCCTCCCGCCGTGGGTGTCGCTTGTTCGGCGAGCCAGCGATCGAACGCCGCCGGTGACAACACGTCGAAGAAGCCGCGCATGCGATAGTGCGCCAGGCCGCAGAGTTCGGAGCACGCGATCTCGAACGACCCTTCGCGCGTCGGGAAGAAGACCACTTCAGGCGTCATGCCGGGCACGATGTCCTGCTTCACCCGGAAGTTCGGCAGGAAGAAGCTGTGGATGACATCCTTCGAACGCAGGCGCAGGCGGACGGCCCGGCCGAGCGGAACCGCCATCACGTTCTGGGTCACGACGTCGTCGCGGCCCGCCGGATCGGCGCGGTCGAGTCCGAGCGGGTTGCTTACGTCGTCCATCGCGGCGGCGGAATTGCGGCCGAACTGGCCGTCGGCCCCAGGATAGCGGACGTTCCAGAGGAACTGCTGGGCGGTGATTTCGACGGTGACCGCATCGGCCGGCGGCGTCGCGTCGAAGTACTCGGACCAGACCGGCATGCCGATGGCGAGCACTCCTCCCTCGGCAATCAGCCCCACGGCCAGACCGAGCGCGCCGGAGACGAGCCATTCGGTCCGCCGCCTGGTGAGACGCTGGTCGATACGTCGACGGCGTGCCCCGGTCCAGATGAACCAGGCGAGCGCACAGTAGCCGGCGACGAACAGGATGCCGGTCGTGACCAGCAGGTAGCTGAGCATCGAGTCGATGCCGGCGCCGTGGCGGCTGGCCAGGCTCGGCATGACGATGCTCGCGCCATACCACGCGCCGCCGAGGCCGAGCCCGGCGAACAGAAGCGCGACCGTCGACGAATGGAACACTGACGTCTGCGTGGACATGCGTATCTGCGCAAGAATAACCCGACTGCTGCTTCCGCGCCGGGTGAACCGCTGCCGTCGGCGGTGCCGGAAGTCCGGCACCTGCCGGACCCGACGCCGCCCTGCGCTACTGCCGTCCGGCGGTTCGCGAGCCGGACCCCCAGTACGCGTAGATCGGCACACCCGCCAGGATGATGCCGAGGCCGGCGAGCGCCTGCCGCGGCGTCGCGGTCAGCGTGTTCACGATGAGCCAGCCGGCCACCACGATGAACACGATCGGCACCACCGGGTAGCCGACGGTGCGGTACGGACGCGCGGCGTCCGGCCGCGTCCGCCGCAGGATGAAGACGCTCGCCGTGTTCAGCGCGTAGAAGATCCAGGCCGAGAAGATGACGTAGTCGGTGAGCGTGTCGTAGGAGCCCGACAGCGCCAGCACGCACGACCAGGCACATTGCCAGACCAGCGCGTTCACCGGCACCCGCGTGGTCTGGCTGACCGCCGCCATCGGCGCGAAGAACAGCCCGTCCTTCGCCATCGCGTAGGAGATGCGGGCGCCGGCCATCGTGCCGGTGTGCAGCGTGCCGACCGTCGACACGAGCATCGCGACGGCGACCAGCGCGACCGCGGTGGGCCCGAGGAACTGCCGCACAACCTCGGTCGCCACCGAGGAGGTCGGGCTGACGTCGGCGATGGCCAGCGGTGTCAGCACGTACAGGTAGCCGGCATTGACGAAGACATAGAGCGCGCCGACGATGGCCGTGCCGCCGATCAGGGCAATCGGCATCACCCGCTGCGGATCCCGCACTTCGCCGGCGACCGTCGTCGCGTTCGTCCAACCGTCGTAGGCCCACAGCGCGCCGATCAGCGCGGCGCCAAAGCCGGCCAGGCCGCCCCGCGCGCTGGCGTCCACCCCGTCGCAGGTCGCGCCGAGGCTCGTCAGGGTCATGTGGTCCCAGCTGCCCCGTGCCAGCAGGAAGGCGCCGAGTCCGATCCCGACCACGATGACGATCTTCAAGGTCGTCAGAAAGACCGAAATGCGGCCGCCAATCGTCACCGCCAGGCAGTTCACCGCGGTTGCCCCGACGATGGCCCCCACGGCGACGGCCTGGACGAGACCGAACGGGAGCGAGAGACCGAACAGATGCACCGTGAAGAGGGTGTGGTCGAGCGAGCCGCCGACGACGGCGTCGAGGAAGATGGCGAAGCCGACGCCCTTGGCCGCCTGGCTGCCGGAATAGGCGACGGCGAACTGCGTCCACCCATAGAGAAAGGCGAGCCGCTTGCCGTAGCCCTCGCGGATGAAGACGTACTCGCCGCCAGCGTGCGGCATCATCGCCGACAGCTCACCGTAGGTGAGCGCGCCGGCCAGGCTGAGCAGGCCGGCGACGATCCAGGCCAACAGCACCAGCGACGGCGACTCGACGTTGCACATCATCACCCGGGTCTTGAGGAAGACTCCGGTGCCGATGACGCTGCCGACCACGATGGACGTGGCGGCAACGAGCCCGAGCCCGCGGATCAGCGTCGGGGGCAGAGCGCCCAGGCTCTTCGACATCCGGCCCGATTGTAGCTGGGTTGGCCGCCGGCCGGCGGCCGCGCGGCCGAGCCATCACGGCCACCCGGCAATGCCGCCGGCGGGCGCGTGACCGGCAGCTGTGACGAACGGCGAACGCCCGGGGCGACAGCTGCGTCATAGTGAGGTGATGCAGACTCATACCCCCCTTCACGCGACCCGTGCCGCGGCGTGGGCGGTTGCCGCCCTCCTCACGGTTGGCCCGGCGGCCGTGCCGGCGCAGGAGCGCGAGCGCAGCCAGATTCCCGAACAGTTCACCTGGAACCTCGCCGACATCTACCCGTCCGAGGCCGCCTGGCGGGCCGCCAAGGACGTCCTGGCGAAGAACATCGCGCAGCTCGATCAATTCAAGGGGAAGCTCGGCTCGTCGGCCGGAACGCTCGCCGACGCCCTCGAGCGGTACTTCAGCTTCGACAAGGAGCTGTCACGGTTGTACGTGTACGCCAGCATGCGGGCGGACGAGGACACGCGCGTCGCCCACAACCAGGGCATGCGCGACGAGATGATGCAGCTCGCGGCCCAATTCGGCGCCACGGTGGCCTTCCTCGAACCGGAGGTCCTCCGTTTGCCGACCGGCACGGTCGAAAGGTTTCTCGGCGCGGAGACGCGGCTGACGCCCTATCGGTTCTACCTCGAGGACATTGCCCGCCGGGCCCCGCACACGTTGAGCGAAGCGGAGGAAACGCTGCTCGCCTCGGCCGGACCGGTCGCCAGCACCCCGGCGAACGTCTATGGGATCCTCTCCAACGCCGATTTCCCCTATCCGTCGGTGACGCTCGGCGACGGCAAGACGGTGGTGGTCAATCAGGCGAACTTCACCGCCCACCGCGGCTCCGCCAATCGAGCGGATCGCGAGGCGGTGATGTCCGCCTTCTTCACGGCGCTCGGCCGGTTCAGCCGCACCTACGGCACGACGATGAGCGGGGAAGCGCAGAAGCTGCAGTTCTTCGCCAAGGCCCGCAAGTACCCCTCGTCGCTGGCGATGCAGCTGGACGGTCCGAACATCCCTTCGTCGGTGTACACGCGCTTGGTGGACGGCGTGAACCGGAACCTCGGCACCTTCCACCGCTATCTCAACCTGCGCAAGCGGATGATGGGCGTCAGCGAGCTGCACTACTACGACCTCTATGCGCCGCTCGTCGCCTCCACCGACCTGGCCTACACACCGGAACAGGCGCAGTCGCACATCCTGGCGGCGGTCAAGCCGCTCGGGGCCGAGTACCAGTCGGTCATCCGGCGTGCCTTCGCGGAGCGCTGGATCGATCTCTTTCCGAGTCCCGGCAAGCGCTCGGGCGCCTACTCCAACGGCGGCGCCTACGACGTCCATCCGTACATGCTCATCAACTACAACGGCAAGTACGACGACATGAGCACGCTGGCCCACGAACTGGGCCACACGATGCAGAGCTACTTCTCGAACCGGGCGCAGCCGTACCCGACCGCCGGCTACCCGATTTTCGTGGCCGAGGTGGCGTCGACCTTCAACGAGTCGCTGCTCATCGACCACATGCTCACGACCATCCGGGACGATGACACGCGCCTGTCGATCCTCGGCAACTACCTCGAAGGGATCAAGGGGACCGTGTTCCGGCAGACGCAGTTCGCCGAGTTCGAGCTGCGCATGCACGATATGCTGCAGGCCGGCAAGCCGCTGACCGGCGACGCACTGGCGCAGCTCTACATGGACATCACGAAGAAGTACTACGGTCACGAACGGCAAATCTGCATCGTCGACGACTACGTCAGGCACGAGTGGAGCTACATCCCGCATTTCTATCGCGACTTCTACGTCTTCCAGTACGCGACGTCGTTCACGGCGTCGGAAGCCCTGGCGCAGAGGGTGAAGGCGGGCGATGCCGCGGCGACGAAACGCTACCTGACGTTCCTGGCGTCGGGGGGATCGAAGTATCCGATCGATCTGCTCAAGGACGCCGGCGTCGACATGACCACCGACGAGCCGCTCGATCTCACGCTGAAGGAGATGAACCGCGTGATGGACGAGATGGAGAAGATCCTCGCGAACCGGCGATAATGTCGGCCGCGTGAGCGCCGGCCCGATTGCCACCGCCGATTCGTCATCCGCCGTCCTGGAACGGGCCGCCGGGCGCGTGCGCCGGCGGCTCATCCCGTTCCTGTTCCTCCTCTACATCTTCGCCTATCTCGATCGCATCAACGTCGGCTTCGCGGCGCTGCAGATGAACGCGGCGCTCGGGCTGTCGTCGGCGGCCTACGGTTTCGGCGCCGGCATCTTCTTCTTCAGCTACACGGCGTTCGAAGTGCCGAGCAACATCATCCTGGCGCGGGTCGGCGCCCGCCGCTGGATCGCCCGCATCATGATCACGTGGGGGGCGGTCTCGGCGGCGATGATGTTCGCGCAGGGACCGGTGAGTTTCTACGTCCTGCGATTCCTGCTCGGCCTCGCCGAGGCCGGCTTCTTTCCGGGCATCATCTATTACCTGACCCGCTGGGTGCCGGCCCGCGAGCGGGCCCGGACGGTCGCCGGGTTCATGACCGCCGTCCTGACCGCCGGCATCATCGGCGGACCGGTGTCGGGCGCCCTGCTGACGCTGGACGGGGCCGGCGGGCTCGCCGGCTGGCAGTGGCTCTTCCTGCTCGAGGGGGCGCCCGCCGTCATCCTCGGCTTCGTCGTCCTCGCGGTCATGGACGAGACGCCAGCCGACGCCATGTGGCTGCCGGCCGACGAGCGCGCCGCCCTGGTCGCAGCCGTGCGCGGCGAGGTGACGGCAGGCGACGATCGCGAGTCACCGCTTGGCGCGTTGCGCAGCGGCCGCGTGTGGCGCCTGTCGATCGTCTACTTCGCCGTGCCGCTCGCCCTCTATGCGTTCGGCTTCTTCCTGCCGCAGATCATCCAGACCAGCTATCGCGGCGGCAGCCTCGGCGTCGGCGTGCTGAGCGCGCTGCCGTACCTCGCGGGCGTCGCTGCGATGCTGATCGCCGCACGCCACTCGGATGCCACGGCGGAGCGGCGCTGGCACGTCGCCGGCGGGGCGCTGGTGTGCGGCGCCGCGCTCATCGTCTCGTCGGCGGTGGACGGCCTGGTGGCCTCGATGATCGGGCTGTCGCTCGCCATGGCCGGGCTGGCCGCGATCTTCGGACCGTTCTGGTCGTTGGCCACGTCGTCCATGCACGGCGCGAACGCCGCCGCCGGCATCGCCATCATCAACTCGGTCGCCAACATCGGCGGGTTCATCGGCCCCTACGTCCTCGGCTATCTGCGCGATCGGACGCAGAGCTTCAGTGCCGGGCTGGTCGCGATTGGCGGCGTCGTCATCCTCTGCGGACTGGCGGTGCTCGGTGTCCCGGACGGCCGCCGCCAGCCGCCGGGGTAGCCGGCCGGCGCCGCCTGGGACAGTGGCGCGCCGCCGTCCATACGGGTGATACTGAGCCGAATGGCTATCGTAGCGGACCACCCCGGGCGCGGCCTCGTCTCGATGTCGCGGCCGGTCAATCTGCCGCCGGTCGCGGCAGCCGGCACGTTCGTGGTGATCGGCGCCCTGCTGGTCGGACGGGTCGTGAGCTGGACGCAGGGGGCGCTGTTCCTCGTCGGCGTGCTGGCCGGCGTGGCGCTGTATCACGCGGCCTTCGGCTTCACGTCGTCGTGGCGGGTGATGATTGCCGAGCGGCGCGGCGAGGGATTGCGGGCGCAGATGCTGATGCTCGCCATCGCCGCGGCCGTCTTCATCCCGGTCATTGCGATGGGACAGGTGTTCGGGCATCCGGTCCGCGGGTCGGCGGCGCCGCTCGGGCTGGCGGTGGCGAGCGGCGCGTTCCTGTTCGGCATCGGTATGCAGCTCGGTGGCGGCTGCGCTTCGGGCACGCTCTATACGGCGGGCGGCGGCAACGTCCGCATGCTGGTGACGCTGACGTCGTTCATCGCCGGGTCGGTGGTCGGCGTCCTGCACATGCCGGCGTGGGAAGGGACGCCGTCGCTCGGCACCTTCTCCTTGATGCGCACCTTCGGCGCCGGTGGCGCCTTCGTCGTCAGCCTCATCCTGTTCGGCGCCGTCGCGCTGCTGTCCTACAACATGGAGCGCCGGCAGTACGGGGCGCGCGTCCGCTTCCTGACGTGGACGGGCACCGATTCCTGGTTGCGCGGGCCGTGGCCCATCGTGGCCGGTGCCGTCGCCCTGGCGCTGATCAACATCGCCACCCTCGTGCTGGCCGGCCGCCCGTGGGGCGTGACGAGCGCATTCGCCCTCTGGGGGTCGAAGCTGGTTGCCGCGACCGGAGTCGATGTCGCTTCCTGGCCGTACTGGTCGACGCCGACCCGTACCGCCGAACTGCAGGGCAGCCTGCTCACCGACATCACCACCGTGATGAACGTCGGCATCATGCTGGGTGCGCTGATCGCGGCCGGCCTCGCCGGACGCTTCGCGCCGTCATGGCGGATCCCGGGCCGCTCGCTCGTCGCGGCGGTGCTCGGCGGACTCCTGCTCGGCTACGGTTCCCGCATCGCCTATGGCTGCAACATCGGCGCCTACTTCAGCGGCATCGCGTCGACGAGCCTGCACGGCTGGCTGTGGTTTGCCGCGGCGTTCCTCGGGAACGTGATCGGCACGCGTCTGCGACCGGTCTTCGGCCTCAAGGTCTAGCGGATGGACGTGCGGCTCGACGGCTGCCGGATCCGCTCCTGGCGGTCGAGCGATGCCGAGCCGCTCGCACGATACGCCAACAACCGGAAGATCTGGCTGAACCTGCGCGACCGGCTGCCGCACCCCTACCGCCTGGCCGACGCCCGCGACTACCTCCGCTACGTCCGCGACCTGCGCGACGAGACCTTCTTCGCCATCGACGTCGGCGGCGAAGCGGTGGGCAGCATCGGCTACCTGCCGCAGCACGACATCGAGCGCGTATCGGCGGAAGTCGGCTACTGGATCGGCGAACCCTTCTGGGGCCGCGGCATCGCCAGCCAGGCATTGCGTGCCGTCACCCACCACGCGGTGGCCCGCCATCGCCTCACCCGGGTCTACGCGCTGCCCTTCGCGCACAACCTGGCGTCGTGCCGCGTCCTCGAGAAGTGCGGCTTCGTCGTCGAGGGCTGCCTGCGGCAGAGCGCGATCAAGGACGGCGTCGTCCTCGACCAGATGCTCTACGCCTACTACGCCGCACGCTGACCGGGCGCTCCCGCCGCCGATCAGCGCGGCTGCGGTTCCTGCATCTCCTCCGCCGTCCTGACCGCGAACTGGCGGAAGCGGCCGTAGGTGGCCTTGCCGCTGATGCGTCCGCCGGCCGACGGCTTGTACTCCTCGATCATCTCGGCCGGGACGTTGATGCCCAGGCGGCTGTCCGGGGTGAAGACCGCGGTGACGCGGGCGGTGATCGACGGCGCCTCGATGATGAACTCGGTCTTGAGCACACGGCCGGTGTCGAGGTCGATCCAGGTGCGTCCGGAGGTCGGCAGATTGCTGTCGCCGTCGCCGCGGATCAAGGTCGGACGCTGCGTCTCCTTGTACTCGAGCACCCACGCCGTCGGTCCGAGCGCCGGATCGGCTTTCCCCATGGTGAACGTGAAGCGCTGCTGGTACGAGCGCTCGAGGAACGCCAGTGCAATCACCGGATTGTTGATCGTCCGGATGACGTCGCCGATGTTGTAACGCGAGCTCTCCTGCGCGATCTGGCGCGCCCGGTCGAGCGCGACCGGCTCCTCGGTCCGGAGAAACAGCTTCGCGAGCCGTCCTTCGCGATCGCGAATGACGCTGCCGTCCACTTCGTAGACGTCGCGGAACGGGAACCAGTCGAGCGAACCGTCCGGCTTGACCAGCAGGAAGTCCGAGCGCAGCGTCCGCTTCTGTGTCGGCGGCACGCTGGCCATCGCGCCGCGGCCGCCCAGCTGTCCGGCGCGGATGGCCGGCACCGCCTCCTGCTGGTAGCGCTCTTCGGAGACGACATTGCCGAACCGCTCGACGAACGTGTCGATGTAGGCGGCGGTGCGCGCCAGGGCGACCTCGAGCGACACCGGTTGCGCGACGCCGGGGGCGGCGAGGCCGAGCGCCAGCAGGCCGCCGACGGCGACGAGGCAGGACTGCACGAGGCCACTATACTGCAGGCATGACGGCCGGATTTCCGGAGACCTTCGGCGTCGACCGCGCCGGACCGGGCGCCGCGCCGGCGCTCGTCCTCGTCCCTGGGGCGGTAGTGTCCCGCAAGGTCTGGCTGCCGCAGGTGCGTGCCCTGTCCGACGAGTTCAGGGTGATCGCGGTCGACCTGCCGGGGCACGGCGATCGCGCCGCGCAGCCGTTTTCGTTCGCCGCGGCGGCTGCCTGCGTCGCCGACGTGATCCGGACGCCGGCCGGCGGCCGGGATCGCGACGTCCGGACGTTTTGACACGGACGCGGGACATGGCTAAGGTGAACCCAGCAATGGCCCACTCGGGAACCACCAGGTGATTCCATCCGGCCACACCCCCAGTGCCCTCGCCCGGGAGCGCGAGCTCGAGCACCAGGTGCTGCAGGAGATCGCCGCCGCCGCCCCGTTGCCCGGCATCCTCGCCCGCATCACGGCGCTCGTCGAGCAGCGTTTTCCCGGGGCGCTCTGCTCGGTGCACCAGTTCGAGCCGGCCCGGCAGCAGTTGATCGAGCCGGTCGGTCCGTCGCTGCCGGCCGCCTACCTGACGTCCGTCGATCGGATCACCATCGGTGCCACCGCCGGAAGCTGCGGCACGGCGGCCTACAGCGGCCGGCCGGTGATCGTCGCCGACATCGGTGCCGACCCGCTGTGGAACGACTTCCGCCATTTCGCCGAACCGTGGGGGCTGAAATCGTGCTGGTCGTACCCTGTCATGGGCAGCCGGCCCGCCCGCCGTGACCTGACGCCCGACGTGCTCGGCACCTTCGCGATCTACTGGCGCGAGCCCAAGACGCCTGAACCGGAGTGGACCGAGAGCATCAACGGCGCCGTCAGGCTCGCCAGCGTCGCCATCGAACACGCGCGGACGATTGCCGCGCTGCTGGCGAGCGAGGCACGGCATCGGATGATCGTCGACAACACGAGCGACGCCCTGTTCGTGCACGATGCGCAGGGCGTCGTCACCGACGCCAATCGCCGGGCGCTGGAGAGCCTCGGGACGACGCGCGACGAACTGATCGGGCAGTCGCCGACCGCCTTCGACCCGGACATCGACCGCGAGAAGCTCCACAAGATGCTCGCCGTTCTCAGCCGCGGATCGCCGGTCACGTTCGAGTCGCGGCACCGGCGCAAGGACGGCACCACCTTTCCGGTCGAGGTGAGCATCAGTCCGTTCTGGGTCGGCGGCGACCGAGTCGGCATCGGGGTCGCGCGCGACATCAGCGAACGCAAGCGGGCGGAAGCGTCGCTCCACAACGTCATCGACGCCCTGCGCCGTGCGCAGGCGATTGCCAAGTTCACCGTCTGGAGCTTCGACATCGCCACGCAGACCTGCGAAGGCGACGCCGGGATCGTCGCCGGCCTGACCGGCATCCGGGCGACGACGCCCGGTGCGGCCCCGCCGCAGGAGTCGGTTCACCCGGACGACATGGCCAGGGTCGGCGCCGCCTTCGACGCGGCGCTCCAGGGCGGCCACTACGAGGTCGAGCACCGGATGCTGCGCGACGGCCAGGTCCGCTGGGTGTATTCGGTCGCGACGACGGAAACCGACGAGACCGGTGCCGTCGTTCGCCTGCGCGGCGTCTCCCAGGACGTCACCGCGCGCCGCCGGCTCGAGGAGCAGGTGCAGCAGTCGCAGAAGATGGAAGCGGTCGGCCTGCTTGCCGGCGGCATCGCGCACGACTTCAACAACCTGCTGACCGTCATCTCGGGCCACAGCGAACTGCTGCTGAACGGCCTGCCGGCCGACCACCCGCTCTGTGAGGACGTGGTCGCGATCCGCGACGCCGGCAGCCGCGCCGCCAAACTCACCAGCCAGCTGCTGGCGTTCAGTCGCAAGGCGATTGTCGAACCGCGTATCGTCGACCTCAACACCATCGTCGAGGCGATGGCCGATATGCTCGGTCGTCTGCTCGGCGAGACGGTCCGCCTGGCGATCGATCTCGATCCGGCGCTCGATCCGGTGAAGGTCGACTCGGGACAGATGGAGCAGCTCCTGATGAACCTCGCCGTCAACGCCCGCGACGCGATGCCGGACGGCGGCGTGCTGTCGATCCGCACCGGGTCTGTCCTCGTGACGCCGCCGGCCACGGCGGAGTACGAGTGCGATCCCGGCCGCTACGTCAGCCTGTCGGTGGCCGATACCGGCTGCGGCATGACCGACGACCTCAAAGCCCACGTCTTCGAGCCGTTCTTCACGACCAAGGAGCGGGGGAAGGGCACCGGATTGGGGCTGTCGACCGTGTTCGGCATCGTCCGGCAGGCGCGCGGCGCCATCCGCCTCGACAGCACCCCGAACGTCGGGACGACGTTCACCGTGCTGCTGCCTGCGGTGGCGCGTGCCGTCGCCCCGACGCTCGCAGCTGTCGGCGACGCGCCGGCGCCGAAGGGCCGCGGCACCATCCTGCTGGCGGAGGACGAGGACGGGGTCCGCCGCGTGGTGCGGACCGTGCTGCAGCAGCAGGGCTATAGCGTCCTCGAAGCGGGATCGGGCGCCGCCGCGCTCGCTGCCGCAGTGTCGCACGCCGGACGGATCGACCTCTTGCTCACCGACGTCGTCATGCCCGACGTCGGCGGGCGGCTGCTGGCCGACAAGGTACGCGCGCACCGCCCCGGCATCCAGGTCCTCTACATGAGCGGCTATGCCGACGACGCGCTGACGCGGCGCGGAGTCAGCGAGGAGGGCGACGCCTTCATCCAGAAGCCGTTCACGCCGCGCGCCCTCGCCGCGAAAGTCCAGACCGTCCTCAAGACCTGAGCCGGCGCCGGCCGCCGCGTGATACCGTGAGACGCGCCGCCGGGCTCCAGCGGGCGGGCCTGCGAGGCGCGCCGCCCGATCGTCGGGGCGCCGGCCAGGCAGCGGCAGGCGCGGAGGTGCTGCGATGATCCAGGTCGAGGCCGTGACGCTCGAAGGGCACGGCGTGCGTCTGGAGCCCCTCTCACACGCCCACCATGACGAACTGGCGGCGGCCGCCGCCGATGGTGCGCTGTGGGAGCTGTGGTTCACCAGCGTGCCGGCGCCGGGCGAGACCGCCTCGTACATCGAGTCGGCGCTCGACGGACGGCGGGCGGGCCACCGTCTGGCTTTCGCCGTCCGCGATGGCGAGACGCTGCAGGTGCTCGGCAGCACGAGCTATCACGACATCGTGCCGGCCATCGATCGCGTCGAGATCGGCTGGACCTGGTACGCGCAGTCGTGCCAGCGCACCCACGTCAACACGTCGTGCAAGCTGCTGCTGTTGACGCACGCCTTCGACACGCTCGGCTGTCGCGTCGTCGGCCTGCGGACCGACAACTTCAACGTCCGGTCGCAGCGCGCCATCGAGGGGATCGGGGCGAAGAAGGACGGCGTCATCCGTCGGCATCAGGCGCGTCGCGACGGCACGGTGCGTGACACCGTGATGTTCAGCATCCTCGCCGAGGAGTGGCCGGACGTCCGCCGGCATCTGCAGGCCCGCCTCGCGCGCCACCGGACCGCCAGGTAGGCACGGGGCGGGGCGCCGATGAGCCGCATCATCATCGACACGCCGCGGCTGTGGCTGCGCGACTGGCGCGACGACGACGTCGATCGGTTCGCCGCGATGAACGCCGACCCGGCGGTGATGGCGCATTTCCCCGCGCCGTTGACCCGCGAGGAAACCGAGGCCGTCGTCGGCCGGATTCGCGCCCACCTCGCCGGGCACGGGTTCGGGCTGTGGGCGGTCGAGATTCCCGGCGTCACGCGGTTTGCCGGGTTCATCGGGCTGTCGCACGTCCGGTTCGAGGCGCCGTTCGCGCCGGCAATCGAGATCGGCTGGCGTCTGGCGGTGCCGTTCTGGGGCGCCGGCTACGCCACGGAAGGGGCGCGGGCGGCGCTCGCCTATGCGTTCGACGTCCTCGGTCTCGACGAGGTCGTGTCGTTCACGATTCCCGCCAACCTGCGATCACAGCGGGTGATGCAGCGGATCGGCATGCAGCGCGATCCGGCCGGCGACTTCGACCATCCGCTCCTGCCCGACGGCCATCGCATCCGGCGGCACGTGCTCTACCGGGCGCGGCGCCCCGGACGCGCCAGCATGCTATAGACCACGATCGACGCGGCGAGGCAGGGGAGGGTGGCGCCGATGCCGTGACTGAACTGGAAGACGGCCGCTCCGACGAGCCACGCCGCCGTGCCGGCCAGCGACCAGCCGCGGCTGGCATGATAGGGGCCGGCGTCGGCATAGAGGTCGGCGACCGCCACCGGTCGGCGCAGGACGACGTAGTGGGCGAGCAGGATGCCGCCAATCGGCACGAGCATGCCGGCGAGCAGCAGCGTCAGGTTCGCGAACTGCTCGATCCAGGAGGTCGAGAGGACGCCGAGCGCGGCGCCGATGCCGCCAATCAGCCAGACCGCCGAGCGGTCGTTCGCCGCCGGGAACAGCGACTTGAACGCCAGCGCCGACATGTAGATGTTCACGAAGTTGGTGGTCAGCGTCGCCACCGTCAACAGCACGGCTCCCCACCAGCCGAGGCCGACGGCGTAGACCATCATGCCGGGATCCGCCGACTGCGCGATGAGCGACGCCACGTATCCCAGCGGCATGAACCACAGCGCCGTCAGCAGCAGCCCGAGAAAGACCGCCACGCCGGCCCGCCGCCCCGACGCGACATAGCGCGGGTAGTCGGCGAACATCAACAGCCACGACACCTGATAGCCGGCGACGATGTCGAGCCCGCCGAAGGTCTCGGCCACGCTGGCGGTCGCCGGCGGTATCGGCCACGGCCGCCGCAGGCAGGCGACGGTGAAGACGATGCCCGAGACGACGAGCAGCGGCACCGCGATCCGGTCGGCGAGCGCGACGCCGCGCGGTCCGCTGAGGACCACCACGGTCGCCAGCACACCGAGGCCAACCGCCCACGCCGCCGTGCTGCCGACGCCGATCAGGCGGACGGTGATCGACGCCGCGATGACGTTGTTCATCGCGATCCAGGCGAAATTGGTCACGAACAACAGCACGGCGAGCGTCCGCGCCCCGTTGCAGCCGAGCACCGCCCTGGTCGCGACGATCGACGGCACGCCGAGGCGCGATCCGATCGGGGCGAGGACGCCGACCAGCGCCGCGCCGGCGAGCGCGCCGGCGGCGATCACCGCCAGCGTGCCGCCGAACGACAGACCACGCGGCAGCGTCGCACCGACCTGAAGCGTGGTGGCGACGATGTTCGCACCGACGAAAATCAGGAAGAGGTCGAACGGCCGCTGCGTCTGATCCTGCCGTGGGACGGGAGAGAGATCGACGGCGCGCAATCGCCTCAAGCGTACCGCAAAGCCGCCGCGGCCGCGCTATCCTAATGCACACATGCTGAGAGCCGGAATCGTCGGTCTGCCCAATGTCGGCAAGTCCACCCTTTTCAATGCCATCACCCGCAACCGCAAGGCGGAGGCGGCAAACTACCCGTTTTGCACGATCGACCCCAACGTCGGCATCGTCACCGTTCCGGACGCGCGCCTGTCGCAGCTGCAGGCGATCGCCAAGACCTCGGTGGTGATTCCCGCCGTCATCGAGTTCGTCGACATCGCCGGCCTCGTCAGGGGGGCGAGTCAGGGCGAAGGGCTGGGCAACAAGTTCCTGACCCATATCCGCGAGGTCGACGCCATCGTCCAGGTCGTCCGCTGCTTCGACGATGCCGACGTCCTGCACGTGTCGGGCTCGGTGGATCCGGTTCGCGACATCGAGGTGATCAACACCGAACTGATGCTCGCCGATCTCGACACCGTCAAGAAGCGGCGCGAACGGGTGGCCAAGGACAGCAAGCGTGGCGACAAGCACGCGGCCGCCGAAGACGCCGTCCTCGTCAAGCTGGAAACGGCGCTCGACGCCGGCAAGCCGGCCCTCACCGTCCCATTGACCGCCGACGAGAGGGCGTTCTCGACGCCGCTGTTCCTGCTGTCCGACAAGCCGACGATCTTCGCCTGCAACGTCAAGGACACCGATCTCGCGGACGCCGCCGCGAACCCGTACGTGACCCAGGTGCGCGACTACGTCGGCACGCACCTGGCCTGCGAAGCGGTCGTGATCAGCGCCCAGATCGAGAGCGACCTCATCGATCTGTCGCCCGACGAGGCGGCGGCGTTCCTCAAGGAGCTCGGCGTCGACGAGAGCGGCACCGGCGCGTTGATTCGCGCCACCTATCACCTGCTCGGCCTGCGCACCTACTTCACCGCCGGCGAGAAGGAGGTCCGTGCCTGGACGATCCACGTCGGCGACACGGCGCCGAAGGCCGCCGGCGTCATCCATACGGACTTCGAGCGCGGCTTCATCAAGGCCGAGACCGTCGCCTACGACGACCTCGTCCGCTGCGGATCGGTCGCCCAGGCGCGCGAAAAGGGCCTGTATCGGATGGAAGGCAGGGAGTACGTCGTCCAGGATGGCGACGTGATGTTGTTCAAGTTCAACGTGTAGGCGGGTACCGCACGGAAGGGAACAGGAAGCATGCGGCCGACCAGTCATGAATATGCCGACTACTTCGAGCGCTACGTGTCGCTGGTCAGCGAAGCCGACGTGCCGGCGCTGCTGCACGCGCAGGCGACCACGGTGCACGACGCGCTCAGTGGCCTGAGCGATGCGCGCGCCGGGTATCGCTACGGCGAGGGCAAATGGAGCGTCCGTGAACTGCTCGGCCACCTGATCGACGGCGAGCGCGTGTTCGGCTTTCGCGCCCTCGCCATCGCCCGCGGCGAACACTACTCACTCGCGTCGTTCGACGAGGCGGCGTATGCCGTCGCCGCGGCGCACGACCGCGTGCCGATCGACGAACTCGCCGAGGAGTTCGCGACGCTGCGCCGCAGTCACGTGCTGATGTTCAGGCATCTGGACGACGACGGATGGACGCGCCGCGGCGTGGTGAACGGCGCACCGACGTCGGCGCGCGCGCTGGCGTTCATCATGGCCGGCCACGTGCGCCATCATGCCGGCATTCTCACCGAGCGCTACGGCGTCGTCGTCCGCGCATGAACCGGATCTGCGTGTTCGCCGGGTCGAAGTTCGGCGTCCGCGCCGAATACCGGTCGGCGGCCGAGGCGCTCGGTCGTGCGATGGCGACCCGGCATCTGGCGGTGGTGTATGGCGGCGCCCAGGTCGGACTGATGGGCGTGCTGGCTGACGCCGCGCTGTCCGGTGGCGGTCAGGTGATCGGCGTCATCCCCGAGGCGCTGGTGGCCCGTGAAGTGGCGCACACGGGCCTCGACGACCTGCGGATCGTCGCGACGATGCACGCGCGCAAGGCGCTGATGGCCGATCTTGCCGATGCGTTCATCGCGCTGCCCGGCGGCTGGGGCACGTTCGACGAGCTGTTCGAGATCCTCACCTGGTCGCAGCTCGGCCTGCACCGCAAACCGGTCGGCGTGCTGAACGTCCAGGGCTACTTCGATCCGCTCCTGAGCCTGATCGCCCACGCGATCGACGAGGGGTTCGTCGCGCGCGATGCGGGCCGCCTGATCACGGTGGCCGACAGCGCCGAGCGGCTGCTCGACCAGCTGGCGGTGCATGTCGTGCCGGCGCCGGCCGCCGTACCAATCGACCGCGGGGCGGTGTGAGCCCGCGCCTGACCGATCTGGGCCGCGTCCGGGCCCGGCTCGAACGCGATCGCGCGTGGTCCGCCTACGCCCTGGGCGACCTCAGCCCGGCGTTCGCACCCTACGCCGAATGGCGCGCCACCCCCGATGACGAGGCGCTGGTGCTCGTCTACCGCGAGTTCGCCACGCCGATCGTCTTCGCCATCGGGGCACCGGTGGCGGTGCAGCCGCTGCTGCAGGAGATCGAAGCGCCGGAGATCGCGCTGCAGATCCAGCCGGGCGTCACCGCGATGCTCGCGCCCGGCTTCGATCTGGTCGCGACCCACCCGATGTGGCGCATGCAGCTCGAGCGCGCGGCGTTCGTCGCGCCCGATCTCGCAGGCGTCGAGCGTCTCGGGCGCGGCGACGCCGATGACATCCGCGACCTGTACGCCGATGGCGATGTCGCCGGGGAGGCGCCGGACTTCTTCATGGCGTCGATGCTCGATGCCGGCTGCTTCCGCGGCATCCGCGAAGACGGCCGGCTGGTAGCGGCGGCCGGCACGCACATCGTCGCGGCGGACGTCGGCGTCTGCGCGATTGGGAACGTCTACACACGCCGCGACCGGCGCGGCCGCGGCTACGGCCGGCTGGTGACCGCCGCCGTCGTCGTCGAGGCGCTGGCCCGCCGGATTCCGACCGTGGTGCTGAACGTGCGCCACAAAAACGTCGCAGCCCGGCGGGTTTACGAACGGCTCGGCTTCGTCGCCCGGACCGACTTCGTCGAAGGCGTCGCAAGACGGGTGGGTGCCGGACCCGACGCGACGAGCCGATGACGAGCGTCACCCTTTCGGCCCGCGACCCCGCGACCCCGCGACCCCGCGACCCCGCGAACCTGCGAACCCGCGAACCTGCGAACCCGTTAACCTGCGAACCTGCGAACCTGCGAACCCGCGAACCTGCGAACCCGCGACCCCGCGAACCCGCGCTACACTACCCGGCGGGAGCGCGAACGCCCCTCCGAAAGGACGCCCCGCCATGCTTCGCAATCGGAACTCGCACCTACGTGCCGCTCTGGCCGTCGCGGCCGGCGTCGGCGCGTGCCTGGCGCTGGTCGCCGTCCAGCCGCTCCGCGGTGAGGACGGCGGGCGGCTCCTCAGCGTCGATCACTACGTCCGCCGCCCGTCCACCGTGCCGGCGATCGCCGGTCAGCCGGTCAGCCTCTACGTACGTGAGCGGACGCAAGCCGGCACCGTGCTGCGCTCGCCGAACCTCGCCAACCGCGTCGTGTTGTTCATCCATGGCGCCGGCACCCCGGCCGAGGTCGCCTTCGACGTGCCGGCACCGGACTACAGCTGGATGGCGTTCCTGGCGCGGGCCGGTTACGACGTCTTCGCGATGGACACGACCGGCTACGGACGGTCGACCCGTCCGGCAGCGATGAACGACCCGTGCAACCTCGCGCCGGCCGAGCAGGCGGAGCTGATCCCGACGCTGCTTTCTGGGCCGTGTGCGCCGGGATATCCCCACCAGCTGACCACCATCCAGAGCGACTGGGACGATATCGACGCCGTGGTCGACTACATCCGCGGGCTGCGCCGGGTCGACCAGGTGAGTCTCGTGGCCTGGTCGCTCGGCGGCCCGCGCTCCGCCGGCTATGCGGCGCAGCACCCCGAGAAGGTGCAGAGGCTCGTGCTGTTGGCGCCCGCCTACAACCGCAGCGCCCCGGCGGCGGCGCCCAAGCTGCCGGTGCCGGGCGTCGCGATGAACACGCAGTCGCACGCCGAATTCATCGCCAATTGGGACCGGCAGGTCGGCTGCGCCGACCAGTACGACCCGGCGATCGGCGAGATGGTGTGGTCCGAGATGGTCGCCTCGGATGTCGTCGGACGCACCTGGGGCGGCGGTGTGCGCCGGGCGCCCAACACGACCACCTGGGGGTGGAACCAGGCCATGGTGGCACGGACGCAGACGCCGACGCTGATGGTGGCCGGCGTGCACGACAAACAGGTGCCGATCGAGCGCGTCCGCCAGCTCTACACGGACCTCGGTGCGACGCAGAAGGTGTTTGTCGACCTCGCGTGCTCGTCGCACAATGCGATGTGGGAGCGCAACCGGCTGCTGCTGTTCCGCGCGTCGCTCGAGTGGTTGCAGCACGGCACCGTCAACGGCAAGGCCGACGGCCTGCAGCAGCTGGGTTACTAGCCATCTCACGCGTTACCCCGTTCCACACGGAGTTCAGGATGCGGTTGCGTCATGTTGCGGCGGCGGCGTTCACGGTGGGCTCGGTGGCGGCGCTCGGACTCGGGTTGCTGTCGGCCGCGGCTGCCGACCCGCTGCCGCGCACGACACCACGCGATGCCGGACTGTCCGACGTCCGGCTCACGGAAGCGACGACCCTGCTGCAGCAGTTCGTGGCGGAACAGAAGATCGCGGGTGCCGTCGCGATGGTGGCGCGGCACGGCAGGCTCGTCTACTCGCAGGCGGTCGGTGCCCAGTCGCTCGAGCCGCGGGTGCCGATGACCGACCAGTCGCTGTTCCGCATCTACTCGATGACCAAGAGCGTGACCGCGGTCGCGGTGATGATGATGGTCGAAGAGGGACGGGTCGCGCTCACCGACCCGGTGTCACAGCACCTGCCGGAGCTCTCAGCGGTTCGCGTCGCGAACCCGGATGGCTCCCTGAGGCCGCCGGTGCGGCCGATCACGGTGGCAGACCTGCTGGTGCACACATCTGGGCTCAATCACCGCACGTCGCCCGAGTATCGCAAGGCCGAGGTGCGGTCACGAGCCATCGGTCTGCCGCAGTTCGTCGCCAATATCGTCCGGGTTCCGCTCATGGAGGATCCGGGGACGCGGTACCGCTACAGCGAGTCCAGCACCGTCCTCGGGCGGCTGGTGGAAGTGCGCTCGGGCCGTCCGTTCGATCAGTTCCTGGCCGATCGGATTTTCCGGCCGTTGAAGATGACGGAGACGAGCTTCTGGACGCGCGACGATCAACGGCCGCGTCTGACGACCGTCTACGGACCGGCGGCGGGTGGCGGGTTGCAGCCGGTCGAGCTCGAGGCGGTGCCGTTCACCGAACGACCGGCGCTGATCGAAGGGGCGGTCGGACTGGTGAGCACGGCGGGTGATTACGTCCGCTTTGCCCAGATGCTCCTGAACGGCGGTGAACTGGACGGGGTACGGCTGCTCCGTCGCGACACCGTCACGCAGATGGTGGCAAACGGATTGCCAGAGGCAGTCCTGGCGGCCCGCGGCGGGTCGATGGGCTGGGGGCTGGCCAACGTCAACGTGGTGCTCAATCCGGCGGCCCTGCCCTATCCGGCGAATCGCGGCGAATTCGGATGGGACGGCTCGGCCGGGACGATCTTCTGGGTGGATCCGCAGGCGGAACTGGTCACCGTGCTGATGACCCAGCGTTCGCCGGCCGATCCGGATCGGCTGCGGCAGCGGTTCAAGACGCTGATCCAGCAGTCGCTGGTGCACTGAGCTCGGCTAGGATGGCATTGGAACTCCATCACTGAGGATGTCGCCGTGGACACACGCGTGCTGATTCGCTTCGTTGCCGGGCTGGCGATTGCCGGGGCGGTGACCGCTTCATGTTCGTCGCCCGAGCCAGCCAAGTCCGTGGACGACCCCGCGGCGGTGGCGCCCAAGCCGACCGCGCCGCCACCGGCGGTGGCGCCGAAGCCGGAGCCCAAACCGGAACCGCCGCCCGCGCCGGAGCCGCGCCGCCGCGCCGCCGCTCCGAAGCCGGAGCCGGCACCCGCGCCACCACCGGCGCCGGCCCCGGACCCCGACCTCGTCACCCTGCGCGTCGACAGCGACGTGCCCGATGCGCAGGTATTCGTCGACCGTACGTTCGTCGGCAAGACGCCGCTCACCACCACCGAGGTCAAAGCCGGGGCGCACAAGATCAACATCTCCGCGCCCGGCTTCGAGGGGGTCGCACGTGACGTCACGCTGAATCCCGGCGCGAACGACGTCACGATCAAGCTGCGCGAGGTGCGGCTCGACGCCAGGATCGACGTCATTCACAAGCACCGCATGGGCTCCTGCAAGGGCCGCCTGGTCGCCACCCCACAGGGTCTGCGCTACGAAACCACTGACAAGGACGATGCGTTTCGATCGGGCCTGCTGGAGTTCGAGACGTTCGAAATCGATTACCTGGACAAGAATCTGAAGATCAAGTTGAAGGGCGGCAAGCAGTTCAACTTCACCGACCCGGACGGCAAGGCCGACAACCTGTTCGTCTTCCACCGCGATGTCGAGAAGGCTCGCGATCGTCTCAAGAAGGGTGACACGCCGGCATCGCAGGAGTGACCCCGATCTATCCGCCGACGGTCTCGCCGCCGAGCGCCGGAAGGATCACTCCCGTGAGGAAGCTGGAGTCGGCGTCTGACGCGAAGAAGACGTAGGCGGGCGCGATCTCCTCCGGCTGCGCCGGCCGTTCCAGCGGCGTCTTGGCGCCGAACTGCGCCACCTTGTCCGGCGGCAGCCCTTCGTCGGCGGCGTTGAGCGGCGTCCAGACGGGACCCGGCGCGACGCAGTTCACCCGGATGCCGCGGCTGATGAGCTGTTGTGCCAGCGCCTTCGTGAACGCGTGCATGGCCCCCTTGGTCGCCGAGTAGTCGGGCAGTTGCGGCGACCCCTTGATGCCGGCGACCGATCCGGTGGCGATGATCGACGCCCCGGCTTTCAGGTGGGGCAGAGCCGCCCGGACGAGACGAAAGTACGCATAGACGTTCGTCTTGAACGTCCGATCCCATTCCTCGTCGTCCACCTCTTCGAGAGACGGCTTGCGGTTCTGGTGGGCGGCGTTCGAGACCAGGATATCGAGCCCTCCGAACTCGGCGACGGTCCGCTCGATGGCCTCGACGCACACGTCGCGATCGGTCAGATCGCCTTCGATGACGAGGCAGCGCCGACCGACGCCCTCGACCGCCGCCCGGGTTTCGGCCGCGTCACGGCGCTCCTCGGGTAGCGCCGTGATCGCGACGTTCGCCCCCTCGCGCGCGTAGATGAGTGCGACGGCGCGTCCGATGCCGGAATCGCCGCCGGTGACGAGCGCAATCTTTCCGTCAAGCTTGCCGGCCGGCCGGTAGTGCGGTGCTTCGTACCGGGGTCGCGGCGTGAGGTCTGACTCCAGACCCGGCTTGCTGAGCTTCTGTTCGGGAAACGGGGACTTCGGTTCCGACTGGACCTGTTCTGACATGCTCCGGACCGGAGCAATCCTGCCGCCAACCTCGAATCGGTGTCGCCCGGAGGCAGCGATCATCACGGCGCGCCTGCATTACCATCGTCAACATGAAGGTCGCGATCGTCGGCAGCGGTGGCGTCGGCGGGTATTTCGGTGGACGGCTGGCGGCGGCGGGTGTGGACGTCACGTTCCTCGCGCGCGGCGCCCATCTCGCCGCCATGCGGAGGAACGGCCTTCGCATCGACAGTCCCGAGGGCAACGTCGTGCTGCCGGCGGTGTCGGCGACCGACGATCCCGCCACGGTGGGTCCGGCCGACGTCGTCCTGTTTGCGGTCAAGCTCTACGACGTCGAGTCGGCGTTGCCGACCCTCGGGCCGCTGATTGGTCCGCAGACCGTCGTGGTGCCGCTGCAGAACGGGGTCGCCGCCGTGGACATGCTGACCGCCGCGGTCGGTCGCGATCACGCGGCCGGCGGCACCTGCTATGTCTCGGCGGTGATTTCGGAGCCTGGCGTGATCCGGCACACGGCCATGGGGCGGCTCATTTTCGGGCCGCTCGCCGGGGCCGCGCCGCCGTCCCTCCGTGACCTGCGCGCCGCCTGCGACGGCGCGGGCTTCGAGGCGGTGCTGAGCGATGCCATCGAGGTCGAGATCTGGACGAAGTTCACGCGCCTTTCCGCGTTCAGCGGCCTGACGGCCGTGACGCGGTGCCCGATGGGCGTCATCGTGAACGACCCGGGCTTGAGCCAATTGCTGGAGGCGGCGCTGGCCGAGTCGTTCGCGGTGGCGATTGCGAGCGGGATTGCCCTCGATCCGTCCGTCATTCCGGCGATTGTCGCCTCATACCATGCGATGCCGCCCGCTACGAAGTCTTCGATGTTGGAGGATCTCGAGCGTGGGCGCCGGCTCGAGCTGCCGTTCCTGAGTGGCACCATCGCCCGCCTCGGCAGGATGCTCGGCGTTCCGACCCCCACCCATCAGTTCATCGCGACGGTCCTCAAGCCGTTCGAGCAGGGGAGGTAGGCGGCCTCGGCCGCCACGTCGGAAACCCCGCCTGTGCCGTCGTCAGTTATGATGCCGCCACATGGCGAGGTACGGGCAGTCTCCCTGGCTGGAGCGTTATCCACGGTCGCGGGTCCCTGCGTATCCCAGACTCAAGACGCCGGTGTCGACAGATGTGGCCATCATCGGCGGCGGCCTGACCGGGTGTGCCGCGGCGTATGCGTTCGCCGCGGCCGGCGTGAAGGTGGTCCTCATAGAAGCCGAGCAGGTGGGTCGGGCCAGCAGCGCCGACGCCTTTGGCTGGCTTGCCGATGTTCCGCCTGGGGGATTCCACCAGATCGAGCAGAGCCTCGGACTCCGGGCGTCACGGCGGGCCTGGCAGGCGTGGCGGCGCGCCGCGCTGGACTTCTCGGCGCTCCTGCGGCGCCTCGAGGTGCGCTGCGCCCTCGAACCGCGGCACTCCTTGGTCATCGGCCGGACCGTCGAGCAGGCAGCCGCCCTGAAGCGCGAGGCGCGGGCCCGCAAGGACGCCGGACTCGACGCGGTGCTGGCCAACGCCCGGCAGGCCCGGCCGGAGGCCGGTACCGACGTGACGGCGGCCATCCGGACGCGTGACGGGGCAACCCTGGATCCCTACCGCGCCGCCCTCGGCCTGGCGATGGCCGCGGTGGATCGCGGCGCAGCGTTGTTCGAACGCTCGCCGGTGAAGCGGATCCGGACCGGTCCCACGGCCGTCGCGGTCGTGACCGCGGACGCCACGGTCACCGCCTACCGCGTGATCGTCGCCACCGGCCGACCGACCGGACTGTTTCCCTCCCTGGTTCGCCACGTCACCCCGCGGCACACCTACCTGGCGTTGACCGACCCGGTGCCGGCCCGTGTGCGCAGGACGCTGGGCGCGATGACGCACGTGCTGGTCGATTCGGCCGACCCCGCGCACTTCGTCCGATGGGTCGACGACGAGCGGCTGCTGGTGTCGGGAGCCGATGGTCCGGCGGCGACGCCTGGCGCCCGCGCCAGGACGCTCGTGCAGCGTACCGGGCAGCTGATGTACGAGTTGTCGACGCTGTTTCCGGACATCTCCGGCCTCGCACCGTCACATGGCTGGGACGCGCTCTATGGCGAGACCGCGGACGGCCTGCCGTACATCGGTCCGCATCGCAACTTTCCCCGCCATCTGTTCGCCTTCGGCGGCGGCGCCCACTCGGTGACCGAGGCGTATCTCGCCAGCCGTATCCTGCTGCGCCATTACCTCGCCGAAACCGATCCGGTGGACGAGGTATTCGGGTTCACGCGCGGATAGGCGCGCCGGGAAGGGTCCCATGCTCGATCTGCTCGTCTTCGGCCCGCATCCCGACGATCTCGAGATCGGCATGGGCGGCGCCATCGCCCGCCACACGGCGATGGGGCATGGCGTCGGCCTGTGCGATCTCACCGCCGGCGAGATGGGGAGCAACGGTACTCCTGATGTCCGGATGCGGGAGTCGGAGGCTGCCCGTGGGGTGCTCGGCGCGCGGTTCCGCGAGAACCTGCGCTGGGCGGATCGCCAGATCGGCAAGGATCCGGCGCATCTCGCACATGCCGTCGCGTTCATTCGGGCCCACCGGCCGCGGACCATCGCCGTGCCGTACTGGTCGGATCGCCATCCGGATCACGTCGCGGCCAGCGCGGTGCTGACCGAAGCCGCCTTCAATGCCGGGCTGCGCCGCTATCCCGGCGAAGGCGAGGCGTGGAAGGTCGACTGGATCTGCTACTACTTCATCAACGACAGCGTGCCGCCGTCGTTCGTGATCGACGTGTCCGACTACTACGAGAAGAAGCGTCAGGCGCTCGACTGCCACGTCAGCCAGTTCCGGCCGCCCGACGGCGCCGCGGCGGCGACGCGGCTGAACACCCCGCTGTTCCGGCAGCTGATCGAGAGTCGCGACGCGCAGTTCGGCGCCATCACCGGTTGCCGCTGGGCCGAAGGATTCGTCGTGCGCGACCTGGCGGTCCGCGGCAGCCTGTTGCGGGCGCTGCCATGAACGTCGGCATCATCTGTTACGCCTCGGTCGGCGGCAGCGGCATCATCGCCACGGAATTGGGTAAGGGGCTCGCGGCGCGCGGCCACCGCGTCCACATCCTCAGTGCCGACACGCCGGTACGCCTCACCGACTACACGCCCGGCCTGTCGTTCCATCGCGTCGAGACGCCGACCTATCCGCTGTTCCGGGAGCCGCAGTATCTCCTGTCGCTCGCCAACAAGATCGTCCAGGTGTCGCGCGACGAACGGCTCGACATCGTTCACGCGCACTACGCGATTCCGCACGCGACCGCCGCGTATCTCGCGCGCCAGATTCTGGCGTCGACCTGGCGCGGCACCGCGCCGCCGGCGGCGCCCGTTCCTCGCACCATCACGACGCTGCACGGCACCGACATCACGCTGCTCGGCGGCGATCCCACCTACAAGGAGACGGTGGCGTTCTGCATCGAGCAGTCGGACGGCGTCACGACGGTGTCGGAGAGCCTGAAGGCCGACACGATTCGCCATCTCGGCGTCCGGTCGGAGATTCGTGTCATTCCGAACTTCCTCGATTGCTCGCGCTACCGCCGCCGTGACGTCGGCGGCCTGCGAGCCCGCCTCGCGCCAGCCGGGCAGGCGGTGTTCATCCACGTGTCGAACTTCCGGACGGTGAAGCGGACCCCGGTGGTGATCGAGGTGTTCGCGCGCGTCCGCGCGCAGGTGCCGGCGACATTGCTGATGGTCGGCGACGGTCCCGACATGGGCGAGGCCGTCCGGCTGTCACGCCAGCTCGACGTCGCGGACGACGTGGCGTTTCTCGGCGTGCAGGAGCAGGTCGTCCCGCTGCTGTCGGTGGCCGATGGGTTCATCCTGCCGTCCTCGCAGGAGAGCTTCGGCCTCGCCGCGCTCGAGGCGCTGGCGTGCGAGGTGCCGGTGGTGGCGTCACGGGTCGGCGGCTTGCCGGAGGTCATCGAGGACGGGGTCAACGGGTTCCTCCATGCCACCGACGATCTCGACGGCATGGCCGCGTCCGCGGTGCGGCTGGCCACCGACCCGGCGCGTCAGGCGGAGATGGCGCGCGCCGCCCGCCGGATCGTCGAAGAACGGTTTTCCGAATCGCGCATCGTTCCACTGTATGAGGACTACTACGAGGCGGTCCTGCGACGCGCAGCGCGGGGGTATACTCCGAGCTGACCTCATTCATGGAGCCCGCAATTCGATGATTCGTCTTCTCAGCGCCATCGTGCTCGGCCTGCTCGTCGCAGCGTCACCCGCGGCCGCGCAATCGCAGGCCGCGAACGGTTCCATCGAGGGGACCGTCACCGATACGTCCGGCGGCATCCTGCCCGGCGTCATCGTCACCATCACCAATACCGACAACGGCGCGGAGCGTTCGGTCCTCACGAACGAGGACGGGCTGTTCCGTGCGCCGCTGCTGCCGCTCGGCGCCTATCGTGTCGTCGCCGAACTGCAGGGGTTCAAGAAGTTCGAGCAGACGGGGCTGCGCGTCTCGGTCGGTGCCACGGTGGTCGTCAATCCGGAGCTGGAAGTCGGCGCCGTGAACGAGACCGTCACGGTCAGCGCCGACCAGATGCCGGCGCTGGATCTCGCGCGCATCGACATCGGCCATACGATGAGCGACCTCGAGGTGCACAGCCTGCCGCTCGTCGCCCGCAATCCGTACAACTTCGCGCTCGCCCAGCCCGGGGTGACCGGCTACGAGAACGTCGAGTTCGGCGTGCCGCGCCTGGCGGCCAACGGCCAGGCGATGCGCATCAACTACCAGATCGACGGCAATACGAACACCGAGAAGGATCGTGCCGGCCTTCGCCTGCTGCCGAT
This sequence comes from uncultured Acidobacteriota bacterium, assembly GCA_902825985.1. GTDB lineage: Bacteria > Acidobacteriota > Vicinamibacteria > Vicinamibacterales > CAVVIG01 > VFZL01. The sequence goes on along the minus strand of CADEDC010000009.1, from coordinate 1,977 downwards.
GTCGGAAGTGATGATCGAGCAGGTGAAGGTGATCACGACCGGGTTCGCGCCGGAGTTCGGCCAGGCGATGGGCATGGTCTACAACGCGGTCACGCCGTCGGGCACGAACGCCATCCGCGGCCAGGCAAGCTACCTGTTCCGCCGCAACGGCTTCAGCGCGTTCCCGTTCTTCTTCGGCTGCGGCAGCACGACCCCGGCGGCGGCCTGCCCGCCCGTGGCGGCGAATGCCGTTCGTCCGGCGACCAAGGTCGATACCGGAACGGCGTCGCTCGGCGGGCCGGTCATCAAGAACCGGATGTTCTTCTACGCCGGCTGGGAACAGACGCGGCGCGATCTGTCGGCGAACAGCCTGATCACGGCGTCGCCGGCGGTCGTCGAGCAGCTCGGGCTGCCGCCGCAGCCGGCCGCCGCGCCGAACCTGCAGACGGCGAAGTTCGCCATCGGCAAGGTCGACTACCAGCTGAATGCGAACAACCGGTTGACGGCTCGCTGGATCCGCTTCGCCAACGATGCCCCCTACAATGCCGGCACCGGCGGCGGCGCGACGCTCGAGCGGCAGACCGACTTCCTCGACGGCATGCACTCGACGGCGGCCCAGCTGATCACCTCGCTCGGCTCGAACCGCCTGAACGAGCTGCGCGTGCAGTTTGCGCAGCGCCACCAGTCGTCGTCGGCCAATGCCGACTCGGGCACCGGCCCGGCGATTACCATCACGAGCCCGGCCGTGGCGTTCGGCGGCCCGTTCGCCAACACCGGCCAGAACAGCGCCGGCTTCGACTTCAAGCAGAAGATCTGGCAGGTCATCGACAACTTCACGTACGTCCGCGGCAACCACAGCTACAAGTTCGGCGTCGACTGGCAGCACGTCTACGACGAGCGGGTGGCGGCGCCGCAGTTCCACTACACGTTCCCCAACATCGCCTCGTATCTCGCCGCGAGGAGCGGTGCCAACCCGATCGGGTACACGACGGTGGCGCAGATCACCGGTGACACGTCCTTCGACATGAGCACCAATCTGTTCGCGGCGTTCGTGCAGGACGACTGGCAGGTGCACCCGCGCATCAAGCTGCTCTACGGGCTCCGCTACGACCTCTACCGGTATCCGGCCGGCCTGGCCGACGCACCGCTGGCGCAGACGCGGTCCTTCAACGTCGACACGAACAACATCAGCCCGCGGGTCGGCGTCGCCTGGGCACTCGGCGGCGACGCGGTGCTGCGCGCCAGCACCGGACTGATGTTCGACCAGCCGATTCTCGGCGGCTACGAGCAGGCGCTGCAGCTGTCCGGCCTGCCGAAGGCCCCGGTCTACACGTTCAGCGGCAGCGGCAATGCCAGCGGCCAGACCGCGGGTGCGCCGGCGTTCCCGAATCCGGTGCCGACCGGCACCCTGTCCCTGCAGTCGCCGTGGGCGGTCAGCCCGGAGTTCGAGGTCGCCCGCACCTGGCAGTCCAACGCGCAGCTCGAAAAGGCGTTCGGCAACGACTTCACGACGGCGATTGGCGTGATGTACGCGAAAGGCTGGAACCTGCCGGTCGTCACCGACATCAACCTCGCGAATCCGGTCGGGTCGCTCGCCGACGGCCGGCCCATCTTCGCCGGCGCGGCAAATGCCAGCACCCGCGTCGACCCGCGATTCAACCATATCTACGAAGTGGGATCGCTCGGCGAGTCGACGTTCAAGTCGCTGTCGCTCCAGGCGACCAAGCGCGTCGGAGCGGGGTTGACGTTCAACGCGCAGTACTCGCTCGGCAAGGCGGTGGACAACGCCCCGCTGGTCACGCAGTTGACCGTCCAGGCCGAGCCGGGCCGTTCCGATCCGACGAACCTCGATCGTGACCGCGGCCCGAATCCGCTCGACCTGCGGCACAATTTCACCGGCAGCGTCGTCTACGTGTCGTCGAACGGCGCCGACAACGCCGTGGTCCGCCAACTGCTCAGCGGCAACGAGATTGGTGTGCTCTTCGCGTTCAACAGCGG
>CADEDC010000008.1:84670-108182 GCA_902825985.1 uncultured Acidobacteriota bacterium | reverse complement strand
TCGGCGGCAGCCACGACAGCCGCCGGTCGAACCTCACCGCCGAGCGATAGCGGATGAGACACGCCGACAGCGTGCCGACGTGATTGCGGACAACCCGCGCCCGAACCGTCGTGACGCCGTGACCGGTCAGAAACTGGACGTGCACGAAGCTGCCGTGCAGCAGGCGGCGGGCGGTTTCGAGCTGCGCGCCGCTGGCCGACAGGTCAATCAGCGTCGCCTGGATGCCGGGCCGCACGCGGACCGTCGCAATCGCATGGAACGCCTGCGCCGGATGTCGCTGCTCGGCGCGCCGCTCCCGAGCGTGGCCGTCGTCTCCGCCCCCGCCGCTGCTCCCGCCGGGGGGGATGCCGCTCACTGGGTCCGCCATGTCCGCTCGCCCCGCGCATACCGCAGGATCTGCGCCTTGCCGGTGTCGCCGTGGATGCGAATCGCGTACTGCAGTCCGCCCGGCCCTCGCACGTACAGGGTACCGGGGGTCGCCGTGCCGTCCGGTGTCAGCGACACGAGGTTCGCGGCTCCGACGCGGATCGGGTCGCCGTCGGAGAGCACCGTCCCGTCGGGTGCCGAGATGCCAGGCCAGACGCCGAACGCTGCCGCGCCGAACTCGCCCAGGCCACGCGGCGTCGCCACCACGGGGTCGGTGCCATCCAGAATGTCGGCCGTCGAGACGCCGTCACGATCGCCGTCCCGATACGTCGTAAACCGGATCCCGTCCGCCGTCGGCGCGAACCGAAGGGCGACCGACGCTCCGCCGACGATCGCATCGGCTCGCGCGTGGTGCAGCGTTGCGACCACGTGTCTGACGGCGCCCATCGTGCGATAGCGGTCCGTGGCCTGCCAGAGAACCGGAACCGCGACGGTGCTCATCATCGCCGTCGCACCGACGACGAAGAGGAGTTCGATGAAAGAGAAGCCGAGGGCCCGGGCGGCAGGGCCGTCGCCCGGCCGCACTCGCGGCCGGGCCGTTCCGGCCCGCCTCACTGCTGCGTCCGCCCGGCGTCGGCCCTGGCCGCGACCGTGATCTGCGAACGCAGCTTGAGAAAGCTCTTCTCACCGACGCCCTGGACGTTCATCAGCTCCTCGATCTTCTTGAAGGGACCGTTCTTCTGCCGGTACTCGACGATCCGCGCGGCCGTCGCGGCACCGATGCCGGGCAGCGCCTGCAGTTCCGTCGCCGTTGCGGTGTTCAGGTTGAGCACGACCGCCGGCTTCGCGTCGCCCTTCGCCGGTGCCTGCGCCTGGAGTGGCGGAACACCGAGCACGAGAACCGCCAGCGCGAACAACGAGAGAAACATCCGATCCATGCACGCCTCCTTCATCGTGCGGTTCGACGGGGCGCACGCTGATTCGCCCGCCCGTCGCGCCGCAACACCACGACGACCCGAATCCGCGGACTTCCGCGTTGCGGTGGGAGGTCGGCCCCGACGAAAGTAATGTCGCGGATCCGGGTCGGGTGGAGGGGGAGCAAGCCGGTCGCCGGCCGCGGTCGGCCGGCGGCGTCCGCGGAACTGACTGGAAGTGCGGGAGTTGGTGGCGAGGTGCCGCTGCCGGCGGACGGCCGGCAGCGGCCAGCGTGGGAGAATCGACGCCCGCGGTTTACCGCGCGGCGGCCGCCGTCGCGTCCGACCGGCACCATTCGAGCGTGTGCCGCAGCCCCTCTTCGAGTTGGACGAGCGGCTCGTAGCCGAGCACCGCGCGCGCTTTGCTGATGTCGGCTTGCGAATCACGGACATCGCCGGCGCGACCGTCGGCGTAGGTGGCCGTGATGCTCGAGTTGACGATGCGGTTCATGGTCCGCAGCAACTCGTTGAGCGAGATGCGTCCGCCGGTTGCCACGTTGATCACCTCACCGGACGCCGTCGGCGCCTCGCACGCGCGCAGCACGCCGTCCACGACATTCGCCACGTAGGTGAAGTCGCGCGTCTGTTCGCCGTCGCCGTAGATCACCGGCTGGCGCCCCTCGAGCAGCGCCGTGGCGAACAGCGAGATGACGCCCGAGTAGGGCGAGCCCGGATCCTGCCGCGGGCCGAAGACGTTGAAGTAACGGATGGTCACCGTTTCGAGGCCATAGAGCCGGGTAAAGAGCTGGCAGTACTGCTCGGCGACCAGCTTCTGCAGCGCGTACGGCGACAGCGGATTGGTCGGCATGTCTTCACGCTTCGGCAGCGTCGGGGTGTCGCCGTAGGCCGACGACGATCCGGCATAGACCAGCCGCTTGACGCCGGCATCACGCGCCGCCACCAGGATGTTCAGCGACGCATCGATGTTGGCCCGGTTCGACGTAATCGGATCCTGGACCGAGCGTGGCACCGACGGAATGGCCGCCTGGTGGAGCACGTAGTCGACCCCCTGCACCACGGCGGTCGCGACGGCGGCGTCGGCGAGATCGCCCTGCACGAACTCGACCTGCGGCAGGTGATCCAGATTGCGCCTCTTACCGGTGATCAGGCTGTCGACGACCCGGACACGGTGGCCTCGGCGCACGAGTTCCGTGGAAAGGTGCGAACCGATGAATCCTGCGCCGCCGGTGACCAGATACGAAGCCATAGCGTGTCAATCCTCGCTCGGAAAGCCGGCTCGGGGAAGGCCGGGGATCAGTCTCAAGGCGTTGCCGTAATACAGCTTCCTCAGCACTGCGTCTGGAAGCGCCATGCCGTACAGTTTCCAGAACGCGTGATAGTCGCGGTAATAGTCGAAATACTCGTCGGCCGTCTCGAACGTCCGCCAGTAATACGGATACTCGTCGGGCTGGAAGGAGTCCTTCCCGAACAGGATCCGGTCCTGGTATTTCACGAAGAAGTCGTGCGCCATGCGCGGCTGCCGGCCGAGGTCATACAGGATGGCGCCCACCTCACCGTGCACGTTCGGCCACTTGTCGAACATTGCAGCCAGCCGGGCCAGATCGTTCGCGTGCCAGCCGAGATGCGCCAGGATGAACGTCGTCTTCGGATGCTTCGCGATCATGCGATCGCGTTCCCCCATCAAGCCCTCGAAGGATGGGAATCGCGATCGGTCCTGATAGCGGCGACCGGGGTACAACGCCTGCTCGAGCCACCGCTCATTCGTGTAATCGAGCGGCTGGAAGAATTCCGCAGGGTCGGCGACATGGATTAGCACGGGAATATTCAGCCGGGCTGCCGTGTCCCAGACCACGTCCAGTTCGGGATCGTCCAGGGTGAGCCGGCTGCCGTCGCGCTTCTCGGCTCGCATCCCGAAGTCCTTCATGATTTCGCCCAGCCCGACCGCGCCGGCCTTGACGTCCGCCTCCAGCTGCTGCGCAATCGTCACACCGTCACCCGGTGCCAGATTGCGCACGTTGATGGCCGTGAACATCGCCATCCGATCGCTGTATCGGCTGTTCTTGATGGCGGCGAGAGACTGCCTCAGCCGCTCCCCGGACGTCCCGTTCGCGTTGATCATGAGACGCACCCCGACCGGGTCCATGGCCTCGACGACGCGCTGGACCACGTCCGGGCCGGATAGCGTCGGCGGATGCCCGTGCAGATCGATGACCGGGAACTTCGCTTTGGGCACCGGATGCTGGGGCACGACCAACGTCGAACGCGGCTTGTACTCCCGGATGGTCGGCGGCTTCAGTTCGGGGTCACGCCCCTCCGCGGGACGGGGCCTGATCACCCCCGGGGACTGCGGCTGCGCAGTCACGCTGACCAGCGCGCCGATCACCGTGATGGTGGACACAAGGATGACGGAAGCTCGCTTCATGATGGCAGGAACCCGGACGAATGGTGGAGACGGGCCGTCGGCAAAGCGTCGCAGCGAGCCGATAAGCCGAATTTTGTCCCCCCTCGCTCGTGCCCGGACCGCCCGCGTGGACGCCCCGGCCACTCGCTCAAGGGTGACGATCATTCCTCTAGCCTCGCCATCACTGGCGAGATCAAGCAACCGACCCGGAAGCTTCGGACGGGCCGTCCTCGAGCGCTTCCCTATTTGGTCTTGCTCCGTGCGGGGTTTTGCCTGCCACCAACCTTACGGCCGGCGCGGTGCGCTCTTACCGCACCTTTTCACCCTTACCCGCCGTCGCGTCCCGAAGAACGCCACGGCCGGCGGTATATTTTCTGTGCCACTTTCCTTCAAGTTGCCCTGACCGGGGGTTACCCGGCGCACTGCCCTGCGGAGTTCGGACTTTCCTCCCTCCGACCCGGCTCTTCGAGCCTCGCTCCGATGTTGCGGGCGAGGGCCACCACGGCGACCGACGTCGACACCGCGCGAGGACCGAAGAGCCGGGTCGAACGGCGACCGTCTGGCTCACTGCGACGGTACATTCTAGCGCTGATGGCCGGACCGCGGCCGAGGCCGGGGGGGCGGACCGCGGCGGACCTGTCCTAACCGTCGCTTTCCTGCGAAATCTGATACTGCTCGAGCTTCTTGTAGAGGTTGCTGCGCGGCGTGTCGATCACCTCCGCGGTCTTGGAGATGTTCCAGCCGTTCTCGCGCAGCTTCGCCACCAGGTACGACCGCTCGGTACTGTCCTTGAACTCCCGCAAGGTACCGGCCTTGGGCACCTCGGCCTCGGCCGGCGGCGCGCCCGGACGCGCGCTGACGGCTGGCGCCGCCGACGGGTTACGTACGGCGCTCGGCAGGTCGACGACATCGATCGTGTCGGTCGGCGTCATGATGATCAGCCGCTCGACGGTGTTGCGCAGCTCGCGGATGTTCCCCTTCCAGCGGTAGCGCTGCAGCAGGTCCATGGCGGCCGGGGTCACGCGCCGCGGCCGCGCGTTGTTCTCGCGGCAGAAGTAGTCGATGTAGTGGCGAATCAGCTGCGGGATGTCCTCGGGACGCTCGCGCAGCGGCGGGACGTGGATCGGAATCACCGCGAGACGGAAGTAGAGATCCTCGCGGAAGCCGCCATGCTCGATCTCCTCTTCCAGGTTCTTGTTCGTCGCCGCAATGACCCGGACGTCCACCTTGGTCGTTCGCGCCGACCCGAGGCGCTCCACCTCGCCCTCCTGCAGGACGCGCAGTACCTTGGCCTGGGTCTTGGGACTCATGTCCCCAACCTCGTCGAGGAAGATCGTCCCGCGATCCGCCTGCTCGAACTTGCCGAGCTGCTTCTCGGTGGCGCCGGTGAATGAGCCTTTCTCGTGGCCGAACAGCTCCGACTCGATCAGCTCCTCGGGAATCGCCGCACAGTTCACCTGGACGAAGCGCTCGCGGCTGCGCAGGCTGTTGCGGTGGATGGTCCGGGCCACCAGTTCCTTGCCGACGCCGCTCTCCCCCTGGATGAGCACGGTGGCATTGGTCGGTGCCGCCCGCCCGATGGCGGCCATCACCTGCTTCAGCGGCCCGCTCTCGCCGACCATCTGGTGGCGCACCTCGACGGCCTTCTTCAGCGTCCGGTTCTCGTCGCGCAGCCGTCGCTGGTCGAGGGCGTTGCGCAGACTGACCAGCACCCGTTCGCTGGCGAACGGCTTCTCGATGAAGTCGAACGCGCCCTTCTTGGTCGCCTCGACGGCGGTGCTGATCGTGCCGTGGCCGGAGACCACGACCACCGGAACGGTGTCGTTCAGCACCCGCAGGCGCTCCAGTACCTCGATGCCGTCCATGCCGGGCATCTTCACGTCGAGCAGCACCAGGTCCGGCGTGTCGCGCTCGGCCAGCGCCAGCCCCTCCTGGCCGGTCGCGGCGCCGACGAACTCGTAGCCGTCGTACTCGAGCAGCATCTTCAGCGAATCGCGGATCGCTGCTTCGTCGTCGATCACCAGAATGCGTGGTTTGGCCATGTCGTTGGCGGTGTCGCCGGGTGGGTCAGCGCCCTTCCACGCGGACCGTCTTCAGCTGGCGCTGATCGACGTCGGGCGCGTAGACGAAGAGCGTCAGGATGTCGCCGGGCCGCGCGTCGCGCGCGACGCGCCGGAAGGCGTCGGCCGAGTCGACGCGCTGCCGGTTGATCTCGAGCAGCACGCTGCCGCGCTCGAGGCCGGCATCGAACGCCGAGCTGAGCGGCTCGACGCGCAGGATGAGCACGCCGCGGGTCGGCTTCGGCAGGTCGAGACGCTGGGCGGTGGACGCGTCGATGTCGCGGACCGACAGGCCGATGAGCGGGTCGGCGCCGCTGCCGCCGCGGCGTGACGGTGACGGCGCCGCCGGCAGCGCCCCGTCGGCCTGGCCGGCGCGCAACGGCCGTTCGGCCAGCTTCACCGTCACCGGCAGCTGGCGCCCGTCACGCAGGAGGCCGATCGACACCGCCGTCCCGGGCGACCGCGCCGCAATCTCGCGAATCAGTTCGTCGTCGTTCGCGATCTCCTGTCCCTCGAACGAGACGATGACGTCGTAGGGACGCAGCCCGGCGCGCTCGGCCGGCGAGCCGCCGGTGATGTCCTGAATCAGCGCCCCCTCATTGACCGTGAGATTCAGCGACCGCACCAGATCGGCATCGACGTCACGCAGCGCGACGCCAATGTAGCCACGCGACACCTTGCCGGTGTCGCGCAGTTGCGGCAGGATGGCGACGGCGCCGTTGATCGGCACCGCAAAGCCGATGCTGCTGGCTCGCGAGCTGATCGCCGAGTTGATGCCGATGACCTCGCCGCGGGCATTCAGCAGCGGCCCGCCGCTGTTGCCGAAGTTGATCGCCGCATCCGTCTGGATGTAATTGTCGAGACTGGCGTCGAACAGCTTGCGGCCGAGGAAGCTGACCACGCCGACGGTCACCGAGTGCTCGTAGCCGAGCGGATTGCCGATGGCGCACACCCACTCGCCCATCCTGAGCGACGATGAATCGCCGATCGGAGCGACCGGCAGGTTCCGTTCGCCGTCGACCTTGATGAGCGCCACGTCCGTATCGGGGTCGGCGCCGATCACGCGGGCCCGCAGCGTCCGCCCGTCGGAGAGCTTGACCATGATCCGTTCGGCGCGCTCGATGACGTGATGGTTGGTCAGGATGCTGCCGTCGGGGTCGATGATGAACCCGCTGCCGGCGCCGCGCCGCGGCGCGTCGCGATCGCTGCGCGGTCCCGAGTCGAAGTCGAACGGGTCGACCCCGTCGGTGCGGCGGCGCCGCCGGCCGGCGCCGTCCGCGCCGCGTGTCGTCGCGTCGATGCCGACCACCGCCGGGTTCACGCGATCGACGATGTCGGCGAAGTTCGCCAGCGGATTGCCGACGACGGCGTCCGCCGCGGCCCGCCGCGGCGCGCTCAGCGTCGGTCGCGGCGCCGGCTCGCCGGCCGCCACTCGCGGCCGGCCCAGGCCGCCGGCCACAATCGCGCCGATCAGGAACGCGAGGACGGCGACGAGCGCAACGGTGACCAGGGTGAACCGGCGGGACATCAGGTTTCCATTATAAGGGCGAGAAAAGCCTGCTCATCCAGCGTTTCGAGGCCGAGTTGGCGCGCCTTCTCCAGCTTGCTGCCCGCCTCCTCGCCGGCAATCACGGCAGTGGTCTTCCGGCTGACCGACCCGCTCACCCTGGCACCGAGCCGCTCGAGGGCCGCAGTGGCCGCCTCCCGGCTCATCGACGCCAGCGTGCCGGTAATCACGTAGGTCCGGCCGGTGAGCCGGCCGGGCTCCCGCGACGGCTCGGGCGCGCGGCTCACCATGTTGACGCCGCCGGCCGTCAGGTCCGCCACCAGCCGGCGGTTGCGCGGCTCGTCGGCAAACGCGCGAATCGCCGCCGCGACCACCGGTCCGATCTCCGGAACGCTCGTCAGGATTTCGACCGGTGCGTCCAGCATGCGGTCCATGGTCCGGAACTGTCGCGCCAGGGTCGACGCGGCTTTCTCCCCGACGTGCCGGATCCCCAGGGCATACACCAGCCGCGACAGGTCGTTCTGCTTGCTGCGCTCAATCTGTTCGGCCACGTTGCGGCCGACCTTCCCGAGTTTCCGCGGCCGTGCGCGCTCGGATTTCGGATCTCTCGGCGCGACCACCAGCTGTTCCAGCTGCTCGCCGGTGAGCCGATAGAGGTCGGCAACATCGGTGACCAGCTGCCGGCCGACGAGCGCATCGATCAGCGATTCGCCGAGCCCTTCGATGTTCATCGCCGTCCGCGACGCAAAGTGTTCGAGGCCGCGGCGCAGCCGCGCCGGACAGGTCGTGCTCTCACAACGCCAGACGACCTCCTCGTCGTCGCGACGCAGCGTGCTGCCGCAGGCCGGACATACCGTCGGCATCTGCCACGGCGCGCTGCCGGCGGCATGCGGCAGGATCGGCTTGACGACCTTGGGAATGACGTCGCCACCCTTCTCGATGAGCACGCGATCGCCTTCGCGCAGGTCCTTGCGCGCGATGTCCTCGGCGTTGTGCAGCGTCGCCATCGAGATCGTCGATCCGGCGAGGACGACCGGAGCGAGCACCGCATACGGGGTCACGGCACCGGTCCGCCCGACGTTGACGGCGATCTGCCGGAGCACGGTGGTCGCCTGCTCGGCCGGGAACTTGAACGCCGTCGCCCAACGCGGGAACTTGGCGGTCGACCCCAGCCGTTCGCGGACGATGAGATCGTCCACCTTGACGACGACGCCATCGGTGTCGAAGGCCAGGGCCCGGCGCGCCGCGGCCCACTCGCCGCAGAACGCGATGACCGCGTCGATGTCCTCGCAGCGACGCCAGTGCGATTCGACCGGCAGTCCCCAATCGCGCAGCGCCCGCAACGTATCGGCGTGATGAGCCCGCTCGGGCGTCGCGTCACCGACCAGCTGGTAGGTGAAGGCGGACAGTCCGCGTCGGGCGACCAGCGCCGGATCCAGGTTCCGCATGGTGCCGGCCGCGGCGTTCCGCGGATTGGCGAACAGCGGCAGGTCCGCCGTTTCGCGTTCACGGTTCGCCCGTTCGAAGGACGCGCGCGGCAGGTACACCTCGCCGCGCACCTCCACCCGTCCGCCCGGGCCGCCGCGCAGGCGCAAGGGGATCGCCCGGATCGTGCGGACGTTTGCGGTCACGTCCTCGCCGCGACTGCCGTCGCCGCGCGTCGCCCCACGGACGAGGCAGCCATCCTCGTAGGTCAACGCGATGCTGAGACCATCGATTTTCAGTTCGGCGACGTAGGCGACCGGCGCCTCGCCCGTTGCCGCCGCCTTGCGGACGCGCTCGTCGAAGGCGCGCAGTTCGTCGTCGGAGTAGGCGTTGTCGAGACTGAGCATCGCCGTCAGGTGCTCGACCGTCGTGAAGCCGGCGGTCGGGTGTCCGGCCACCCGCTGGGTGGGCGAATCGGGGGTGACCAGATCCGGATGCTCGGCCTCGAGCCGCTCGAGTTCGTGCAGCAACGCATCGAACTCGGCATCGGAGATCTCCGGGTCGCTGTGGACGTAGTAGCGTTCCTCGTGATGCCGGATGGCGTCACGCAGCTGCAGCAGGCGTGCCGTGAGGTCGGACGCACGGGTGGACATCGCTGTCCACCCGCTCAGCGATCCCGCTGGAGGACGTAGTCCGGCAGCGCGAGCAGGGCGTCGCGCTCGGCGCTCGGCGCGAACGGGGCGAGCGACTTCTTCGCGCACTCCGCATAGTCGAGGGCGCGCCGCTCGGCATATTCGATCGACCGCTGCTCCTTGAGCAGCCCGAGCAGTTCGTTCCACTGCTCTTCGGTCGCCGAGCGGTTGGCCATGATGTCGCGGACGATGACGTCGCCGCGCTCGCTGCCACGCGACAGCAGATGGATCAGAGGCAGCGTCATCTTGCCTTCCCGCAGGTCGGCGCCAATCGGCTTGCCGAGGGCCGCGGCGTCGCCGGTGAAGTCGAGCAGGTCGTCGACGAGCTGGAAGGCGACGCCGAGATTGAAGCCGTAGTCGCGCAGCGCTCCCTGCTGCTCCGGCGTCGTCGGTCCGAGCATGCCGCCGATCTGGGCCGAACCGCCGAAGAGGTAGGCGGTCTTGCGGCGGATGATCTCGAAGTGCTCCTCTTCGGTGATGGCGGCGTCGAAGTTCTTGGTCAGCTGGAACAGCTCGCCCTCGATCATGTGCAGCGTCGCGTCGCAGAGGACGCGCACGAGTTCGAGCGTGTCGTGCATCAGCGCCATCGACATCGACTTGATGTAGAGATAGTCGCCGAGCAGCACCGTGATGTCGTTGCCCCAGCGCGAATGAACCGCGACGCGTCCGCGCCGCAACTCCGATTCGTCGATGATGTCGTCGTGCACCAGCGTCGCGCTGTGTATGAACTCGATGACGGCGGCGTGCAGTACCGCCCGATCGCCGGTGTAGCCGCTGAGGCGCGCCGCCATCAGCAGCACCGCCGGACGGATGCGCTTGCCACCGCTGCCCTGGATGTACTTTCCGATCGCCGGGATGACCGCGACCTGCGACTGGACGTGCCGCACGAACTCCCGATCGACGAGCTCGAGGTCGGCGCGAATCGGCTCGAAAATTTGCGACAGGGCGAGAGGAGATTTCTGCACAGCGGCTCAGTTAGGGACGGTCAATCTGACCATAAGTCGCCAAGGGTGTCAAACCGGTGAACACGCGTAATTCTCTCACGGAGCGTGCTTTGAGCGCGATTCTCGAGGGCGCCCGCGGGCCGCACCGCTATGGGGCGAACAACGCGTCGAAGTTCGCCGTCGTGCGGCGCACCAGCTCGTCGCGGCCGATGCCGTGCACCGCCGCCAGCGCGTCGGCGACGTAGGCGACGTGGGCCGGCTCGTTGCGCCGGCCGCGCAACGGCACCGGCGACAGAAACGGACTGTCGGTTTCGACCAGGAGCCGGTCCAGCGGTACCGTGCCGATCGTGGCTCGCAGCTCGGACGCCTTGGGAAACGTCAGAATGCCGGCGACCGACAGGCAGAAGCCCAGGTCCAGCCCGGCGCGTGCGAGCGCCGGCGTGCCCGTGAAGCAGTGCAGCACGCCGCGGACCTCACCCTGCCCTTCGTCTGCCAGAATCGCCATCGTGTCATCGTCGGCCTCCCGGGTGTGGATGACGACCGGTCGCGCCAGCTCGCGCGCCAGGCGCACCTGCGCCCGGAAGACCTGCTGTTGCACGTCGCGCGGCGCAAAGTCGTAGTGATAGTCGAGACCGATCTCGCCCACCGCGCGCGCCAGCGGCATGCGCGCGAACTGGGCGCGCACGACCTCGGCGGCGCGCGCCGGTGCGTCGGCGAACGCCTGCGCGGCGTGGGGGTGGACGCCAATCGCGAACCGGACGGCGTCCCACAGCTCCACCACCCGGCCGGCCTGGGCTTCTTCGGCCGGGTCGCCGGCCGCCAGGATGACGAGCGCGCCGGCCACTCCCGCGGTCCGCGCCCGCGCGACGACCGCGTCGAGATCGGCCGCGAAGTCGTCGCCGGCGAGATGGCAGTGGCTGTCGATCATCGAACGCGGGCGCCCGGCGGCATGTCCCTGTCGAAGCCGACGAGCACCGGCGGGCCGCCGTCGATGCTGCCGGCGAGCACCATGCCGTTCGACTCGACGCCCATCAACTTGGCCGGCTGCAGGTTCGCCACCACGACGATGGTGCGCCCGACGAGCGCCTCCGGTTCGTAGGCCTCGGCGATGCCTGCGACAATCGTCCGCTGATCGGCGCCGGTGTCGACCTGCAGCTTCAGGAGTTTCTTCGATTTCGGCACGCGCTCGGCGGCCAGCACGCGGGCAATGCGCAGCTCGACCTTCATGAAGTCGTCGATCGTGATCGTCCCGGTCGCCGCGGCCGCCGGCGCCGCCGCCACCGCAGGCGGCGGTGCGGGCGGTGATGCCGGCACCGCATCCGGCACCGTCGGCGGGTTCGAATTTTCGTTGCTCATGAGCCGTAACTCCTCCACAGTCTGTTCGATGCGCGGGAACAGCGGCGACGTGTCACCGAGATGGGTCCCCGCCACCAGGGTTCCCGGCGCCAATGTCGCCCATGATGCCGCTTCCGCCGTGACGCCCAGCATCGTCAGCGTCCGCTCCGCCGTCGCCGGCATGAACGGCCGCAGCAGCTCGGCAATGACGCGCAGCGTATCGGCTGCCACGTATAACGACGTCGCCAGTTCATCCTGGCGATCGGCGGCCTTCGCCAACTTCCACGGCTCGCGGACGACGATATAGCGATTCGTGTCGGCGATCACCTCCCAGATGTCGCGCAACGCGCTACTGAGCTGGAAGACGGTCACCGCGTCGCGGACCTGCGCGATGAGTCGCGCCACCTTCTCCTGCAGCCGCTGCTCGTCGGGACGGCCGAGGAGTGACGCGACAGGCGCCGGCACACGCCCGCCGCACGCCCGGTGGATCATTGTCGTCGCCCGGCTGACCAGGTTGCCGAAGTCGTTGGCCAGGTCGGCGTTGTAGCGGGTCAGAATCGCTTCGTCGGCGAAGTTCGCGTCCTGACCGAAGACCATCTCGCGGAACACGAAGTAGCGGAGCGCATCGAGACCGAAGCGCTCGATGTAGTCGCGCGGCCGCGCGACGTTGCCCTTCGACTTCGACATCTTGGCGCCGTCCATCAGCCACCAGCCGTGGCTGACGATCTGGCGTGGCAGCGGCAGATCGGCGGCGAGCAGGAAGGCCGGCCAGTAGATCGCGTGCTGCCGCACGATCTCCTTGCCAATGAGGTGCACGTCGGCCGGCCAGTAGCGCGCGAAGCGCTGCTGGCTGGCGGCATCGTCGGATCCGAACCCGGCCGCCGTCATGTAGTTGGTCAGCGCGTCGAACCAGACGTACATCACGTGCGCCGGATCGTCGGGCACCGGGATGCCCCAGGTGAACGACGTCCGGCTGATGCTGAGGTCGTCGAGGCCGGCTTCGAGGAACGTCATCATCTCGTTGCGCCGGACCGTCGGCGTCACGAAATCCGGATGCCGGCGATAGTGGTCGAGCAGCGGCTGCTGGAACGCCGAGAGCCTGAAGAAGTAGCTCTCCTCGGCAATCCTCTCGACCGCGTTGCCGCAGATCGGACATCGGCGATCGACCAGCTGCGTTTCGGGCACGAATACCTCGTCGACCGTGCAGTACCAGCCGGCGTACTCGCCCTTGTAGATATGGCCGCGATCGCGCACCCGCCGCCACAAGGCCTGCACCGACGCGTGATGGCGCGGCTCGGTGGTGCGGATGAAGTCGTCGTTCGAGGCGTGCAACGACGGCAGCAGGTCGCGGAACTTGGCGGCCACCACGTCGGCGAACCGGTTCGGCGGCATTCCCGCCTTCTGGGCCGCCCGCTCGACCTTCTGCCCGTGTTCGTCGGTGCCGGTCAGGAAGAAGACGTCGTCACCGAGCAGCCGGTGGGCCCGCGCGACGGCATCGGCCACCATCGTCGAATACGCGTGCCCGAGATGCGGCTCGGCGTTGATGTAGTAGATCGGGGTGGTGATGTAGAAGCGGCTCACAACTCGCGTCCGTGTTCCCGCCCGCCGGCGCCATAACAGCGCACTGCGAGCGCCTGGATGTCCTTCACCGTCCGGCCGTGGGCGGCCGCGATTCTCGTGCAGTCGTCGAATTCGGGCGCGGCGTTCACCACCTCGCCGTCACGCCGGGCCACCTTGAAGCGGATCGCCCCGAGCGGTGTCTCGACGGGGACGATCTCGCGCGCCAGGCGCTCCCGTTCGACCTCGTGTGATCGCAACCCGATGGTCGTGGTCTCCCGGAAGATGATGTCCGACAATCGACCGCGCAGGTCCGGCGTCGCGACCACCGTGAGCAGCGTGCCCGGCCGGTTCTTCTTCATCTGCGCGGCGACGTAGTAGACATCCAGCGCGCCTGCCGCGTACAGCCGCTCCATGACGAGGCCGAAGATCTGCGGATTCATGTCGTCGATCTCGCACTCGAGCACGAGAACGCGCTCGAGCGACGCGGCGGCCGTCTCCCGCCCGACGAGCAGCCGCAGCACGTTGGGGGTCCCGGGATTGTCGCGCATGCCGGCGCCGTAGCCGACCGCCTCGAGCGTCATCGCCGGTACCGGACCGAAGCTGTCGGCATATGCGGACGCCAGCAGGGCGCCGGTCGGCGTGACCAGTTCCTTCTGGACGTGGCCGCCGTAGAACGGCGCGCCGCCGAGCAGCCGCAGCGTCGCCGGCGCCGGCACCGGGAACAGGCCGTGCGCCGAGCGGACCATGCCGCCGCCGACATTCAGGTGTGAGCAGACGATGCGATCGGCCTGCCACCACTCCATCGCATGGACCGCACCGACGATGTCGATGATGGAATCGAGCGCGCCGACCTCGTGGAGGTGCACCTGGCCGATCGGCATGGCGTGAATCGCCGCCTCGGCCTCGGCCAGCCGGCGAAACAGCGCCTTCGCGCGGCTCCGGCCGGCCACCGACAGGGCGCTGCCGTCGATCAACGCCTCGATCTCGGCCAGACTGCGGTGCCCGTGCGGATCGCCGCCGGCCGATGCCGGCCGATGATCGCGGTCGTGCTCGTGGCTGTGCTCGTGGCCGTGATCGTGGCTGTGCCCGTGGCCGTGGCCGTGATCGTGACCAGCCGGGGGCGCGTCGCCGTCCACGAGCCCCGCCGGCGATGCCGCGGCGCCGGGGCCGTCGCCCATTGCGGCCGCTGACCCGGCCGCCGGCTCGATGACCTCGAACTTCGTCGCCGACACGCCGCAGCGCAGCACGCGATGCGCCGTCACCTCGTAGCCGGACACGGCGAGACTGCCGAGCGCCTCGCGCAGCCCGGCCAGCGGCAGGCCGGCGTCCAGGCAGGCGCCGAGCAGCATGTCGCCCGAGATGCCCGAGAAGCAGTCGAAGTACAGCACCCTGGACATTAGAGCCGGCCATTCTCCTTGAAACTGAAGTAACACACGTCGCCCAGCACGATGTGGTCGACGACCTGCACGCCCATCAGCACTCCTGCCGCCGCCAGGCGGCGCGTCAGCCGGTCATCGTCCTCGCTTGGCGCCGGGTCGCCGGACGGGTGCGTGTGGAACAGCACCACGGCGGCCGCCGATCCGAAGAGCGCTTCGCGGAACACGTCGCGCGGTTCGACGATGGTCCGGTTGAGGGTCCCTTCACTCACCACTGACGTCTTCAACACCCGATGCTTCGAGTCGAGCAGCAGGATGCCGAACAGTTCGGTGGCGCGCCCGCCGTAGACCGGCATCAGCAGGTCGGCGGCGTCGCGCGGCACGCGGATCGGCGTCCGCAATCCCGGCTGCCGCACCAGCGTACGCCGGCCGAGCTCGACCGCGGCGGCGATCTGCGCGGCCCGCGCCGGCCCGATGCCGCTCACCCGCGCCAGTTCCGCCTGCCGCGCCCGCACCAGTCCGTGGACGCCGCCGCAGGTTTTCAGCACGCTGATGGCGACATCGAGCACGCCGCCACCGCCGTTGCCCGTGCCGAGCACCAGCGCGAGCAGTTCGTTGTCGCCGAGTGCGCCGGCGCCGTGCCGGCGCAGCTTCTCGCGCGGCCGATCGTCCGGCGACAGCAGCGACATCGTACTACAGGGATCGCGGCGTCGAACCCGACGAGGCCGACGTATACTGACAAGAATGTCCCGATTCCGCTTCGTGCTGCTGGGCACCGTCCTCGTCCTTGCCGCGCTCACCGGCGCGTGCGGCGGCGAACCGCCGGAGAAAGAAATGCAGCAGGCGCAGGGCGCCATCGACGCGGCCCGCGCCGCCGGGGCGCCGGACTACGCCGCCGCCGAGTTCAACGCCGCGGTCACGGCGCTCGAACGGGCGCGCCGGGCGGCCACCGATCGCGACTACCGGCAGGCCCTGAACGACGCCCTCGACGCGCGCGACCGCGCCCAGACCTCGGCCCGCGAGGCGGCCGACAACATGGCCACCACGCGCGTCGCCGCCGATCGCGCGGTGGCCGCCGCCGCCGCATCGGTCGACGCCCTGCAGAAGCGATTCGCCGACCTCGAGGCCGCCAAAGCGCCGGTCAAGGCGCTCGCCGGCCCCAGGCAACAGATCGACGAGTTGGCCGTGAAGGTGCAAGAAGCGCGCACAGCCTTCGACAAGGGCCAGTACGCTGCCGCCACCGACGGCGCGACCGCGGCGGCCACTGCGATTGCGGATGTCGGTCGGCAGTTGGACGGCGTGACGACGGCACTGCCGCGCCGCGCGCGCTGACCGGCGAACTCGGTAGGATCAGCAGAAACCGGCGCGCCGCGCCTCAGAGATCGGTGAAGAAACTGCGCCCGGTCAAGGCCGGCGCCGGGCGCTCGGCGCCGCGCCGCTCAGGCGGTCGGCAGCGGCCGCAGCCACTCCCCTTCGCAGACCACTTCCGCCCAGCCGGTGAGCGAGACGGTCTCCGTGCCCCAGGCCACCCGTTGCGATCCGCCTGGCGCCAGCACCTCGGCCTCGCGATGCGCACCGCCGTAGCTCGCTGCCGCAATCAGCGCCGCACACGAACCGGTGCCCGAGGACTGCGTCGGGCCGCAGCCTCGCTCCCAAATCAGAATCCGCACGCGATCCGGTGCCTCGACCAGCGCGAACTCGACATTCGTCCGGTGCGGAAAGTACGGATGCCGTTCGAGCGCCGCGCCGAGCCGGTGGAAGCGCTCGACATCGGGCAGCGCCGGCACCAGCACGACGCACTGCGGATTGCCGAAATTGAGGACCACCACCGTCAGCGTCTCGCCGGCGACCTCCAGCGGCACCGACCGCACGTCCGCGGGCAGCCCCATCGACGATCGGAACAGCTGCCGTGCGCCTTGACGATCCAGGCGGACGAGATGCTTGGGCCCGACGACGGTATCGACTGTGACCTCGGCCGGCACCCCACGCTCGTGCAGCAGCACCAGCGCCGCCAGCGCGCGCACGCCATTGCCCGACACCTCCGCCGGACTGCCGTCGGAATTGATCAGGCGCATCGGCACGTGCGTGCCGGCGTGGTCGTAGATGATCAGGCCGTCGGCGCCGACGCCGGTGTGCCGGTCACACATCTCGCGGGCGAGCGCCGGCAGCGCAATCCCGCCCACCAGCGACTGATGGACGTACAGGAAGTCGTTGCCGTAGGCGTGGGCCTTTGCGAAGCGCATGACTACTTCCTGCAGAACGCGAGGAGGTGCCAGCCGAAGCGCCCGACGAGCGATCGCGGCAGCGCGTTGAACGCCCCGACGAAGAACGTGTTGAACAACGTCCCCTTCCAGCCGCGGTGCAGACGGGAGTGAACCGGGAAGCGCTCGGCGACGATGCGGACCTCCGAGAACCCGCGCGTCAGCCGGCGGAACTCGCCGATGCTCAGCTTCAGCAGCACCGGGGCATCCTCGTGCTCGAGCGGCTGCTTCATCAGCATCGACAGCGCGTTGAGCCACGACACGCGGTTGTAGACCTGGAACACCGCCTCGGCGCCCGGCTTCAGGACGCGGCGACACTCGTCGACGAGCCGCTGCGGATCGGCGGTGTACTGCACGACGCCGTGCGCGAAGACGAAGTCGAACTGGTGGTCCGGAAACGGCAGCGACTCGCCGTTGGCGACCTGCAGATCGGCGGCCAGACCCTGCTGCGCGAAGTTCTGCCTGGCCAGCTCGATCGCCGACGCCGCGAGGTCGACACCGGTGACGACGGCGCCGCCCTTGGCGAACCGCGCGAGGTCGACGCCGGCCCCGCATCCGACTTCGAGGACCGACCGCCCCCGATACCCGTCGAACTCCACCAGGCGCAGCAGATGGTGCAGCTTCTCGAAATGGTACTGGTCGAGGTCGTCGAAGAAGCCACGGGATCCGACCGGGTGCCTGGTGATCTCGAGGTCGTGAATGTGCCGTTCCCAATAGCGGCGGACGTCGTCGATGGTGGCCACGCCGCACCACTATACTATCCACCGACATGACACGCGACGTCGCACGGCTCAGTGCGCGCACGTTCGACCTGCTGGTCATCGGCGGCGGCATCTACGGCCTGACGATCGCGGCCGACGCCGCCCAGCGCGGTCTGTCGGTCGCGGTGGTCGAGCGTGACGACTTCGGCAGCGGCAACACGTTCAACCACCTGCGGACCGTCCACGGCGGCCTGCGCTACCTCCAGACCCTGGACGTCGCCCGCGCCCGCGAGTCGGTTGCCGAGCGCCGCACCATCGCCCGCATCGCGCCGGCGTTCGTGCGCCCGCTGCCGTTCGTCCTGCCGCTGACCTCGCGCGTCGTGCGCGGACCGATGATGATGCGCGCCGGGTTCATGCTCGACGCCGTGCTCGCGCACGACCGCAACGACGGCATCGACGGCCGCCTTCGCCTGCCGGCCGGCCGGGTGTTGGGCGCGGCGCCGGCGCGCGAGCGGTTTCCGCTGTTGCGGGACGTCCAGATGTTCGGCGCCGCCGTCTGGTACGACTACACCGTCGTCGAGTCGGACCGTCTGAGCCTCGCCTGGGCCGTCGCCGCTGCGAATCACGGAGCGGCGCTGGCCAATCACGTGACCGCGACACGCCTGCTGCGTGACGGCGCCCGCGTCGTCGGCGCCGCGATGATCGACGGGACGTCCGGCCGCCCGTTCGAGGTGGCGGCCCGCGTCGTCGTCAACGCCACCGGCGGCGATCTCGACGGCCTGCTGCAGGCGGAGGGGGTCGCCACCGGAACGCCGGTCCTGCGCGCGATGAACCTGGTGACCCGCCTGCCGGGCGGCGACGCGGCAATCGGCGCGCCGGCCGCGTCCGGCCGGGCGCTCTTCATGGTGCCGTGGCGCGGCTGCGCACTGTTTGGCACCTGGGAATCGGGCACCGTCTGCCGGCCGGAGGAGCGCGCGCCGGCGACCGGCGATGTCGACCTGTTCGTGCGCGAGGTGGCGGCGGCGTTCCCGTCCTGCGGCCTGACGCATCATGACGTCACGCTCGTGCATCGCGGCATCGTGCCGGCCGCCATCGGTCGCGGCGGACGGGTGACGCTCGAGGGCCATCAGCGGATTCACGACCATGCGATCGGCGGTCGGCCGGTCGAAGGGCTGATCAGCGTCGCCGGCGTCAAGTTCACGACGGCGCGTGCCGTGGCCGAGTCCGTGGCCGACCGCGTGCTGGCGAAACTCGGACGGCTGGCCGAGCCGTGCCGGACGGCGACACTGCCGCTGCCGGGCGCCGCCCTGACCGCGCTGAACACGACGGCGTCAGCCGCCGCCACGGATCGCGGCGTCCCGCCGGACGTCCTGGCGCATCTGACCGCGGCGTACGGCTCGGCCGTCGCCGGCATCCTGGCACTCGTGGACACGCGACCGGACTATGCGAATCGCCTGTCGGACACCGGACCGGTGATCGCCGGCCAGATCGCCTGGGCCGCCCGCCACGAGATGGCGGTCACGCTGGCCGACGCCGTGCTGCGGCGAACGCCGCTCGGCGTCCTCGGTCACCCCGGCCGCGCCGCCCTCGCCGGCGCCGCCGCCGTGCTCGCCGCGGAGCTGGGCTGGTCAGCGGAGCGGACGGCCGCCGAGATGCGCGCCGTCGAGGCCTTCTTCGACCGCTGAGCTACGGCACCTGGAACGCGTTGAAGACGTAGGTGAACCCGGCGCCGAAGCCGATGCGCGGATCGATGTCCTTGAGACCGAAGAAGATTCTGCCGTCGAAGCGGATCGACCCGCGCGTGTATCGCCCGCCGAGCGACGCCTGCCCACGGGTCTCGGTACCGGGAAACGGCCCGCCGTTCCGCGTCGAGATGCGGCCGTTCACTTCGCTCACGATCTCCGACTCGTTCGTCACCGCGCGAGCCAGCGACAGGCCGTAGGTGATCACATCGTTCTGGCGGTTCCCGACCACCGGGTCCGGCAAGATCGCCACACCGCCGTTGGCGACGACGCGCACCGACTGCACGGTCTTGGCCACCAGCAGCGACCCATAGAAGTCGGTGGTGTCCAGCCCGAGGCCGCTTTCGTTCGACGCGTTCGGCAGCTTCGTGGCAAACCGCACCGACAGCGCCGGATGGCCGACGCCCTCGGCGATCATCCGGATCTTCGTGCCGATGAACAGGTCTCCGGTGTCGGACGTCTTCGTCCCGGTCGACGTCACCAGGCCGGACAGCGGCGCCGCACGGCGCTGTCCGATGGACAGGCTGTCGTACAGCGACATGTCCATCTGCAGTTCGGCAATCGAGCTGATCCCGATGCTGACCCCCAGCATCGGGGCGCGGAACAGCTTTCCCTCGAGGCCGGACGCCGGATACTCCATGCTGCGTGCGACCTCCAGTCCTCCTTCGATGAGCACCCGGCCGGCGCCGATCGGCTCCGGGTCTTCGGTGACCAGCGGTCGCTGCTGCGCCACGGCCGGCCCCGCCATCAAGAGCGCCGCCACCGTCAGCGGCATCGCGCAACGTCGCATCATCGTCATCTCCTCAGAATTGCCTATGGCTGTCGAGCAGGATGGTGACCGGCCCGTCGTTCACGAGCGCGACCTGCATGGTGGCCTGAAACTCGCCGGTCGCCACGGTGAGTCCGGCGGCGCGGAGCTGGCGGACGACGTCCTCGTAGAGCGGCTTGGCCAGCGCCGGCGCCGCCGCCCCGTCGAACGACGGCCGACGGCCCTTGCGGCAGTCACCGGCCAGCGTGAACTGCGACACCACCAGGACGGCGCCGCCCTGCTCCATGATCGACCAGGTCATCCGGCGGTCCGGATCGTCGGGATTCTCGAAGATGCGCAGCCCCTGGAGCTTGCCGACGACGTAGGCCACGTCGCCGGGTCCGTCGTCGCGTTCGACCGCGACGAAGACGAGCAGCCCGGCGCCGATGCGGCCGACCTCGGAGGACACGCGGCCGTCGGACACCGTCACGAGCGCCGACGAGACGCGCTGAACGACCGCCCTCACGCGCGGCCGCTCATGCCGGGGGCACCGAGGGGCTGGCGGCCACGGGGACGAGGTTCAGCGCCACGCGGCGGCGCAGGTCGGCCGGCGGATTCAGGCGGGTGTCGAGCAGGTGCCGCGGCGCCACGTTGCCGAGCGCCTTGAGCATCGACTGTTTCACGCCCGGGTGCTCGATTTCGAAGTCGAGCAGCATGCGCTTGATGCGCTGGCGCTGCAGGCTGAGATCGCCGCAGGCCGTGCAACAGCAGCCGATGATCGGCAGCTCCGACTCCTTGCAGTACAGGCGGGCCTCGTCCTCGCCGGCGTAGGCGAGCGGGCGGATGACCACATGCTGCCTGTCGTCGGAGACCAGCTTGGCCGGCATCGCCTTCAGGGCACCGGCGAAGAACAGATTCAGCAGCAGCGTCTCGATGAAGTCATCGGCATGATGGCCGAGCGCGATCTTGGTGGCCCCCACCTCGTCAGCGAGCCGGTAGAGCACGGCACGCCGCATCCGCGCGCAGAGCGAGCAGGGGGTATCGGTCGGGCTGAGGATGTCCTCGAGCAGACCGCCGATCTCGGTGCGCTCGATCCGGTATTCCCAGCCGCGGGCTTCACACGCCTTGACGATCAGATCGTCGCGATAGTCCGGATAGCCCGAGTGGACGTTGACCGCCACGAGCGTGAAGTCGATCGGGGCGCGCTTGCGCAGGACATCGAGAATCTGGAACAACGCCCAGCTGTCCTTGCCGCCAGACAGGCCGACCATCACGCGATCGCCGTCCTCGATCAGTTGATGATCGACGATCGCCTTCGTCACCTTCTTGGCCAGTCGCGCTTCGAGGTCGGAGCGATACGCCATGCGCTCGATTCTATCAGCCGGCGGCGCGCGTCGACACCACGCGTGCCGGAACCCCGACCGCGATGGCGCGCGCCGGGATGGCGCTTCTCACCACCGCGCCGGCGCCGATGATGGCGTGCGGCCCGATCGACACACCGTCGAGAATCTTGGCTCCGGCCCCGAGCCAGGCGCCGTCGCCGACGTCGACACCGGCCGAGACGCGCGCCTGCTCCAGCACCGACGCCGCGGCGTTCGAGAAGTCGTGATCGCCGCCGATGATGTAGGCATAGGCTGCCATCAGCACGTTCGCACCCACCCGCACCCGGCTGGCCGAGAAGATCTCGCAGTTGAAGCCGAGGTTGGCGCCGGTGGCGAGCTCGATGTCGCCGTTCTTGCACGACAGAATGCTGTTCCGACCGATGAAGACCCCGTCGTCGATGCGGATGCCGTGATTCGACTCGCCCTTCGCATCGATCAGGCAGTTGTCGTCGATGACCACGTTGCTGCCGATGTGGATCTTGTGCGGATGCCGCAGCACGACATTCTGGCCGAAGATGACGTTGCGGCCGCACGATCCGAGCAGCCGCGGGTAGAGCCGCTGACGCAGCACCAGGCCGAGCGCGCCGGCCCGCGCCTGCGCCAGGCCGACGATCAGTTCGTACCGCAGCAGTGCCGCGAGGCCGGGGCGCCCGACGACGAGCGCGGCGTATTTGGCGCGGCTCGACTGTCCGGCGGCAAACAGCTGATCCTGGGCGCGCGGGATGTCAGAGCCAGCCATGGGCGCGATACCACTCCAGCGTCCGGCCGATGCCGTCCCGCAGACTCACCGCCGGCGCATAGCCGATCTCGGTGCGCGCCCGCGTGATGTCGAAGGCGCGGCTCTTCGTGTAGAAGTCGACGCGCCGGCGATAGATCGGCGGCTCGATCCCGAACGGGACGCAGATCGCCTCGCACGCCGCGCCGGCCAGCCAGAACGGGAACACCGGGAGATACAGCCACGGCGGCCGCACCCCGGCTAACTGCGCGATCACCGCCACCAGTTCGTTCAACGTCGTCACCTCGGCGCCCGCCAGGATGTAGGTCCGGTTCGCCGCCGCCGCCTGCGTCGCGCACAGGACGAAACCGTCGACGAGGTCGTCGATGTAGGTCAGATGGTAGTAGATGCGGCCGCTCCCGAGCATCGGAAAGCGCTGGCGCGCCACCCCACGGAACAGCTTCAGCAGGCGACGATCGCCCGGCCCGAAGATACCGGTCGGCCGGACGATGACCACTTCGGTGCCGGTGCGCGCGCCGGTGTCGCGGGCCAGTTCCTCGCCGCGCAGCTTGGTCGCCTGGTAGACATCGCCGGGCCTGAGCGGCGCGTCCTCGTTGGCCGGCGGGTGCTCGACGTCGCCATGGACGCCGACCGTGCTGCAGTGCACCACCCGCCGGACGCCGTTGGCGGCGGCGGCTTCGATCACCTGGCGTACGGCGATCGCATTGACCGCGCTATAGACGTCGTCGGCAACGCCGGCCTGCCGGTAGACCGCGGCGATGTGGAAGACCACGTCGATGCCGCGGGTGGCGGCGGCGAGCGACGTCGGGTTCCGGAGGTCGCCGATGCTCAGCTCGATGCCGGCGTCCTGCAGGGCCACGGCGCGGCCGGCATCGCGCACCAGGGCCCGGACCTCCCAGCCCCGCGCCACCAGCGCGCGCGCGAGGTGGCCGCCCGTGAACCCGGTCGCGCCGGTGACTAGAGCTCGCACCGCTCCGCCACGAGCGTCACCGGCGAACCGAACAGCCGCAACAACCCGATGCGATCGAGCCAGCCCTCGACCGTGACCGTGAAGCGCGGCGAGTTGATGGCCTTGTGGACCGCGATCGGCAGGACGAACTGGCGATGGACCGACCGCACCCGGAAACCCGAACGGCGGAGGGCATCGACGACCTTGGCGTGCGAGAACACCCGATACGGCTCGGTCCGGCCGCCGACCGCCGCGATCGCCCGCCGGCCGAGCGACTGCAGCCAGGCGACGCTGCGTGCCGACGGATAGTCGAGGATCACCAGCTGGTCGGCGACGCGGCACAGTTCGGCGACACAGTCGGCCCAGCGCGGGGTATGCATGATGACCCGCAG
>CADEDC010000008.1:0-84660 GCA_902825985.1 uncultured Acidobacteriota bacterium | reverse complement strand
GTCGACCGAGCGGTCCGGGAAGTCGAGCTGGTGGGCGTCGCCGGCCCGGAAGCCGACGGCGAGGCCCTGTTCGGCGGCCCGTTGACGCGCAATCGCCAGCATCTCTTCGGATGCGTCGACGCCGGTGACCTTGGCCCCGCCACGCGCCATGAGCAGGGCGGCACGGCCGGTGCCGGTGCCGACGTCGAGAATCGGGCGTCCCTGGATGCGGCCGACGAAGTTGGCCAGGACGCGCGCCTGCGTCGAGGCCACCAGCTCGCCGATCGGCCCGCCGAACCGCCGGTCGTCGAACTGGCGTGCGATCTCGGGATCGGCGTAGAGCGTGTAGCTGTAGTGGTCGCGGGGCGCCGGATCGCTCACGCGAGATCCTTCACGCTCTTGATGCCCGGCTGGGCCGCCGGCGCCGCCGGCAGGCCGAGCGCCGCGCACGCCTGGCGGGTCCGTTCGAGGTAGGCGTCATAGCTGTACTTCGTCTCGGCCAGCTGCCGCGCCTGCGCGCCCACTCCGGCGGCGCGCGCCGGGTTGGTGAGGGCGTCGAGAATGCCGGCGGCAAAGCCGTCCGGGGTCGGCGGCGTGAGGATCGCGGTGTCGTCCGACAGCACCTGGGTGTGCGTCAGCAGCCGTGTGGCGACGATCGCCCGGCCTGATCGCAGGTATTGATAGATCTTCAGCGGCGTGTTCGTGCCGCGCGAGCGCGGCGACACCAGGATGTCCGCGGCCAGCAGGTAGGCCGGAATCTCCGACGCCGGGCGTTCGCCGGAAAAGACGGTCACCTCCGCGATCCCGGCGGCTCGCGCCTGGTCGCGCGCCAGCTGCACCTGCGGCGGCTTGCCGCCGGCCAGCACGAGCCGGGCATCCGGACGCTGCCTTGCGACGATCGCCATTGCGGCAAACAGCAGGTCGAGCCCCTGATACGCCTCGAAGGTCCCCGTGTAGAGGACCATCGGTGTGGTCGCCTCGAGACCGTGGGCGGCGCGGACCGCCGCCGCCTGTCCGGGTGTCGGGACGTCCTCGCCGGAACCGGGTGCGTTCTCGATGAGGATGACGCGCGCCTGCGGATCGATCGCGCCTACCGTGTCCTGCAGGGCTGGACAGATCACGATGACGACCTTCGACCAGCGGATCATCAGGCGCTCGATGAGCAGGAAGACCCCCTTGATGATCCGGCTGCCGCTGAAGGCGAAGTTCGACAGCTGCTGCGGCAAGCTGGAGTGCATGTCGTAGAGGTGCGGCACCCGCAGCAGCTTCGCGACGAGCACGCCGATGAGGCCGCCCTCCTCGTGGGAATGCACGACGTCGTACTGCCCCGACCAGGCGCGACGGATGACCGAAAGCGTCAGGCTGGCATCCAGCGGCAGCTTGGCCAGCGAAGGACCGATGCCGACGCTGTGCAGGAAGGGCGGACGGAGCGCGCGGAAGACCCGCAGGCCAGGCATCGACACGTCCGTGCCGAACGGATAGGTGACCAGATCGACTTCGTGACCCAGGTCGGTCAGGGCGCGAATGCGATGGAATTCGCTGAAGGGCGTCCCGCGCGGTTCGAAGAACGGCTCGGGCGCGATCATGAGGATGCGCATGCGACCCATGATTTTCGCACGAAATCGTAGTACAGTCGTCCGATTGCCACCTCATGTCGGTCGAAGATCAGGACAAGTCCTCCACCCGTGAGCGGCTCATGGTCCTCCTCCGGGTCGTCGTCAGCGTCGGTCTGCTGACGCTGCTCCTCGCCCGGGTGGACCGTGGTGCGCTGTGGCAGAGCGTCCGCCACGCCTCGGTGCCGTGGCTCGTCGTTGCCATCGCGGTGTACTTCGCGCACATCGTCACCGGCGCCTGGCGGTGGGGGTTGCTGCTCGGCACGCAGAACGTGCACGTGCCGCAGCGCGACCTGCTCTCGTCGCTGCTCGTCTCGTACTTCTTCAACAACTTCCTGCCGAGCAACATCGGCGGCGACGTCATTCGCATCCGCGACACCGCGCGGCCGGCCCAGTCCAGGACGATCGCGACGCTCGTCATCCTGACCGACCGCGTGCTCGGAGTCATCGGGCTGTTCCTCGTCGCCGCCATCGCCTCGACGGTCGCCTTCGAGACGCGCGGCAGCGCCGGAGCGCCCATCCTGCCGTGGTGGCTGTGGACCATGCTCGCCGTCGGCGTGTTCGGCGTCGCCCCCGCCGTCGTCTCGCCCGCCGTCATGGGCAGTCTGCTCGCGCCGCTCGTCCGGCTGCACCCCGAATGGATTGGCGGGCGGATCGAGACGCTCATCCTGACGCTGCACCGCTTCCGCAGTCGCCCGGCCGTCCTGGCGACCTGTTTCACCGGCGCGGTGTTCGTGCAGACTCAGCTGGTCGTCTTCTACCTCGCCGTGGCCCATGCGCTCGGCCTGCCGGTCACCGTCTGGGATCTCGCGGTCATCGTGCCGGTCTCCCTCGTCGTGCAGATGATTCCGGTGTCGCTGAACGGGTTCGGCTTGCGCGAGGCGACGTTCTCCTTCTACTTCACGCGCCTCGGCTTGCCGGTGCACTACGGCGTCGTGCTGTCGCTCGTCGCCGCCGGGCTCGCGATGATCGTCTCGCTGAGCGGCGCCGCCGTCTACATGGCGCGCAGCCAGAGCATCGCCGTCCAACCGACCGGCGCGAACGGCTGATCCCGGGGCGCGGTCAGCGGCCGCCGGCCCGGATGGCCTGTAGCGTCACCTGGACCGCCAGGTTGCGCTGATCCTGCGAGTTCGGATCCTGCAGGCGGGGCGTGAAGCCGTCCGACGACAACGCCGTGAGCAGGTAGGCATAGCTGTTCAACCCGCGCACCCCGCTCGCCGGCACCTCGAACGTCACCGGCGTCCGCGGCTGCAGCGTCCGCGTCACGGTCTCCTTCCCCATCGACATCGAGAACACCGTGCGGATCGGCGACACCGCCGTCACCGTCAGGTGATCGATCACATCCTCGCAGCGGACGATGATGTCGGCCCGGCCGTCGCCGGCGACCCACATGCCCTGCGGCTCCGGCGGGAACGCATGCTGGTCGAGGAAATACAACAGCAGCTGCGGATCGGCACCATACGGGATGCGGCCGCGCAGGCTCGTGTCGAGCATCACCGGCAGGTCGTTGGCCATCGTCAGTTCGACCGGCAGCCGGCGCGCGAAGCCACGCTGGGTCGTCTCCCAGGTGAACTTCGCCGCGACGAACGGGTTCACCAGCATCTTCGCCGTGAACAGGGCGCCGCCGACCCAGGCAAGGATCGCCGGCCCGGTCCAGGCGAGCGGCGGTACGATGAAGAACAGCGCCGGATACACCGACAGGAAATAGCGGTTGCCCGGCGGCCCACCGCCGCCGCTCCACGTGTACGGCAGGAACAGCAACAGGACGAGCGCCGAGCCGACAACGCCCGCGAGATTCAACAGCCGCCAGGCGACGAGCCGCTCGCGCGACCTCGCCCAGAGCAGCAGGGCGACGACGCCGGGAAAAAAGTACGGCAGGAAGCCGAAGTGCCGGCCGACCAGGAAGTACTTGACGTTGTGGCCGAAGCGGCTGGCGAGTTCGCCCGGCTCGAGCACGACGGCGGCATCGGAGTCGTTCGTCGTCACCAGTGCGCGGGTGTCCCAGGCATTGCGCGGCGAGCCGTCGAACGGAAACCGGGCGTAGAACGTCGCCCGGTCGCCGCCCTGGTAGTTGAACTCACCGGTCACCAGGGCATTCCAGAAGAACAGCCCGCCGGTGGCGACGGCGAACGCCGTGCCGACGACGAAGCCGCGGATCCACCGCCGCCGCCACCAGAGCGCGAGCACCAGCGGCACCGCGAGCGGCGCGTTGGTCGGCTTCATGTACGCGGCGATCCCCAGCAGGACCGCGGCGGCGATTTCTGAACCGATGCCGTTCAGCCAGCGCGGCGGCGTCGTGACCTCCTTGTAGAGCCACAGGAAGTAGGCGACGAAGACCAGCGTCAGGTTGAAAATCTCCGGCGTCAGGAAGACGGTGTAGACCGGCACCACCGACGCGCCGAAGAACGCCAGCACGAACGTGAACGCGGCGAGCGGCGGCGACGTCGCCGACAGGAACAGGTATCCGCACCAGCACGCCAGCGCCAGCAGCACGACGTGGAACACCAGGAAGCCGCTCATGCCGAAGACGCGGACGAACGGCGCCGCCGCGATCGAGTAGACCATCGCCTTGGCGAAGAACAGCCGGTCGGACCGCGGCTCTTCCCGGGCGTTGAGCACCCGGACGAACGGCGGCGCGGCGCGCAGGCGCAGGCGGAACTGCTTGCCGCGTTTCAGGAAGATCCCCTCGGGGCCCTGTTTGTAGATGCCCCAGAACCGCTCGAGATCCCGCCGCTGGTAGCTCAAGTCGCCGTCATAGGCAACGCTGAGGGTCATCGCGACGTAGGTGGACTCGTCGCCCTTGATGCCGTAGAGCGCGCGGACGACGTCGACCGAGACGGCGGCGGCAAGGGCGATGACGAGCAGGACCCCGGCCGCGACGGCGACCCCGCGGGTCGCTGACGTAGGGGACGGCGAACCGGCAGCCTGACTGAGCGACGGCACGCCCGACATCATAATTGCTGGCCTCTCGAATCCGGTAATCGCGCGCTACAATGCGAGGTTACATGCGTGCTGTTTCGGACGCCCTCCGCACCATCCACGACGTCTTCTGGATCGTCCTCGGCCGTGCCCCGTCCGCCGTCGAAGCCCGTGACGAGGCGCGCGGTTTCTCCGCCGCGTCGCTGCGCATCCTGCTCATGCGCCTGTTGGCGTCGCCGGAGTTCCTGCGCACCCGCCAGGCCTGGCTCGCGGGCCGCGAGCCGCATGGCGATCCGGCCGGCGTCGAGCGGGGTCTGGCGTCAGTCGGCCCGCCCACCGCGTTCGTGGCCCAGGCCTACGAGTATCTGCTCGGCCGTCCGGCCGACGCCGGCGGCCTGGCCCACTACGTCCAGGCGCTCGAGCGTGGCGACACGCGCCGCCAGATCCTCCGCGCCCTCATCATCTCGGACGAGTTCGGCCGCCACCATCGGACGCTGGCGCCGCAGAGCGGCACCCTGCTGCGCGACACGCAGCTGTGCGAGCTGGCGAATCCGGCCAAGTGGGACAACGAGGAGTGGCTCGACATCCTCCGCAGTCTCGGCCTGTCCGACGACAAGCTGTCGATGCACCGCAAGCCGTATGAGTTCACCCAGTTGATCTACGGCTGCCAGCGGCTGGGCGCCCTGCGCGAGGATTCGGAGGTGCTCAGTGTCGGCGCCGGGCACGAGCTCGTGCTCTACTGGCTCGCCAATCGGGCCGGGCGCGTCGTCGCCACCGACATGTACGAGGGCGTGTGGCAGGACGTCCAGGGACGCGAAGGCGACCCCGACGTGATTCATCGCCCCGCGGACTACGCGCCGTTCGCCTACCGCGCCGACCGTCTCGTCTTCATGAAGATGGACGGCCGCCAGCTCGCGTTCCAGGATCACACGTTCGACATCGCCTACTCGCTGTCGTCGATCGAGCACTTCGGCGGGCTCGCGGGCGCGGCGGCGACGATCCGCGAGATGGGCCGCGTGTTGAAGCCGGGCGGCATCCTGGCCCTCGCCACCGAGTACGTGCTGAACGGTCCGCCGCACGAGGAGACGTTCCAGCCTGAGGAGATCGCTGCGCTCGTCGATCAGCCGGGCCTCGAGCTGGTGCAGCCCATCGACGATCGCGTCTACCGCCGCTATGACTACACGGCCATCGATCTCTACCAGAACCCGTACCAGACGCCACACATGGTGGTCCGCTTCAACGACACGGTGTTCACGACGGTCATGGTCTTCCTCCGCAAGCGCTGATCGGGCTATGCTGAGCGGCACGGCATGAGTGTTCCATTTGGCGAGCGGGGTGGCGCGCTCCGCGGCGCCATCGATCTCGTCTGCGGGCGGCTGCCGCGCTTCGTGTTCGGCGGCCCGGTCGGACGCCTCGTCCCGGTCTTCCACTTCCACGACGAGCGCCGGGCGGCGCTCGAGCCGCTGTTCCGCTACCTGCAGGAGAACGGCTACCGTGCCATCACCGCCGACGAGCTCGCCGCCGTCGCACGGCAACGGCGCGAACCGGGCGACCGCGAAGTCGCCATCTGCTTCGACGATGCCTGGGCGACGGTGTGGACCGACGCGGCGCCGCTGCTGCGCCAGTGCGACCTGCGCGCCATCGTCTATCCGATCCCCGGTCGTGTCGCCGACGCGCCGCAGACGCGCGCGATCGCCGCCGACGCGGCCGACAGCGGCTCGCCCTTCATGACCTGGGCGGAACTCCGCAGCCTGTTCAGTGAAGGGATCATCGACGTCCAGTCGCACACATGGACGCACGCGCGAATCTTCACCGGATCGCTCGTCCTCGATTTCGTGCAGCCGGAGTTCGGCCGGCAGCCGCCGCTGAATCGGCCGCTGCTGGCGATGGCGGGCGAGACGCCGCGCTTCATCCAGCCGCGCGAGCTCGGGGCGCCTCTCTACGAGCAGCGATCCCGGATGTCAGACGGCCCGAAGGTGCAGGTGTCGCTGGCGGCGCACGACGCGTGCGTCGCCTTCGTGCGAGCCAACGGCGGCGCGGCGTTCTTCGACGAGCGGCACTGGCGGCCGCGGTTGGGCGTCGTCGCCGCGCGGCATCTCGGCGACGGGTTCGACAGCGAGTCCGCCGACGCGCAGCGACGCGCGATCGAGGATGAGCTCGACCGCGCCCGCAGCGTGCTGAACGCCCGCCTGGCGACCACCTCCGTCCGCCACGTCTGTCTGCCGTGGGGCGTCTCCGGCAGGGTCGCGACCGATGCCCTCAAGCGCCTCGGCTTCGAGAGCGCGATTGCCAATCGCTGGACCGGTTCGTTCGCGGTCCGTCCCGGCGACGATCCGTTCTGGCTCAAGCGGCTTCCCAACCGCTATGTGACCGCCCTGCCGGGCCGCGGCCGCCGCACCGTGCTCGGTCGCGCCGCCGCGCGGCTCGTCGCGACGGGTCGCGCCTCGTGACGGCACCGCCGCCCGCCGGGCCGACGCAGTTCGGGAATCTCGAGGCCAACCTGCGCTTCATCAGCGACACGCGGGTGCTACAGCCTGGCGCGCGCATTCTGGAAATCGGCTCCGGCACGGGTACGCTGCTCAGCCGGTTGCGGGCGCAGGGCGTCGACGTCTGCGGCGTCGACGTCAATGCCGATCTGATCGCAGAGGCGCGCCGCTGGCACGGCGACCTGCCGGTGCAGCAGGTGCAGGGCACGACCCTCCCCTTCCCCGACGCCGCATTCGACATCGTCATGAGCTTCGACGTTCTCGAGCACATTCCCGACAGCGATGCTCACCTGCGCGAGGTCCGTCGCGTGCTCCGGCCGGGCGGGCGCTACCTGATACAGACCCCGAACAAATGGACCAACGTCGTCTTCGAGACGATCCGCTGGCGCAGTGTCACCCGCTGGCGTGCCGACCACTGCGCCCTGCATTCCCTGGCCGGTCTGCGGCGCCGGCTCGCCGCCCACGGGTTTCGCGCGGTGGCGTATGACGTGCCGGTCGTCAACGCCTTCTTCCGCCACAAGGTCCACACCTACCTGGGCTGGCCGGGGGGTGTGCTGCTTGCGCTCGTGAATCCGGATCGGCTGCCGCTGGCCCTGCGCACCAACCTCTATGTCGCCGCGGCCCTGCCGGCGCCGACCGTCGCGGAGGGGCGCTGACGTGGCGCCACGCACCGACTTCCCGACCGACGTCGAGGCCGCCATCGTCGCGCACAACAACCTCGAGACGTTGAGGCCGGCGTTGCGGTCGCTCGCCGAAGCCGGCTGCCCGAACCGCGCCATCACCGTCGTCGACGTGGCAAGCACGGACGGCACGAGCGCGTACCTGACGGCGGAGTGGCCCGGCGTTCGCGTCATACGACTGACGAAGAACGACGGGCCGAGCCCGGGGCGCAACGCCGGCATCACGGCGGCAACCGCACGGTTCGTGCTGCTGATGGACGCGGACGTCGTGCTGACGCCGGATGCCGTGCAGCAGCTGCATGCGGCGATGGTCGCAGATGCGCGGGTGAAGTGCGGCAGCCCGATCGTCGTGCACCTGAACCGACCCGACACGATCCAGTACGCGGGCGGCGCGCTCCACTTCATCTGCGAGGCGGTCAATCCCTGGCTCGATCGGCCGCTCAGCGAGCGCGGGCCGGCGCCGGCGGACATCGGCGCCGCACCGACCTGTGCGCTGCTGCTCGATCGCGAGACCGCCATCGACATCGGGCTGTTCGACGAGCGCTACTTCATCGGCAAGGAAGATGGTGACTTCACCCACCGGCTCAAGATGGCCGGTCATTCGATCCTCGAACTGCCGTCGGCCCTGGTGCTGCACCGGAGCCGGCCGCGCGGTACCTGGTTGTTCTACTACCAGATTCGCAACCGCTGGCACTTCATCCTCAAGAACTACGAATGGCGGACCATCCTGTGCCTGATCCCTCCACTGCTCGTCCACGAGCCGCTGCAGGCGGTGGTGCTGATCCTCAAGGGCCACGGTGTCGTCTACGTCAAGGCGCTCGCCGGGCTGTGCGCGATGCTGCCGGCGCTGCCGCGCGATCGGGCGCTGGCCAACCGCATCCGCCGCGTGCATGATCGCGATCTGCTGGTGACCGGCCGGCTGATCGTGCGGGATGACCTCGCCGGAAGTCGGCTGGTCAGGCGGGGCAAAGGGCTCTACGAGCGGGCGCTGACCGCCTACTGGAACCTCGTCAGGCGGACCGTGCTCGCATGGTGAGGCGGGAACGCTCGTGAGCGACACCGGCACGCCCTCGGCTGCGCCGCGCCGCCTGCTGCAGAACCTGGCCTTTGCCGGGGCATCGGGCGCGAGCGCCGGCCTGCTGCTCATCCTGTTCGTGGTCGCCGGCCGCGTGCTCGGCGAGGTGGAATTCGGCAAGTTCTCGTTCGCGCTCGCGCTCGGGACCATCTTCGAAACGCTGATGGATTTCGGCCTCCACCAGGTCACCATCCGCGAAGTCGCGCGCGACCGGTCACGGGCGGCGAGCGTGCTGCACCACACGCTCGGGATCAAGCTGCTGTGGACGGCGGGCGGCCTCGCGGCGCTCTTGATTACGGCGACCCTGCTCCGCCGGGAGTGGGACGTCCGCCTGGCCTGCTACCTGATCGGCGGCGCGCTGGTCGCGCGTTCGTTCATGTTCACCATCCGCGGCGTGCTGCAGGGGCTGGAGCGCTTCGGCTGGGACAGCCTCGTCGTGCTCGGTGACCGAGGTCTGCTACTGATTCTCGGTGTCGGGGCACTGTGGGCCGGATGGGGACTGCTCGGCCTGTCGGCGGCATTCGTCGTCGCGCGCGGCGGCGCGCTGGTGCTCGGCGCGTGGCTGACGCAGGCGCAGCTCGGCGGCGTCGGCGTCAAGTACGATCGGGACATCTGGCGCGAGCTGCAGAAGAGCGCGATTCCGTTCGGCCTCTTCCTCGTCGTCCTGAACCTGTATGCCTATATCGACAGCGTCATGCTCGGGGTCATGAAGGGCGACGTCGAGACCGGCATCTACGGCGCCGCCTACAAGGTGTACGAAGGGGTCGGCTATCTGCCCGGCGTCATCGCTTCGGTGCTGACGCCGCGGCTGTCGAGCCTGTTCGTCACGGACCGGGTCGCGCACCGCCGCCTGGTGCTGACCGGACTCGGCGGCTCGGTCGGCCTGGCGCTGGTCGTCACCGTCGCCGGCTATGTCTTCGCGGAACCGGCCATGCGGCTGCTGTTCGGCGCCGGCTTCGTCGTGTCGGCGCAGCCGTTCCGGATCCTGTGCTTCGGCCTCACCTTCGTCTTCGCGATCTGGACGCTGCACGCCATGGCGATCTCGGCGAATCGCGAGCGGCTGCTCATCCGCGCCGCGCTGGTCGGGCTGGTCGTCAACGTCCTGGTGAACCTGTACGCCATCCCCTCGATGGGCGCCAGCGGGGCGGCGCTGGCGACGGTCGTCGGCGAGTTCGTGAGTCTCGCGGTGCTGGTGGCGGGCCTGCGATGAGCCTGCGCCGGACCCTGTTCGTGCTGCTGTTCGTCTCCTTCGCCTACTTCTACCAGGCGGGCGGCTGGAATCAGAACTCGCGCTTCGCGCTCGTCCGCGCCATCACGAACGACGGGACGCTGCGCATCGATCCGTATCAGGGCAACACAGGGGACAAGTCGTTCTTCGATGGTCACTTCTATTCCGACAAGGCCCCGGGCCAGGCGCTGGCCGCCGTCGCGACCGTCGCCCCGGTCAGGCTGATCTACCGGGCATTTGGCGGCGACCCCGAGTCGTTCGCCGGGCTGGCCCTGCTGTCATGGGTGGCCACCGTGTTCACCGTGGGGCTGCTCACGGCGTCGGCCGGCGTTGTCCTGTTCGATCTGGCCCGCGACTGGGGCGCCTCGTCCGACGCGGCGTTGTTTGCGGCACTGACGTTCGGTCTGGCGACGCCGATGTGGTTCCTGGCGACCATCTTCATCGGCCACGCGCTCGCGGCGTCATGCCTGCTGGTCGCGTTTGCCGCCGCCGCGCGCGTGAGTGCCGAACGCGAGTTGACGCCCATGCGTCCGGTGGCCTGGTCTGCGTATCCGGAGTCGCGCGACCGCCGACACGGCCTGCTGGTCGGCCTCGGCGCCGGCTGGGCGACGGTGTCCGAGTTTCCCGCCGCCGTCCCCGCCGTGCTCCTCGCGGGCTGGACCCTGGCGAGCGCCTGGCCGCTCGGCCGACGCCGGGCGTTCCGTCTCGTCGCGGCGATGACCGGCGGCGCCGTCGCCAGTGCCGTGGTCCTGATGCTCTACCAGTGGGCCTGCTTCGGCTCGCCGTTCCATCTCGCCTATTCGAGCGAGAGCGGCGACTTCGGCGGCATGCATCAGGGGCTGTTCGGCATCACCAGACCGACGTGGCACGCGCTCTACCAGATCCTCATCGGCGAGTACCGCGGCCTGCTGCCGTTGTCCCCCCTCATGCTCGCCGCACCGCTCGGCCTGGTCCTGCTGCTGCGGCGGCCCGGGCCACCGGCACAGGGCGCCATCGTCGCCAGCACGATCGCGCTCTTCTATGTGCTGCTGAATGCCAGCTATCACTACTGGGAGGGCGGCTGGTCGCTCGGCCCGCGGCACCTCGCTCCGGCGCTGCCGTTTCTCTGTCTGGGACTGCCGCCGCTTTGGCACGCAGGCGGCCGCCGCGGGCGCACCGCACTGCTGGCGGCGGCGGTACTCAGCTTCGGCGTCTCGACGATCTCGGTGTCGACGATGGTGCAGCCACCGGCGAACGTCGCGCGACCGTTCCGTGAGTTGATCTGGCCGGCGTTCCGCGACGGCGACCTGGCGCTCAACACGCAGACGTTCGTCCATCACACCGTGGATGCCGCTCGCTGGCGCACCCACGAGGACCCGAAGGCGGCCTTCAACCTCGGCATGAAGCTCGGACTGGACGGGCACGCCAGCCTGTTGCCGCTGGCGGTGATATGGGTCCTGTGCGGAGCGGCGCTCTACCGCGCCCGCCGCTCAGAAGCCCGGGACGCCTAGCAGCGCGGCGCCGTTCACGGCGGCGGCGACTTCGAGGCGGTCGCGCAGCACCGTGAAGAACCGATTCGCGATCGTCGCGTAGCCCTCGGCAGTCGGATGCAGGCCATCGGGACCCAGCAGGCTCAGATTGCCGCCGAACGCATCGAACACGTCGACGAGCGGCACGCCTTCGGCACTCGCGAGCAACCGGATCTCGGCATTCAGCAGCGGCACCGTCTGGTAGCCGAGCGCGCCACGCGGACCACTGGGATTCTGCGGCGGCACGGTCGCCAGGAACACCCGGACGTTCCGGCTCCGGGCTTCGATGATCATGCGGCGCAAGTTGGCGATCGCCGGAGCAATGCCCGGCGGGTTGCCGCCGGTGCCGCCATAGATGTCGTTCGTGCCCTCCATCAGGAGGACGGCATCGAACTGCCCCGATCTGACAATCGCGGTGAAGCGCGACAGCGTCGCCGAATCCGCGGCCTTCTCACCCGGCACGCCCTGATTCGCCACCGTCGGCTGCTGTGTCGTGTAACGGGCAGCCAGCAACTGCTGCAGCACGGTCGGGTACTCGCGACCGCTCAGCCGCACTCCCTGGATGCCCAGGCTCATGAAGTCGCGTAGCGCACCGGTCAGCGTCAGCGCCCCGTCCTCGCCCCAGGTGACGCTGTCGCCAAACGCCACGAAACGGGTGACGCCGATCCGCGGCGGCTGTTGGACCACGACGTTGAACGTGCACGTCGACGTCCGGCGCTGGACGTCGGTTGCCGTGCAGGTCACCGGAGTGGTGCCAACCGGGAAGGTCGAGCCGCTCACGGGATTGCAGGACGTCGTCACCGGCTCGGCTCCCAGGGTGACCGTCGGTTGGTAGCTGACCGACACCGGCAGCCCTGTCGATGAGGGCTGCGGCGGAACCGAGGGACAGACAATCTGCGGCGGATCGGCCACCACGGAAGGGCCCTGAACCGTGGGCTTCCCGGAACAGGCGGCCAGCCCCAGGACGGTCAGCGGAGCAAGGAGGCGGCACAGGAGAGCGAATTGGGCACGCATACGATCAACTGGTAATCGGCTCGTCAGGGACGCGGCTTCAGGGACGGTACTTGATGATGCACCAGATCGCACGCACGCCGTCACGCCAGCCGATCTTCTTGCCTTCGGCGTAGGTGCGGCCGGAGTACGAGATGCCGACTTCGTAGATGCGCGGGTGCATGGCCGCCATCTTGGCGGTGATCTCCGGCTCGAATCCAAATCGGTCTTCCTCGATCCGGATCCGCTGGATCAGCTCGCGCTTGAAGACCTTGTAGCAGGTCTCCATGTCCGTCAGGTTGAGGTTGGTGAAGGCGTTCGACAACAGCGTCAGCCCGCGGTTCCCCAGGTAGTGCCAGAAGTACAGCACGCGATGCGAGTCGCCGCCGACGAACCGCGAGCCGTAGACGACGTCGGCCTTGCCGTCCTGGATCGGCTTCAGCAGCTTGTGGTACTCGGCCGGGTCGTACTCCAGATCGGCATCCTGGATGATCACGACGTCGCCAGTGGCCGCGGCGATCCCCGTCCGCAGCGCCGCCCCCTTGCCCTGATTCACCGTGTGCCGCAGCAGCTTCACGTCCGGCGACGCCGGCAGTGAGGCGAGGCGCTGCGCCGTCGCATCGGTGGACGCGTCGTCGACGACGATGATCTCCAGGTCGAGCGTCACGGCCCGCACACGCTCGAGCACGGTCAGAATCGTATTCTGCTCGTTGTACGCGGGAATGACGACGGATACACGCATGGCTTCCGTGCGGTCAGCGAAGGTGAGCGTCGCCGGCAGGAACGGCGAACGGTGACGACGCATTGCCGGCGGGCCATCCGGCCAACGTCCGCGCTTCGAGTTCGCGGCGGATGACGTCATAGAACGTCGATGCGATCAGGGCATAGCCTTCGGCGTTCGGATGGGTGCCGTCCTGGCCCAGATAGGTGAAGTTGTTGTTGAACGCGTTGAACACGTCGACGAGCGGAACGCCTTCCGCCACGGCGAGCTGGCGGATCTCGGCGTTGATGGACGGGATCGCCTGGTACCGCTGGGCGCCGCGCGGGCCGGCCGGGTTGGCCGGCGGAACGGTGGCGAGAAACACCCGCATGCCACGGCTGCGGGCGTCGCCGACCATCCGGCGCAGGTTGGCGATGGCGGGAGGAATCCCCAGCGGGTTGCCGCCGGTGCCGCCAAAAATGTCGTTGGTCCCTTCCATGATGAGGACCACTTCGTACTGCCGGGACGAGGTGATGCCGGTGAACCGCGAGAACGTCCCGGCTCCTCCGGCAAACTCACCCGGGTTGCCGGCGTTGACGACGAGGATCGGCTGGGTCGTGAAGCGGGCCGACAGCAGCTGCTGCAGCACGGTCGGGTACTCGCGACCGCGCAGGATGAC
The DNA here is from genome assembly GCA_902825985.1 of uncultured Acidobacteriota bacterium. Lineage (GTDB taxonomy): Bacteria > Acidobacteriota > Vicinamibacteria > Vicinamibacterales > CAVVIG01 > VFZL01. The sequence continues at coordinate 70,803 of CADEDC010000008.1, read as the reverse complement.
GGTCGGATAGTCGAGCCCCAGGACGTCACCCAGCCGTGCGCTCAGGGTGGACGTGCCGTCCTCGCCCGCTGTCAGGCTGTCACCGAAGGCGACGAACCGCGTGAGGTTGAGACGCGGCGGCGGCTGCACGACAACGTTGAACGAGCAGGCCGCCGAGCGCTGCCTGGCGTCGGTAGCCGTACAGCTGACTGGCGTCGTCCCGACATTGAAGAGGCTGCCGCTGGCCGGCACGCAGGTCGTCGTCACCGGCGCTGCGCCGAGCAGAACCGAGGGCGCGAACGACACGGCCAGCGCCTGACCTGCGGTGGACGTCTGCGGCGTCACGATCGGGCAGTTGATGATCGGGGGGTCGGGCACGGGCGGCGGCGGCGGTGTCGGCGCAGCCGGCGACGAACAGCCGCCGTGCAGGAGAACCGCCACCGTGATGATCGCGAGCAGACGCGTGAAGGGGGATCGCAAGCGTCCTTCAACGATAGCAAATGTGGCCGAAAAAGGCGCGGGGAGGCCGCGTATACCGCGGTCCTCCCCGTCTACACGCCGACCGGCGCCCTCCCCGGGGGCGCGGGGCGACGGACTCTACGGGAAGCTGGCCGTGGTACCGTCCGCCGGGAACGGAATCATCAGAATGGCGCTGCGTTCCCGAACCGGCGTCCGATTGTCGACCCGGGTCGAACCGGCGACGACCATGAACCCGACCTGCTCGCCCGGCCGCGGGACGTAGTTCGTCATGGGCGCCCAGTTGTTGTTGTAGAACCAGCCCGGGCCGATGGCCGACGGGGCGCTGAGCGCCTTGTCCGTCTGACCGGGACGCCAGCGTTCCGCGCCGGTCGCGTACCACCGGCCGCTGATCCGGAAGAACACCCAGAGGGTGGCCTCCTGCAGCGCCCCGCCGATGTCGACGCCCGGCCACTGCCCCGTCTTGGTGTGCCGGAGGTGGATGTTGCCAGGACTGAAGCGCAACGTCGTGATGCGCGAGGTCACCGCAAATCCGCTGACGTCAGGGCTCCCACCGACGATCGTGACCGGACCGAGGCTGCCAAAGTCAGATGGCGTGCCGCCACCCCCGCCCGGGGCGGGCGTCGGCGTCGGCGTCGGTGTCGTTGGCGCGCTCGCGGGCGACTTGAAGGATTGCGGCGCCGAGAACGGCCCGTGATTCGTGCCGTCCGTCGCCTGCACCACCCAATAGTAGGTGCGCCCCCCGGCGACCACCGACCCGGTCGGGATGTCGAACGACGTCTGGCCCCCGGCGCCCTCCGCCACCGACCAGACATTGACCAGGCCGGCCTGACTGACGGCGTCAGCGTACAGGAGCACCAGATACTGAATCGTGCCGACCGGTCCGGAACGGGTCACGTTGGCGAACGTCAGCTTGGGCGTCAGCGTGGTCACGACCGCCCCATCTGCCGGAGACACGAACGACGGCTCGCCGATGACGATCGGCGTGAACACCGTGAACGCGCTCGGCGCCGAGAAGGACCCGGTGTTGGCTCCGTCCTCGGCGAGGGCGCGCCAGTAGTAGGTGCGATCCGTTGGCAGAACGGCTGGCATCGTGTACGACGTCCGGCCGGCCGGGTCCGGACCGACGCTGCCCTGGCGAACGATCACGTCCGCGAACGCGGCATCGTTCGCGACCTCGAATCGATAGCTGATCGGTCGCACGCCGGACGTCGCCGCGTTGTCCACCGTCAGCAGAATCGGCTGCTGGTCGACGGCAATCCGGGCGCCCGGCGCCGGCGACGCGGCGCGCGGCGTCGTGATGCTGACGCCGGGAATCGGACCGGCGACCGACGGACTCAGCGGATTCGAACTCTTCTTCACCTGACACGCCGCCCCTGCGACTGCAGCGATCAGCAGTATCACCAGCGGCTTCAAACTCTTGGACATAGGTCACCCGTGCGCTGCCCGTTGTACGGGCCAGCGCCGTCTCGCGAATTCCAGGCGGCTTGGACGGAAGTTCAGAAGCGGTCGGGATGGGAGGCCCGGCCGTGACTTCCGCAGGGGTGTTGCCGTGCGGGGAATTGGAGAATAGCAGGAAAGCTATTCGAGTACAAGTCGGACTTGACTGCCGAGTTCACGCCGATCCGTTGAGCTGGGATCGACCTCAGCCGGAACGAAGAACGCGTCTGCCCGCACCTCGACCGGAACGTCCGATGCGCCGCTGGGCAGCGGCAGACGCACCTCGCGCGTTTCGTCGGGCGCCATCGTCAGGTGTTGGCGCGCCTCGCCGACCCGCACCGACACGTCCGTGGGCGCCGGTCCGACGTGAATCGTCATCACCAGGGTGGTCGCGCCAGCGGGCGCCAGTCGCAGCCGCGCCTCGGCATCTCGTCGGGTCCAGAACACGCCATGCTCGGGATAGGCGTCGGTGTCGACATACGCGACATAGGCGCCGAGCCGTTCCGGGAACGCCTCGACCGCGAGCACGGAATCGGCCGGGCGCTGTGACGCCGGCCGGACGTCGACGGCGGTCAGCTCGAACCGCCGCACGGCTCGCGCGCTCGCCAGGTCGCTGAGCTGCAGCCACAACGACGGCACCGCGATCGGCATCGTGATGCGGAGCACGGCAGGATTGGCGAGCGGCGCCTCCACCCGGGCCAGCAGATACCCGCCGCCGAGCGCCGCCTGCAAGGCACCGCCGCGCGGCCGGTTGCCCTCGAACCAGACGCGCGCGTCATACACACCGGGCGGCAGCCCGAGGGGACCGGACACGCGGCCGATCGGGTCGGGCTCGCTGCCCGGCTCACGGTCGATGACGACCGACAGCTTGGCCAGCCACTCCGCCGGCGCCAGGCGCAGGAAGCGCGCGTAGTCGAAGGCACGCGCCCGTACCGGATCGAACGACTCGAGCAGCGCCAGATCGCCGCGCGCCACGACCTCGGCGCGCGCGGCTGCGGGGAACGACGAGGCGAGCGCGGCGGCAACGGCCCCAAAAGCCACCATCTCGCTCGCTCCGATCCAGAGGGCGCTCGACGTCCGCCGAGCGCTCCACCGCCCCGCCATCAGGGCCGCCAGCACGGCGACCGACCATGGCAGCAGCAGCCTCAGCGGGGCACGCCAGTCCTCCTCGGTGAACGTCGGCAGCGCCGCGGTCAGCGGCGCACTGCCCTGCACCAGATCGAGAAACCGCGCGACGCCGTGCGGATTGCTGAACAGCAGCAGGCGTCCGGCACCGACCGCCCCGCCGATGCCGGCGAGCAGGCTGACTCCGCCGAGGATGGCCCAGGTGGTGGTCGCCGCCCGGCCGCGCCGGCGCCCGAGCCCCAGCGCGATCAACGGCACCAGCAGTGGCGCCACCGGGACCAGAAAGCGTGCCGGCGCGCTCGATCCGCCCCACCACATGTAGAGCCGCGCCGAACTGATGACGTAGACGCACGCGACCGCGGCGGCACCGAGCAGCGGCCCTCGCAGACGCCCGCCACGCCACAGCGAACCCAGCGTCCACAGGCCCGGCAGGGTCAGCGCATACACCGGGGCGTAGACCAGCAGTCCGAATTTCTGGTCCACGAACAGCCCGAGGAGACTGCGGGGCAGATTCTCGAAGCGGACGAACTGCGCCGTATAGCCGCCGTAGGGCGCCTGCGGATCGATGGTTCCGTAGATCACGTAGAAGAACGCCAGCCACGCGACGCCGCTCATGGCTACCGGTGCGATGAACGGCACGAGGAGCCGCCACCGGTGGCGCAGCTGCCACGCCAGCAGGATTGTCAGTCCGGCGAGGAACACGGAGAACTTGGTGTGCAGCCACGGCAGCCACGCCAGGCACGCACCGCGCCACAGCCACACCGGCGCCGAGGCCGGCCTCTCCCGGACGAGCCAGACCATCGCCCACGCGACGATCGCGGCGCCCGCCATCTCGGGATACAGCGCCCAGGCGTGCGGGATGAAAGGTACCGTCGCGCCGACCGCCAGCCAGACCAGCCACCCGATGGCCGGGCCCGCCAACGCCACCGCGACCTCGAATACCGCGAGTGTCGTCAGCGCCGACAGCAGACACATCGTCAGGACGGCGCCGAGCCCGCCGGCCAGCGCATAGCCAGGGATCAACAGGACCGACAGCCCCGGCGCATGGATCGAATAGATGGCGCCGTCGGTGCCGCGCTGCAGGTAATCGGGGCGCAGGTCGCCGTTGAAGAAGGCGCGATAGTCCTGGCTCGCGTGGTTGTTTTCGATTCGGATGTCGCCATCGGCGAGGAGGCTGTGGGTGATGACCAGATAATGAGGCTCGTCGCCACCCAGTCCGGTGGTCGTGACGGCACGCACGCCGAGGAAGGCGTACGTCGACAGCGCCGCGATGAACGCGAGACGGCGGCCGGGCCAGGCGATGGGCCGGGCCGGCCGGTGTTCCAGGGCACGCGTCACCACTCCGGTGACAACGAGGGCGCCGACCAGCCAGCGCAGCGGACCGGCGGCCGCGATCAGCAGCGGCCAGCGGTCTGGCAGCCACGGCCAGTACGGCACCGTCCAGAGCCAAAGCAGTTGCAGCGGCGCCGCGAGACGGTGGATGCGTCCGGCCACTGGGGAGCCCCGCACCGCGAACCCGACCGCCCCTGCCGCGCAGACCGCGACGCCGACCAGCGCCACCAACCGGTAGAGGGGCGCGAACACCGCCACGCGCTGCGCCCCGCTGCGTGGCCAGCCGACGATGTGGACCGATGCCGGCAGCAGCCAGGCCGCGACGGCAAGGGCGACCGCCGCGCTGACGAGGGCCAGCAGCCGCCACCCTGCCCCGGTCGATTTTTCCAGCGCGGCCGCTGCGACGGTCACGCCGGCTTCCTCAGCACCGCCATGTAGTGGGCGGAATAGGCCCGCAGCGGCGAGTGCTCGAGCCAGCGCTCCACCGGCGCCCCGAGGTGGACGAGCGCCTGTGGCAGGAAGTCCGGGAAGAACGTGAAGTAGCGGATGTCGACGACCGCGGCGTCGGTGTACGCCGACAGCGCCCGTGGCAGCAGCCAGCGCTCCACCCCTTCGTCGATGCAGTTGAGCGACGGGAAGACGTACCCCATGTAGAAACGGAACAGCGGATTGGTCGTGTTGATCTCGTGCAGGAAGATCACCCCGCCGGGCCGCAGGACCCGCAGCATCTCCCGGAATGCCGCGCGCTGCGCCTCCAGCGACGGCAGATGATGCAGGACGTTGATGCTGTACACGAAGTCGACGCTGGCGTCGGCAGCCGGAATCGCGAGCGCCGACCCGACCCGCACGAGCGACGCGTCGCCGAGATTGCCCCTGGCCAGCGATACCTGGCCGGCCGAGTAGTCGATCCCGCCGACGTCGAAGCCGAGCTCGCGCATGCGGCCGACGTACCAGCCCTGGCCGCACCCGACGTCGATGCCGCGGGAGCCGACGCCATGCTCGGTCAGCCACTCTCGCATCATCGCCGTCTTGCGTGTGAGCAGCGCCAGCCGGCGTGGTTCGGCGATCTGCACGTCGTAGGCGTCGGCGATGGCGTCGAAGTGATCGCCGGCGGCCGCCCGTGGATCGCGAAGGTGAATCAGCAGGAACAACAGCCCGAACGCCGTCGAGACCCCCACGGTGGCGAGCCGGCTGCCCAACACGATGACCGCGGCCGCCGCCGCATCGACGCCGCCCGCCGCCAGCCACTCGAGCAGCTGAGTACCGGTCACCAGCACGCCACCGGGCACCAGCGACAAGCCGCCGCGCAACGTCGCTGTCGCGAACGCCAGCAGCGCCTCGCCGCCGGTGACCGCCACCGGGAAGCCGCCGACGAGAAGCCGGAATCCGACAGCCGGCAGCAGCCAGGCCACGACGCTGGTCAACCAGGTCACCAGCGACGTCCGTCCGCCTGCCACCCGCGGCAGCGGCGGCACGACCCGACCACCGAGCGCTGCGCCGGTGCGATTCACGATGCCGGTCAGCGCACCGAGCAGGCGGGTGCGCAGCGGCGCGACGGACAGGAAGGCGGCAAGGCCGGCGAGGCAGACCGCGGCCGGCGTCCAGGCGCCCGCGATCAGCCAGAGGCCGCCGGCGAGTCCGACGAGCGCCAGTAGATCGAACCACCGCTCCCAGAGCGACAGCACCGCGGTGACGCCGGTGGGCACGCCGCCCCGCCGACGCAGCACCCACGCGCGGACGCCAATCTCGCCGAGGAAGAACGGCGCGAACAGCAGCGCGAACCCGGAGAGGTAGCCGATGTAGGCGTCGCGAATCGGGATGCGGGTCTCGGTGCGGCGCAGCAGATAGACCCAGCGCAGCGCGCGAAGGCTGATGCCCGCGACGGTCAACCCCGCGGCCCCGAGCAGCCGCGGCCAGAACGTCGTCGGAATGGCGGTGGGCTCCGGCACCCGGTCGGTGAGGAGGACGACGGTCGCGGTGACGCCGGTCAGGAGTACCGCGGCGGCCGACGCGAACAGCAGCACCCACGCCATCGATCGCGGCGGCCGGGGCACCGTCACGGGGCGTGTCACCTCAATCATGCGTTCACAGCGCCGGCGCGCGCCTCGGACCTGACTAGGCCCGATGCAGCCCTCGCGGTCCCGGCGCGACGGTGAGCTGCTCCCGGATCTCCCGGATGACGTAGGTTGGCTTGTTCTGCGACTCGTGATAGGTCCGCGACTGCAATTCGGCCAGCAGGCCGAGCGTCAGCAGCTGCACGCCGGTGAACACCAGCAGCACCCCAAACAGCAGCAGCGGACGATTGGCGATCGACTGCTCACCGAAGAGACGGACCCACGCGAGATAGCCGGTGATCAGGGCACCGATCCCGCCCATGATGAGGCCGATCAATCCGAAAATCTGGACCGGACGGGTCGAGTAGCTGAGGAGGAACTTCACGGTCAGCAGATCGAGCACGACCCGGACGGTGCGCGAGATGCCGTACTTGGACGAGCCGAACCTCCGCGCGCGATGGTTGACGACGACCTCGTCGATTCGGACCCCCTGCTCGCTCGCAATCGCCGGGATGAAGCGATGCATCTCGCCATACAGCTTCAGCGGCTTGACCACTTCGGCGCGAAACACCTTGAGCGAGCAGCCGTAGTCGTGCAGGCGCACCCCGGTGGCCCACGAGATGAGGCGATTCGCCAGCATCGACGGCAGCAGCCGCGACATGAACGCGTCCTTGCGCTCCTTGCGCCAGCCGCAGACGATATCGAAGTCGCCGCGCTCCAGCCGCTCGACCATGCCGGCGATGTCGCGCGGGTCGTTCTGCAGGTCGCCGTCCGAGGTGACGATGAAGCGGCCCCTCGCGTGCGCGAAGCCGGCCGAGAACGCCGCCGTCTGCCCGAAGTTGCGGCGGAAGCGGATGATCCGCCAGCGCGCGTCGGCCAATTGGAGGCGCGACAGGATCGCGAAGCTGTCGTCGGTGCTGCCGTCGTCGATGACCAGCACCTCGTAGGGACGCCCGTACGTCTCCAACGCGGCGGTCAACTCGCGATAGAGGTCGTCGAGGGACTGCGCTTCGTTGCGAATCGGAATGACAACGCTCAGCTCGATCATCGGCCGCAGAAAGTATAGTTTATTGCCCCGTCCGGGCCCGCCTTTTGCGCCAGCCCCAGTAGCCCAGGGCGCCGGCCACCAGCAGTCCGACCAGCCACAGCCCGACGGTGGCGCTGTTCTCCTCGATGAAGGCGGTTGCCTGCTCGCCGTAGTAGAGCGCCAGCAGCCCCTCGCCGAAGTAGCGGACGCCGCGGCCAACCAGGATCGCCGTCGTGAACCGTCCCGGCGAAATGCCGGCGATACCGGCCAGCAGAACGAAGATCTTGAAGGGGGCCGGCGGCGGCAGGAGGGCCGGAATCAGGATCGCCAGCACGCCGTTGCGTTGAATCAGCCGGAGGGTCCGATCGACCGAGCCCGATCCGAACCGTTTGCGGATGAAGGCATCGCCCCCCTTGCGACCGACGGTGTAGAGCGCCAGGCAGCCGGCCAGCGATCCCAGCGTCGCACTCGCGGCATACAGCACCATCCGATGCGGGTGCTCGATGACCATCAGGACGAGCAGCAGGTCGTTGACTTCCGGGAACGACAGGAACGACGAGTCGAGGAAGCCGATGATGAAGAGGCCGGGCGCACCCAGCGTGATGGCGATCGACTGTATCCAGTCGACGAATCGTCTCATGATGTAAACGTCGGATTATACCGTCGGGCGGACGCGGCACGGGCAGGGGCGGCGGCAGGGCAGGAAATGGCGCGGCGGACGGCACCGCCGCACGTCGGAGCCGGACAAGCAGCCGGTCTCGACGTGCGCGGTGTCTGGGCGGACGCGGACGTCAGAACTTGACGGTGAACGTCAGCAGATAGGAGAAGCCGCCGAGGTCGATCTCGGTGCCGAGGAAATCGTCTTCGGCTGAGATGTCACCGATCGCGTGCTGGTACCGCACCTCCCCGCCGACGTCGAGCCCGCCGATGGGGAATCGGGCGCCACCCAGGATCACCGGACCGGCCGCGGCGCCCGTCGCCGTGAACGTGTCCTGGAAGATGTTGTCGCGCACGTCGACGAATTCCCCCGACTCCCGATATCGGAAGCGCATCACCCCGACGCCGCCGCCGATGTACGGCGTGAACGCGTCGCGGCGGCCAATCGGCAGAAAGCGCAGCGTCGCGGTGAACGGCACGACGCGGAGCGACAGGTCCTGCTCGATCTCCCGGCCGTTGGCGTTGACGAGGTCGGCATAGATGCTCGGCACCGTCTCCGAGTAGTAGCCGACGCCGAGGCCGGCATCGATGAAGTCATTGAGGCCGATGAGCCATTCGACGCCGACGGTCACGTTGTTGAAGTCGCTGACCTCGAAGAGCAGCGAGTCGCCGCCGGCATTCAGGTTGTTGCGCAGCACGTCGTCGGTGCTGCGCGAGGTCTCGCCTCTCGGAACGAACCCGCCGAGGTTGAACGACAGGGCCTGCTGGGCGTAGCTGACGGACGGCGCCGTCAACACGGCCGTCATTGCGATTGCCGCGACCACCCCAGACGAAAACAGTCGACGCATGAGCACTCCTTGTGCGGGAGCATGGCCCGGGCGCCGACGCCCGGGCGATTCCAGCGCCCTGCCTCCGTCAGAGCATGACGGATGCCAGCCGAGCTCGCGATTTAGCGAAGGATTTCGGGCAGGGGCACACGCAGTGTCCGCTGGAAGCGACAGTCCGGGCGAGCCGGTGGCGACGCCTAAGGTCAGCGGTGCGGCCCGGATTGCCGCGACTCGAAGTCGCGCACAATCGCGATCATCTGATCGTGCAGGACCGTATTGCTGGCGACCACCTGGCGGCCACGCGACGAGAACCGCCCGCCGTCATACGTCGTGATGCGGCCGCCCGCCTCCTGGAGGATGAGCGCCCCGCCGGCGATGTCCCACGGCTTGAGGTCGCTCTCCCAGAATCCGTCGAGCCGGCCGGCCGCAACGTAGCAGAGGTCGATGGCGGCCGATCCGAGGCGGCGCACCGCACGCGCCTGTCCGACGAAGGCGGCGAACAGGCCGACAATCTCCTCGACGCGCTGGTGCACGTCGTACGGGAATCCGGTGACCAGCATCGCGTCGACGATGCGGTCGGCCCGTGAGACGTGGATGGGCCGGCCATTGAGCCGCGCGCCGCCGCCGCGCTCGGCGGTGAACAGTTCCTGGCGTGAGGGGTCGAAAATCGCCGCCACCTGGGCGTCACCGTCGACTTCGAGCGCAACCGACGAGCAGAAGATGGGCAGGCCGTGGGCAAAGTTCGTGGTCCCGTCAATCGGGTCGAACACCCAGCACGGGCCGGCCGGGGCCTCGGCCGCGCCGCCGAACTCCTCGCCCAGCACGGCGTGGGTCGGAAACCGGTCGGCGATGAGGGCGCGAAACGTCCGCTCGATGGCGAGGTCGACCTCGGTGACGAGGTCGATGGCGCCCTTCTTGTCGATGCGGACGTCCTGACCGAGGCGCGCCATCATCATCGCGCCGGCGCGAGTGACCGCTTCCACGGCGGTCGTCAGCAGGAGGGGATCGTGGGTCATGAGCGGCAGGCGGTCGCAGGGCACGAAGCCGTCATGCGGTTGGGTTGGCCGGGGACTGCGCCCGCTTCGTCATCCGGATCTCCATGCCGCCATCGGGCACGCGGGTCAGCCGCACGTCGTCCATGAAGCTGCGGATGAGGAAGATGCCCCGGCCGCTCGACTTGAGCAGGTTCTCGGGCGCCAGCGGGTCGGCGAGGGTATCCGGATCGAAGCCGTCACCCTGATCGCGGACGCTGATGGTGAGTTCGGGCAGGTCACGCGAGCCGCCGGAGGTGAACTCGACGAACACGCGCTTCGCCGCGTCGTTCTGGTTGCCGTGCTTGATGGCGTTGATCACGCACTCGCGGATGGCCACGCCGACCCAGTGCATGGCGTCCTCGTCGAGGCCGATCTCGCGGCCCACGTGATCGCTGACGACCTGGACGAAGTCGACCATGTCGAAGACGCTGGAAAACTCGAGACGCAGCATGCGCGGGTGTGTCACCGTCATGGGCCCGACTGAATACCATCCCATCTGTTCCGCGATGTCAAGCCGACTGGCGTAAGATCCTGCGGATGCCTTCTGCGCCCGCCGTCACCATCAACCCGGCTCGCCGCGTCTCCGGACGCCTCGAAGTCCCGGGCGACAAGTCGATTGCTCATCGCTACGCCCTGATCGCCGCGCTTGCCGACGGACCGTCACGACTGACCAATTTTGCCCCCGGGGCCGACTGCCACTCGACGCTGAGCTGCCTTGCCGCCCTCGGCGTGCCCATCGAGGAAGATCTGGCCTCGCGGTCCGTCTCTCTAGTGGGACGAGGTTTCCATCACTGGCGTTCGCCAGCCGGTCCGCTCGACGCCGGCAACTCCGGCACGACCATGCGGATGATGACGGGACTGCTCGCCGCCCAACCGTTCACCGTGACCCTGATCGGCGATGAGTCCCTGTCGCAGCGGCCGATGCGCCGGGTCATGGAACCCCTGACCCGCATGGGCGGCCGTATCGAGGCGACCGACGGGCACGCGCCGCTGACGATCCATGGCGGACCGCTGCACGGCATTGCGTTCGCGCCCGACGTGCCGAGCGCCCAGGTCAAGAGCGCCGTGCTGCTCGCCGGCCTGCACGCCGACGGATCGACAACCGTCACGGAACCGGCCCAGACCCGCGACCACACCGAACGGGCGCTCGTCACGTTCGGCTATCGCATCGACGTGACCGGGCTGACCACGACCGTTCAGGGCGGACAGCGGGGCATGGCGCGTCAGGTGTCGATTCCGGGCGACTTCTCCTCTGCGGCTTTCTGGCTCGTCGCGGCCGCCGCGCTGCCCGGCTCCCGCATCGAGATCGCCGACGTCGGGCTGAATCCGACCCGCACCGGCCTGCTCGACGTCCTGCGGCGTTTCGGCGCACGGGTCACGGTGACGGAGACCCACGCGGAAGCTGGCGAGCCGCGCGGCACCATCGTCGTCGAGGCGGATCGTCACGGCAGCGTACAGATCGCCCCGGACGAAGTGCCGGGCCTGATCGACGAGCTGCCTGCCATCGCCGCCCTGGCCGCACACGGCGGCGAGGTCGTCGTCCACGGCGCCAGGGAACTGAGGGTCAAGGAGAGCGACCGCATCGCCACGCTGGTGACCGGCTTCCGGGCCCTCGGCATCGACGCCGACGAGTATCCCGACGGCTTTGCCATTCGCGGCGGCGGTCCGCCGTCAGGCGGAGCGGCGCACGCCCGCGGCGACCATCGCATGGCGATGGCCTTCGCCATTGCCGCCCTGGCCGGATCCGCCCCGTCGCGCGTCGAAGGCTCGGATGCCGTCATCATCTCGTATCCCGGCTTCTGGGAGACGCTGGAGCGCATCGTCGCGTGAAGGCCGACAAGGTGTATCTCGTCGGATTCATGGGCGCCGGCAAGACCACGGTGGCCCGCGCGCTGGCGCGGCGCCTCGGCTGGCAGGTCACCGACATCGACGAGATGATCGAGCGCCGTGAGCACCAATCCGTCTCGGACATCTTCTCGCGGAAGGGCGAAGCGTACTTCCGTGCGGCCGAACGGGCCGTCCTCATGGATCAGCTGCCGAACCGCCATGTGGTGGTCGCGACCGGCGGCGGGACGTTCGTCGATCCGCAGAATCGGGCCGTGATCAACCAGGACGGCGCCTCGGTGTGGCTCGACGTTCCGCTGGAACGGCTCATCGCCAGGGTGCCGTCGGACGGGCGCCGGCCGCTGGCGGCGGACCGCGTCGAATTCGAACGGCTCTTCCTGCTCCGCCGGGCGGCCTACGAACAGGCCCAGCTCCGCTTGGATGCGTCCCGCTCGACCGTGCCAGGCCTGGTCGAGGAACTCATGTACTGGCTCGAATCGTAGGCGGCTGATGCGTCATCTGGTACTCACGGACATCCACGCCAACCTCGAAGCGCTGGACAGCTGTCTCGCGGATGCCGCGGTCCGTGGCTACGACGACGTGGTCGTGCTCGGCGACGTCGTGGGATACGGCGCCGATCCGAATGCGGTGGTCGAGCGGGTGCGCGCCCTGCAGCCGATGGCCATCGTTCGTGGCAACCACGACAAGGTCTCGTGCGGACTGGAAGCTGCCGACGGCTTCAACAGTGTGGCGCGGGCCGCCGCCCACTGGACGCTCGGGGCACTGACGCCGGACAATCGGCAGTGGGTGGCCGCACTCCCGAAGGGTCCGATCACGGTCGACGCGGACGTCGAAATCTGCCACGGCTCGCCCATCGACGAGGATGAGTACATCTTCGGGCAGAGCGAGGCGCGGATTGCGCTACTGACGACGAAGCGGAACGTCTGCCTCTTCGGACACACGCACTACCCCGCCGTGTTCGAGTCGCTGAACGGCACGATGGAGGCGGCCCGCGTCGCCGGCGCCGTCGCACCCGAACTGGTCCTGCGAACCGGGATCAAGTACCTGATCAATCCGGGGTCGGTGGGACAGCCTCGCGACGGCGACCCGCGAGCCGCCTACGCGATCGTCGACGTGCTGGCGGCGCGTGTGGAAATGGTCCGCCTGCCCTACGCGGTGGCGATCGCCCAGGACAAGATCCGGAAGGCCGGCCTCCCCGATCCGCTCGCCGATCGCCTGGCTGCCGGCCGCTGACGGCCCAGCCGGCGGCTCACGAGCGCGACTTGCGCTCGTCCCGCCGCTTCAATTCCGCCGCGAAGGCGTCACGCGCCGCGCGCGAACCGAGGATCCATCCCAGCACGACCCCGACCAGCAGGACGGCCGGGATGAAGATGAAATGGCCGGCGGTCACCGCCCGGCGGCTCCCGGTGTCCGGCGCTGCAGCGTCGCCATTTCCGCTTCGACCTTGCGGAGGCGGGACGCGATCGACCAGATGTACGCCATCAACAACACCCACACGAAGGCGTAGGCGGTCACCAGCAGCGGTGCCGCCGGCAGCTGCTCCTGCGGCGGCAGTGAATCGAGCGGGACGAACCCGTCGGTCGCGGCGCCGCCGGGCGGCTGCGACGCGAGCAGCGGTGCGCCGGTCAACAGCACCGTCAGGAACAGGACGGACAGCTTCTTCAACATGGTCATGGTTCTTCCGCGAGATAGAGGTCGTCGAGTGCGGCGCGCTGCTGCTCGAGCCGCACGCGCAGATGCATGAGCAGCGCGAACAACAGCATGAAGGCAATCACGCTGAACCAGAACGCGCCGAACATCCCGGGCCCGAGCGTCGGCACCACGCTGGTCTTGGGGTGAATCGTCCGCCAGATGTTGACCGAGATATAGACGAACGGCACGTTCAGCATGCCGAAGATCGCCATCGCCGCGCTGAGCTTCTCGGAGCCGGGCCCCCCGTACTTGCGGACCAGCAGGTAGCCGATAAAAATCGCTTCGAGCAACAGCGCCATCGTCAGGCGGGCGTCCCACTGCCACCAGACGCCCCAGGCCTTGCGGCCCCAGAGCGGTCCCGTGACCAGTCCCATCAAGCCGAACACGACGGCGATTTCCGCCGCCGCGAAGGCGACGCGATCGGCATTGCGATCGCCCTTGAAGAGGTACCTCGCGCTCCAGATGCCCGAGATGAAGATGGCGGTGAACATCACGAACCACGCCGGCACGTGGAAGTAGAAGATCTTCTGCACCAGCAGCATCGTCGATTCGTAGGGCGCGTCGGCAATCACGAACGGCGCGCCGGCAAACATCAGCGCCGTCACACCGAAGACTGGGAGAAAGAATCGGGTCATGTTTTCACCTGCGATGGGGCGCCACACCCATCGCGACTGACGCGGACACCGCCGCTCGGAGGCGCAGTCCCCGCTCAGGTGCGGCCGCGGGCGCTCCCGTCAAGCGGTCGTACCCTGCCTACTCGGTCATGAGCGGCTCGAACATCCACAAACACAGCGTGATGGCGACGACGTCGAACGTCGAGACGATCGCGATCCACATCGTCGCCATCGCTTCGTCAGGCGACGCCTGCAGCAACGCCGAGGTCCCCTGAACGCCGGCAATCATCACCGGGATGGTCACCGGATACAAGAGGATCGGCAGCATGATATCGCGTGTGCGGGCGCGGACGAGCATCGCGGCGAAGAGCGTCCCGACCGACGCGAACCCGACCGTACCGGCGGCGAGGAGCACGAAGAGCAGCAGCGGCCGCGAGAAGAGCGGCGCCTGGAAGAGGAGCGCCACCATGGGGACCAGCACCACTTCCGTCGTGAACATCAGCAGCACCATCCCGAACAGCTTGCCGAGATAGATCGCCGGACGGGGGGCGGGTGCCAGCAGCAGCGCCCGCAGCGTCTCGCCGTAGCGTTCACGCTCGAACACCCGGCCGAGCGCCAGCGTGCCGGAAAACGCGATCGCAATCCACAGGATGCCGGCGGCGGCATCCTGCACCGGCGAGCCCTCCTTGACGAAGGCGAACGAAAAGACCAGCAGGCACGAGACGGCGAAGAACAGCGTCGTCGAGAGAATCTCGAGGCTCTTCACCTCGATCAGGAAGTCCTTCTTCAGGATCAGGAGTGCGACGCGGAACGGCATCAGCGGTCAGTGCCCCACCAGGGTGCGATAGCGGGCGCGCAAGCCGCTGCCGCCGGCTTCGTCGGTGATCAGGCGGCCGTCGCGGATGATGACGACGCGTGAGATGAGACCGTCGGCAAGATCCAGGTCGTGGGTCGCCAGCATCACCATGGCCCCGCCGGCCGCCAGGGCCCGGAGCCGATCCGAGACGAGACGCACGGCGCGGTCGTCGAGGCCGGTGAACGGTTCGTCCAGCAGGACCAGCCGCGGCTGGTGCAACAGCGCGCGTTCGAGGGCCAGACGCTGCCGCATGCCGCGGGAGAACCCGGCCACCTCGTCGGCGCCACGCTCCGCGAGTCCGGCCGACTCGAGGGCCGCCGTGACGACGTCGGTGCCGCGGACGCCGTGCAGCTGCGCGAAGAACTCGAGGTTCTGGCGGGCCGTCAGTTCCGGATACAGGTGGAGTTCGTGGGCCAGCAGACCGATGCGGCCGCGCACGTCAGGACCTGCCTCGCGCGCCGTTCGGTCGCCGTAGGTGATGGTGCCGACGGTCGGCGCCACCAGCGTGGCGAGCATGCCGATGATGGTCGACTTGCCGGCGCCGTTCGGTCCGAGCAGGCCGATGATCTCGCCCGCCCGCGCCGTCAGCGATATCTTGGACACCGCCCGGCGGCGGCCGAAGTGGCGGGAGACGTCGGCCAGCTGGATGCGGTCGAAGTCGAGGGTCACGCGGCGACGCCCGGACGTCCCGCCGGATCGGGGCTCGTCCCTTCACTTTCGAGCGCCCCGTAGACGTGTTCCAGTGCCGACAGCAGCTCCTCGCGCCGCGCCTGGTAGCGATGCGGGTCACCCTTGCCGCGACGGTGGTCGTGTTCGAGACGGACCAGCTCCTGAAACAGCTTCTCGCGCCGGGCGACCAGCTGTTTGCGGCCACCGCCCGCGGTTGCCGGCGTCGTCCGGCCGCCCAGCCAGATGCCGAGCACGACGACGGCGAAGGCCAGCGACAGGGCGACGTAGCGGGGTGTCGAGCTGTGATGCGGCAGGCCGGTGATGGTGAGCTGCACCGGCGTTCCGGCTGTGACCGCTCCACCCGCCGCCGCGATGTAGACGGCACCGCCGGCCGGCATGTCCTGCTGCCGGTCGATTTGCGGTGAGGTCAACCTGGCGTCACCGACCTTCTGGACGATGACGCCCAGATGCTCCATGTTGGCCGGGAAGGTTTGTGCAATCTCGACCACGCCATCCTTCTGCGGCAGGATGAAGCCGATCTGGACGAACGTTGCGCCCGGGGCGAATGGGCCGTTGACCCGGACGTGCGTGCCGTTCAGCAGCGCCTGCGGCGACGACCCTTCCATCAGGGCGGCGCCGGCGGCGCCGGCTGGCAGCTCGAACTCGAACGGCGCCTGCGGCGTGACCCTCGTCCGTGCGTTGTTCGTGATGTCGAGCAGGTAGTAGACGCGGACGTTCTCTTCGTCGGGTTCGACGACCAGGCGGGTTTCCCCGGCGAGCACGACCATGCCGGTGACGGCGGGCGCCGCCGCATCGGCGGCAGCTCTCGCCTCCTTCTCCTTGTCGGTCGCGACCAGCAGCATCCGGACGCCGCCGCTGGTCGGCGCCGGGAACTCGGTCGACTCGAGACGCTCGCCGTCCACGGTGGTCGCTGCCTTGATGACGGCTCCGCCGGCCGGCGCGACGATCTCGGCACGCCCGTCCGCGTTGGTCGTCGCCGGCTGCGCCTGGCCGTCCACGGTGAACTCCACCGGCTGATTGACGATGTTGTTCGACATGTCGCCGCGGATGACGCGAACCGAGATCGTCCGGTCGGGCAGGTCGTTGACCGGCCGCGGAATCCCCGACATCTGCTTCGCGTCGGGCATCTGGAACTGCGCCGCGCCGGAGGTGGACAGGCACAGCACCGCCAGCACCCCGGCCACCGACCGCCACCCGCCCCGACCCATCACAGTTTCGCTCCGCACGACTTGCAGAACCGCGCGTCCTGATCATTGACCGTCGAACAGCTGGCGCAGGCGTCCGGCGCCGTGGCGCGGGCCGCCGCCTCGGCCTGTTCGCCCAGCCGCTTCGCGAGGTCCTGCTCGATGCGGGGGCGATAGCCGCCGCCGGCATCGAGCTGCCGCATCAGGCGCGAGGCGCGGGCGCGCAGGCGACCCGACATCTCCTGGAAGTCGTCGTCCGACAGCTTGCGCATCGCGCGATCGAACTCGAGCTCCTTGATCGCACGCAGCGTCAGCATCTTCTCGCGCTCGAGTGCGGCGCGCGTCCGCTCGCCCACCATCGGCGTGCGATCCTCCTCCGGCGTCACCAGTGGCGCGACGGTGCGCAGCGCGGCGAGCGCCGCCACGCCAATCGAGCCCATGACGATGGTCAGCAGCAGGACGGCGATGAAGCCCTCGGCACGGGCCATCCACGTGATGGCGGTCGCACAGCCGAGGGCGGCGAGCACGAAGAACTGCCACGGGCGCAGTCCCGGCTCGGCGTCGGTGTCAGGAGTCGTCGGCAGCGTGCGCGGCGGCACCCCCTTAGTCGAGGTTGCGGAGCTCATCGTCCAGTCGCTCGTCGAGGGCGGGGTCCTTCGGCTCGCCGGCATCCACGTCGCCCTCACCGGGCCGGCGCGACCACCGCATCGCCGCCAGACCGACGATGACCACCGCACCGGCGCCGACCAGATAGGGGAACAGCCAGGCCAAGCGGCCGATCCCCTGGTCGAGCGGGGCGCCCAGCAGTTCCTGGCTGCCGAACTTGGCGATGAAATGCTGGACGATCTCGTCCTCCGACTTCCCCTGGTCCACGAGAGCGCCGACCTCCGTCCGCACGCCGGCGGCGTAGCTGCATGTGCAGGTGCCGATCGGCTCCTTGCCACAGCTGCCACACAGACAGACGAAGCGTCGGTAGAGGTGCTCCTCGATCTCGTTGCGCGGGTTGGCCGGCGACATCCCCTCCACCGCCGCATTCGGATCGTGCTGCAGCGGCGGCGCGGTGGTCTGCGCCGAGAGGGCCGCGCCGCCGAGCAGCACGGCAATCAGCAGCGCCGCCGTCGTGCCGACGGCGTCACTGGCCGGCAGCTTCGAGAGGGCGAACGACAGGCTGCGTTCCGGCAGCAGCGCGAGCCCGGTGCCGAGCGCCATGATCCCGAACCCGAACCAGATCCAGTTGACGAGCGGATTCACGAAGATCTGCAGGGTGACGGACTGCGACCCGGCGTCGTAGGCGGCGAGCACGACGTAGAGGTCTTCCGCCAACGAGCGGCGGATCGCGACCTCGGTGGTCGGTGGCTCGGTCTCGTGCTTGTGGAAGGCCCACTTCGCCGGATAGAGCGTGTCGATTTGCGCCCCGTCGACCAGGACCGCCAGGTGGCCGGTGACCATCTGCTTCTGGCCGTCATCGGCCACCGTCAGCCGCTCGTGGCGGAGTGTGTATTGACCGAGCGTGACCTCCTGCCCCGGCTTCATGAGCACCTGTTTTTCCTGCTTGAAGCCCTCGCCCGCGAAGCCGAAGAAGATCAGCACGATGCCGAGATGGACGACGTAGCCGCCGTAGCGGCGCTTGTTGCGGCTGGTCAAGCCGACGAGCGCCGTGAAGAAGTCGGTGCCAGTGTTGCCCTGCCGCACCCGGGTGCCGCGCCAGAATTCCTGCATGACCGTCCCGGCGACGAACATGCACAGGGCGACGCAGATCCCGGAAATCCAGACGCGGAAGCCGAGCGCGAGGAACACGCCGGCCACCACCACCGCCGAGGCGACCGGCCACAGGAACGAGTCGCGCAGGTTGGCCAGCGTCGACTTGCGCCAGGCCAGCATCGGGCCGATGCCGGTCAGCACGAGCAGGATGAGCCCGATCGGCAGCATCCACTTGTTGAAGAACGGCGGACCGACCGTCAGCCGCTCGCCCGCGATCGCCTCGCTCAGCGTCGGGAACATCGTCGCGAACAGGACGAAGAACGCGGAGAACAGCAGGATCCAGTTGTTGATGAGGAAGGCGGCCTCGCGCGACATCCACGAATCGAGGTCGTTGCGCGCCTTCAACAACGGCAGGCGGTAGATGACCAGGCCGAAACTGAACGTCAGGATGAGGACCATGAACCCGGTGAACAGCCACGCCAGCTCGCGATCCTCACCGAACGCGTGGACCGAGGAGACGATACCCGAGCGGGTCATGAAGGTGCCGAAGATGGTCAGGAAGAACGTGATGATGACCAGCGTCACGTTCCACACGCGCAGCATGCTGCGACGTTCCTGCACCATGACCGAGTGCAGGAACGCGGTGGCGGTGAACCACGGCAGCAGCGCCGCGTTCTCGACCGGATCCCAGCCCCAATAGCCGCCCCAGCCGAGCTCCTCGTAGGCCCAGATCATGCCGAGCATCAGACCGAACGACAGGAAGAGCCACGCGAACATCGTCCAGCGCCGGACGGCGCGCAGCCAGGCATCGTCGAGATGACCGGTGATGAGCGCCGCGAGGCCGAATGCGAACGGGATCGACATGCCGACGAAGCCGATGTACAGCGACGGCGGATGGATCACCATCCAGTAGTTCTGCAGCAGCGGGTTGAGGCCGTTGCCGTCCGGCGGCGGCGTGCTCAGGAACGTCGAGAACGGGTTCTTGTGGATCACCATCAAGAACAGGAAGAACATCGAGATGACCGACAGCGTCGCCACCACGTACGGAATCAGCTCGCGGTGCCGCTCGCGGTTGACGTAGACCGCAATCGCGCCGAACACCGACAGCAGGAACACCCAGAACATGATCGAGCCGTCGAGGCCGCCCCAGTACGAGGTCAGCTTGTAGAACATCGGCTGGACCGAGTCCGAGTAGTGCGCGACGTACTTGATGGTGAAATCGTCGGTCAGGAAGGCGTTGACGATGACCGCCGAGGCCACCGTCATCAGCGCGGCAATCAGGTAGAAGGCGCCGATGCCGCTCTCCACCAGCTTGCGCGAGCCACGGCGCGCGCCGACGACCGACGCCACGGCGGCGTAGCTGCACACGACGAACGTCGTGAGCAGAAGAAACGACCCGAGCGAGGCCATCTAGCCTACTTTCTTTGATGGTTCGTATTTCGACGGGCACTTCGCCATGACGCCGTTCGGATCGACGTGGAAGCCATCGTCGTTCAGGCGCCCCTTCAGGACGACTTCCGCCTCTTCGCCGGGCGTGTCCTTGAAGGTGTCGGGCACCACTCCCGTGTAGCGCGCGTCGACCACATGCCCATTGCTCTGCACGCGGAAGCGGTACTCGAGCGTGTTCGGATTGACGAGAATCGACTTCGCCACGATGAACCCGTGCAGTTGCAGGCGCTTGCCTTCCCACTCGTGCGGGTTCGTCATGACCTCATCGACGTGCTTGTAGTACTCGGTCCCCTCGCGAAGGGTCGACCAGAGCAGGCCCGAGAAGGCCAGGACCAGAACCACCGTCGTGACGCCGATCTTGATATGTCGATGTGTCATAAGGATTTCCGGGACTAGTACTGCTCAAGAATAGCTCGACTACCGCAACGATGCAAGGTGAGCGGCGGCGGCGCTCACCCGTCCGACCTCTGGCCCGGCCCGGTGGCGGCGGCGGCCCGGCTGAACCGGCCGAGCAGATCGGCCACGGCGGCCACCGGCAGGCCGACGACATTCGCATACGAGCCATCGATGCTTGGAATGAAGCGCGACGCCCGTCCCTGGATGGCATAGCCGCCGGCCTTGTCGATTCCCTCCCCCGATTGGACGTGCCACTCGATGTCCCGGGTGCTGAGCGGCGCGAATCGCACGGCGGTCCGCTCGACGTGGGTCAGCTCGTCGGCCCCGAACCGCAGGCTGACGCCGGTGAGCACCTCATGCGTGCGCCCGGACAGGCGGCGCAGCATCTCCGCCGCCGCCTCGTCATCCGGCGGCTTGCCCAGGATCAGGTCGTCGACGACGACGCAGGTGTCGGCACCGAGGGTGATCACGTCGGCTGCGGCACCGGCGTGCGCTCGACCCGATTTCTCCGACGCCAGCCGCCGGACGTAGGCGTCGGGGCGCTCGTCAGGCCGGGCCCGCTCGTCGATGTCGACCGGGCGGACGTCGAAGACGTAGCCGGCGTCGCGCAGCAGATCGGCGCGGCGGGGCGATGCCGAGGCCAGCACGAGTCGCATCACCAGGGCATCTTACCGACATTTCCGATAAAATCCGCGGATGCAGCCGCTGAAGCACGCCATCCCGCGGGCCCTCATGGACATCGTGCGGCGGGCGCCGCTCTCGCCGGGCAAGGTCGAGTTCGCGTGGGGCATGGCGGTCGGCCCGGCGGTCAAGCGGAACACCGAGATCCGCCTCGAGGCCGGATTGCTCATCATCGAGGCCGCCAGCCGGCAGTGGGCCGACGAGGTGCGCCGGTCGTCGCGCGTCATCGTCGCCCGGCTGCAGTCGCTCCTCGGCGAGGCCGCGATCACCCGGCTCGAGGTCCGCAGCCGATGACCGTGCGATCCGCCGTCATCGTCAGCGCCGTCCGGACGCCCACCGGCAGGTTCCTCGGCGCCCTGAAGTCGTTCACGGCGCCGCAGCTCGGCGCGCTGGTCGTCGGTGAGGCGGTGCGGCGCGCCGGCCTCGATGCCGGACTCGTCGACGAATGCATCATGGGCAACGTCGTCGGCGCCGGCCTCGGCCAGAACCCGGCGCGGCAGGCGGCGTTGCGCGCCGGCCTGGCGGAGCGGGTCGCGGCGCTGACCGTCAACAAGGTCTGCGGGTCCGGCCTCAAGGCGGTGATGCTCGCCGCCCAGGGGATTGCCGTGGGCGACATCGACGTCGCCGTCGCGGGCGGCATGGAGTCGATGAGCAACTGTCCCTACCTGCTGCCGCGCATCCGCGAAGGGCTGCGCATGGGCGACGGCACGATGGTCGACGCGATGATCGGTGACGGCCTGTGGTGCGCGTTCGAACAGTCCCACATGGGACTGGCCGGCGAAGTCGTCGCCGACCACTATCACGTCGACCGCGCGGCGCAGGACGAATACGCGGTGGCGAGCCATGCGAAGGCCGCCGGCGCGACCGATGCCGGATGGTTCGCCGACGAGATCCTCCCGGTCGCCGTCACGCAGCGCAGGGGCGAGCCGATCATCGTCAAGGTCGACGAATCGATCCGGCGCGACGCGTCCGTCGCCACGCTCGCGGCGCTGAAGCCGGCGTTCAAGGCGGACGGGTCGGTCACCGCCGGCAACGCGCCGGCGGTGAATGACGGCGCCTCGGCACTGGTCGTCATGGCGGAGTCCCGCGCCGCCGCCCTCGGCGTGACGCCACTCGCCCGCATCGCCGGTCAGGCAACCAGCGGGCTGGCACCGAAGTTCGTCCTGATGACGCCGGTCGAAGCGGTGCGGCGCGTGGCGGACAAGGTCGGCTGGTCGCTGGACAGCGTCGACCTGTTCGAGTTGAACGAAGCGTTCGCGGTCCAGGCGGTCGCGGTGCTGCGTGAACTCGGCATCGATCCGGCGAAGGTCAACGTGCACGGCGGCGCCGTCGCCCTCGGTCACGCCATCGGCTCGAGCGGCTCGCGCGTCCTGACGACGCTGCTCCATGCGATGATTCGCCGCAACGCCCGGCGCGGCATCGCGACACTCTGTCTGGGCGGCGGCAACGGCGTCGCGCTCGCCGTCGAACGCCCCTAACCCCTCGCGTCCCTCGAACCAGGAGCCCGGCACCCGATGGCCACCCACTCCATCCACCACGTCGGCGTCATCGGTGCCGGCACCATGGGCAACGGCATCGCGCAGGTCTTCGCGCAGTCCGGGTTCCAGGTGTCGCTGGTCGACGTCTCCGCGCCGGCGCTCGACCGGGCCCGCGCCGCGATCGAGAAGAGCCTCGGCCGGTTCGTCGGCAAGGGCTCGCTGTCGTCCACCGATCGGGATGCCACCCTCAATCGCATCGCCACGGCGACGGCGCTCGACCCGCTCGCGTCGGCCGACTACGTCATCGAAGCGATTGTCGAGCGGGCGGACGCCAAGCGCGCGCTGTTCGCCACGCTCGACACGGTCACGCGGCGTGACGTGATTCTGGCGTCGAACACCTCGTCGATCTCGATCACGCTGCTCGGCGCGGCGACGACGCGACCGGATCTGGTGCTCGGCATGCACTTCATGAATCCGGTGCCGCTGATGACGCTGGTCGAGCTCATTCGCGGGCAGGCGACGGCCGACGACGCGATGGCGACGGCCGCCGGCCTGTGCGCCACACTCGGAAAGACCGGCGTGGAGGCGGCGGACTACCCCGGCTTCATCGCGAACCGGATCCTGCTGCCGATGCTCAACGAAGCGTTCTTCGCGGTGATGGAAGGGGTCGGCACGCCGGACGCGATCGACGCCGTGATGCGCGGCGGCATGAACCACCCGATGGGTCCGCTGACGCTGGCCGACTTCATCGGCCTCGATGTGTGCCTGGCCATCCTGAACGTCCTGCACGACGGGCTCGGCGACCCGAAGTACCGCCCCTGTCCGCTGTTGAAGCGCATGGTGGCGGCGGGACATCTCGGGCGCAAGTCCGGCCAGGGCTTCTACACGTACGCCTAAGCCCCCGGCCGACGTGACCTACCCGGCCCACCCGGCCTACCCGGCCCACCCGGCCTACCTGGCCCACCCGGCCCACCCGGCCTACCTGGCCCACCCGGCCCACCCGGCCTGTACAACCGCCACCACGCGAGCACGGCGGCCACCGGGGCCAGGATCGCGATTTCCTGCGCGATGGCCTTCAGGTTGTACGCGATCGAGGCCCAGGTCAGCACCTGCCGGCGCTCGGTGCCGCGGAAGATGTCCAGCTCCGAGATGAACCACTGGTGGCTGAACGGCCACAGCGCCTTGATGCCGCGCGGCGGCGTCGGGTCGGTCCCGAGCCAGTCGAGGACCAGGTGGGACCCCCAGGCCAGGCCGCAGAGCAGGCCGAAAGCCAGGCGGCGGGAGCCTGTGACCCGCCCTGTCACGCCGATCGCCACAATGGTGACGAGGAGGGTGGAGCCGACGCTGTGGGTCACGGCGCGATGAATCGGCTGGTACAGCAGGTCGAGGTCCGGCAGTGCGGCGAGGAGGATGCAGGCTACGAGTGCCACCCGGAATCGCAGCGCGCCGTGGCGGACCAGCGGCTCAGCCGCCAGGGCGATGGCGGCGCCGGCGAGCGCATGTCCGACCGGACTCGGCATTTTCAGCGACCATCATCGCAGATCGGGACGCCGCTTTCTGCCGGCGACGGCCACTGAGGCGAAAGTCATGTAAAAGTGCAACTTACTGATTCCTATGCCTTTGACGTACATTAGACAGTTATAGGATGCTTGACTTTCGCCACGGCATCTCACTAGAATAGCCCCGCTTCTGAGAGGTCACGGCCCCGGAGCCCCGCGCCAAAGGGACTCGACCCTTGGCATCACCGATACGCACAGGGGGAAGCGCCCCCGAGAACAACGACAAGAGAAGGAGCACGCATGCCGCCCGTTGAACGACCGACCGCACATGGAGACCGCGACGACCGCGAACGCGCCAAGGCGGTCGAACTGGCCGTCGGCCAAATCGAGAAGCAGTTCGGCAAGGGATCGATCATGCGCCTGGGCCAGAAAGGCGCCATCCAGGCCATCGACGTCATCCCGACCGGCGCGATCAGCATCGACTTCGCCCTCGGCGTCGGCGGTGTGCCGCGTGGCCGCGTGGTCGAAGTGTTCGGCCCCGAGTCGTCCGGCAAGACCACCCTGGCGCTGCAGATCATCGCCGAGGCCCAGAAAATCGGCGGCGTCTCCGCCTTCGTCGACGCTGAACATGCGCTCGACGCGGCGTACGCCCAGAAGCTCGGCGTCGACCTCGACAACCTCCTCGTCTCGCAGCCGGACAATGGCGAACAGGCACTGGAGATCGTCGAACTCCTCATCCGCTCCGGCGGCGTCGACGTCGTCGTCGTCGACTCGGTGGCGGCGCTGGTGCCGAAGGCCGAGATCGAAGGCGAGATGGGCGAGGCGCAGATGGGTCTGCAAGCCCGCCTCATGTCGCAGGCCTTGCGCAAGCTGACCGGCGTCGTGGCGAAGTCGAAAACCTGTCTCATCTTCATCAACCAGTTGCGCGAGAAGATCGGCGTCATGTTCGGCAATCCGGAAACGACCACCGGCGGCCGGGCGCTGAAGTTCTACTCCTCCGTGCGGCTCGACATCCGCCGCATCGCCACTATCAAGGATGGGGATGCGGTGGTGGGCGGGCGAACGCGCGTCAAGGTGGTCAAGAACAAGGTCGCTCCGCCGTTCCGCGAAGCCGAGTTCGACGTGATGTACGGGGAGGGGATCTCGAAAACCGGCGACCTGCTCGACCTCGCCGTCGACAAACGGATCGTCGAGAAGAGCGGCGCCTGGTTTGCCTACAACGGAGAACGCCTGGGTCAGGGCCGCGAGAACGTGAAGCAGTTCCTGAAAGACAATCCGGACACGTTCAAGGCCATCGAGGAGCGGGTGCGCCGCGAGCTCGGTCTCACGCGCGAACCTGAGCCGGCAGCGGTCTAGTGCCATCGCGGCCGTACGGGCGCCCCGACGGGGGGCGCCCGCTTGTCGCACCGATTTACCCCGATCGTCCCGAACAGGCGTAGGATGGCGTCAGAGGTGTCCCATGGATACGGACCGGACGCCAATGACCGACCCGGACGCGCTTCTCGAGCGTTCACTCATCGACGAGTTCCTGCAGGCTCAGGGAGTCAGCCTGGGTACCCTGCACACACTCCCTGCAGCGCAGGCAGACGCCCTGCTCAAAGACGCGTCTCGCTATGCGTCGGGCCGTTTGATGGAGGTGGAGTCGCGGGCGCGCTTCGTCGCCGCCATCAAGGGTGACGTCGACCTGACCGATTGAGGGATGGCGGCGGGTTCGGCGGTTCGTCGCCACCGGAGGGCGTGCTATCATGCCTTGGCCTGTTCGGCTTGGGGCGCGGCACGCCCCGCACGCACCTGCGTGGCTAGGTAGCTCAGTTGGTAGAGCACACGACTGAAAATCGTGGTGTCGCCAGTTCGATTCTGGCCCTGGCCACCAAATCTTCACTCCCGGTCGCCGTCGGCCGGACGCCTCCTCCGCCGCCACATCCGTTGACCATCACGCGCCCACGACTCGCCGCCCGCGTCCGACCCACGTGAGCGGCCGCGCAGCCACCGATGCGGATCACGGACCGGCGGCTGCCGGTTGGCGTTCCGTTCCGACATGAGCGGGACATGACGACCACATCGAGACCTGGCCGCGTTCCCGCGGTCGCCCTTCTGCTGCCGCTGGCGTCGTGTGCGATGCTCGTGACCGCCTGCGTCGCCACCCGTGGCACCGCCGTACCGGCCAGCCGCTCCGCCCCTTCCGCGACGCAAACGATCATCGCCGCCCTGAAGGCCTACGAGACGCGTGTCGGGTTCGCGCCGACCCGGAACTTTGTCGAGGCGACGAACGTCGCGTTCGCGGGCCGGTGCTACTACACGGGAAAGCTGGAACTGCCCGAGTCGTACCAGGCGCTGCGCCTGGTGGGCGCCAACAACGGCCGGTGTTCGCTCGATGAGTCGGCGCTCGACGTATTCCCGTACGCTCTCGAGACGGCCGCCACCGGAACGAGCGCCGTCACACCTGCTCTCGAAAACGCGACCCTGGCACGCATGCTGATGCTCGTCCCACACGAAGACTTCCACAACCAGCCGGAGGCCCAGCGAGCGGCACCATCGGTCGCGGAGGCGGCGGCGACGCTTGCCGGCTTCGTGACGGCGGCTGGTTTCGCGCGCGAGTATTTTGGCCCCGACAGCACCATCGTCCGGCATCTCGCCACTGAACCGACGCTCTTCGCCGCCAAGGCGGCCATCGTCAACCGGTACTACGACGAAGTCGCTGCGCTGTACGCCGCCTATCGCGCCGGGCATCTGCAGAGAGACGACGTGCTGGACCGCAAGCACCGGCTGTTCGCGGAGCTCGGGCAGACATGCGTGGAGTCGCACGGCACGCCGGTTTCCTTCAACCAGTGTCCCGCGGTGCTGAACAACGCCGGCCTGGCGTTCGACCGGACGTATACACGCGATTTCCCGGCGCTGTTGGCCCTGGCTCGGCGGCTCGACACCAACGTGTCGGAAACGGTGGCGCGGCTCAGGCAGACGCTCGCCGCGGGCGCATCCGCGGTGTCGCAGCCTGCGTGGCCGGATTAGCGCGTCGCCATGCCATTCGAGGTGACGACGGCCGGCGTCGGCCGGCGCCGGCGCGGTCCGCCGAGGCGGACGTCTGGCGCTTGACGCGCTCCACGGTGCCTTGTACGCTCGCCCTCCCGATGTTCCAGCTGGCTCGGCCCAGGAGACGATGATGCAGACAGGCTCGAGGGCCGCGATCGCCCTCTCGCTCGTCGTCGCGGCCGCGACCGCGATGCCGGGACGCCCGGTGGCAGCACAGCGGCCAGACGCCGCCCTCACCCACTTCTCGCACATCGCGACCGGCTTCAACGGCGCACCCGGTGGGCGCGGGCTGGCGGTCACCGCGGCGATGGAGAGCAACGCGGCAATGCTGCACGCCAACTTCGCCGCCGGCTCGCCGGCAGACCTCGAGGCGATGAAGACGAACGTGCGCCACGTGCTGCACGCACTGATACCGGCCGAAGGCGGTTCCGGCCCCGGGCTGGGCTTCGGACTGAAGCGTGCGGCCGAGGCGATCGCCACCCACATCGACCTGGCCGTGGCCGCCGCTGATGCTTCGCCGGCCGTCGCGAAGATCGGGCCGACGATCGCGGTGGCCGCCCGTGCGGTGGCGGCACGGGCGCAGGCCCTGGCGGACCTGGCCAACCGGATTCTGGCGACGTCGACCGCAGCCGACGCCGCACCGCTCGTGGCGGCGCTGCGGACCATGGCATTGGAACTCGACACCGGGCGGGACGCCAATGGCAACGGGCGCATCGAACTCGACGCCGTCGAGCCGGGCATGAACCAGCTCGAGGCCCAGATCTACTCGACGCTCGAGGGCGAACGGCTCGCGCGGGTCCTCAGGTAAAGGTCGCCACCACCCAGCGGAGGCATCGTGATGTCAGGTTCGCCCTCAGCGAGTCCGATCGGCAGGGCAGCGCGGCTGCTGGCCGCCGCGTGCTGTGCGCTCCTCGGCTGCGGCCCGGCGGAGAATGCCGGACCCGCGGCCGACACGGCTGCGCCGGCGGCGACCAGAACCTTCGCGGACCAGCGGCTCGTCGTTCCAATCAACGACAGGCCCGGTCCGTACACGCGCGTTCATCCGTGGAGCCAGCTGCCGTACGACGAACAGGAGTACGACAAGCGCGCCGCCGTCATCGGCGTCGCCGAAGGCCGGGACGGCAACATCTATGTCCTGACGCGCTGCAACCGGAACTCCTGCAAGGGCCGCCCGGAGGCGCCGATTCTGAAATTCAGTCCCGACGGCACCCTGCTGGCGTCGTGGGGCGTCGGTCTCTTCGAGTTCCCGCACAACCTGAGCATCGACGCCGACGGGCACGTCTGGACAACCGACGAGGGCAATCACGTCGTCCGCAAGTTCGCGGCGTCAGGCGAGCTGCTGATGACGATCGGCGAGGTCGGGACCAGCGGCAACCCGCCCGCACACCTGACGTCGCCGACGGCGATCGCCGTCGCACCGAACGGGGACATCTTCGTCAGCGAGGGGCACGACAACAGCCCCAATGCGGTGGTAGCGCGGGTGTCGAAATTCGACGGAAGCGGATCCTTCGTCAAGAGCTGGGGCAGGACCGGTGCGGCACCCGGTGAGTTCAGCACGCCGCACACGCTGGCGTTCGACTCGCGCGGACGGCTCTTCGTCGGCGACCGGAACAACAACCGGATCCAGATTTTCGATCAGGAGGGGGCGCTGCTCGATATCTGGTATCAGTTCGGACGGCCGAGCGGCATCGTCGTCACCAAGGACGATCGGATCTACGTTGCCGATTCGGAGTCGTACGATTTCCACAACCCGGGATGGGAGAAGGGGATCCGTATCGGGAGCGCACGGGATGGCTCGGTCGAGTACTTCATCAGGGACATCGAGGCCACGACCACGTCGCACAGCGGTGCCGAGGGGCTGGGTGTCGATTCCAAGGGCAACATCTACGGCGCCGTGGTCCGCCGCCGGATGCTGGAGAAGTTCGTGCCGCAGTGAGGCGTCGACGCGCTATCTCGGGAACGGTGCGGTCGGGAGGTCGGGGCGACGGCTCCACTCTTCCCAGGAGCCCAGGTAGTTGCGCAGGCGGTCGTGGCCGATCAAGTGCAGGGCAAAGAGATCGACCGCCGATCGGTGCCCGACCCAGCAGTAGGCGATCACCTCACCGGCGGTGGTGATGCCGCGCGCCTCGAACAGGGCGCGCAGGTCGTCGGCCGACTTGAAGCGCGCCACCGTCACCATCGGCAACGCCGTGCTGCTCGGTCGCTTCTCGGCCGTCCACCGCACCCATCCGCCATCCACCAGCGCGACGTCGCCGTGGCCATAGGCGTTCAATATCCACCAGACGCGAGCCGCCAGCAGGCCGCCGCGATCGTCGTAAAGGATGATGCGAGTGCGGTTCGAAATGCCGAGCCGCCCCACCGCCTGTTCGAACGCCGTCTCGGCCAGCATGAACGACGGCGCGTTGCCGGGATCCCGGATCGCCTCCGGATCGAGCCATACCGCTCCAGGAATGTGACCGGCATCGAACCCGCTGCGCCGCACGTCGACGACGCGGACGTTCGCGTCGGTCGCGTGGGCGGCAACCCAGTCGGTGTCCACCAGCTGCTCGGGATGGGCGTAGCCCACCGCGCCGGCGAGGAGAATGGCTGCAATCATGGGATGAGTCTAGCGTAGGATACAGGCGCTCAATCCTGGAGGATCGCCATGGCTACACGCTCCCGCACGCCCCGGTCGCCGAAGCGGCCGGCCCGCTCGAAGAAACCGATGACATCGTCGACGGCGGCACCCGCCGTGCCCTCCGCGGGGGGCACACCGGACGACGCCGTCACGGACCCGGTGAAAATCTGCTTCGAGCGCATCATCCCGGATGACCTCGACCCCGAGCGTCCGGTGCGACGGGTCCTGCGCGAACACATGATGGCCACCGCCGGCCGGCGGTTGAATCCGAACGACGTGTCGCACCTGGCCCGCATGGCCGTGGTGAACACCAAGAAGTGGCCGGCCGGCGCCACATTGCGCTGCCGCTTCCTCGACGGTACGCCGACGATGCGGCGCAAGGTGCAGACCATTGCCAAGCGTTGGGAGTCGCACTGCGGCATCCGTTTTCGATTCGTCGAGAGCGGCGCGGCCGAAATCCGGATCTCGTTCTCGGCTGACGCCGGATCGTGGTCGGCGGTCGGGCGCGACGCGCTGAACACGCAGTATTTCCCGGTCCACCAGCCGACCATGAACTACGGATGGCTGCGCGACACCACGAACGACGACGAGTACGAGCGGGTCGTCCTGCACGAATTCGGGCACGCGCTCGGCTGCATCCACGAGCACCAGTCACCGACGTTCACGCGGACGTGGAACGTCGACGCCGTGATGCGCTACTTCCAGGGCCCGCCGAACTACTGGTCGCCGCAGGACATCCAGCACAACGTCCTCGGCAAGTACTCGCGTCTCGGCGTGTCCGCGACGCAGTTCGACCCGCGCTCGATCATGCTCTACACGTTCGACGGCGCCCTGTTCTCCGACGGCCGCGGACCGACCAACTCCAACAAGGCGCTCTCGCCCTACGACATCCGGATGATCCGATCGATGTATCCGCGGAGCCGCTGACCGACCGGCGGCGGCGGATATAAGATGCACCGTTCCCAAGGAGCCGAGCGCATACATGTGGCAGCATAACTACGCACCGCTGGCCGGCAGTCTGGGCGTCAGCGCCCTCGTCGCCGCCATCCCTCTGATCGTGCTGGGCGTCATGCTCGGCGTCCTGCGCAAGGCGTCGTGGATATCGGCGTTGACCGCCCTCGGCTCGGCGCTGCTGGTGTCGCTCACCGTCTACGGCATGCCGGTGCAACTGGCCGTCATCTCCACCCTGTACGGCGCCGCCTACGGGCTGTTTCCGATCGCCTGGATCGTTTTCGCGTCGATCATGCTCTACCGGCTGGCCGTCGACACCGGCAAGTTCGAGATCATCAAGGACTCGGTCGGCAGCCTCACCGATGACCGCCGCCTGCAGGCGCTGTTCATCGCGTTCTCGTTCGGCGCGTTCATCGAAGGCGCCGCCGGCTTCGGCGCGCCGGTCGCGGTGTCGGGCGCCATGCTGGCCGGCCTCGGCTTCAACCCGTTCTACGCCGCCGGCATCTGCCTGCTCGCCAACACGGCGCCGGTGGCGTTCGGCTCCATCGGCATTCCCGTGACGACGCTGGCGGCGGTGACCGGCCTGCCGGTGCTGCCGCTCAGCGCCATGGTCGGCCGGCTGTGCGCGATGATCTCGATCATCATCCCGGGCTACCTGCTCGTCGTCATGGCCGGACCGGCCCGCGCGCTGGAGGTCTGGCCGGCCATCGTCGCCTGCGGCGTCTCGTTCGCCGCCATGCAGTTCTTCGTGTCCAATTACATCGGTCCCGAACTGACCGACATCATGAGTTCGCTGACCTGCATCATCGTCATGGTGGTCGTGCTGAAGCTGTGGAAGCCGGCGAACATCATGCGGCTCGAGGGCGACAAGGACGCATCGCTCACGTTGAAGCGCCACGGCGGTGGCGAGATCTTCCAGGCGTGGCTGCCGTATCTGCTGCTCGTCGTGTTCGTCCTGGCGTGGGGTGAACCGTCGATGAAGCTGGCGATCGACACGTGGACCAACGGCGTCATGCCGGACTTCCTGCCCAAGGCGAGCGCCGGTCTGAACGGTATCAACGTGCCCGGGTTGCACAACGCGATCCAACGGGTGCAGCCGGTGGTGGCGCAGCCGGCTCCCTATGCCGCCGTCTACACCTGGAACTGGCTGAGCGCCTCGGGCACGGCCTGCTTCCTGGCGACTCTCCTCGCCGCGGTGCTGCTCGGCGTCAAGCCGGCGCAGGTCGTCAGCATCTACAAGGCGACGTTCAGGCAGCTGGCGTACGCGATGCTGACGATCGCGTCGATGCTCGGGCTGGCCTATCTGATGAACTATTCGGGCATGACGTCGACCCTCGGGCTCGCGCTCGCCGGGACCGGCGCCGCCTTCCCGTTCTTCAGTGCCGTGGTCGGCTGGCTCGGCGTCTTCCTGACCGGCAGCGACACGTCGGCCAACGCGCTGTTCGGCAACCTCCAGGTCGTGACCGCCAATGCGCTGGCGCTGAATCCGGTCCTCACCGCGTCGGTCAACTCGGCGGCCGGCGTCATGGGCAAGATGATCTCGGTCCAGAGCATTGCGGTGGCGGTGGCTGCCACCGGCATGACGTCCGAGGACGAAGGGCGGCTGTTCCGCTTCACCATCAAGCACAGCGTGCTGCTGATGGTCGCGATGGGGATCATCTCGATGCTGTTCGCCTACGTGTTCCCGTCATACGTGCCGGTCGTCGCACCGAAGTAGGCCGGACGGGCCGGCACCGGCCGGACGACTCGACCGCGCCGCCCCCTGATCCTTCCCGGCGCCGCATGCGACAATCAGGTCGTGGCAGAGACCGGGAAGGAATCGACGAGCGTCGTCGCCGTGCGCCTTGACGTGTGGCTGGACGTGTCCTGTCTCTTCCGGACGCGCTCCGAGGCCCAGAAGGCATGCAACGGCGGCAAAGTCGACGTCAACGGCAATGCCGCGAAACCGCACCGGCTGGTGCGGGTCGGCGACGCCCTCGAGATCAGCCGGCCGATGGGCCGCAAGCAGCAGGTCATCGTCACGGCGATTGCCGAACGACACCTCCCGAAGGCCGAGGCGAAGGCGCTCTACGAGGATCGCACGCCGCCCCCGTCGCCCGAGGAAATCGAGATGCGGCGGCTGGAACGGATCTATCGCGCCAGCGTGGCGCCGCCGCGTGCCCCGGAGAAGCGCGAGCGCCGCGCCCTCCGCGCCCTCAAGGGCAAGGACTGACGCGCGCCTCTAGCCCGACGCACCGCGATCCGCCGGATCGCGGACCGGCCGCCAGGGCTCGGCCGTCCGCCGCTCGAGCGCCACGAGGACCCGCAGCAGTTCGGCGACGCTCCATGCCTGCGCCACGCACCCACGCGGCGTGAACGGCGCGTCGGCATCGAAGACTTCGCTGACCGATCCGACGCATGCGTCGTCCAGGTGTGCCTCGAATCCTGCGAGGGCGCGCCGGGCACCTTCGACGTCGTCCGGATAGACCTTGAGCCAGGCGTCGACAAACGGGCCGGCCAGCCACCCCCACACGGTGCCCTGGTGATAGGCGGCATCGCGCGCCCGCAGATCGCCGTAATAGCGCGACTTGAACTCTGGCTCACCCGGCGCCAGGGACCGCAGGCCGACCGGTGTGAGCAGGTGCGTTCGGACGGCGCGCATCACCGCCGGCCAGCGGTCCGGCGCCAGCACGGCGTGCGGGAGCGCAATCGCCAGAAGCTGGTTCGGGCGGCAGCGCGCATCGTTGGTGGCGCCCGACGTCGCCGGCTCGCCGTCGATGACGTCGTACAGGTGTTCGCGAGCGGCACACCAGAACTTGCGATTGAAGCTCTCCTGGGCCGTCTGCGCGCGCGTCCGGTAGACACCGGCGTCCGGATCGCCAGCCTGCCCGGCCCAGTCGGCCATCAACCGCAGCGCGTTGAACCAGAGTGCATTGATCTCCACCGCCTTGCCGCGTCTGGGCGTGACCACCCAGTCGTCGACCTTCGCATCCATCCAGGTCAACTGGTAGCCGTCCGCTCCCTGCGTCAGCAGCCCATCGTCCGGATCCAGGCGGATGCCGAAGCGCGTGCCGCGGACGTGGGCATCGACGATGACCTTGAGGGTCGGATAGAGGGTGCTCAGGGTGAGCTCGTCGTGCGACAAGCTGACGTAGCGGGCGACCGCGTGGAAGAACCACAGTGTCGCGTCGGCGGTGTGATACAGCCCGTCGTTCTCGCCCTCCGGAAACATGTTGGGAATGAGCCCGTCGCGCACGTAGTGTGCGAAGGTTCGCAGGATCTCGCCGGCGTCGCCGTGACGGCCGGTCGCGAGGGTCAGCCCCTCGAGGCTGATCATCGTGTCGCGTCCCCAGTCGGTGAACCAGTGATAGCCGGCGATGACGGTCCGCACGGCGTCGCCGGCGGCCCGGGCCCGGGTCGCGTCCTGGAAGCGGCCGGCCGGCGTGATGATGAACTGATCGGCGGCCAGCACCAGCTCCGCAGCCGTGCCGTGCCGCGCTTCCGGCGCGGCCTGCGCCAGCAGGCGTTGGCGGCGGTAGATTTCGAGCCGATGCGCCTCCACCGGGCCGAGAACCGCCATCGTCTCGAACGACTCGGTCGACGCTACGAAACCGGCCCGCTCGCCGGTCGCCAGCGCGCAGCGGTAGTAACCGGGGCTCCACAGGTCGCCATGCGCGTGGTAGCCGCGACTCTCCTCGACCGGATAGAGCACGCTGTCGATGCGGGTGGTCTTGAGCGTGAAGGTGGCATCGCGCGCCCGCAGCAGCATGCGCAGCGGCGGCAGGCCGCTGGATGGAAGCGTGATGGCGTAGCGGTCCTCGATGGCGTCGAACTGGTAGCCGCGGCGCAGCGGCTCGCTGACCGGCGCCTCCTGCGCACGGAAATTGACCGACGGACGGAGTGCCAGTTCGATCGGCCCGCCTTCGATCAGCTCGAAGATGACGTGCACGGTATTCTGCAAGTGGCTGAACAGCAGCCGCCGCTCGAGCGTCACGCCGTCCACCTGATAGCGCCAGACCGGTAGCCCGCCCTCGAGCCGGAACTCGACGAGCCGGCCGACGACATCGGCATCGGCGCCGACCCACTCGCGGCCGCCGAGCTCGCGGCGGCGGCCATCGGGCCAGCGCACCTGCGCCGACAGGTGGCTCAACATCACCGTCCGCCCGTGCGGCGCCGGCAACGCCGCGATGAGCAGGCCGTGGTAGCGCCGGGTCATCACGCCGGCGACGGTTCCCGACGCGTAGCCGCCGAGACCGTTGGTGACGAGCCACTCGCGCGTCACCTGCGCGGCCGCGGTGGCATCGGCCGACATCGGCCACGGCAACCGGCGCACCGGCAGTCCGATCGGTCCGGTCACGCGGTGCGCCTCCGCACGGTCGGCGTCGGCTCGCCGGCGCCTGCCGAGAGTTCGAACAGCAGCGTGATCCGACCGGGCACGCACCAGGTGCCGGCCTTCCAGATATCCGGCGTGCCGCCACCGCCGTAGGCCGGATGTTCACTCGACCAGCGCAGCGTCCAGCGCAAGCCGTCGGGCGGTGCCACCAGCGGGTCGGCCACCGACGGCCGCTCGAATCGGCTGCCGAGATTGGTCACGACCAGACGGTGCGCCCGCGGCTCGCCATCGAACAGCCGCAGCGCCAGGGCATCCGGCGTGAGCACGGTTCCATCGCAGCCGCCGCGCTGCGGCTGCTGCAGCGCCTGGATCTCCCGTCGCAGGCGGAGCAGGTCGACGTGCAGCGCATACGATTCGGCGTGCGCGTCGCGTTCGGCGTGATCGATCGCCGAGCGGCGGAAGGTGTCGGGCGATGACGGCTCCGCGATCCGGCCACGCTGTTCGAAGTCCGCCACGCTCGGAAACTGCTGCAGGAACTCGGAGCGGCCGCGTCGGACCGCGGTGTTCAGCGCCTCGTCGAAATCGGCGAAATAGAGGAACGGCGCGCTTGCCGAGAACTCCTGTCCCTGGAACAGCATCGGCGTGCCCGGCATCAGCAGCCAGAGCGCCGTCATGGCCCGCCACTGCGCCGGGCTGGTCAGCTGGTGCCCCCGCAAGCCGCGCGCCGAGTTCGCCACCTGATCGTGATTCTGCAGGTAGGTGACGAAGCAGTGCGGCGGCAGATCGAGTCCATAGCTGCCGCGCGGTCTGCGCTGCCAGTGATAGTGCTGCCCCTGGAAGAGATATCCATACTTGGCGCAGGCGATGAGCTCCTGGGCGGAGCCGGTGGTATCGGAGTAGTACGCCTCGCCCCGGCCGGACATCGCGACCGTGGCCGCGTGGTGGAAGTCGTCGTTCCACAGCGCATCGACCCCGTAGCCGCCCTCGGCAGCCGGGCGCACCAGCCGCGTCTGCTGCGGCTCGTTCTCGGCCACGACATAGACCGAGCGGCCGGGCGCCGCGGCGCGCGCGGCGCGCGTGACGGCACCGACGAGATGATCGTCGGTCGCGTCGAAGATCTGCTGCGTCGCATCGAGCCGCAGGCCGTCGACGTGGAACTCGTCGATCCAGTACGCGGCATTGGCGATGAACAGATCCCGCACCGGCCCGGCGTCCTCGTCGTCGAAGTTCAGGGCGTCTCCCCACTCATTCTCGTAGCGGCGGCTGAAGTAGGACGGCGAGAACTGCCGCAGATAGTTGCCGACCGGCCCGAGGTGGTTGTAGACGACGTCGAGGATGACGCCAATGCCGAGCCCATGGGCGCGATCGACGAAGCGCCTGAGGTCGTCGGGGCGGCCGTAGAGATGCGACGGCGCAAACAGATCGACGCCGTCGTAGCCCCATCCGAAGCGACCCTCGAATTCCGCCAGCGGCATCAGTTCGATGACGGTGATGCCGACCGCGGCGAGCGCCGGCAACTGCTCCGCCGCCGTGGCATACGTCCCCGCGGTGGTGAACGTGCCGACGTGCAGCTCGTAGATCACCTGCCCGACCGGGCGCACGCCGGTCCAGGCGTGATCCGTCCAGCGGAAGGCGGCGGCGTCGATGATCTCGGACGGCCCATGCGGTCCCGACGGCTGGAACCGTGATGCCGGATCCGGCAGGAGACGGTCGCTCTGGTCGAGCCGGAATCGATAGGTGTCGCCGACGCGCGCGTCGACCAGGCCGGCAAAGTAGCCGCCCTCCTCGAAAGCCAGCGGCACCTCGCGGGCGGTGTCGGTGCCGCGCGCGGTGACGACGACCGTCACCTCACGTGCCGCCGGGGCCCAGACCCTGACATGCACGGAGCCGTCCCCGCGTGGTTCGGCGCCCACCGGATAGCGCCGATGCCCGGCGACCGGGGTTCGCGGAGCAGGCATGGCGCCGGACAGGCCGTGGGTTGCACGTGGCGACGGAGACTCTGACATCGACAGGTGTGCGTGCCGGTCAACCGCTGTTGGTTGGGCAGCCGCGACACCCGGTTGCAGGATCGATGCCGGAACCGGGCGTTGGGCCGGCTCGGCGGTTCTAGTGCGCGGCGCCGTCGAGCAGCGTCCGGACCTTGCGGGCGAGCGCGTCGGGAGTGAACGGCTTCTGCAGGAAGGGCGCCCCGGCACTGAGTTCGCGATGGACCACGGCGTGATCGGTGTAGCCGGACATGAACAGGACTTTGGTGTCCGGGCGAACCGCAATCAACTTCTCTGCGAGATCGCGGCCGTTCATGTGCGGCATCACGATGTCGGTGAGCAGGAGATGGATCGGCCCGGCGAACGAGTGCGCGACCCGCAGCGCCTCGACACCATCCTGGGCATCGATGACCTCGAATCCCTGGCGGCTCAGCACCTCGGCCGTCAGTGACCGCACCGCCTCTTCATCTTCGACCAGCAGGATCGTCTCGCGCTCGCGACTGGCGGGCAACGGTTCAGGCGCGGCGACCGCCGCGTAGGCGGCGTCGGCCAGCGGCAGGTAGACCTTGAACACCGTCCCATGCGCCGGCTCGCTGTAGACCCAGATGTAGCCGCCGGTCTGCTTGACGATGCCGTACACCGTCGCCAATCCGAGCCCGGTGCCCTTGCCCTGCGGCTTCGTGGTGAAGAACGGTTCGAAGATCCGCGATCGGGTCGCAGCGTCCATCCCTTCCCCGCTGTCGGTGACGGCGAGCATCACGT
The DNA here is from genome assembly GCA_902825985.1 of uncultured Acidobacteriota bacterium. Classification (GTDB taxonomy): domain Bacteria; phylum Acidobacteriota; class Vicinamibacteria; order Vicinamibacterales; family CAVVIG01; genus VFZL01. The sequence continues at coordinate 33,109 of CADEDC010000008.1, read as the reverse complement.
ACAGCCCGGGGAGGACCGTGGCGTGCGAGTCCGCATACGCGTCGTCCAGTTCGGACACCATGGTCTCGAGAATCAGGCGGCCGCCCGACGGCATCGCGTCGCGGGCGTTCATCGCCAGACTCACGATGACCTGCTCGATGGACGCCGGGTCGGCCATGATCTCCGGCAGCCCCGGCGCCAGCGCCGTGATGAGCTCGATGTCCTCGCCGAGGATGCGGTGCAGCATCTTCTCGGTCTGCTGCACGAGCCCGTTCAGGTCGGTTGGCTCGGGCTGCAGCATCTGGCGACGGCTGAACGCCAGCAGTTGACGCGTCAGCGTCGCAGCGCGCTCGCCGGCGTCCCGTATCTCTTCGAGGTCGCGGCGTGACGGATCCTTTGGTCCGAGATCGTCGAGTGCCAGGTTGCAGTAGCCGAGAATCGCGGTCAGCAGGTTGTTGAAGTCGTGGGCGACACCGCCGGCCAGTCGGCCCACCGCTTCCATCTTCTGCGACTGCCGGAGCTGCTCTTCGAGGCGGCGTCCTTCCGTGATGTCGCGGGCATTGAAGACCACCGCGTTGACCGCCGGCTCCGGCAGGCGGTTGACGACGATCGCGTCCATGCTGCGGTACGTCCCGTCGAGATGCCGGATGCGCGCCTCCGTCATCATCCGATCGCCGGGGCGGCCCAGGGCGGCGCTGAGCTTCTGCGCGACCGGCCGCCGATCCTCGGCGTGCAGCAGATCGACCAGGACGCTGCCGATCACCTGTTCCGGCCGCCAGCCGAACTGCCGCGTGATCGACGGTGTGGTGTAGGTGATCCGTCCTTCGACGTCGAGTAGCAGCAGCACTTCCCAGCTGTTCTCGACGAGGGCCCGGAACCGCTCCTCGCTGCTGCGCAGCGCCCGTTCCGCCGCCCGCTTCTGTTGCTCACCGATGCCGAGGGCGATCGCGTGGCGCATCGCCCGGCCGATCGTCTCGACGGTCAGATTGGTCTTGCTCAGATAGTCGGCCGCGCCGGCCTTCATCGCGTCGACAGCCACGTCTTCGGCGCCGTGCCCGGTGAGCAGGATGACCGGGACGTGGATGCCGCGCTCTCGTACGTCGCGCAGCAGGCGGAGACCATCCTCCGCCCCGAGCCAGTAGTCGAAGAACGCGAGATCGTAGGCGCGCCGATCGAGCGCTTCCAGCGCCGCCGCGTACGACCCGGCCTGGTCGACGGTGGCGTCCGGCCATGACCCGGCGCTGTGGACCATCTCGCCCACGAGTGCCGCATGCTCACCCGAGTCGTCGACGACGAGCACGCGCAGCGGCCGCGTCATCAGTCGCCGGCCTCGTCAGGACGGGACGCCGGGCCGCCGCCGTGAGCCGCCAGCCGTCGCGCTTCGTCGAGCCGCGCGTAGAAGAACGAGAGCCCGAAGATGACGACGATCAGTCCGAGCGACAGCCACTTCGGCACTTCGAACTCCACGTAGCCGTACTGATGCAGGTACTCGAGGAACAGCTTCAGCGCCACCCAGCCGATGATGACGAAGGCGCCGTCGACGAGCGGCGGATACCGTTCGACGATCGCCAGCAGCTGGCCGATGACGAGCCGCATCATGATAATCCCGAGGATGCCGCCGGTGAGAATCACCCACGTCTTCGGCGACATCGCCACCGCGACCAGGATCGAGTCGACCGCGAATACGATGTCGGTCAGCTCGACCTTGACCACCGTCGCCCAGAACGCGGTGAGGCCGAGCATGGCCTTCGCCTTCGGCGGTGTCCGGCGCGTCTCCCCTGAGCCGTGCTGGCTGAAGTGCTGCACGGTCAGATACATCAGATACCCGGCACCGACCAGCTTCACCCAGCCGAGGCCGATCAGATACACGGCCAGCAGCGTCGCCAGGGCGCGAAATGCGAAGGCGCCGATGATGCCGTAACGCAAGGCCTTCTGCTGCTGGTCCTTGGGCAGCCCGAGGACCAGGACGGCCAGCACCATCGCGTTGTCAGCGCTGAGCAGCCCCTCGAGGGCGACCAGAAGGGCGACCGTGACGAGATCAGCGGGGGTGACCAAATGACTCCAGATGGACGAGGCGGCCAGACGACGGGATCACGCCCACAGTATGCCCCACAAATATTGACATGACCCGTATCAAGGCCCATACTTGTTTCGACGCAAGGTACCATGGCGCTCCAGGACGACATCTACTTCATCAGCGTGGCGGCCCGGATGCTCGGCATGCATCCGCAGACACTGCGCAAGTACGAGCGTCTGGGATTGGTGCAACCGACCCGGACGGTCGGCAGCATGCGCCTCTACACCCGCGACGAGCTCGAGCGACTTCGTGTCATCAAGCGCCTGGTCGACGATGCCGGAATCAACCTTGCGGGTGTGCAGCGGCTGCTCTCCATCGCCGAAATCGTGCAGCGCATGCGCCCACTCATGTCGGATGAGCCGCTCTCGGCTCGCGACACGAGACGTCTCTCGCAGGAGATCACCGAACTGATGCGCGTGCTCGGTCTCGATTAGGGCGTCACCATGGACTTCAAGGATTACTACGCCACCCTCGGCGTGCCGAAGACCGCCACCGAGAAGGAACTCAAGCAGGCCTACCGGAAGCTGGCCCGGAAGCACCACCCGGACGTCAACCCGGGCGACAAGGCCGCCGAGTCGCGCTTCAAGGAAATCAACGAAGCCTACGAGGTGCTCGGCGACGCCGCGACGCGCAAGAAGTACGACGAGCTCGGCGCGAACTGGCGGATGTACGAACAGGGCGGCGCACCGCCGCCGGGTGCCGGCGGCGCCGGCTGGCACGTCAATCCGGGTGGCCGCGGTGGCCCGGGTGGCTTCCGGACGATGACCGAAGACGAGATGCGGGAGATGTTCGGCAACGCCGACCCCTTCTCGGACTTCTTCCACACGTTCTTCGGCGGCACCACGGGCGGCGACGCCGGCGCCGACGACAGCCGTCGGCGTGGCCGCGGCCGCGGCCGGGTCGCACGCCAGGGCCGTGACGTCGAGCACGAGCTGCCGCTGTCGCTGGCAGACGCGTGGCATGGGGTCCAGCGCACGCTGGCGCTCAAGTACGACGGGCAGGCACGGACGGTGGACGTTCGCATCCCGGCAGGCGTCGGCGACGGGTCGCGCCTGCGCGTCGCCGGCGAGGGCGAGCGCGGCAGCGGCGGTGCGCCGGCCGGGGATTTGTATCTCCGCATCCGGCTGATGCCACATCCGGTGTTCGAGCGGAAGGGCCACGACCTGTACACTCGCGCGCCGGTCCCGCTCACCACCGCCGTCCTCGGCGGCGAAACCGCCGTGGCGACGCTGGCCGGCAAGGTGCTTCGCCTCCGGATACCGCCGACGACGCAGAACGCGCAGGTGTTCCGTCTGAAGGGTCACGGAATGCCGGTGGTCGGCAAACCGGGCGAGACCGGCGATCTGTATGCGACCGTCGAGGTGCAGCTGCCCCGGTCGCTCACCGCCGCCGAGCGGACGCATTTCGAAGCCCTGCGTCAGCTCGAAGCCGATGCGAAGGCCAGCCACGCATCGTCGTAGGGGCCGCCGCGGCGCGGCATGTCCGCGGCGGCAGCGCCGTCGCGAGGGGGCCAGACGGCCGGCGCGACCGGCCGCTGCAGGATGGTTGGGAAAGCAGGCGTTATGAACATCAACAAGTACACCGAGAAAGCTCAGGAGGCCGTGCTCGCGGCGCAGCAGCTCGCCGAGCAGGCGAGCCATGCCGGAATCGAACCCGAGCACCTCCTCGTCGCCCTGGTCGAACAGCGCGACGGCATCGTTCCCGAGGTCCTGCGCAAGATGGGCGCGGATCCGGTGCAGCTGGCACGCGCGGCGCGCGATCTGCTCACGAAGCTGCCGTCCGCGTACGGCGGCGCGCAGCCCGGGCTCGCGCCGCGCCTCAAGCTGGTGACCGACCTCGCGCAGGCCGAAGCCGACCGCCTGAAGGACGAGTACGTCAGCACGGAACATCTGTTCGTGGCAATCGCCTCCGAGACCGGCCGCTCGCCGTCGGCCAGCCTGCTGACCGGCCGCGGCCTGACGCGCGACGCGATTTTCGCCGCCCTGACGAGCATCCGCGGGACGCAGCGCGTCACCAGCCAGAATCCCGAGAGCACGTATCAGTCACTCGAGCGCTACGGCCGCGACCTCACCGATCTGGCGCGCAAGGGCAAGCTCGATCCGGTGATCGGCCGCGACGAGGAGATCCGGCGCGTCATCCAGGTGCTGTCGCGCCGGACGAAGAACAATCCGGTCCTCATCGGCGAACCGGGCGTCGGCAAGACGGCGATTGTCGAAGGGCTGGCGGGACGCATCATCCGCGGCGACGTCCCCGAGGGGTTGAAGAACAAGAAGATCATCGCGCTCGACATGGGCGCGCTGGTCGCCGGTGCCAAGTATCGCGGTGAGTTCGAGGAACGGCTCAAGGCAGTGCTGAAGGAGATCGCCGATTCGGCGGGGACGATCATCCTCTTCATCGACGAACTGCACACGGTGGTCGGCGCGGGCGCGGCCGAAGGCTCGATGGACGCCTCGAACATGCTGAAGCCGATGCTGGCGCGCGGCGAGCTGCACACGGTGGGCGCCACGACTCTCGACGAATACCGCAAGTACATCGAGAAGGATGCGGCGCTCGAGCGCCGCTTCCAGACGGTACTCGTCGACGAGCCGACCGTCGAAGACACCATCAGCATCCTGCGCGGTCTGCGCGAGCGCTATCAGATTCACCACAAGGTCAATCTGAAGGATTCGGCGCTCGTCGCCGCCGCCGTGCTGTCGCACCGCTACATCGCCGACCGCTTCCTGCCGGACAAGGCGATCGATCTCGTCGACGAGGCGGCCTCGAAACTGCGCATGGAGATCGACTCGATGCCGGCGGAGATCGACGAGATCCGGCGGCGCATCATGCAGCTCGAGATCGAGCGTGAGGCGCTGCGCAAGGAGAAGGACAAGGCGTCGCAGGAGCGGCTCGCCAAGCTCGAGAAGGAGCTGGCCGACCTGAAGGAGGAGTCCGGCCGTCTCGATGCCCACTGGCAGCAGGAGAAGGACACCATCCAGCGCGTGGCGCGGGTCCAGGAGCAGCTCGAAGCCGTCAAGGGTGACATCGAGCGGGCGCAACGCGCCGGCGACTACCAGAAGGCATCCGAACTGCAGTACGGCCGGGTGCCGCAGCTCGAGCGTGAGATTCGCGAAGCCGAGGCCAGCCTGGCCGAGGCTCAGCAGGGCGGCCGCATGCTGAAGCAGGAGGTCGACGAGGAGGACATCGCGGATGTGGTCAGCAAGTGGACCCACATCCCGGTCAGCCGCCTGATGGAAGGCGAAGTGCAGAAGCTCATTCACATGGAGGAGCGTCTGCACCATCGGGTGGTCGGTCAGGACGAGGCCATCGTCGCGGTCGCCAATGCCATCCGGCGGGCCCGTGCCGGGCTGCAGGATCCGAATCGACCGCTTGGCAGCTTCCTGTTCCTCGGTCCCACCGGGGTCGGCAAGACCGAACTCGCGCGGGCCCTGGCCGAGTTCCTGTTCGACGACGAACAGGCCATGGTGCGGGTCGACATGTCCGAGTACCAGGAGAAGCACACGGTGTCACGCATGATCGGCGCGCCGCCCGGATACGTCGGCTACGAAGAGGCCGGTCAGTTGACCGAGGCGGTCAGGCGGCGCCCGTACGCCGTGGTGCTCCTGGACGAGATCGAGAAGGCACATCCCGAGGTGCTGAACGTGCTGCTGCAGCTGCTGGATGACGGGCGCCTGACCGATGGCAAGGGGCGGACCGTGGACTTCAAGAACACGGTCGTCATCATGACCTCGAACATGGGGAGTCAGTTCATTGCCGAGAAGGCGGTGCAGTCCGAGGGTGCCAGTGGGCGGCTCGACGAGGGCACCCGTCGCCAGGTCATGGACGTCCTCCGGGCAGAGTTCCGGCCGGAGTTCCTGAACCGGATCGACGAAATCATCTTCTTCCACGCGCTCACGCGTGAGGACCTGAAATCGATCATCGACATCCAGATCGCCGGGCTCCTCAAGCGGCTGGACGAGCGGAAGATCCGCGTCCGGCTCAGCGACGAAGCCAAGACCCGCCTGGTCCAGGAGGGCTACGATCCGATTTACGGCGCTCGACCGCTGAAGCGGACGATTCAGCGGCGGGTGCTCGACCCGCTGGCCCTGCGGGTGCTGGAGGGCGACTTCGGGGAGGGCGACACCATCGTCGTCACCGCCGGCCCGGACGGGCTCTCGTTCGAAAAGCGCGAGTCGGTGAGCGCATAATGGATCGCACAGGTATCCATGGCAGCACCTAACCCTACACCTCGCCTGAATCCGCGGGGCGGCGACCGCAAAGGCCCGGGCTCGACGCGACCGAGCCTGTCGTTGTGGTACGCCCTCGGGTTCATCCTCCTGCTGGGCCTGGTCCAGATGTACTACCTGGCGCCGGCCGGCCGGCCTCTGCCCTACAGCGAGTTCAAGACGCTGCTGCGGAACGGCAGCGTCGCCGAAGTCACGGTCGGCGAACAGACGATCCGCGGCACGCTGAAGGACGCGGCGGTTGCCAGCGCGCAAGGACTGGCGAAGCAGTTCACGACCAACCGGATTGACGACCCGAAGCTGGTGGAGGAGCTCGAGCAGCAGCAGATCAAGTACAGCGGCGAGATGGTCAACCGCTGGCTGCCGGAGCTGCTCGGCTGGCTGCTCCCGCTCGTCTTCTTCGTCGCCATCTGGGGCTTCTTCTTCCGCCGCATGAGCGGCGCCGAAGGCGGCGTCATGTCCTTCGCGCGCAGCCGCGCCAAGGTATTTGCCGATGACGAAGTGAAGGTCCGGTTCGCCGACGTCGCCGGCGTCGACGAGGCGCGCGAGGAACTGAAGGAGATCGTCGAGTTCCTGAAGAATCCCAAGAAGTACACGAACCTCGGCGGCCGGATTCCGAAGGGCGTGCTGCTCGTCGGCCCCCCGGGCACCGGCAAGACCCTGCTGGCGCGCGCCGTGGCCGGCGAGGCGCACGTGCCGTTCTTCAGCCTCAGCGGCTCGGAGTTCGTCGAGATGTTCGTCGGCGTCGGCGCCGCCCGCATCCGCGATCTCTTCCAGCAGGCCGAGGCCAAGGCGCCCTGCATCGTCTTCATCGACGAACTCGACGCGCTCGGCAAGGCGCGGGTGCAGAGTCCGGTCGGCAGCCACGAGGAGCGCGAGCAGACGCTCAACCAGCTGCTGGCCGAGATGGACGGGTTCGACTCGCGCAAGGGCGTCATCATCATGGGGGCGACCAATCGGCCGGAGGTGCTCGATCCGGCGCTGCTGCGGCCCGGCCGCTTCGACCGCCAGGTGCTCGTCGACAAGCCGGACGTCAAGGGGCGCGAGGACATCCTGCGCATCCACGTCAAGGGTGTGAAGGTGTCGGCCGACGTCGACATCCGGAAGGTGGCAGCGAGGACCGCCGGGTTCGCCGGCGCCGACCTCGCCAACCTGGTCAACGAGGCGGCGCTGCTCGCGGCCCGCGTCGACAAGACGGAGGTCGGACCGCAGGAGTTCGAGTCGGCCATCGAGCGGCTGGTCGCCGGCCTCGAACGCAAGCGGGTGATGAGCGACAAGGACCGCGAGACCATCGCCTACCACGAAACCGGGCATGCGGTGGTCGCCTCGGCACTCGAGGGCCAGTACCCCGTCCACAAGATTTCCATCGTCGGACGCGGGTTCGGTGTGCTCGGCTACACGCTGCACCTCCCCACCGAAGAGCGCTACCTTTCGTCACGGACGCAGCTGCTCGGTGAGCTCGCCGTGCTGCTCGGCGGCCGCACGGCCGAAGAGCTGACGTTCGGCGAGATCACGACCGGCGCCCAGAACGACCTGCTGCGAGCCACCGACATCGCGCGGGCGATGGTCACGGAATACGGCATGAGCGACGAGCTCGGGCTCATTCACTACGAAGGCAACAAGCGCCCGAAATTCCTGGACATCGGCATGCCGCAGGAACGCGGTCTCTACTCCGAAGAGACGGCGGTGAAGATCGACGCGGAGGTCATGCGGATCATCTCGGAGGCCCACGCCAGGGCGCGGCAGATCCTGACCGATCGGCGCGAGCAGGTCGATATCATCGCCCGCCGTCTGTTGAGCGTCGAGGTGATGGAGGGGGATGAATTGCGGCGCATCCTCGGGTTGCCGGAGCGCGACGCTGCGGCCCCGGCCGCCCCGGCCGTCCCGGCGCCCACGCCGGTCAGTTGAGCCGCGCCTACCCGCCGGCCCCAGTCAGCGGCAGCTCGGCGGCGGCACGCCGCACCGCGATCGGCCGACCCGGCGCCCAGAAGCGCCAGGCCAGCACGAACGTGGCAGCCTGGACGACCATCACCAGGCACACGGTCGCAGTCCAGTTGCCCGACTGCGGGAGCAGCGCCGGCAACGCCGCGCCGACGCTGCCGCCGACGTAGTAGCAGGTCGAATACAGGCCGACCGCCAGCCCGCGGTCCTCGCGGGTGACGGCGCCGATGTAGCTGCTGGCCGTGGCGTGGGCGATGAACACGCCGGTGGCGACGAAGGCCAGCCCCACCGCGATTGCCGCCAGCGCCGGGAACAGGGTCAGCAGCGCTCCGAGAATGCCGAGCGCAGTACCGCCGCCGAGCGCGGTGCGGTGGCCGAAGCGGTCGCTCCAGCCGCCGGCAAACGGCGTCACCGTCGCGCCGAACAGGTAGACGACGAAGATCCAGGCCAGCGCCGAGGTCGACAGGCTGAACGGCGGCTTCGCCAGGTGAAACGTCACGTAGGTGAAGATTGCCACCTGCGTGAACAGGACACAGAACCCGATGGCGTTGGTGGCCTGCAACTGCCGGTTGGCAAGCAGACGCCGCCACGACCCGCCGGACGCCGCCGGATGCCGAGCCGGGCGCGGTGACTCCGACGGCAGCCAGATCCGGAGCGCGAGCGCGGTCAGCGCGATCATCCCTGCCAGGGTCAGGAAGGCAGCCTGCCATCCGACCCGTTCGGCGACCATGCCGGCGGCCGCCCGGCCACTGAAACCGCCGGTGACCGTGCCGCTGACGTACGCCCCGGTGGCGCGGCCGGTGTGCGATGCCGGCCAGCGCTCGTGGATGTAGGCGATCGTGACCGCGAATACCCCCGGGGTCAGCAGCCCTTGCAGCAGCCGCCACCCGAGCAATTGCGACAGGCTCTGCGACGTGGCGGCCAGCGCGGTGGCCAGGGCGAGCAGCGCCGACGATCCGACGATGACCCGTCGCTTGCCGATGCGATCGGCCAGCCGGCCGACCACCGGCGCCGCGATGGCGACGGCCAGCGTGCTCACCGTGATCGTCAGGCTGACGCCGAACGGGGTCGAATCGAACACCTGCGTCAGCAACGGCAGCAACGGCTGAGTGGCGTACAGGTTGATGAAGGCGGTGAACCCGGCCAGGACGACGGGCCACACAGGCGGAGGGGTCATTCGGCTATATTGTGGCGCATGAAACTCCTGAACTTCCCGTCTGGCTTCGTCTCGGCATCGGCCGCAGCCGTGGTCCTCGCCACGGCGCTCGTCGTGGCGTCAGTCGAACCGGCGGCCCAGTCGCCGGCCGTCCGTGCCTTCACCGGCATGCGGCTGTTCGACGGCACCGATCGCGCCCCGGTTGACAACGCCACCATTCTCGTCCGCGACGGCCGGATCGTCGCGGCCGGCGCCGCGGCAGCGGTAACCATACCGGCGGGTGCCGAGCGAACCAGCCTCGCCGGCAAGACGGTCATTCCCGGCCTGATCAACGCGCACGGCCATGTCAACAACACGGCGCGCGACCTGGCGACCTACGCAGCCTACGGCGTGACCACGGTCTACAGCCTCGGCGACGAGAAGCCGGACGCGTTTGCGGCGCGCGACGCCCAGAACACGCCAGCCTTGAACCGCGCCCGGGTCTTCGTGGCCGGGCCGGTCCTGAACCCGAAGACGGCCGACGAGGCCCGCCAGCTGGTGGCGCGGAACGCCGAGATGAAGGCGAACGTCATCAAGATCCGCGTCGACGACAACCTCGGGACCACGCCGAAGTTGGCGCCGGACGTCTACAAGGCCGTCATCGACGAGTCGCACAAACGCGGCCTGCGGACCGAGGTCCACCTGTTCTATCTGGCGGACGCGAAGGCCGTGCTGGCCGCCGGCGCCGACCTGATCGCGCACAGCGTCCGCGATGTCGATGTCGACACAGCGCTGATCGATCAGATGAAGTCGCGCAACGTCTGCCTGGTACCGACGCTGATGCGCGAGGTATCGACGTTCGTCTACGACAGCACCCCGGCCTTCTTCTCCGATCCGCTCTTCAGCCGGCACGCCGATCCCAAGTGGGTGGCCGACATCAAGGATCCGGCGGCCCAGGCGAAGGTCAAGGCGAGCCAGAGTGCGGCGCGCTACCGCGCGGCGCTCGAGGTGGCGAGCCGCAACCTCAAGAAGCTGCACGAGGGGGGCGTCACCATCGCGATGGGTACCGACACCGGCCCGGCCGGCCGCTTCCAAGGCTACTTCGAGCTGATGGAGCTCGAGATGATGGTCAAGGCCGGCCTGACGCCGAAGCAGGCGCTGACGTCGGCGACGCGGGATGCGGCCAGGTGTCAGCAGATCGACCGCGAACTCGGCACCCTCGAAGCGAACAAGTGGGCTGACTTCGTGGTCCTCAATGCCGATCCGCTCACCGACATCAGCAACATCCGCCAGATCGACGCCGTCTACATCGCGGGTAACCGCATCGCGCGGTGACCGAAGCGATGGAACTCATGGCTGTGCGCGTCCCCGGCGAGGTCCGCCGCCGGCGAGCCGCCGAGAATCGCGTGCGCCAATCCGACCCGACGACCGACGCGCATCCGGGGCACGGCTAGGCGTCCGGCCCGGTGTCCTTTCTCGACTCGACGGCTTCTTCCGGCGCGCTGAAGCCAACCCGACGGTGCGAACCGTCGCAGAACGGCTTGGTCGCCGACGCCCCGCACCGGCACAGCGCCACGGGGCGGCGCGTGATCGGGTATGCCGCGCCGTTCCAGTCGACTACCGTCACATCATCGCCGTCGATGACGAGCGGGCCGTTCGGGCGCAGTCTGATCGTCGTCATTCACGCTCCGTGAGCCGGCCGCCATCTGTAGACAGTGATGCGGACGAAGGGAGTCCGATCGCCGCGGGACTCACAATCGATAGGGATTCATGCCCAGACTGACGATGCTGCAGGCGACGATCGGCCTGAGGCCGAGCGCCCGGGTCTTCTCGATGAGCGCGTCGCTGTCGGCGCCGGGATTCAGCCAGACTTCCGGGATCGCCTTGGCGACGACCTCTTCGATGACCTGCTCGCCAATCTCCGGCGGCACGTAGAACGACGCCAGATCGATCGTGCCGGGCACGTCGAGCACCGACTTGAACGCCGGGAGTCCCTCGATTTCGCGTTCCGACGGATGAATCGGCACTACCGTGTAACCCTGGGCGCGATAGGCGCGCACCGCACGATTGCCGAACTTCTCGCGGTTGTTCGACGCGCCGATCACCGCGACGGTCTTCGCCATGTCACTCTCCCACCCGGTTCAGCGGCTTACGACCGGCGGTGTCAGCCGCTGGCGGGCAAAGGCAACCAGCCGATCGCTGCCCTCCCGCAGGATGTCGAGCGAGGCGGCAAACGAGATGCGGACGAACCCGGGCGCGTCGAAGGCCTCCCCCGGCGTCACCGCGACCCGCACCTCGTCGAGCAGCACTCGCGCGACGTCGTTGGACGTCCGCAATCCCTCGGCCGAGAGCAGCCGTGAGACGTCGAGCCACAAGTAAAACGTGGCGGGCGGCAACTCGGCCGAGAAATAGCCGTCCTTCGTCAACCACCCGTGCACCGCATCGCGACGGCGCTGATACTCATCGCGCATCTCGGCCACCGGCTGCTGCGACCCGGTGAGCGCCTCGAGCGCTGCCGCCTGCGTGATCGAGGCCACGTTCGAGGTCGCGTGGCTCTGCAGCGCACTCTCGGCGGCGACCACATCGGCGGGGGCAATCGTCCAGCCGCAGCGCCAACCGGTCATCGCGTACGCCTTCGACGCCGACCCGCAGATGACGCCGAGCCCGGGACAGTGCGTTTCCAGCACCCGCGGCAGGTTGTGCGGCACCGGCGCGAAGATCAGCTTCTCGTAACAGAGGTCGATGACGATCCAGATGTCCCGCCGCGCCGCCTCCTGCGCCAGCAGCGTCAACTCGCCTTCGCTGATCATCGCTCCCGTGGGATTGCACGGCGAGTTGAGGACGATGCCGCGGGTGCGCGGCGTCAGCGCGTCGAGAAACGGCCGCGCGGCGATGGTGCAGCCGTCCTCCGCCCGCATCCGCACGAACACCGGCGTCGCCTCGGCGAGCTTCACCTGTTCGCTCAGGGTCGGCCAGCCCGGGGTGTGCAGCAGCACCTCGTCGCCAGGCCCGAACAACGCCATCGCCGTGTTGAACAGCGCCTGCTTGCCACCGGCCGTGATGATGACCTGCGACTCCTGATAGCGGACGCCGTAGTCCAACTCGTAGCGCCGCGCCACCGCGCGCCTGAGGTCCAGCGTGCCGGCGACCGGTGTGTACTTCGTGAAATCGCGATCGATGGCGGCGCGGGCGGCGGCATTGATCGGGCCGGGCGTCGGGAAGTCGGGCTCGCCGGCACCCAGATCGACAATCGCAATCCCCTGCCGCTTCAGCTGGTCCACGGCCGCCGTCACCATCATCGTTGGCGACGTCGCAATCCGGCCCGTCCGTGCCGCCAACCGGCTCATGACTGCCCCCGCCCCCCTGCCCGCCCGCCGCCGGCGAACTTCTCGCGCAGTTTCTGCTCGACGATATCGGGTACGAGACCGTGAACCGTGCCGCCGAGGGACGCCACCTCCTTGATCATGCGGGAGCTGATGTAGGTGTACTGCTCGGCCGGCATCATGAAGATCGTGTCGATGCGGCCGTTCAGGCGCTGGTTCATCAGCGCCATCTGGAACTCGACCTCGAAGTCGCTCACCGCCCGCAGGCCACGGACGATGACCGGCGCCTGACGGCGCTCGACGTAGTCGACGAGCAACCCGTCGAAGGTGTCGACCTCGACGTTGGGATGATCCTGGAACACCTGCCGGGCGATGGCCACCCGTTCGTCCATCGTGAACAGCGGCGCCTTCTGGGCGTTCACGAGGACCGCCACGACGATCCGATCGAACAGACGGGCACCGCGCGTGATGATGTCGACGTGGCCGTTCGTCAGCGGATCGAACGAACCCGGATATACGGCAAGTCTGGACATGGCGGCTGCTTCAGTCAACGTCAGGCACGCGGGACATGGCGTACCAGCTCAAGGCGCTGTCGCCGGAGGTGACGTCCCTCTGCTTCACGAGGCGGCCGACCCGTTCCGGCGCCGGCGTCCGCCGCGCCCGTTCGAGCACCACCACGCCGTCGTCGGCGACGATCGCATCGACCCCCTCCAGCACCGTCGCGGGTGAGCGGTCGTACGGCGGGTCGAGCAGGACGATGTCGAACGGCGTGAAGTCGGGACGGCGGCGCAGGCTCCCGAGACCGCGTGCCGCATTGGCGCGGATGATAACACACCGATCTTCGACGCCGCAGTGGCGGACGTTGTCGGCGATCAGCGCCTGCGCGCGCCGGTCCTCGTCGAGGAAGACGACGGCACGCGCACCGCGGCTGATCGCCTCGAGGCCGACGGCACCGGTGCCGGCGTACAGGTCGAGGACGCGGGCGCCGGCGATCCGCGGTGCGAGCACGTTGAAGAGCGTCTCGCGCAACTTGTCGGACGTCGGCCGGAGCCCCTCCCAGGTGGGCGCGGACAGCCGCCGCCCCTTCAGCTCCCCTGCGATGATCCGCATCAGGCCACCTCGATGAGCCGGAAGCGGGTCGCCCAGCGGGCCATGAGTTCCCTGAGGACGTCGGCCGCCATCGACCTGTCGGCCAGCGTCGCGGCGGCGTCGCGCTGGGCGTCGGCGAGCAGCTCGCGATCGCGCATCAAATCGATGAGCCGGAAGGTCGGCACGCCGGCTTGACGCGTGCCGAAGAAATCGCCGGGGCCGCGCAGCTCGAGGTCGCGCTCGGCGATGACGAAGCCGTCCGTGGTGTCGGTCATCGCCTTCAGGCGCCCGCGGGCCTCGTCCGAGAGCGGCGCCTGGTAGAGCAGGCAGCAGAACGACTGGTGGGCGCCGCGGCCGACCCGCCCGCGCAACTGGTGAAGCTGCGACAGCCCGAAGCGTTCGGCATGCTCGATGACGATGACGCTGGCGTTCGGCACGTCGACTCCGACCTCCACCACCGTGGTCGACACCAACAGGTCGATGTCGCCGGCGGCGAACGCCTTCATCACCCGATCCTTGCCGTCGGCCTTCAACCGGCCGTGCAGCAGGCCGATGCGCAGCGATGGAAACCGGTCGACGGCGAGGTGGTCGGCCATCTCGGTCGCCGCCTTCAGATCGATCTTGTCGGACTCCTCGACCAGCGGAAAGATGATGTACGCCTGGCGTCCGGCGTCGACCTGCTCTTTCACGAACGCGTAGATCTCGTCGCGCCGCGACTCCGGCCTCGCCATCGTCCGAATCGGCAACCGGCCGGGCGGCAGATCGCGGATGACCGACACGTCCAGGTCGCCGTACAGCGTCAGCGCCAGCGTCCGCGGGATCGGCGTCGCCGTCATCACGAGCACGTCGGGAGCCAGGCCCTTCGTGCGCAGCGTCGCACGCTGCAGCACGCCGAAACGGTGTTGCTCGTCGATGATCACCAGGCCGAGCCGGTGGAACGCAACATCGCCCTGCACCAGCGCGTGCGTGCCGACGACGAGATGTATCGAGCCGCCGGCAATCTCGGCGAGCTGGGCACGCCGGGCGGCGCTCGCGGTACCGCCGGTCAACAGCGCCACCCGGAAGCGCGACGACTGCAGCAGCCGCAACAGGTTCAGGTAGTGCTGCTCGGCCAGGATCTCGGTTGGCGCCATGAAGGCGACCTGCAGGCCGTTCTCCATCGCGACGAGCGCCGCCAGCACCGCGACAATCGTCTTGCCGGCGCCGACGTCGCCCTGCAACAGGCGATTCATCGGCTGCGGTCGCTGCAGGTCGTCGACGATCTCCTTCAGCGCCTGCCGCTGTCCCGGAGTGAGCTTGAACGGCAGTACCGCCCGCGCCGATGCGCGGATGCGGTCGTCGACGACGATGGTCGCCGGCTTGCGATCGAGCGCGGCGAAGCGGCGGCGCGCCAGCAGTCCGAGCTGGAATGCGTAGGCCTCCTCGAAGATGAGCCGCTGCTGGGCGGCGGTGGCCATGCGGTTGAGATCGTCGACCGCCGCGTCCGCCGGCGGAAAGTGCACCGCGAGCAGCGCTGCGTAACGCGCCGGCCAGCGCCGCGGCTCCAGCACATGCGGCGGCAGCGGGTCTGGCAGGTCGACCGGCAGGCGATCGAGCGCGTCGTGCACGATCTTCCGCTGCATCTTCGACGTGACGCTGCCGGCTTTCTCGTAGACGGGCACGATGCGCCCGGTGTGGATGGTCTCGCCGTCGCCGTCCTCGATCAGTTCGTACTGCGGGTTCGTCAGCTGCATGCCGGAGGTGCCGCGCAGTTCGGCCGGCCCGAAGAGCATGACGTGCTGTCCCCTGGTGAACACGTCGCGCAGGAACGGCTGGTTCAACCAGGTCGCGCGCACGGCACCGCTGTCGTCACCGATGACCACCTCGACCACCTTCAAGCCGGGTCGCCCCGTCGTCCGCACCTCGGCGCCGAGCACACGCCCGGCGACCAGGGCCGGCCGCCCGGGCCGGATGGCGGCGATCGGCTCGAGCCGGCTGCGATCCTCGTAGCGCAACGGGAAACGGTAGAGAAGGTCTTCGAGCGTGAGGAGTCCAACCCGTGCCAGGTCGGCAGCGCGGCGTGGACCGACGCCCTTCAGGAACTGGAGCGGCGTGGCGAGGAGGTCATCGCTCTCGGCGGACAATCGGGTGCGGAATTGTACTACGCCCGTTCAGCGGGGCAATCGACGTGCCCGGGCGCCCTGACGGGCGCGCAGCAGCAGCTCGAGCTTGCGGCGCTCCATCTGTTCCTCCAGGACACGCAGGCGCGCCTGCTGGACCGGGTCGAGCACTTCGTCGAGCCGGTCCACCGCCTGCCGCACCTCGTCGACACTGCGGATCTCGACGTCGCGTAGCGCCCGAAGGCGTTCGCCGATGCCGTCGCGGGCCGCGGCGTCGGACCGGGCGCGCTCCGCGAGCCGTCGCAGTTCCTGCACGATGCGCCGCCGCTCGTCCTGGTGGCGCCGCCGGATGTCCTGCAGGGCCCGCAGCCGCGACATGAATTGCGGATACTGGGCGTCGGTCAGCTGCAGCACGTCCTGCGCTTGCACCAGCGCATAGGCATCGAACAGGCGCTGCAATTCAGCCGGGGACGCCCCGTCCGCGGCCGCCGGTCCGTCGCCACGCCGGCCCTGAGCGTGCGTGACGACGCCGGCCAGCAGCACCCAGATGCAGAGGCCCGTCATCGCCGGCCGTTTCCACAGCTTCATGGTCACGCCTTCACCCGTCATGCCCCGGCGCCGGCCGCGCCTGCCAGTGCCTCCCGCAGCAGCCGCTGCAGTTCGACCTGCTCCTCGCCAGACAGTCCGGCGACTGCGGCATCCGTGACGCGGCTGTCGAGCGTCCACCCGGCCGCGAGTGCGGCGTCGAGGTCGATCCCGTCCGCGAGATCCTCCATGAAGCCGAGCAGCGGTTCGCTGGCGGGATCCGCCGACGGCAGAACGACGGCCGGCCCACCCACCGCCGCCGCGCCTGATGCGACCGCCGGCGAGGCCGCAGTCACGGCGACGCCCTCGGGGGCTCGCGGACCGCTCGGCGGCGCCAGGAGCAGGGCCGCCGCAACGACGGCGGCGACTGCCGCCGCCGTCCACACCGGGCGCGACATCGTCCACGCGACCACGGGAGACCAGGGCAACCGTGCCGGCGGCGGCTGGGCCGCAACCGCGTCGGCGACGCGGGCCGACAGCTGATCCCAGAACTGCGGCGGCGGCTCCGGCACGTCGACCTCGCCCACGGCATTCGCCAGCGCGCGCAACTCGTCGACCTGCACACGACACGCGGCGCAGGCGGCGAGGTGCGGCAGCGACGCCGCCGACCGGGCTCCCTCGGCGACATCCAGCAGCTCGTCCGGTGCGCAGTGGCGCATCACACCACCCCCTCGCCCAGCAGCCTTTTCAGATTCCGGAGCGCATGAAACACGTTGGCCTTGGCCGCCCCGACCGAGGTGCCGAGCGTCGCGGCAATCTCCTGATGCGTCATGTCCTGATAGACGCGCAGCACCAGCGCGGCGCGCTGCTTGGCTGGCAACCGCGCGACGGCGGCACGCACCCGCACGGCCCGCTCTTCGCGCAGGAGGCCATCGGCAACCGACTCGTGCCGCGTGTCCACGAGTCCGGCCGCATCGACAGGTTCGCTGGCCGGCGCCTTGCCACTGACGCGGTTCAGGCAGACGTTCACCGCGATGCGGTACAGCCAGGTCGTCAGCGACGCGTCGCCGCGGAAGCGGTGCAGGCCGCGGTAGGCGCGGAGCAGGACGTCCTGCGTGAGGTCGCTGGCATCCTCGTGGTTGGCGACGAAGCGGTAGCAGACGCGATACACGGTGCGGCGGTGACGCGCGACAACGACGTCGAAGGCGGCGGCGCAGCCATCGAGGCACGCCCGAACCAGGTCTGCATCCGCGAGGCCGCTGAGGTCGCTGGGGGCGCTGAGGTCGGCGACGGTCGCCGCGCCCGTCGTGGCCGTCTCACGGGTCCGACCGTCATCAGCTGCGGCCATGTCGACCCAGGCGGTCGCCAGCCATCCGTCGTGATTCCACGCGCGTATCGTCATGCCGGTCTGCCGACTCCGCCAAATATCGTGTTAGACCGGCTTCCCGGCCGGAGGGTTACATCCGCCTTGTTATACTGACCCAGCCGCGTGTCCGTTTCTCTCCCAGACCCCGCTCGATGACCACCCCCCGATCGCGTGAACTGCGCGAGGCGGCATTGGTGACGCTCGGTTTCGCCATGCTGGTGGCGCTGCTGACCGCGCCGCTGGCCTTGCGCCTGGGCTCGGTCGCCTACCGCATCTCCAACGGCGACGGGCAGTTCTCCGTCTGGAACACGGCCTGGGTGGCGCGCGCCCTCGTGCGGCAGCCCGCCCGGGTCTTCGACGCCAACATCTTCCATCCGCACCTCGGCACCCTGGCCTACTCGGAGGCGAACCTGGGCTCGGGCGCCCTGGCCATCCCGGTCTACTGGCTGACCGGCAATGCCTATGCGGCGCACGGGTTCGTTGTCCTGCTGTCGTTCCTGCTGAGCGCACTCGGCATGTACTACCTGGTGCGCTACCTGACCGGTGACCGCGTCGCTTCCGTCTGTACCGGCGTCGCATTCGGCTTCTGCCCGCACGTCTTCGCGCACCTGCTCCACATTCAACTGCTGTGGACGGCTGGCATTCCGTGGAGCCTGCTCGCCTTCCATCGGCTGGCCGACCGCCCGGGACCGTGGCGCGGCGTCGTCCTCGGCGTGGCGATGGCGGCAACGCTCTACCTGTGCGCCTACTACGCGGTCTTCCTCGTCCTGGTCGTCGGCGCATTCACGCTGACAGTCGCGGTCGGCCGGCGGGTCTGGATGGTGCCGCGCTACTGGACGGCCGTCGGCATCGCGGCACTCGTGGCGGTCGTGACGTCGCTGCCGGTGCTCATCCCGTACCTCGAGTTCCAGCGGTCGACCGGATTCGTCCGCCCGCTCGGCGCGTCCGACGGCTTCTCGGCTGACTGGCAGGCCTACTTCGCGTCGTCGGCCTACGCACACGCCTGGATGCTGCCGTGGCTGACGCGATGGAATGAAGTGCTGTTCCCCGGCTTCGTCGCGCTGGGCCTCGGCGTTGCCGGCGTGGCCGCCGGACTGCGCCCCAACGAGCGCCATCGCGAGACGATCTGGATGTATGCCGGCGTCGGACTGCTCGCGCTCTGGGCGTCGTTCGGTCCGACCGCCGGCTTCTATCGGGTGCTGTACGCAGTGTTCCCGGCGTTCACCCTGATGCGGGCGCCCAGCCGCTTCGGCGTCGTCGTCCTCGCGGCGTGCGTGGTGCTGTCGGGCATCGGGATCGCCGTGGCCCGGCGGCGGCGCTGGCTGGCCTCACCATTGGCCGCGGCGCTGCTCATCGCCGTCGTCATCGGTGAGCACGTCGTGCCGCTCGAGTTCCAGGCGGTGCCGGCGCCCGAGCCGGCGTATCTGGCGCTGGCGGCGCTGCCCGACGGCGCGGTGCTCGAGCTGCCGGTGTACTCGGCGCGGGCGCAGTTCATTCGCGCGAAGTACATGCTGGCATCGACCATCCACTGGAAGCCGATCGTCAACGCCTACAGCGACTACATCCCGGCCGATTTCGACGCACGCATGGAAGTCCTCGGCGGGTTCCCGAGTCGCGAGGCCTTCCGGCAGCTGGCCCACGACCGCGTCCGCTACGCGGTGTTTCACCTCGACGCCTACGGAGAACCGATGCGCAGCGAGCTCGAACAGCAGCTGCGCGCCTTCGCCCCGTACCTCACCCTGCACTACGAGGATGCGGCGACCCGCGTCTACGAACTGACGGGCACGCCGTGACCGCGGCGGCGTCCGCCGGCCGACACCGGACTCAGCGACGCGCGATGACGACGTAGTCGAACGACGAGAACAGGCGCACGTTCAGCTTGTCGGCATGGTCGTTCAGCACCGCGATGGCGTCGCGAAGGCCGGCATCGGCAGCCGCGCCGGCCGCGGCAGCCCGCGCCAGCCGATCGGCGTCGCGAACCGGCTGGCGGAACTGCACGTCCACCTGGGTGAACCCGCTCGCCTGCACGAGATACTTCAGCGTGTCGGGATGCAGCGGCCGCTGGTGGGTCAGGTCGCGGATGTAGGTCTCGAAGAACGCCGACCAGCACGCCGGGTTGATGGTCTCGAGCACCAGCGGCGCCCCGGGCCGCAGTGCCCCGTAGGCGGCCGACAGGAAGGCCGTCAGATACGCCGGCGTGAAGTGCTCGACCACCTGAATGGCGACGAGACCGCCGACGCTGCCGGGTTCCTGCCGCAGCATGAACGAAGCCGCGTCGGCCTCCTCGACGTCCAGTCCGCGCGCGCGGCACAGCTCGACCATCGCGTGGTTGGCGTCGACGCCCCGCGCCCGCACGCCGGCATCGCGCAACGCATCGAGCAGTTCGCCCCGGCCACAGCCGATGTCGACGATGTCGCTGGTGGACCGGAGGATCGGCAGGTAGTCCTCGACGCGAACCCGGATCTCCTGTTCCGAACCCCGGAAGCGATCCTCGAACCCGACGTAGGTCATCGACGCGACCGGTGCGACGAAAGCCTCACTACCCGCCCCGTCCGACCCGGTGGTCGACGGTGCGATCGACGGTGCGGTCGACGGTGCGGCCGACGGCGCGGCCGACTGCAGCCGGTCGACTTCGCGGCTCAGCGCGAACAGCCGCTGCTCGACGAACCGCAGCTGCTCGGCGACGCCCTCCGCGCCGATGCGGCGGTCGCGCGTGTCGACGAACGCCGTGACGGTCATCAAATACTGGACGAGCAGCGACTGGAAGCGCTGGAGCCCGGCAAGCGCGGTCCGCAGCGACTCGATGACCTCGGTGGTGCGCTCGGGCACCGCCCGTGCCGACGCGGCGTTGCGGTTCAGATGCTCCACGAGCGCGGCATTGAACTGCCGCTGCCGTTCGAGTGACGGACCGGTGAGCCGCCACACGGCATCGCGGAGGCGGCCACGCCAGCCGCCGTCGCCGGGCGGCGCGCCGCCCGGCAGGATGTCCCAGAGCTGATTCAGGCGATCGAGCCCGGCGGCGTCGTGCGCGGGTGGCGGCTCCGGCAGCGACGGCGTCGACTGGATCGCCTGGTTCACGGCGGTCAGCGCGTCGTTGTAGTGACGATCTGCGTCGAGTCGTTCGCGTTCCAGACGCGCGAGGAGGTCTTCGAGAGGTTGATCGGGCACCGGCCCCTAGAATCTAGCTGATTCGCTGCGGAACCAAAAGCTACCGCCGGGGCTGCGAGGCGATGAGCCGCTGCACGTCGGCCGCCGTCGGCATGCCGCCGCGCGCCCCGAGCGCACGGCAATTGAGTGCCGCGACGGCGTTCGCATAGATCAACACGTCCTCGATGTCGACGTCAGCGCCGTCGGCGGCCAGGCAGGCCGCCGCGAAGCCGCCGTGAAAGGCGTCGCCGGCGCCGGTGCTGTCGATGCAGTCGAGCCGAAACGCCGGCGTCCGAATCTCCCGCCCGCCGCACCGCGCCAGGCTGCCGGCGGCGCCCAGCGTCACGGCGACGAGCGGCGCCTGGAACTCGCGCGCGATCGCCTCGAGGGCGCGCCCAGGCGACTCATAGCCGGTCAGCTCGGCGGGAAATGCCTCGGCGGCAATGATCGCATCGCTGAGCTGCAGCAGGTCGTTGATGCCAGGACGAACCTTCTCGATGTCGAGCACGGTCGGAATCGCGGCCGCCCGTGCGTAGCGGGCCGCCCGTGTCGCCGCCGCCGTCTCGTGGCAGTCGACCAGCAGCATCCGTCCGGCGCAGACGGCCGACTCGACGACGTCGCCGGGATCCATCGTCAACGCCGGATGGCGATCCCAGAGGACCGTCCGTTCGCCCGATCGGGCGTCGACGAGGACCACCGCGAACTGGTTGGTCGCCTCCGGCACCGTGCGCGCGGCGCCGATGTCGACGCCTTCATCCTCGAGGCTTGTCCGCGAGAGCGTGCCGAGTTCGTCGCCGCCGAAACTGCCGATGTAGGAGGCCCGCCAGCCGAGACGGGCGGCCACCGCCGTGGCCGTCGCCGTCTGCCCGCCGGGCAGGCGGGCGAAGCGCTGCAAGCGCTGCTTCGAGTTGCTGACCGGGTATTCGGCGACGACGGCCACGAGGTCGACGCTGTTCAAGCCCAGGCCGACCAGGTCGAATCGTCGATCCGTCGGGGACGGGAGCCGGAAAGGGATGCGCACGTTGGTCTTCGGATCGTAGCAGGGTCGGCTGCTCAGGCGTATGTTGACCTTCGCCTTTCTTTTGCGTATAGTGCACCGGTCGCTTTACTGGAGGAGTGCCGATGCTTCCGCTCACGAAACGGCAACGTGAAATTCTCGACTACCTGAACGAGTTCATCCAGCAGCACGGCTATGCCCCCAGTCTCGAAGAAATCGGCCGGCGCTTCGGCCTCTCTTCGCTCGCGACCGTGCACAAACACCTCACGAACCTGCAGGAGAAGGGCTTCATCAAGCGGGCCTGGAATCGCAGCCGATCGGTCGAGATGGTGCAGGCCCGCACTGGCGGCCGGGCTGTCGAGCTGCCGCTGCTGGGCTACGTTGCCGCCGGCCTGCCGATCGAGGCGATCGCCTCGAACGAAACCATCGCGGTACCGGACGACCTGGTCGGCAAGCGGGAAACCTACGTCCTCCGGGTCCGCGGCGACTCGATGATCGACGAACAGATCCGGGACGGCGACTTCGTTGTCGTCGAAGACCGCAAGACGGCGGAGAACGGCGAAATGGTCATCGCGCTGCTGCGCGGCGCCGACGTCACGTTGAAGAAGTTCTATCGCGATCCGGGCGGCCGCGTCCGGCTGCAGCCGGCAAATGCCGCCATGCAGCCGATCTTCGTCGACCCGGATCAGGTACAAATCCAGGGGGTCGTCGTCGGTGTCATGCGCAAGTATTGAGGGGGCCGGGCCGTGCCGGGGGCCGGGCCGCGGACGAGGGCGGTCGAGGTGGCCTCGTCGCATTTCGGGTACATTAGGCGGGCCACGTACCGCCAACTGTCAACCCAACGCGAGCACACCGTCATGGCCGACCAACCCAAGCAGATCAACTTCACCATCGTTCCGGCCGAGGACAGCGATGCCTGGCCGACGCCCCGTATCTATGCGAACTTCTGCTCGATCGCGCACACGCCGTTCGATTTCACCCTGACGTTCTGCGAGGTCATGCCGCTCTCGGAGAAGGAGATCAAGGCGGCCGAAGCCGACCACATCGTGCGTGCGCCGGTGAAGACCAGGATCGTGGTGCCCGTACAGTTCGTGCCGAACCTGATTGCGGCGCTTCAGGAGCACATGCGCGTGTTCTCCGACACCTACAGCAACGTCGGCTGGAACAAGGGCGATCCGATCCACTAGGGCGGACGACGTGAAGACGCCGGCACAGACGCGCCGCATCATCGACGGCCTCGACGGCCAACATCCGGGCGCCGACACCGAGCTCCGCTACCGGAACGCCTACGAACTGCTGGTGGCCACCATCCTGTCCGCGCAATCGACCGACGCGCGCGTGAACATGGTCACGCCGGCACTGTTCGGGCGCTATCCCGATGCGGCTGCCCTCGCCGCTGCGGCGCCCGCCGAGATTGAACCGCAGATTCATTCGACCGGCTTCTTCCGCGCCAAGTCCAAGGCGATTGTCGGCATGGCCCGGGCCCTCGTGGCTCATCACGGCGGTGAGGTGCCGGCCGATATGGCGGCGCTCACGGCGCTGCCGGGCGTCGGTCGCAAGACGGCCAACGTCGTCCTCGGGCACGCCCTTGGCGTCCCCGGTCTGCCGGTCGACCGCCACGTCTTGCGCGTCGCCAATCGGCTAAGCATTGCCGAGGGCGACAACCCCGAGACGGTCGAGCAGCAGCTGTGCGCCGCGCTGCCTCCCGCGCGCTGGACGGTGACTTCGGACCTGCTCATCCTGCACGGCCGCCGCATCTGCAAACCCAAGCCGCTGTGCGATCAGTGCGCGGTGCGCGACGACTGCGATTACGCGCGCGCCCTGGATCATGAGCGCGCCCAGAAACCTGTCAGAGGTGCCCGTGGACCGCGCCGCCTTCGAACGCCTCGTCGCTGAGGCACTCAGCGACATCCCAGCTCAGTTTCGCGAGGCGATGAACAACATCGCGATCATCGTCGAGGACGAGCCCTCGCCGGCCCTGCTCCGCGAAATGGACATCCACGCCCCCGACACGCTGTTCGGGCTCTACCAGGGGACGCCGCTCACCGAACGGGACGCCGGCTACGGCAACCGGCTCCCCGATCAGATCCTGCTCTTTCAGGGTCCACACGAGCGCGAGGCCGAGGATCACGAGGACCTGATCGTGTCCATTGCCGAGACGCTCATCCACGAGATCGGGCACTACTTCGGCATGAGCGAGGACGAGATCCAGGAGGTCGAGGATCACTATTGGCACTCGTTCGGTGAGCCGGCCGACGAGGATGACCGGCGGTGAAGCATCGGGCGCGCAAGCGGTTCGGCCAGCATTTCCTGCAGCGGGTCTGGGCGGAGCGCGTTGTCGCTGCGATTGCGCCGGCGGCCGACGAAGTCTTCCTCGAGATCGGTCCGGGACAGGGGGCGCTCACCGTACCGCTCCTCGCTGCCTGCCGGCACGTCGTCGCGTTCGAAATCGACCGCGATCTGGCGGCGGCCCTGCGGGCCGGGACGCACGCGCATCTGACGGTTGTCGAGGGAGACTTCCTCGATCGGTCGGTCGAGTCAATCCGCGGTCAGCTTCGCGATCAGCGTCTCGACGACGCCCGACTCCGGCTGGCCGGCAATCTGCCCTACAACGTCGCCTCGCCCATCCTGTTCAAGGCGATCGACCTGTACGAGGCCGGCCTGCCCATGGTCGACGCCGCCGTGATGCTGCAACGTGAAGTGGCGGACCGGCTGCTGGCACCGGTCGGCACCGGCGAGTACGGTGTCCTCAGCGTGCTCATCCGCCACGTCGCGAAGGTCACGCGCCGGCTCAATCTGCCGCCGGGCGCGTTCCGACCGGCGCCGGAGGTACATTCCTCGGTTGTCGCGTTGACGTTTCACCCGCCGGAGCCCAGGCCGGCCGATCTCCCGCGCTTCCGCGCACTCGTCCGCGCGGTCTTCACCCGGCGACGAAAGACGATGAGCAACGCGCTGGGCGCCTGGCCGCAGCCGCTTCCGGTTGCCGCGGCCGAGCTGCTGACCCGCTGCGCCATCGATCCACAGCGCCGGCCCGAGACACTGGACATCCCCGAATTCGTCCGGCTGGCCGACGCCCTGACGGCCGCCGCCGCCCGGTAAATTCCCTGCCGTTCCAGCGGATCAGGCGTGGTACAATTCTCCAGCTGCTAAGTTGTACGTGGGCTGAGTCTTAGGACCCATACGGCGCATCCGGGTTCTGACGCGCTCAGTCTGCGTGCGGCCGGCCACACATCCCGCCTTCACGTCAGGCGCGCCCAGGCGTCTGCCGAGCCGATACCGCGGCTCCCTGCTCCGGTGAGTGTCCCGCACGGGAACGCTCGGGGGCGGGTCTGTCTCAAAAGAAACGACACGAATGCTCGAAATAGTGCCCCTGGGTGGACTTGGCGAGTTCGGCATGAACATGATGGCGATCTCGTGGGCCGACACCACGATCGTCGTCGACGCCGGCGTCATGTTCCCGGATCCGGAACTGCTCGGCGTCGACCGGGTCATCCCGGACCTGACGTATCTCCAGCAGCGCGGCGGCGCCGCCGCGCTGATCCTGACGCACGGCCACGAGGACCACATCGGTGGCGTGCCGCACGTGATACCGCACGTCCGCGGGCCGGTCTACGGGACGCCGCTCACGCTGGCTCTCGTCGAACCCAAACTGCGGGAACACGGGCTCGAGAAGGCGGCGGTGCTGAACGTCGTCCGGCCGCGCGAGCGGGTGACCGTCGGTCCGTTCTCCATCGAGTTCATCCGGGTCACCCACAGCATCCCGGACTGCGTCGCGCTGGCCATCCACACGCCCATCGGCGTCCTCGTACACACCGGCGACTTCAAAATCGATCAAACACCGCTCGATGGCGAGCACTTCGACATCCACCGGTTCGCCCAGCTCGGCGCCGACGGCGTGCTGGCCCTGTTCGCCGACAGCACCAACGTCGACCGGCCGGGCTTCACCGGCTCCGAGACCGAGATCATTCCGGCGTTCGAAGAGATTTTCTCGAGCGCCACGGGCCGGCTGATCGTCGGAGCGTTTTCCTCGAGCATCTACCGCATGCAGATCCTGGTGGATCTGGCGGCGCAGTTCGAACGCAAGGTGGCCTTCGTCGGCCGCGGCATGATCGAGAACTCGCAGATTGCGCAGCGGCTCGGGTATCTGCGCATACCGGCCGGCGTCCAGATTCGCGATGCCGATGTCCCGAGCTATCCGGCGCAGGACGTGCTGTGCCTGTCGACCGGCTCGCAGGGCGAACCGCTGTCGGCGCTGTCGCGGATTGCCATCGATGATCACCGGCACGTGAAGCTGGCGCCCGACGACACCGTCGTCCTGTCGGCGCGCGCCATTCCCGGCAACGAGAAGGCGATCGGCCGGGTGATGAACCATATTTCGCGCCGCGGCGCCGACGTCATCACCGAGGGCATGAAGCACGTCCACGTCTCCGGACACGGCAGCGAGGAGGAGCTGAAGCTGATGCTGTCGCTGGTGCGACCGCGCTACTTCATCCCGGTGCACGGGGAGTTCCGGCAGCTCGCGCGCCATGCCGCGATTGCCAGACGCGTGTTCGCCGGCCGCGATCCGAAGCCCGCCGTGCTGTTGATCGAGAACGGCGATCACCTGGTCCTCGACGATCAGGGAGCGCGCGTCGACGGCAAGGTGGCGGTGGGACGCGTGCTGATCGACGGCACCCGGTCCGGCGAGGTCGCCGACGAGGTGTTGCGCGATCGCCGGCACCTCGCCGAGGACGGGCTCGTCGTCCCGGTGGTCGCCATCAACACGCAGACCGGCAAGCTGGAAGGCGTCCCCGAGCTCATCACGCGCGGCTTCGTGATGGAGAACGCCGCCGAACTGATGGCGGACGGCGTCCGGCTGCTGACCGAGGTGATCGAACAATCGAGTGCGGAAGAACGTACCGACCAGGGGGTCATCAAGGAAAAGGTCCGCGCGGAGTTGCGGCGGTTCCTGCGCAAGCGGTCTGGGCGGCGACCGTTCGTCCTGCCCGTGATCATGGAGATTTGATACGTGAAGGGTTCGACCGTCTCTCGGCGCGTCAGCGAGTTCGTGGGGGTGGCGTTGTTCGCGGCCGCCCTCATCTGGATCGTCGCGCTGGCGAGTTACAACCCGGGCGATCCCGCCTGGTTCTTCAGCGCTGGCGTCCACCAGCTGCCGGAGAACTTCGCCGGGCGCGTCGGGGCGTTTCTCGCCGAGATCTCGTTCCAGCTGGCCGGCTATGCCGCCTACCTCATCCCGGCCTTGATGGTCATGGTCGGCTGGCACTACTTCTGGTGCCGCGAGATGGATGCCGCGGGCAGCAAGGCGCTCGGCGCCGGCGTGATGTTCATGTGCGTCAGCGCCTTCCTGGGGCTCGTGTTCGGCACCGTCGAGGTCGCCGGCAAGCCGTTCCGTGCCGGCGGCTATGTCGGCGAGTGGACCGCCGCCGAGATGTCCGAGTATCTCAATCGCACCGGCTCGGTCATCGTCCTGCTGACGCTGGCCTGCCTCGCGATCATCGTCTCGACGCAGTTCTCGGTCGGGCGGATGGCCGCGTCGCTGTTCGGCACGCTCCGCGACGGCGCGCTGCGCGGGCTCGACGGCGTCCGCCAGTGGCGCGACGACCGCCGCCGCGATCAGCAGCGCCGCGAGGTCATCGCCAAGCACACGAAGAAGGGCGGTGCGGCCGGTGAGGCGGCCGCGGTCGCCGCGGTGACGCCGGCGATCGTCACCGACAAGGCGACGCGCAAGCGCGAGGCCGCGGTCCAGCCCGCCGCGCCCGCCCCGGCACCGGCCGCCGCGGCGCTGCCGGCGCCGGCCGCCGGCGCAAAGCCGTTGGCGCCGCCACGGCCGCCCAAGGTCAGCCTGCCGCCGCTGCCGCTGCCGCTGGCGGAGTCGGAGCCCATCAAGGGGCCGGCGGAACGGCGAAAGGGTGAGTACACGCTGCCGCCGCTGGCGCTGCTCGACGCGCCGAAGACCGAGCGCAAGATCGACGAACGCGAGCTGATGGACGGCGCCCGCCTGCTCGAGGAGAAGTGCCGCGAGTTCTCGGTCGAGGGGTCGGTGGTCCAGATTCACCCGGGCCCGGTCGTCACGACATTCGAGTTCAAGCCGGACGCCGGCGTCAAGTACGCCAAGATCACCGGCCTGGCCGACGATCTCTGCCTGGCGATGCAGGCCGAATCGGTGCTCATCGACCGCATCCCCGGCAAGTCGACTGTCGGCATCCAGATTCCGAATCGCAACCGCGAGCCGATCTCGCTGCGAGAGCTGCTCGAGTCGGAGACCTATCGCCGCAGTTCGTCCCGCCTGACGCTGGCGCTCGGCAAGACGATCCATGGCGAGCCGTACATGGCCGATCTGGCGACCATGCCGCACGTGCTCATCGCCGGTTCGACCGGCACCGGCAAGTCGGTCGGCATGAACTCGATGCTGACCAGCATCCTGTATCGCGCGTCGCCGGAGGACGTCCGCCTGATCATGATCGACCCGAAACGGCTGGAACTCGGGATGTACGAGGACATCCCGCACCTGCTGACGCCGGTCGTCGTCGATCCCAAGCAGGCGGCGAACGCCCTGCGCTGGGCGGTGCGCGAAATGGAAGAGCGCTACAAGACGCTGGCGGCTGAAGGCGTCCGCAACATCGAGCAGTACAACCGCAACATCCACAGCGCGCTCAGCGAAGCCAAGGGGGCGGACCTGGCGGAACTGCCGAAGCCGCTGCCGTTCATCGTCGTCGTGATCGACGAGCTGGCCGACCTGATGATGGTTGCCAGCAACGAAGTCGAGCAGTCGATCGCGCGGCTGGCGCAGATGGCGCGGGCGGTCGGCATCCACCTGATTCTGGCGACCCAGCGGCCGTCGGTGGACGTCATCACCGGCCTCATCAAGGCGAACATGCCGGCCCGTATCTCGTTCCGGGTGTCGTCGAAGATCGACTCGCGGACGATTCTCGACGGCAACGGTGCCGAGCAGCTGCTCGGCAAGGGCGACATGCTGTTCCTGCCGCCGGCCTCGTCCCGGTTCATCCGCCTGCACGGTCCCTACATCAGCGAACAGGAGAGCGCCCGCCTGGCCAGCTTCCTGCGCAAGCAGGGCAAGCCGACCTACGACGAAACGATCACCGCCGAGGAGAAGAGCGCCGCCGAGGGCATCGACATGGAGAAGGACGACCTCTACGACGAGGCCGCCCGCATCGTCGTGCAGAGCGGCCAGGCATCGATTTCGTACCTGCAGCGACGGCTGCGGATCGGCTTCAGCCGCGCCGCGCGCCTCGTCGACATGATGGAGATGGAAGGCCTCGTCTCGCCCGCGGCGGGCGGCAAGGCGCGCGAAGTGCTGGTCGACAAGGATTACTTCGCGGAAGTGGATGCGCAGCTTCGCTAGCAGGCCGTGGTCATGCTGAGGACGTTCATCGCGCTGACGATCGCCGTGGCCGCCATGGTCGGCCCGGCGCGGGCGGCGGTCGGGCTCGCCCCCGCCACGGCGGCAGCGGTGCTGTCGGCGCAGGCGTTGTACGCCGATGCGCTGGCGAAAGAGCAGGCGGTCCGCAAGGCGATCACGAACGGGATGCCGGCCGCAGCCCTCGGCAAAGCGGTGCGCTCCGTGTTTGCGGCCTACGATGCCGTCGTTCGCCAGTACCCGACCAGCGGCTACAGCGACGATGCCCTGTGGCGAGCGGCGCAACTTGCGACCGATGTCGCGGCGCTGCTGCACGATGCCGCCTACGAGGCCACCGCGGCACGCTATGCGAGGCGGCTGGCGTCCGAATATCCAAGCAGCAAGCACGCGCGCCAGCTGCCGGCGTCCGTGAAAGCGGCGGCGCAGAGCGCCCCACCGCGTCCGGCCGCGACGCCGCTGCCGCCGCCGGCATCCGTCGCGGCCACGCCGGTGACGCCAGCGCCCGCCGCGGGGCCCGTCACGGCGGTTCCAGAGGCGACCGGCAGCGCGACCGCGTCACGCGAGGCCGCGGCGGTCGCCCGCCGGTCGTCGACGGCGTCCATCGCTGAACCTTCCGACGCACCGGTTGCGCCAACCGGGACGCGGGCATCCGCTCCCCCGGCCGCCCCGCCACCGGCCCGAGGTGCAGGCACGGCGCGCCTGCTGGCCATTCATCGGGCCGTGCTGCCTGACGTCGTCCGCCTGACGCTCGACATCGACCAGGAGGTGACGTTCCGGCAGGAGCGGCTGAGCGGGCCGGACCGCATCTTCTTCGATTTCGCCCGCACGGCGGCCGCCCGCTCGCTGGCCGAGCGCACAGTCCGCTTCGATCACGACTCCGACGTCGTGCGCCAGATCCGGATCGGCCAGCAGTCCGGTGAGACCACGCGCGTCGTGCTCGACGCCCGCGGCGTGGCGTCGTGCAGCGCATCGCCGCTCTACGGTCCGTACCGGCTGGTCATCGACTGCGTCCGCGCGTCGACCGCGGCGGCCACGGCAGCGGCGGATGCCGGCACACGGCCGGCCGCGGCACCAGCGCCCGGGCTCGCGAAGCCGACGCCGCCGAAGGCGGGGGCGACGACTGCCAGCGCCCGGCCCACGCCATTGACGCCGGCGACGTTCGCCCGCAGGACACCGCCAGCGACGCCCGCTGCCAGCTCGCCGCCGCCGCCGCTGATCGCGCTGCCGGCCCGGGCAACGACGCCGTCGATGGCGGAGCGCCCGGTGCTCCATGCTCACCGCGCGCCGGCGGTGTGGGCGGCGCCGCTTCCGACCGCCACGCGCGTGCCGGCCGCGGCGCTCGCATCCCTCACCGCAGTCGCCGAAGACACCCCTTCACCCGACGGGCTCGCCAGCGCGTCGGTCGCGCCGGCCGCCGCTTCTGTCATCGTCGCAGCGGTGCCTCAAAGCCGCACTCCCGCGGCCGTCGCCGCGCCCCTCGCCCCGGCGAGGAATCTCGATGGCGGGCTGTCGATCGCGCGTCAGCTCGGACTCACGGTCACGCGGGTGGTCATCGACCCTGGCCACGGCGGCCATGATCCTGGAGCGAAGGGCGCCGGGACGACCGAGGCCACCGTGGTGCTCGACATCGCGCTGCGCCTCGAAGCGATGCTCCTGCGCGAGGGGATTGCGGTCGTTCTCACGCGCCGGACCGACGATTTCGTGCCGCTCGAGGAGCGCACGGCCATGGCGAACCGCGAGGAGGCGGACCTGTTCCTGTCGATCCACGCGAACGCCAGCTCGTTGGCCCGGGCAGCCGGCGTCGAAACCTACTTCCTGAATTTCGCCAGCAACGGCAGCGCCGCCGCCGTGGCGGCGCGCGAGAACGCCGCCTCGGGGAAGCCGATGAGCGCGCTGCCGGACGTCGTGAGGGCGATCGCGATGAATGGCAAGCTCGATGAATCGCGGGAATTCGCCACACACGTGCAGCGGGCACTGGTCCAGAAGCTGAAGCCGGCCCATCAGGGCCTGCGCGACCTCGGCGTGAAGCAGGCACCCTTCGTCGTACTGATTGGCGCCGCGATGCCGAGTGTGCTGGCCGAGGTCTCGTTCATGACCAATCAGCAGGAAGCGCGACTGCTGAAGGCACAGAACTACCGCCAGCGGATAGCCGACGCCTTGTTCACCGCGGTGCTGCGCTATCAGAGTTCACTGACGCGGGCGACCGACGTCGTCGGCCAGTGATCCGCCGATCGTCAGGTGATGGGCCCCTGCTGGTCGCTCGCCTGATAGCGCCGGAAGAGATAGACGACGCCCGCGAACAGCACGCCGGTGACCAGCGCAGCAAGGGTAATCGCGCCGGTGATGCCGAGCGCCCCGAGCAGCACGTCTCCCAGCCCCTCGATGTCGCTCGGAGGCTGCACGATCTTGATCATGAACGGGTCGGACGCCGGCTCCTGCTGCACCGCGAGCACTCTGAACACCCCTGCCCTCACAGGCGGACGGACCAGTCGGTGGCGTCGAGCGCGAGGCGCGCCAGTGTCCGCACCGCCACGCCCGTCGCGCCCTTCGGCTGATACGGTCGCGTCTCTTCTGCCCACGCCGTCCCGGCGATGTCGATGTGCACCCACGGCACGCTGCCGGCGAACTCCTTCAGGAAGAGCGCCGCGGTAATCGCCCCGGCGGGACGTCCGCCGGTGTTCGACAGGTCGGCAATCTCGCTCTTCAACTGCTCGCGGTACTCGTCGAAGATCGGCAGCGGCCACATCGGGTCACCTGCCATCTCCCCAGTCCTGCGGACCTGATCGACCCAGCCGTCCGGCGTACCGAAGATGCCTGACGTGATCTTACCAAGGGCGACCACGATGGCGCCGGTGAGCGTCGCGACATCGACGAGGTGGGTGGCGCCCAGTTGCCGCGCGTACCACAGCGCGTCGCCGAGGATCAGGCGGCCCTCGGCGTCGGTGTTGATGATCTCGACCGTTTTTCCCTCGGCGCTCTTCAGCACATCGCCCGGCCGAATCGCGGTACCGCTCGGCATGTTCTCCGCGATCGGGATGATGCCCAGCACCCGGATCGGCGCTCCGATCAAGCCGATGGCGCGGAGCGCACCGGCCACGGCAGCGCCACCCGACATGTCGTCTTTCATCCGGTCCATCAACTCGGCCGGCTTGATCGAGATGCCGCCGGTGTCGAACGTGACCCCCTTGCCGACCAGGCCGAGCACCGGACCACTGGTGACTCCCGGCGGGTCATAGCGCAACACCACCAGCCGGGCCGGCTCGGCGCTTCCCTGTGCGACGCCGAGCAGCATCCCCATGCCCAGCGCCTCGAGCGCCGGCTGCTCGAGAATCGCCGCCTTGACGTCGCCGACGCTCGCGAGGTCGGCAATCCGGGTGGCGAACTCCCGCGGTGTCAACACGTTCCCGGGGGCGTTGGCCAGTGCCCGGGCGTGGTTGCTCGATTCACCGAGGATCTGCCCCCGCATGAGAGCCGGCGTCACGTCGACCGGCGCGCCGTCGGCAACCACCGTCCAGGTGGGAACCGGCGGGATGGGCTCTCCGGTCTTGAAGGAGCCGCTGTGAAATTCGGCCAGCATCAGCCCCTCGGCCACCGCCTGGGCCTGCGACGCCCAGGCTTCCCCGGTGGCCTGCTCCGACGCCGCACGAAGGACGAAGGCCAGCCGGGCGATCCGGCGGCTGCGCGCGGCCAACCCGGCCGTGGTCGCCAGGCGGCGTGCGACGGTCGTGGTGAAGCCGGCTCGCGGACCGGCGCCGACGAGCGCCACGCGGCGCGTGCCCCAGCCGTCGACGATCAGGAAGAGCATCTCGCACGGCTTCGCACAAAACTCCCGC
>CADEDC010000007.1:40523-113146 GCA_902825985.1 uncultured Acidobacteriota bacterium | reverse complement strand
TCCGCCAACTGCTCAGCGGCAACGAGATTGGTGTGCTCTTCGCGTTCAACAGCGGCCTGCCGGCCAACATCGTCAGCAACCGCGACCTGAATGGGGACGGCATCGCCAACAACGACCGCCCGGTGAACGTCGGGCGGAATTCGCTCTACATGCCGGCCCGCAACAACGTCGACCTGCGCTACACCCGTTGGGTGCCGATCCGCGGCAGCGTGCGGGCCGAAATCATCGCCGAGCTGAAGAACGTGTTCAACATCCGGCAGCTGCAAACGGTGAACACCGTCGTGGCGACCGATGCGGCCGGCAATCCGACGGTGAGCATTCCGACCGACCCGTACCAGTTCGTCAATCCGTCGAGCGCCTCGTTCGAGCAGCGCAAGTTCCAGCTCGGATTCCGGGTGCGTTTCTAGCACCGCGGTCCGGCTCCGTCCGGGTCGCGGCCGGACGGGTTGCATTACGACGAGGGTCACGGACGATAATGTCCGTGGCCCTCGTGCCGTTTTCCCGGTTGGTCCACCCGGCCGTTTATGTGAATCATGGTGAGCATGCTCCGCCGCCTCAGCGCCAGTTTCATCGTTGCCGTCCTGTTGTCGGCCGCCTCGTCCCAGATGCCGCAGGCCCAGATGCGGGTCAATCCGCTCGACGACGAACAGGGACACGTCGCCCTCGGCCTCGCGCTGCGGCGGCTCGGCAACACCGGCATCTTCATGCACTCCACCGCCCATCCGGACGACGAAGACAACGGCCTGCTGGTGATGCTGAGCCGCGGTCTCGGATTCCGCACGACGCTGGCCACCGCCACCCGCGGGAACGGCGGGCAGAACGAGATCGGCCCGGAGATCTTCGAGGCGCTCGGTGTGCTGCGCACCGAGGAACTTGCGGCGCTGCATCGCTTCGACGGCGCCGAGCAGTACTTCACGCGCGCCGTCGATTTCGGATTCTCGTTTTCGGTCGAGGAGACATTCGAGAAGTGGGGCCGCGACGAGATCACCGCCGATTACGTCCGACTGATCCGGACGATTCGACCGGACGTCATCCTCGGCCTGCGGCCGGATGGCAGTGGTGGCGGTCAGCACCATCAGGCGTCGACCATCATCTCGCAGGACGCGTTCAGGCTGGCCGGCGACCCGACCAGGTATCCGGAGCAGATCGCCGGGGGGCTGCGGCCCTGGCAGGCGAAGAAGTACTACTACCGCGGCAGCTTCGGTGGCCCGGGCGAGCGCGGCGGCGCGAATGCCAACCTGCTGTCGATCCCGATCGCGCAGTACGATCCGCTGCTCGGCCGCACCTACGCCGAGATCGGCACGGAAGCGCGCAGCATGCACAAGTGCCAGGGGATGGCTCAGCTGTTGTCGCTGCCCGGACCGGCGCCAGCGACCTTCCAGCTGATCGAGTCGACGCTCCCCGCCGGCCTGGCTGGCCGCGAACAGTCGTTGTTCGACGGCATCGATTACTCGATCGCTGGACTGGCGCGCTTCGCCGGCGCCCGGCCGCCGCGTGAGCTGACGCAGGGGCTGGCCGCGATCGCGGACGCCGTGCAGCACGCGCAGCAGGCCTTTGCCTCCAGCGGCAACGGCACGTTGACGCCGCTGCTCACCGGACTGCGGGCCGTCCGCCAGCTGCGCGGGCAGCTGCCGCAGATGGCGATCGACGACCTGGGGAGATTCGACATCGAGTTCCGGCTGCACCAGAAGGAGCGCGAGTTCCAGCAGGCGATTGCCGTCGCGAACGACCTGCAGATCGAAGCCCTCGCAGACGATGGCGTGGTGACGCCGGGTCAGCCGGTGCGGGTCACACTGCTCGTCGCCAATCGCGGTGCCGGCGACGTCACGGTGAAGCGGGTGACGTTCGATGGCTTCGAGGGCGGCGCGGCGTGCACACTGACTGCCGTCACCCAGCCGGCTGGATTCATGGGCGGTGGGCCGCGCAGTCGTGGCCCGGCGGCGCCGGCGGGACCGGCGATCTCCATGGTGAGGAAGGATCAGGTGGCGCGCTGTGAGCCGTCGCTTACCATCGCGGCCGGCCAGCCGGTGACCGAGCCGTACTGGCACCGCGCCGGTGAGGCGGGCCGCTATACGTTCGATTCGGATGCGCCGTTCGGCCTGCCCTACCGTCCGACGCCGTTCTACGCGCAGGTCACCCTTGGATTCGGGGCCGACGCCGAGGAGGTGATCGTTCGCCAGCCGGTGCAATACCGCTACGGCAGCGACATCTTCAGCGGCGAGAAGCGTGCCGACCTGCTCGTCGTCCCGGCGCTGTCCGTGCGGGTGTCACCCTCGGTGGCGATCCTGCCGCTGTCCGGCGTGCCGGCGGCAGCGGCGCCGGCCGCGCGAACGGCCGCCGCGGCCGCGACCGTCCCAGCCGATCGTCGCGAAATTCGCGTCACCGTGGTCAACGACACACGCGGCCCGGCCGACTCCCGCGTCAAGCTGACGCTGCCCGACGGCTGGACCGCCACGCCGGCCGAACAGCTGGTGCCGTTCACGCGCGAGGACGAGTCCCGCACGGTCCGCTTCGACGTCCGTCCACCGGCCGGCGCCAGGCCCGGCGAGTACACCATCTCCGCGTCGGCGACGCTTGCCGGCCGGACCTATGCCCGTGGCTTCCAGAGCATCGAGTACCCGCACATTCGTCGCCAGCACATCTACGCCGGGGCCGACGCGTCGCTCACGATCGTCGACGTGCGGATCGCACCCGGCTTGACGGTCGGCTACATCATGGGCGTCGGCGATGAAGTGCCGCAGGCGATCGAGCAGCTCGGGGCGAAGCTCGAAATGATCTCGCCGGACGACCTGGCTTGGGGCAACCTTTCGCGCTTCGACGTCATTGTCACCGGGGTGCGCGCCTACGAACGCCGGGCCGATCTGCGGGCGAACAACAGCCGCCTGCTGGACTACGTCCGTGACGGCGGCACGCTGCTCGTCCAGTACAACAAGTTCGAGTTCAACGAGGCGCAGTACGGCCCCTATCCGGCGAAGGTCACCTCGGAGCGGGTCACCGACGAGCGGGCGGCGGTGACGATCGTCGATCCGGCCGATCCCCTGTTCACCGCGCCGAACCGGATCGGCGGTGACGAGTGGAACGGCTGGGTCCAGGAGCGCGGTCTCTACTTCCTCGGCGCCGACGATGCGCGATATCGCCAGCATCTGCGAATCCGCGATTCCTTTCCGAACAATCCGGGCGAGAAGACCGGCGCCCTGGTGTCCGCCCAGTTCGGAAAAGGGCGCTGGGTGTACATCGGCCTCGGCCTGTGGCGCGAACTGCCGGCCGGCGTACCGGGTGCCTATCAGCTGCTGGCCAACCTCCTCAGCCTGAAAGGCAACTGACGGTCGGCCCGCCCGGCCGAACCGCACGGCGACCACGGAAGCATGCGAAGGCGCCGGCGTGGACCGCCGGTCCGCCCCAGGCTCGCCTGACGGCCCTTGCCGATTGCCGGCTGCTCTGCTTATGCTGGAGTGGCCGTCCTCACCCCGGCAGGCTGGCTCACGACCCCGATTTTCGGGATTCGCGACGGCAACCCCGTATCCTGGATGGAGCGCGCTGCGATGGCGCTGCCTCTCGACCGTCAGCTCGAGCATCTGCTGCGGCGCGCCGGTTTTGGCGCCCGCCAGGACGAACTCGACACGTTCCGCCGCCAGTCCATCAGGGGCGCGGTGGACCTGCTCACCGACTTCGAGAGGATTCCCGACGACGTCGATCAGAGGATCGGGCAGCCGGGCTATGCCTCGATGACGATTCGCGGCCAGTTCTCGCCGCAGGCGGTCATCGGCGACGCCCGTCAGCGCTGGCTGTTCCGGATGGTGCACACCGACCGGCCGCTCCAGGAGAAGATGACGCTCTTCTGGCACAACCACTTCGCGACGGCCTACTCGAAAATCAACGGCCTGATCGGCAGCGAAGAGGCGACCCGGTACCTGGCGGCGCGACCGGACGAGGATCCGGGAGGCGTCCGCGGCCAGCTGGAGATGTTGCGCGACAACGCACTCGGCAACTTCCGCCAGATGCTCGTCGACATCTCACAGGACGTCGCGATGTCGTTCTGGCTGGATGGCCGCACCAACGTGCGCCTGCGTCCGCAGGAGAACTACGGCCGCGAGATCATGGAGCTGTTCACGATGGGCGTCGGCAACTACACGGAATCCGACGTCTATGCCGCTGCGCGCGTGTTCACCGGCTGGAATCTGGCGCGGCCGGGGGCGGCCACCGATCGGGCGCGGCGCTATGCGTTCCAGTACTTCCCCGCCCAGCACGACACCGGCGACAAGACGTTCAGCTTTCCGATCTACCCCGACGGCAATCGGACGATTCGCGGTCGTGCCGCCGCTGATGGCATGCAGGACGGCATGGATCTCATCGACGCCCTGGTCCGCCATCCGGAGACGCCGCGCTACATCGGCCGCAAGCTGTATCGCTTCTTCATTTCCGAAACCGGCCAGATCGACGAACGCTGGCTGCAGCGGTTCTCGTTCGTCTACTTCCAGAGCGGCTACGACATGCGCGCCGTCATTCGCGAGGTGCTCCTGTCCGGCGAGTTCTGGGACCAGGCGTCGTACTACACCCGCCTGTCGTGGCCCGTCGAGTTCGTCGTCCGGGCCATCAAGGACGTCGGCTGGCGCGGCTTCTCGCTCGGTGACGCGCTGACGCCATTGTCCAACATGGGGCAGAACCTCTACGAACCGCCGGAGGTGGCCGGCTGGGACAGCGGCAGGGCGTGGTTCTCCACCGGATCGATGCTCGCACGCATGAACTTCGCGGCCGCGTTGGCCGGCAACCAGCGTTTCAACCTCGCGACCGCCGCCCGCAGCGCGTCGGCCGGCGGGTCGCCCGAGTCGCTGCTCGCGTACGTCCTGGAAGGCATGCCATGCCAGGACTTCGATGGGCCGGTGCGCGGCGAGTTGCTCGACTACCTGCGCTCAACCACGGCGTGGACCGGCAGCGCGGCCCAGTTGCAGACGAAGCTGCCCGGGCTCGTGCGGCTCGTCGCCGGCAGTCCGGAGTACCAGTTCGTATGAAGGTCACCAGACGTCAGTTCGTCAAAGGCGGCGCGGCGGCGTTCACGGTGACGTTCGCCGCACCGGAGCTGCTGTCCGACCTGGCGCGCGCTCAGGGTGTCCGTGCCCGCAACCTGGTCATCCTCTATCTCGGCGGCGGCAACGACGCCCTGAGCACCCTGATTCCCTACACCGATCCGTCGTACTACAGCCGCCGGCCGACGATTGCCGTGCCGGCGGCGAACGTGCTGCAGGTTGGCACCGATGCCTCGCGCGTCCCTCTGGGCCTGCATCCGCGTCTGGGTGGCTTGAAGCAGATCTTCGATCAGGGCAGGCTGGCGCTGATCCAGCGCACCGGGTATCCGAATCAGACACGCTCGCACTTCCTCGGTACCGACATCTGGTCGACGGCCAACCCGTCGAACGCCGCCGGCACCGGCTGGGTGGGCCGCTACCTCGACTCGCTGCCGTCGCCCGTCGACGCGCTCACCGGCTGGAACACGACCCGCGAGCTGCCGCGCGTGCTGCAGGCCGAACGCGTCGGCGTGCCGGCGATTGCGAATCCCGCCGGCTATGCGTTCGCAAGTCCGAACATCGGCGCCGAGGCGGCGGCCGAGCGGGCGGCGGCGCTGCGCATCAATTCGCACGTCCCGATCGATCGACCCGAGCTGGCATTCGTCTACGGCAGCGCGCAAGCGGCCATGACGACCCTCGATCGTGTGGCGACGGTCGCCAGCTACGCCGGCACGGTCGCCTATCCGAATACCGGCTTCTCGCAGGCCATGAAGGCGATCGCCGGCGCGATGGTGCGGGGCATCGGGACGCGGGTGTTCTACGTCACCACCGGCGGGTTCGACACCCATTCGAATCAGAATCCGAACCAGGCGAACGGCACCTACGCGAACCTGATGGGCAACCTGAACGACGGGCTCATCGCCTTCTACAACGATCTCCGGAATCAGGGCCTGCTGGACGACACCCTCGTCATGTCGTTTTCCGAGTTCGGCCGGCGCATCAGCGAGAACGGCAGCCAGGGCACCGACCACGGCGCTGCGGCGCTGATGTTGGTGTTCGGCGGACGGGTTGCCGGCGGCCTGTATGGCACGGCGCCGAATCTGTCGCTCGATCCCGGCAACCCCACTCTCGAGAACAGCGGCGGCGACGTCGCGTTCGAAACCGACTTCCGCTCGGTGTACGCCCGAATCATCGACAACTGGCTCGGCGGCAGTTCGCAGGCCATTCTCGCAGGAGACTTTCGCAATCCGCGACTGACGTTCGTCTGAGCGTCGGCGGCTGTGGCCGAGCCGCTGGCGTTTGCCGCACCTCGGGCTCGCCGTCGCACGACGCCAAGCTCGTCCGAGCGCTTCCAACCCGTGTCCGACCGCCGCCCGCCGGCGCGATCCTTCAAGTAGACTCGATCGCAGCATGCCTCCGATCAAGCGGACCAAGTTCAAGCTCTCACCCGAACAGCTGCTGGAGATGTACTACTGGCTGAAGCACATCCGGGCGTTCGACGAACGGCTGAGCGCGCTGGTCAAGCAGGGCCGCGTGCGCAGCGGCGTCTACACCGGCATCGGTCAGGAAGCGATCATCGTCGGCACCTGCTACGGCCTGCGCAGGGAGGACTATATCTGCCCGCTGCACCGCGACCTCGGCGCCTTCCTGATGAAAGGCGTGTCGTCGCGGACGATGATGGCGCAGATGCTGGCGAAGAGCGCCGGGCTGTCGAAGGGGCGCGACTCGGCGTTGCACAGCGGCGTGCCCGAGCTCGGCATCTTCGGCAATACCAGCATGCTCGGCGCCAACCTGCCGGTTGCCGTCGGACTGGCGCTCAGCTACAAAATCGAAAAGGTCGATCACGTCGTTGTGGCCTACTTCGGCGAGGGGGCCAGCAATGTCGGCGATTTCCACGAGGCGCTCAACATGGCCGGTGTCATGAAGCTGCCGGTACTGTTCATCTGCGAGAACAACCAGTACGCCTACTCGGTGCCGCTCGAGAAGAGCATGGCGATCGACGACGTGGCCGACCGCGCCCGCGGTTATGGCTTCGACGGCGTCGCCATCAATGGCAACGACGTCCTCGCCGTCTATCAGTCGACGCAGGGCGCGCTGGCCCGGGCACGGGCCGGCGACGGACCGACCCTCATCGAGTGCAAGACCTATCGCTGGCACGGCCATTCGGAGCAC
Source organism: uncultured Acidobacteriota bacterium (assembly GCA_902825985.1). Classification (GTDB taxonomy): domain Bacteria; phylum Acidobacteriota; class Vicinamibacteria; order Vicinamibacterales; family CAVVIG01; genus VFZL01. The sequence continues at coordinate 105,971 of CADEDC010000007.1, read as the reverse complement.
GACAAGGCGTTCTATCGGACGCAGGAAGAGGTCGCGATGTGGCGCAGCCGCGATCCGATCACCACTTTCACCACCTATCTGACCGGGATGAACGTTCTCACCGACGAGCACATCCAGGAGGTCGACGCCCGCATCACGGCGGACATCGACGACGCGATCGCGTTCGCGATGGACGCCCCGGATCCCGATCCCGCCGATGCGGTCACCGACCTGCTGGCGACCTAGGACGCTGAGCCCACCATGGCGAAAGAGCTGACATATCTCGAAGCGATTCGCGAGGCGATGGTCGAAGAGATGCGGCGCGATCCGAAGGTCTTCGTCCTCGGCGAGGACGTCGGCCCCTACGGCGGCGCCTTCGGCGTCACCGCCGGCATGGCCGAGGAGTTCGGCGAGGCCCGCGTCATCGACACGCCGATATCCGAGTCGGCCATCGTCGGCACGGCCATCGGTGCGTCGCTGCGCGGCTACCGCCCGATCGCCGAGATGCAGTTCGCCGACTTCATCTCGTGCGGCTTCGATCAGATCGTCAACCAGGCGGCGACGATGCGGTACCGCCACGGCGGCCGCGTGTCGGTGCCGATCGTCGTGCGCGCGCCGAGCGGCGGCAATGTCGGCGGCGGACTGTATCACTCACAGAACCCCGAGGCCTGGTTCATCCACCGGCCGGGGCTGAAGGTCGTGGCGCCGTCCACCGCGTGGGACGCCAAGGGGCTGCTCAAGGCGGCGATCCGAGACGACGATCCGGTGATCTACTTCGAACACAAGTACCTGTATCGCCGTGCCAAGGGGCCGGTGCCCGACGGCGACGAGATCGTCGAGATCGGGAAGGCGGCGACCCGCCGCGAAGGTACCGACGCGACCGTCCTCACCTACGGCGCGATGGTGCTGCCGGCACTCGACGCGGCGGAACGGCTGTCGGCCGAGGGTGTGGAGGTCGAGGTGATCGACCTCCGTACGCTGATGCCGTACGACAAGGCGGCGATTTTCGCGTCGATCGAGAAGACGAGCCGCTGTCTCATCGTCCACGAGGACGTCAAGACACTCGGCCTGGGCGCCGAATTGTCGGCGGTGATCGTCGAAGAGCGATTCGAGCACCTCGATGCGCCGATCAGACGTGTGACCTATCCCGACACGCACTGCCCGTTTTCCCACGTTCTGGAGGCCGCGAACCTGCCGAACGCGGACAGGATTACCGAGGCGCTCCGTCAACTGGCGGCCTACTAGACCCGCCGCCGGCCCGGTGCGGCACGGCGGTCACAGGATGTGGCGCAGCGCCGACTCGATGTCGGTCTGCGCGAACCGATAGCCGCGGCGTTCGGCGCAGGCGGGAACGGCGCGCTGTCCGGACAGCAGCAGGCCGTCGGCCATCTCGCCGAGGGCGAGCCGCAGCGCGAACGCCGGCGCCGGCACGAATGCCGGCCGGTGCAGGATGCGGCCGAGCACGCGCGTGAACTCCGCGTTGGTCACCGGCTGCGGCGCGGTGGCATTCACCGCACCCGAGGCGCCGCTGTCGTCGAGCAGGAAGCGGACGAGTCCGACCCAGTCCTGCCGGTCGATCCAGGGCATGTACTGCCGGCCGGAGCCGAGCCGGCCGCCGGCGCCGATGCGGAACGGCAGCATCATCTTCGGCAGCGCCCCGTCCGTCCCGTCCAGCACCAGACCGGTGCGGACGCAGACGACGCGCGTGCGCGGGCCGGCGGCGCGCAGCGCCGCCTGCTCCCAGCGGACGCAGACCGAAGCGAGGAAGTCGGTGCCGGCGGCGTGCGTCTCCGTCACCACTTCGTCACCGCAGCGGCCGTAGTAGCCGACGGCGGAGCCGCTGATCAGCACCGCGGGTGGCCGCGCCGCGCGGCCGATGGCGGCAACCAGGCTGGCGGTGGCGGCAAGGCGGCTGTCGAGGATGCGGCGCTTGCGGCCGGCAGTCCAGCGGCCGGCGGCGATCGATTCGCCGGCGAGGTTGATGACGGCGTCGATGCCGTCCAGGGCGTCGGCCCAGGCGCCGGCGGTGCCGTCCGGTGCCCAGGGCACGGTTGCCACGCCGGCCGCGGCAGCCGCGGGCCGGCGCGACAGGACGAGGAGGCGGTGGCCGTCTCCGGCCAGCGCCTGGACCAGCGCCCGTCCGAGGAAGCCGGAGCCGCCGGCGATGGCAATCTGCATGGGTCAATTTCCCGATCGAGAACATGCCGGCGTGGATCCAGCCGCTCACCTATCTCATCCCCCGGCGCTACGTCCTCGCGATCCTGCGGTCGCTGTTTCTGAAGGGGGTCGGCTTGGAGACGTTCCGGCCGGAAGCGCTGGCGCTGCTCGGCTGGGGCGTCGGCATCCCGGCGCTCGCCCTCGCGCGCTCGTCGAAGCGCAGCAGCTAGGGGAATGGCCGGGCCGGCGCCGCCAGAGGTTCAGTGCGTGTGGCTGTCCGGCATGCCGAGCCGCGCGACCGTATCGCCCTCGAAGTCGATCTCGATCATCACGACCGGCTCCCGGCCGACCACCCAGCCCTCGTGCCCCGGCTCGATGCAGACGACGTGCGGCGCCTTGTGTTCGATGATGCAGCCGTCCGGATACTCGATGTGGATTTCGCCGTGCGCGAGGAATCCGACGTGCGCGTGCATGCAGCGATCGCCGCCGATGACCGGCTTCATGTCCTTCGACCAGCGGAAACCGGCCGGATAGATGAGCCGCTTGACCCGTGCTGCCCCGGCCCGCCCGACGTCGAGCTGAACGCGGCCGATATCGCGCCGTTCGGCGCCGGCGACCGGCCCGAACAGGCCCACCGGCCTCACCGCCGCGCCTGCCTTCGCCGGCCGCCGAGGCGTCAGCCGCTTCGCGCGAGCCGCGGGCTTCTTCGATGCCGGCTTCGCGACGCGTCGTGCCTTCCCCGGCGTGCCGCGCCCGGACGGCCGGCGACCAGCCGATGCCGAGTGCCCCGCCGCCGTCCTGCCCGCCCTGCCGGCCTTGCCCGCCCGTGATTTCGCCATCCATGCCCCCTCGTGAACAGCCAAGCGGCTGGATGCTAGCACGTTACAATGCCGGACAGGCCATTGTTGGACGACCACGAACTCTACGCGCTCATTGGCGAAGACGGCTTCACGCGCCTGATCGCCGCTTTTTACCGCCAGGTGCCGGGCGACGACATCCTCGGGCCGATGTATCCACCAGAAGACATGGCGGGCGCCGAGCAGCGCCTGCGCGACTTCCTGATCGGGCGATTCGGCGGGCCGCCCCGCTATATCGAACAGCGAGGGCATCCGCGTCTGCGGATGCGTCACGCGCCGTTTCCGATCGATCTGGCCGGCCGTGATCGCTGGCTGACGCTGATGGGGCGGGCGCTCGACGAGGCGAGGCTGCCGCCGCCGGCGGAAGCCCTCCTCCGTGATTTCTTCGCGGGCGTCGCGACGATGATGATCAACCGGCGGGGGTGAGCGTCGAACCGTCGAAAGGCGCCAGATCGGGTTCCAGCCAGCTGCGCCGGGCCGCGACCGAGTTCAGCCGGTCTTTCGAGTAGAAGTCCAGCAGGATGTCTCTCGCCGCGATCCGACCGGCGAGCAACCGGCGAATCGCCGCGGCCGATCCGTCGCCGCCTGCCCGCGCGATCAGCCGCACGTAGGCAGCGGTGATTGTCTCGTGATACCCGTTCGAGTCGTCGTTGACGCCGCCCAGCGACAGGTTGAGCTGGCGGATGCCCGATCGCAGTCGTGCGAGCGCGTCGTCGGCGCCGAAGCTGGCGACGTAATACGCCCCGACCGCGAGATGGGCGGTGTGGGTCCACTCGTGTTTGTCGAGGGCGCAGGCCTGGAAGCGTCGGACGAGGTCGTCGAGCTCGTGGTCGGACGGCCAGCCCTCCCGTGCCGGTTCGCTCATGGAACTCAGCATAATCCACCGGGGTTCGCCCGGCGTGCCGCGGGGGCGGTGCGCGATCCGTCGGGAGGCGATGATCCCGAACGCTCGCGTCAGAAGATCGAGTAGACGGCGCCGACCTGGATCATGAACATGTCGGCGTCGACCCGCCGACGGTCGACGGCGGCCGCGCTCGTCAGCGTGACGTGGGGCCGAGCCATCATGTAGCCGGCGCCGACGTTCAGGCCGATCTTGCGGCTGACATCGACCCACACGACGACATCCGGCTTGAGGACGAACGTGTTGCTGGCGTCGACCCGCACCCCGCTGGTGTTCAGCGTCGCCCGGTAGGCGTCGGCGAACGTCGGCTGCACGGCGAACGACGAGAACGCATAACCGCCCTTCAGGTTGAACGAGAAGCGCGCGCGCCGGTAGCGGGTGCCGTAGCCGTAGCCGAGCATGACGGGGCGGACGCGCAGGCGGCCGAACGGCTGTGACAGCCCGCCAAGCGAGCGATCGACGTCCGTGGTGAACCAGTTGAAGCCGTAGCGGATGCCCCAGCCTTCGCCGCCGCGTCCGAGCCGGACGATGAATATCGGCGCCAGGTCGGTGCCGCTGCCATCCCTCGTCGTCGCGCGCGCCATGATACCGGTGCCGACCGAGAGCCAGCCATCGGTCTGCGCTTCTGCCGGCGGCGTCGCCAGGGCGGCGAGGATTGTCGCAACCGCGGCGGGAAGCCTCGCGGCACGCAGCAGGGCCATGATCAATAGTAGTGCCGCGGCAGATCGATGATGACGCGACGGCGGATGAGGTCCGAGAGCTCGTCAATCGCGCCCCCCGCCTCGAGCCGCTTCAGCGCCGCCACGTCGATTGTCGTCTCTTCCGGCAGGTACTGGCGGCACGCCCCGTACTCGTACTCGTAGTCGACGTCCGGGAACTTCAGCCGCAACCGCATCGTCGTGCCATCGGTCGATGCCTGATACAGGGGATTGACCCGGAAGACGCCCCGGGGCGCCGCGTCCACGGTCATCGGGTGGGGTGCGAAGACCCGTGCGTCGGGCGTCGCGATCAACGTCAAGGCGGCGTCGGTGTCGAGGGTGGCGGCGTCATCGACGCGCGACAGATCCAGCGGCCCTCCCGCGACGACATCGCGGAACAGCCCCGCTTCGCCGAAGGTCCGCACCGGACGCGTCTCGAACAGGTTCGCGTAACCCTTGGGTGTCAACGGATTTCCGTGCGACGGGCTCCAGACCAGCTGATTGTGCGTGTGGGTGACCAGCACGGTGCCGGGTGTCTGCGGGCCGTCGACCAGGCGGCACAGCTCGCCGATGAACGGCCGCTTCGTCCAGATGAACATGAACGCGTCGGAACACATCGCGTAGCCGAACGCGCCGCGGGCGAACGGCAATGCCCCGTTGCCGTCGCAGCACACGGGCTCGCATCCTGGGGCGGTGAAGCGGCGCGCCAGCCAGAGCTTCGCGAAGTACAGATCGGCGAGCACCGGCGCCGGCGACGACACCTCCAGCAGCGATCGGGTGAGATGGCCGGATCCGCCGCAGACGTCGATGGCGCGGCGATTGGCGCCCGCGGCGGCGCCGCCGAGCACGGCGCCGGCGACCGCGCCGACGACCGCCTGCGCGACGACGAACGTCGGATCCGAGAAGCGATAGAGGAAGTAGCCGCCTTCGAAGCCGGGGCCGAGCGACTCGACGATGTCGCGGAACGTCGAGGTCTCCGACTGCGCCGCCGCTTCGAACCGTTCGGCATCCTCTGGTCGCTCGAGGCCGACCATGGCGCGCAGCGCGAAGTCCGGCCGTCCGTCTTCCACATGGGCGCGGGCGTCGTTGGCGTTTGCCTGCAGGTGCATCACCGGGATGCCGTCGACCACCGGGAACGTGCAGCACTCGCACGCCAGCACGCCGTCGCCGATCTCGGCGGCGGTGCGGCGGTGGAAGATCGACTCGACCAGCTCCAGGCGTCCGCCGCAGAACGGGCACCGCAGGATTTCCAGAGTGTCAATGCGCATGGCAGCCTCAGTCCGTCGCTGTGTGCGCCGGCTCTCCGAGCTGCTCGAGGACGAGCAGCGGCGACGGATCGTCGGCCGCACGATGGAAGTGTTCGACACCGAGCCAGCGTTCCGCTTCGCGGGGCGCCAGCTGATCGAAGGGATGGCCGGTGCTCATCTGGGTGCGGTGACAGCGAATGGCCGCCACCTTTCGCGCCACCCAGGCATGGACCGCGACGACGACGGTCGGCGGTTCTGCGCTCAGGCCGAACGCATCCGGCACGAGACTCCAGAAGCCCTTGGCCGGCGCCGTCCAGCCGCGCGCCATCGCGGCCTCCCAGATCGGTCGCATGACACCGCGCGGCATCGTCACGTAGTACAGCGGCGGGGCGGCATCTCCCAGGGAGCGCAGCGCGGTCGTGGTCCGCTCGTGTACACCGATGTGATCGACGTGCCAGTAGAGGCCGTCGGCGCCGAACGTGATCACGCAGACCGGCCGATACCGACGAACCGTCGCCACGATCTCGGCGTGGAACAGCGGCACGTCTTCCCACCGCAGCTCGCCGTCCGGATGGTCCATCAGGATGACGTCGTGGATGCCGAGGATCCGCGCCGCCTCCCTCAGCTCGCCGACCCGCTCGAGCCCCAGCGCCTCGTCCTTCACCGGCCCGGACGCGCCGCCCCGCTCGCCACGGGTCGCGCACAGCAGGATGACGCGGGCGCCGAGGTCCGACAGCCGTGCCAGCGTGCCGCCGCAGGCGAGCGACTCATCGTCCGGGTGCGCGAACACCACCAGCACGCTCTGTCCTGAGAGCCCGGTCACGGGCGAGGGGTCAACCGACTGACGGTGCACGCGCCCCTCCGACAATGTGCCGGTAGGCCGAGACGTAGCCGTCGACCATCCGGGCGACCCCGAAACGACGGACCGCGCGGTCGCGAACCGTCCGCCGATCCAGTGCCATCACCTCGTCCAAGCCGGCGACCAGGTCGTCGAGCGACGCGAAGACACGGCCGGTGACGCCGTCCTCGACGATCTCGTTGACGGCGCCGCGATCCAGCGCGGCGACCGGCGTGCCGCAGGCCATCGACTCGGCGAGCACGAGGCCGAACGGCTCGCGTGCCTGGACGGGATAGAGCAGGGCCCGCGCGCCGCCGTACAGCCGCACCTTGGTCGCGTGGTCGGCTTCCCCGGCGTAGACAATCTGCGAACCATCCACCTGCGCCTGCACGTGGTCGCGATAATAGTCGTTTTCGGCGGCGGCGAGGAGCAGCCGACACTTGACGCGCCGGGCGACGTCGATCGCCTGCAGCACGCCCTTGCCTTCGGTGAACCGGCCGAGGAACAGCAGGTAGTCGTCCGGCTCGGCGCAGAACGGAAAGCGATCGATGTCGATGGCGTGGAGGACGGTGGCGACGACGTGGAGGCCGCGCATCAGCGCTGCCTGTTCGCGCGAGATGGCGATGAACGGCGCCTCCGGATAGCGGAGCCACATCGCCACTTCGGCCGGGGTCGGCGCGTGGTGGAGGGTCTGGACGACCGGCGTCCGGCTCAGGCGCGAGAATGCGAGCGACATCGGATAGTACATCGCCTCGTAGTGGATGATGTCGAATGCATCGGCCCGTTCGACGGCGGCCGCCAGATTGAACATCTCGCACAGTTCCCACGGCCACAGCGAGCCATCCTGCCAGTAGCCCTTCGCGAACGTCGCGTGCAGTGTCGCGCGGGTGACCGATTCACCGGTCGCAAACAGCGTCACGTCGTGACCGGCGGCCACCAGCCCCTCGGTGAGCAGCGACGTCATCGTCTCGACGGAACTCGATCGCGTCGGCGGGATGGCGGTGGCGACCGGTCCAACGTGTGCGATCCGCAGCGGACGCACGGCCGCGTCGCTCACGCCGACACCACGTCGAGCAGGCGGGCCAGGATCCGCGCCGCGTCGAAATGCTCGCGCGCGATCTCCTCGGCACGGCGGGCGTGGCGCGGGTAGTCGGCATTGACGGCGTCGATGCCGGCCAGGGCCTCGTCCGGCGACGAGAAGGCGAACAGCCCGGCGCCGGACGGCAGGTGGGCCGTCCACCCGGTGTCCTGCACCACCGCCGGCCGGCCGGCGGCCAGGTAACACGCGGTGCGATCGCTGAACCAGCCCGAGCGGCTGGCGACGTAGGTATGTTTGGCGACGCCGAACTCGGCCCGCGACGCCTGGATGAAGTCGCGGTACAGGGCCGGCGTCCGCGAGACCTCCATCGCCGGCCGGGTTCCCCAGCCGTGCTGACGCAGCAGCGCCTGCGGCCCGTTGATCGCCAGCTCGAACGGCTGGACCGTCCGCGACGGCAGATCGATGTACTTGACGAACTCCTGATCCTTGTTGCCGCCGACGTCGGCGAAGCTCTCGATCTGCCACGTCATGACGGTGGAGAACTGCGGCCCCGGCGGCCGCGTCGTCCGCCAGTCGTCGAGGGTCACCGGCTGCCACGTCTTGTGCCAGTTGAAGCGGCCGACCGGAATCGCCGACGCCGGCGTGCCGACATTCGCGCCGAAGGTGAACAGGTGGCTGAAACGCGTGAAGAAGTCGACGTACCACGGCTCGCCCTTGGCGATCGCCAGTTGCGTGAAGGCCGGATCCGAGTCGATGAAGACGCGGCGCGGAATCCGCGCGTACTCGTCGCGCCAGAACCACGAGCCGCCCGACAGATTGACATAGAGGTCGGCATCGGCGCAGTAGCGCCTGACCTCGTCCGCACTGCGGCCATGGTAGCTGCCGTCGTAGTTGACGAACGACCAGCGATCGCCCAGCCCGTGCGGTTCGAGCGCCGCGTGGATGTAGGCGGTGCCGTATGACGGATCGGTGGCGCGGGTGTTCTGAATCGGGTCGTAGACGCACTCGCCGGTGTCTTCGATGTAGAACACCTCGTGGCCGAGGGCGCGCAGCCCGAGCAGGTACATCAGCGAGCACCAGGTCACGCCGCCGAACGGATACCGGGCGATGATGCCGGCGAACAGAATCTTCATCAGCGCTTCGCCGCTTCGATCAGTTCGTCGACGGTCTCCGGCTCGTCGAGCGACTTGCCGACCGACAGCCGGGCGCACATGCGCCGATACAGTTCGCTCTCCTGCAGCAGCGCGTCGTGCCGTCCCTGGGCGACGATGCGGCCGTGGTCGAGCACCAGGATCTTGTCGGCGTCGCGGACCGTCGACAGCCGGTGCGCGATGACGATCGTCGTCCGTCCCTGGCGCAGGCTCTTCAGCGCCGAGAAGACGATCTCCTCCGAGATCGCGTCGAGCGACGACGTCGGTTCGTCGAGGATGAGGATCGGCGCGTTCTTGACCACCGCCCGCGCGATGTTCAGACGCTGGCGCTCGCCGCCGGACAGTCCGCCGCCCGCTTCCGCCACCGGCGTGTCGTAGCCCTTCGGCAGGCGCGACACGAAATCGTGGGCGTGCGCCGTGCGCGCCGCCTCGAGCACCTCGGCGTCGGTGGCATCGAGCCGGCCGTAGCGCAGGTTGTCGGCGATGGTGCCGGCAAACAGCACCGGGTCCTGCAGCACGATCGCAATCTTCTCGCGCAGCGAGCGGATCCGGTAGCCGCGGACGTCGACATCGTCGATCAACACGCGGCCGGCCGTCGTGTCGTAGAACCGCGGGATCAGGCTGACCAGCGTCGTCTTGCCGGCACCGGTGAGGCCGACCAGTGCCACCATCTCACCCGGCTTCGCCTCGAACGTGATGTCGTTGAGGACGACGCGGCCGTTGGGATAGGTGAAGTGGACCCGGTCGAAGACGATGTGGCCGCCGATGGCGGTGGCCTCCCGCGCATCGGGGGCGTCGACCGTCTCCGGCATCATGCTGAACATCTCGCGGACGCGCTTGGCGCCGGCGAGCGCGCCGTTCAGGCGGCCGGTCGTGTGGGCGATCGAGGCGAGGGGGCCGTAGACCGAGCCGAGATACGCGATGACCACCGTCAGCTCGCCGACCGTCATCTCGCCGTTCAGCACGTGCGTGCCGCCGACGATGACGACCAGCGCCGTGCCGAGAATGGTGATCAGGCCGACCGCGACGCCGAACAGCGATTCCTGCCAGGTGATCGCAATCCGGGCGTTCATCACCTCGGTGCCGAAGCCGGTGTAGCGGTTCGATTCGTACGGCTCACGGGCGTAGCTCTTCACCAGGCGGATGGCGTTGAACACCTCGTAGAGCTGCGCGATCAGCTTCGCCTCCATCTCCTTCACGCGCTCGTTGCGCGAGACGATGGTGCTCATGTAATAGCGCAGGCAGAGATACAGGAACGGGACGACCGACAGCGACAACAGCGCGACGGTGAGGTCGAGCCGCATCAGGATGACGAACATCACGATCAGTGTCGTCACCGATGACGCCAGCGGCATGATGCCGCTCATGATGAGGTTCTCGATGGCGTAGGAATCGACGTCGATGCGGTAGACCGCGTCGCCGGTGTTGGTGGTGATGTGGTGGTGCAGGCCGAGCGCCTGCAGATGCTGGAAGAGGCGCGCCCGCAGGTCGTAGACCATGCGCTGGCCGGTCATCGTCTGGACCTTCGTGCCGTAGGCCGCGGCGAGCTCGTAGAGCAGCTGGAGGACGACGCCGCCGGCGACGACGAGCGCCAGCATCGCGACCATGCTGCCGCCGGTGACCCCGCCGATCCAACGGTCGAACGGCTCCGGCAACGGGTGCTCCTGATAGTTGAGCACGTTGTCGATGACGATCTTGAGCGGCCACGGCTGCAGCGCGCTCAGGACGATCTGGGCCAGCAGCAGAAAGGCGAGCAGCCCGACACGGGCCCGATGCGGGCGCAGGAACGCCAGCATCCACGGCAGCAGCGGCCGCTGCGTGCCGAGGTCGGCCCGCCAGGCGCCGGGCCGGCCCGCCGCCGGCGCGGCATCGCGCGCCGCGTCGAGGGTCGGTTCGCTCATCCGGTCACCCGCCGGCGCGCCGTGCCGCGCACCGGCTCGGGCGGTGCCGGCAGCGGCACGAGCGTCGGCGCGATCTGCTGCATGTTGAGGACGACCAGGCGGTCGCGGCTGGAGTCGGCGACGTACAGCCAGCCGTGCTGCGGCGCATAGGCGACCCGCGACGGCGCACCGAACGCGTCACGGCCGCCGTCGGAGATCTCGCGGATGATGCCGTCCGGCGCGACGGCGCGGACGTGGCCGTTGTAGTAGTCGGCGATGAACAGCGTCACGCGGTCGTTCGATTCAGGGACGACGGTGATGCCGGCCGGTCCGGCCAGCGACGCCTGCACGGCGAGCCCGTCGTCGCCGCCGTAGCCCCACTTGCCGTTGCCGGCGACCGTCGTGATCAGCCGCGTCTTGGCGTCGACCCGGCGGACCCGGTTGTGGTGCATGTCGGCGATGTAGACGTCGCCGTTCGGCGCAATCGCGACGTCGCTCGGCATGTTCAGCGTCGCGTTCGCCGCCGGCCCGCCGTCGCCGACGTCGACCGGATCTCCCGCCTGGCCGGTGCCGGCGATGGTGTAGATGAAGCCGGTGGCGTGGTCGATCATCCGGACGCGGTAGTTCAGCGTGTCGGCGACGTAGATGTCACCGTTGCTCGCCGCGGCGACGGCGCTCGGCGTATTGAGCTCGGCGGCGGTGGCCGGACCGTTGTCGCCGGCGAAGCCATCCTCGCCGGAGCCGGCGATCGTCATGATCGCGCCGGTCTCGCGATCCACACGACGCACGCGATGGTTGTGCGAATCGGCGACGATGAGATCGCCGTCGGGAGCGATGGCGACGCCATCGGGCGTGTTGAGCTGCGCGGCGGTCGCGTCACCGAAGTCGCCGGAGAAGCCGGGACCGAGCGAGTTGTTGCCGACCACCGTCGAGATGTTGCGGTTCTCGGCGTCGACGCGCCGGATGACGTGGTTGTTCGAGTCGGCGATGAACAGCTCGCCGTTCGGTGACACGGCGACGCCACCCGGCGTGTCGAACCACGCCTCGATCGCCGGACCGTTGTCGCCGGAGTAGCCCTTCCGCGCACCGATGATCTGCGCCGTCGCCGCCTCGCGGAGCATGACGGTGCCGACGCCGACCGCCAGCAGCGCGACCACGAACACCGCCGCCGTACGCAGGCCGTAGACGCGCAGCAGCGACGGCGACAGCAGCGGCAGCCGGGCCGGACCGGACTTCAGGGCCGACATGCCGCGCCCGACCGTGACCGCGACGACGCCGCGATTGAGAATCGCGGTCGCCTGCGCGATGCGATAGCCGGCGAAACCCACGGTGGCGACGGCGAGCAGCGCCGCGCTGGCGCCGGCGAGCGGATAGCGCAGTGCCACGCCGGCGACGGTACTGGCGATCAGGATGGCGGCGAGCCCAATCGACGTCACGGCGCCGACCGTCGTCGGCCGCAAGTAGGTGCCGATGCGGAGCAGGACCTTGCCGCTGGCATGTTCCTCCACCAGCGCCCGCAGATCGACCCAGGCCCAGCGGCCGATGAGGATCGAGATGTCGCGATCCTGCGACCAGCCCTCGTCCACTTCGATGCGGCGGACGGCCCGCGACCGGCGCAGCCAGTCGACCAGTTCGGTCAGCACCCGATCGGACGAGGTCCACTGTTCGCTCCAAAAGCGATCCTCGGCGACGCTGCCGGCGCCGAGCAGCATGGCGCGCGCCGCCTCGCGCAGCGACGGCGTCGGTCCGCGGCTCGTCTGCGGCTCCGCCTGCGGCAGCGCCACCTCCGGCGGCGCCAGGATGCCGCGGATGATCCCCCAGACCCGGGCGAACGGCTGCAGGAAGTGCAGGTAGGCGACCGTCGCCCGATACCACAGGCGGCTGCCCGGCAGGCCGGAGACGTCGGAGCGCAACGAGTACGACAGGTTCTTCTGGAGGGTCGCCGCCAGGCCGATGAGACCGGTGCCGAGCAGCAGCGCCGCCGCCCACTCGTGATCGCCGATGCCGGCGACCACCATGCCGGCCAGGATCAGCAGAATCGCCAGCACCTGCCAGTTCACCGAGTGGGGCAGGAAGGCAAACGGATGGACGTCGGTCCGATACACGGACGGGAAGGCCGCCGTCCCCCAGACCCCGGCGTTGATGCGGGCCCCCCACAACGAGCGGACGAACGGCAGCGGACTGTAGATCCGCCCGTGCCACAGCATCCGGCCATCCAGGAACTTCTCAGGGTGGTGCGCCATCAGCCAGCGTTCGCCCTCGCCGTAGCCGACCTGCTGCCGCCAGTACGCCTTGATCGTCGCGCGATGGTGATGCCAGACCAGAGCCGAGGCGGCAAAGCCGATCTTCCCGCCGCGCGCCTGCAGACGCCAGCAGACGTCCACGTCGTCGCCGGCGCGGAGGTAGATCGGATTGAAGCCGCGGATGGCGAGCAGGGCCTCACGGCGGAATGCCATGTTGCAGCCGGGAACGTGCTCGGCAATCCGATCGTCGAGCAGGACGTGCGTCGGACCGCCGGGGGCGCGCGCGATGCACTGCGCCATCGGTGGATCGTCGGGCGGCACGACGTTCGGCCCGCCGGATCCGACGACGTCGGAGGTGAGGAACGGCTGTACCAGGAACGTCAGCCAGTCCGGGTCGACACACGTGTCGGCGTCGGTGTAGGCGACGATCGTGCCGGTCGCGTGCGACAGGCCGATGTTCCGCGCCGCACTCAGGCCGCCGTTCGGCACTTCGACCAGCCGGACACCCGGATGCTGGCGGCCGATCTCGCCGGTGCGATCGCGCGAACCGTCGTTGACGAGGATGATCTCGTAGTCGGGGTAGTTCAGCCGCTCGAGTGACGCGAGATTGCTCTCGAGCGTGTCGGCCGCGTTGTAGGCACAGACGATCACCGAGACGCGCGGCCAGGCGCTGCGGGCCGCCGGCGAGAACGGCGCGTCGGCGAAGACGCGCGACACCGCCGCTGCCGCCATCTTTGGCCGCCGACTCCCGTCGACGAGGCCGAACGCCCAGTCGACGACGTCGTGCCCGCCCCGCCACCACTCATCGGTCCACGCGAACGCCACGGCACCGCAGGCACCCTCTTCGAACGCCGCTCGCAGATGCATGGCAGTGAGGTCTGCCTGGCCCTGCTCGCCTTCGCGGATGCTGTCGACGCCAGCCTCGGCCAGCAGCAGCGGCTTGTGACCGGCGATGTGCTGCAATCGCGCCAGGTAGGCGCGCAGATCGGCCTCACGATGCAGGTAGACGTTGAACGCGCAGACGTCGAAGAACGAGAGGTCGAGGAACTCGGTCGGCGGGAAGTTCACATAGGTGAACAGGCGATCGGGCGCCGCCGCCTTCGCGTCGCTGTAGAGCTGCCGGAGAAACCGCTCGATACGCAGGCGGCCGTGCCAGCGGACGATACCCGGCGGAATCTCGTTGCCGAGCGCGAACATCAGCAGCGCCGGGTGATCGCCGAGGGCGCGCACCTGCTCGAGCAGATCGCGCTGGATGGTGCGCGTCAGCTTTCGATCGTCGAGAAACGCGACGTGCTGCGACCAGGGCAGCCCGACCATGACCCGGAGATGGTTGCGAGCCGCCTCATCCAGCAGGTCTCGCGACGGCGGCGTGTAGACCCGGACCGTGTTGATGCCGAGCTGCCGCATCAACGCGAAGTCCTGGGCGACGCGCGCCCGGGTCGGGAACTGGTAGCCGCTCCCATCCGGTGCGAACGTGCCGTACGTGACCCCTTTGACCAGGAACCGTTCGGCGCCCGCGCGCAGGAACTTGCCATCTGCGGCGATGGGCGCCGCCCGGTCCGGAGACGCCGGTCGGCGCAGATCTGAGACGTCCGGAAGGGCGATGCTCACGTTCTCAAGAAGTCAGCACGACGGTGATGACGAAATCTCATTTTATCAGCGATTTGCCGCTGGTTTCCGATCGCCCGATCGGCACTGGCGGTCGAGCCGGCTGTGATCGGGACGAATGGCATGCATGTGACTGGCCATCAGCAGGCCATCGGTGGCACGGGCAATGCGGCACACCAGGCCGTACCCGGGCGGGCAGAGAGGCCAGGAGGACTACTCGAGGTGGCTGCGCAGCATCCACGCGTTCTTCTCGTGGATGTTGAGCCGGCGGGTGGCCAGATCGGCGGTCGCCTGGTCGTCGATCTCGTCAGCCGCATCGAACAGGTCGCGAGCCAACCCGACGATGGCCTTCTGGTCGCTGCCCAGGATCCGAATCATCTCGTGCGCCGACGGATGGCCGGTCTCCTCGCCGATCAGGCTCAGCCGCTGGAAGTCGCTGTAACTGCCGGGAGCCTTGGCCTCCAGCGCCCGGATCCGCTCGGCAATCTCGTCCACCGCCAGGGCCAGCTCGGTGTACTGCGTCTCGAAGAGCGTATGCAGGGTCGTGAACATTGGACCGGTCACGTTCCAATGGAAGTTGTGGGTCTTCAAATACAGCGTGTAGCTCGTCGCCAGCAATCGTTCCAGGTGCTGGACCACGACTTCGTTCGACTCAGTCACGCGTACCTCCGGTTCAGTGATGGGTGATGCGTCACCGGTTGAGACGCCCCGCGTTCCACGTCCGATTCAGCTGCGCGATGCCCTAGGGTTTGCCGGTCATCGGGACGAACCGTACCGGCAGCGTGGTCACCGTCTCCAGTCCCGCCGGCGTCTTGCGCAGGATGCGCAAGTGCTGTTCGCCGGTGCCGACCGGGATGGCGAGCAACCCGCCGACTTTCAGCTGGTCCACCAGCGCCGGCGGAATGGTGTCCGGCGCCGCGGTGACGATGATACGGTCGTAGGGCGCATGTTCAGGCCAGCCGGAGTAGCCGTTGCCGTGGCGGACGGTGATGTTCCGATAGCCCAGAGCCGTGAGCGTCGCCTGCGCCTGCGTCGCGAGCGGTTCGATGATCTCGATCGTGTAGACGGTCCGCGCCAACTCGCTGAGCACCGCCGCCTGGTAGCCAGACCCGGTGCCGATTTCCAGCACGACGCTGTCCGGCTGCACGCGAAGAGCCTGGGTCATGAACGCGACGATGTACGGCTGCGAGATGGTCTGGCCGTGGCCGATGAACAACGGCGCATCGTCGTAGGCGCTCGCCAGCTGTGACTCGGGGACGAACTGGTGGCGCGGCACCTTCTGCATCGCCTCGAGCACCCGTGCGTCGGTGATGTCGCGGGCCCGCAACTGCCCCTCGACCATGCGCCGGCGGTCGGCATCGCGCGGGTCGGGCCTGGCCGGCGGTTGCCCGGCCCCGGTATCCCGGGCCAGGGCCAGCGTCAGCAGTGTGGCGCCAAACGTGACGAGCCGTCTCGGTCGCATGAGGGGTCTCGACTCATGATGCCTCAAGATGCCGGCGGAGAAGACCACTAACCAGCGCGTGATGCGTGATGGGCAGACCGTGCGAGGCGTCGGCCACCTCGACATAGCGCGATCCTGGAATGCCGTCACGGAGCGCCCGGCCGGCCGACGGCGGTGCAATCGGATCGTGTCGTGCGGTCACCACGAGCGTCGGGATTCCGCCGAGTGCGCCGAGTTGGCCGGTGAGGTCGGCCGCGCGCATCGCCTGGAGCTGCGCCGCCGCGACGGGCGGCTGATCGGCGATGTCGTGGCCGAACAGCGCGGAGAGCCGCTGAGCCAGGGCGTCGCTTTCGATCAATGGTCCGGGTGGCATCACGAGCCTCATGAAGCCCTGCCGGCGCATGCGCCGCGTGCCGACCCGCGCGCGAAGGCCCAGCCACGCCATCCGCAGGCCGAGCGGAGCTGCCGCCCGACCCGCTGCGAACGTGCAGAGCAGGGCCAGGCTCCGGACGCGACGCGGGTGGCTGATGGCGAGCTGGAGGGCCACGAGCCCGCCCAGCGAGTGCCCGACGACATGCGCCGACGTCCATGACTCGGCATCCATGATGGCCCGTGCGTCGTCGGCCATCTGCTCGACCGTGATTGCGCACGCGGCTGGCAGGCTGCGGCCGATGCCGCGATTGTCGAACGACACGCACGTGAAGTCGCGGCGCAGCGCGTCCAGTTGCGGCGCCCAGGCATCGCCGTGAACTCCGACGCCCTGGACGAACAGCACGCCGGGTCCGCTGCCGTCCACGCGGACGGCGAGCGCACAGCCGCGGTGATGAACCGCGCCTCGTCTGGTCATTCGCCGCCTGACGGCCGGATGGATCGCCGGCGATCCGCCCAGTGGGCCCACAGCGGGAGCAGCCACATCGCCAGCCCGACGACGCCGACCGCCTGCGCGTTCGGCGGCGGCGCAGCAAACGGACCGGACGCCCAGATGACGAAGATCAGCCCGAGCAGCGTCCACAGCGCCAACGAGCCGGTGCCGTCGCGGCGGCGCGTCCGGCGCACGTAGACGGCGATGCCGGCGGCGAACACGATTCCCTCGACCAGCAGCGTCGCGGGAATCGAGTGCCAGAGTCCGAGCCCGAGGCGCGGCGAGTTGCCCGGCGCGAGCGGCAGGTCCGGGCGATGGGTCAGGAAGTCGAGCCACCAGTGGCTGACCACGATGACGGTGAGCCACAACGCATCGCGAATCGGCCGGACACGGCCGCGCCGGACGACGATCGCGAACGCGCACCCCCAGACGGTCGCCGCCAGCAGGCTGTGCGTCCACGGGTAGTGGACGAAATTCAGCGGCGTGAAGGCGGTGTCGCCAGGTGCGATGTCGACGCGTTCAACGCCGGCGAGGAGGAGCAGCGGCCAGATCAGATCGATGAGATAGGTGGCCGCGAACAGCACGCCCAGCGAGTGGCGTGGCAGCATCGGTCGTGCGGCGAGCGCAACGGCGGCATGTCCAGCGAACACGATGTCCTCACTTCGACCGCCTCGCCGCGGGCCCCGCAGGCGCCCGCCGGCGGTCCGCGCTCAGCGCAACTCGATCGCGGCGGCGGCGATGCCCTGTTCGCCGCAGATCGAGTAGTAGAGCAGCAATCGACCCGGTTCCTCGAAGACGAAGGGGTCGCGGATCTGTCGCACCGGCACGTCCACGTCGCCGCCGAGTGACGCAGCCACCGGCAGGTCGGTGCACTCGTAGGACGCTTCCGGCCTCAGCACCTCGACCGGCGCCGACGCCTGCCAGGTGGTCCAGTCGCCCGACAGGTCGATCGACGACATCAGCACGCGCTCGGGCGCATCGCCGATGGCCGTGAAGAACACGTGAAGACGCGACCCCCGCACCACCACTGCCAGGTGACGGACCCGGCCCGCGTAGCCGCCGCGGCTGAACGGGTTGGGGCCGGGGACGAACGTCTCCAGCGGGTGGCTGGCGCGGGACAGCAGCCCCAGCCGCGACAGCCCGTAGAAAATGCCGTCGTGGCGGAACACCCGCAGGTAGCTGGTCCTGGTGATGCCCGGACGGCTGTCGAAGCGCAGGCCGTCGCTCGACTCGGCCGCCTGCGTGAACTGGCCGTAGCCCTTCTGTCTGGCCCACGCGCGAGCTGCCGCCGGGTCGGCGGGCCACCGCTCGCCGCCGGTCCACCAGCCGTGCGACCAGAGCACGATCCGCCGGCGCGTCTCGTCGACGTAGATCTCCGGGGAGGCGACGTGCGTGTAGAAGTCGGCGAGCGCCTCCGTGGGATCGGGCTGCGGTCGGAAGAATGCGGTGTCGCGCACGTGCAGCACACCCGGCTCGTGGACGTGCCACGGACCGGTCGGGGAGTCGGCGTAGGCCAGACGGATGGCGTCGCCCATGTGGTTCGCGAAATACATGTAGTAGCGGCCGAGCGGCCGCTCGACCCAGGCCGGCACCCGAATCACGGTGGGACCGTTGACGTTGCCACCGAGCGACCCCGACGATGCCACCGTGATGAGCGGATTCTGTGTGACGCGCGAGGCGCGCACGGCATCGGCGGCGGCCGTCCCGGCGACGTTCGGCCACAGCCCGCCGGCGGACAGGAGGCCGGCCACGGCGCCGCCCGCCAGCCACCGGGTGAACGACGATGCGCGCGCAGGCCTCGGGGGCATCGGTCTGACGATACCGGGACAGCCGAGTCCGCGTCCAGTCCGCCGTCAGCGGCCGTCAGCCGGCGGCTCGCGTCAGCCTGAGCATCTCGCGGGCGCCACGCTGGAACTCGTACGGAACGTTCTCGATCGACGCGACCATTCCGGTCGCCTGCGCGTCGGCGGCGACGACAGCGACGAACGGCGAACGCTCGCCGCCGAGCGCGAGCAGCGGGAAGACGCGCACCTCGTCGGCGACACGACAGAGTTCGCGGACTGCCGCGCGATGCAACGCCTCGCCGAGCTGTACGGTGTAGAGGAACAGCAGGTGCGAACAGAGCGCGAGGTCGAATGCCCGGTCGGCGAACGGCAGCGACGGCAGCGCCGCCTCGACGTAGCGGGCGTCGATCTTGCCGGCGGGAAAGTCGCCCAGGAACTCCGTCATCGCGGCCATCCGCATCCGCTCCAGCGCCTCGAGCGACGGAATCGCCGTCCAGACGAATTCATGGACGTTGCGCCGTGTCTGCTCGATGACGTCATTGCGGGTCGCGTCAATGCGCGCGCGCAGCTGCGCGGGTGTGAACTGGTAGACCGGGTCGCACGACGTGACGCGTACGCCGCGGCGCGTCGCCTCCGCGTTGAAGCTGGCCGGACCGTCGCCACAACCGAGGATGCGCCGTCGCAGGTCGGCCTCGCTGAGCGCGAACATGCGTTGGTACTCATCGAACGAGCGGCCCCACGGCACCACCTGGTCCAGGGTGAACATCAGGGTCCCCCGGGGTCGCGATCGAGGATCCAGCGCGCACGTTCGGCCTGGTCCTCGGGCACCAGCAGGCGGGCGTCCGGCAGCCGCTTCGCGCACGCCGGATGCCGGCCCATCATCGACGGATCCGGCACGCGGGCGGCGATGCCCGCCCGGGCCAGCCGGGCTCGCAGCGCCTCCGCCTCGTGCAGCCGGGCACAGCGCCGTACTTCCAGCCAACGCTCAGTCATGTCGTCCCATGTTCGTGGTTCGCCGCTGTGGCGGCCACGAATCTCTCGATCGCGCCGTCGACATCACCGGATGCCGATCGACAGGATGGCAGGCGACGGCGGCACGCCGCACCCGCCGCCGGCCGTCACCGGACGACCATGCCGTCGACCGAGATGATGGCGAGCCCGAGGACCAGCATCACGACACCGACGTGCAGGCAGCCGCGGACCACCGGCAGGCGATCGGGTCGTACGAACCGTTCGATTTCCATGATCAGCAGCGGGCCGGCCAGCCACCAGGCCAGCAGCGTGACGTCGCCACGTCGCGACAGCATCGACAGCGCCAGGCCGAGCAGCAGACAGACGATGCCTCCGGTCAGCATCGCGAATCCCACCGTCATCACAGGCCTGATTCTAGTCTCTGGCCGACCTCCGCCGGATGGGCGATAATCGCCTGTTCTCATGCCGACACAGCCGCATACCCGTGTGCTTCACATCGACATCGCCGGTCGCGATCATCCCGGCATCACCCATTCGCTCACCGGAATCCTGGCCCGCGGCGGCGCGCGCATCCTCGACGTCGGCCAGGCGGTCATCCACGACGCCCTGGCGCTCGGCATCCTGGTCGAACTGACCGATGAAATCAAGTCGTCGTCGCTGCTCACCGACCTGCTGCTCAAGGCCCACGAACTCGGCGTCCAGATCCGTTTTCGTGCCATCTCGGCGGACGAGTACGACGCCTGGGTGCAGACGCAGGGCAAGGGGCGCTACCTGATCACGGTGCTCGGGCCGGCGCTGATGGCCGCGCACCTCGAGGCGGTCAGCGGCGCCATCGCGAAGGTCGGACTGAATATCGATCGCATCGAACGGCTGTCCGGCCGTACCCCGCTCGACGCCAACGGCACCGGTCGCACCTGCATCGAACTGGCGACGTCGGGTGATCTCGCGAACGAAGACGAGATGCGCGCAACCTTGCTGGCGCTCACCCACGAATACGATCTCGACGTGTCGTTCCAGCACGACACGGTCTATCGGCGTCACCGGCGCCTGGTCGCCTTCGACATGGACTCGACGTTGATCCGCACGGAGGTGATCGACGAACTCGCACGGCTGGCCGGGGTCGGCGACCAGGTGGCGGCGATCACCGAGTCGGCGATGCGCGGTGAACTCGACTTCCAGGGCAGCTTCCGCCGGCGCGTGTCGATGCTGACCGGGCTGCCGGCGTCGGCGCTGCAGCAGGTGGCCGACAGCGTGCCGCTGATGGACGGCGCCGAACGCCTGGTGACGACCTTGAAGCGGCTGGGCTACAAGACCGCGATTCTGTCCGGCGGGTTCACGTTCATGGGCCGCGAACTGCAGCGCCGCCTCGGCATCGACTACCTGCACGCCAACGAGCTCGACATCGTCGACGGCGTCGTGACCGGTGAAGTCACCACTGAAATCGTCGACGGCGCCCGCAAGGCGCACTACCTCGCGCAGATCGCCCAAGCCGAAGGGCTGTCGATGGACCAGGTGATCGCGGTGGGTGATGGTGCCAACGATCTGCCGATGCTGCGCCTGGCCGGACTCGGCATCGCGTTCCGGGCCAAGCCGCTCGTCCGCCAGAGCGCCCGTCAGTCGATCTCGACGATGGGGCTCGACGGCATCCTCTATCTGCTCGGCGTCCGCGATCGCGAAGCGCTCGCGTAGTCTCGGCGTGCACCCGGCCGGCGACTAGTCGTCGCCCCACGACTTGCGCAGCAGCGCCTCCTCGATCCGGTAGGCGTGGAGGAAGTCGTGCAGCGCTGCATGGCGCAGCATGATGAACACCGAATAATGGCTGTACTCGCCGTGGTCGGCGGTCCGCGCCCAGTCCGCCGGCGTGAGCGACCGGATGCGGGTGACCAGGCGCGCCCGATCCTGCGCATACCAGGCCAGCGAGTCCTGCAATTCCAGCCGCAGCAGTGCATCGTCGGGGGCGGTGAGGCTCGGGTCGTACGGAGTGATGATCGGATGCGGCGAGGCCAGCATCAGATCGATCCGTTCGAAGAACAGGCGATGCACCACCGCGAGATGGCAGGCGTGCTCGTGCGCCGACCAGCGTCCCGGTGACGGCCGGCGTCGGACGATCGCCGCCGGCACCTCCTGGACGAGCGGGATGACGATGCGCGGCGCGCGCTCGAGCGCGTCGATGACGGCGGCAATCGAATCGAGGTTCATCATGCGGTGACCGGATACGGGCTGCGGTAATGCTAGCGCAGCTCGTGCCGCGACGGAATCAATCCGCGTCGTCTGACGTACCAGATCGACGTGGCAATCCAGATGACGTAGAACCCGCCGTAGATGAACAGGCCATTGCGCTGCGCCGAGACGCGAACCCGCCCGCCCACCTGGCTGACCTCGTAGGCCTCGTACGACCACAGCGATGCCGGCAGGACGAGGAACGTCTGGCTGCGGCTGCTCGCGCCGTCGGCGCTGCCCTGCACCGACATGCTCACCACGATTCGCGGACCCGGCCCGAGGTCGGCGAGCGCCTGCCGGGCGGCGGGCCAGGGCTGGAAGAGGCTGAAGTAGGCGAAGAACGTGACCGGGAGGACCCAGAGAAATGCCACCGCCGACGCCAGTCGGGACAGACCAGGCATGGAACAATGTTACCGTCCGCGCGGCTGCCGCCGGGTCAGCGCGGCTCTTCCCGGCGGACGGTGCTCGGGTCGTCGCCGACCACGGCCGCCGGGGCGTGCGTCCGGCGCCTCGCCTGCGTCAGCACGCGGCCGGCCGGCAGGAGCGCCGCCGAATTCCCGTACGCACCACGGTAACCCGGCGGCAACAGGTCGGCAATTGCCAGGCCGATGGCGTCGACCGCCGTCCGCCGGTCGTGCAGCGCGGCGGCGAGCAGATCATCGGCCCGGAACGGGGTGCCGAGGTGCATCACGACGCGGCATGGCCTGAGTGTCGAATCGCCGATCGGAAACAACTGTTCAGGCCCGATGAGGGCGACCGGCAGCACCCACGTGTCGGGCAGCTCCAGATAGCGGGCGACGCCGTGGAGCAGCGGCCGCATTTCAGCGCTGCGGCTTCGCGTCCCCTCGCCAAACAGCAGCACCGCGTCGCCGGCGGCGAGGCGTTCGTGGGTGACGGCAATCGCGCGACGCGCCGCGCGTGCCACTTCGCGCGTCGACAGCACCGCATCCTCACTCGACACCTCGCTGCTCTGCGGGACCTTGATCGTGCCGAAGCAGAGGCTCGAAAAGCGGCGTTGCCGTTCCGAGAACACTTTCGGCCCCGCGAGAGCCGTCAGCCGATCCGCCAGCACCGACCCGCCGCCACGGTGCAGCAGGACCTCGACGACGTTGGCGTCTGCGTACGACAGATGATTCGCACAGAGCACCAGACGCCGGCCGGCGACGGACGCCAGGTGGTCGGGCCGCAGGATTTGGGAGTCGGGGCTGAGGAACCGGTCCGCGAGCAGCCGGTGAATGCGCCGGACCAGCGGGTCGGCGGGGTAGTAGCTCCAGCCGGAATCGGCGGTCAGGCGATCCTTCAGCTCGAGCAGCGCCCGAGGTCCGGCGGCGTCGATCTCCTGTTCCAATGCGACGCGGATGTCGTGGAGCGTCAGCAGGTCCTGTTCGCCAAGGAACTCGAGAATCGCGCTGACGAGCGCCTCTCGGGGCATACGCTTCGGCGGCGGCGCGACGGGGCTCATCGGTCTGCCTGGTGTAACCGGTGTTCCCGCGAGCCGGGCCGTTGCGACGTAGCCATCGTCCGAGCCGACCGGCGAGCCGGCCTAGTGCGGCGACTGCATCCGGCTGGCGGTGAAGTTGATGACCTTACCCGAGCCGGTGGATGGCGGCGCGCCATCGGCCGGACGTTGCGTGAACCCGACCCGCAGCCCATCGTCGAGGACACGCGCGAGGAACACGATGGTGCCGCCGTTTTCGCCCAGGCTGCGGCGGAACGAGAGGACGTCACCGCGGATGACGGCGTTCTCGATCGCGACCGCCTTGCTGTCCCCGATCTGCAGCATCCCCTTGACCTCGCTGCCTTCGACGTCGAGGCGGATCATGAACTCCACCGGCTCGCTGCCGGGCATGGGCACTTCGGCGATCCAGACTCCGTCGAACGGCGACGACTGGGCCGAGATGGCGACCGATGCGGCACAGACCAGGGCAGTGACGAGCTTCCACACGGCGAACACTCCTCACCCGAGCATACCAGCAGTATCGCTATCGCGCGCCGGTCGCGCGCTGTGACGCGCGGCTGCCCGACCGGGCGAAGATCGCCCACTTGCCGTCCTTGCGCAGCACGACGTACAGGACGTCCGCCTTCTGCAGGGCGCGGCCCGACTTGTCGAGCCGGACCCAGCGTCCGGCCACGTGCGCGGTGTCGCCAATCCGCTGGAGGATCCGCTTCTCCTCCCAGACCGTGCGCTCCCACTCCGGTTGCACGTTCGCCCAATGGCCGGCGCCGACGTCGACCAGCGCCGCTTCGGTATCCCATTGACGGAACCGGCCGGCTTCCAGAATCAGGTGCGGGAAGTGCAGCGCCGCCGCATAGCGCCTCGCATCGCGTGAGTTCCAGCCATCCAGGAAGGCGTCGAGCGCGGCCAGGATCGCCGGGTCGTCACCCTGCTGAGCCAGCAGGGGGCTCCCAAGTCCCAATACGGCGCCGAGGAGCCACGCCATCAGCACCATTCCCGCCCCTCGTACGGCCACGCGCGAACCTCCCCGGTTGCCTGGTTGATCGTTCGGCGGCTACTGCGCGGTCTGCGGCAGCGTGAATGCCAGGTACTCGCCCGAATAGGCCCCGCCGCTGACGGCAACGACGATGTACTGCTTGCCGCCCACCGAGTAGGTCATCGGCGAGCCGCTTTGCGGCGCCGGCATGAAGACGGCGCCGACTTCGGCGCCTGTCGTCTTGTCGTAGGCGCGCAGCATGGCGCCGCGCGGCCGGCCGGGCGGCGAGGTCACCTGCGGGTCGCCCATCACCGCCAGCGTCTTGGTCACCATCAGGCCGACGCCGGATGTTCCGGGCTGCCCGGTCTTGGGGATGGTGAGCCCCCGCAGCGCCGGGTGATTGCGGACGTTGTCGGGCGTGTCGCCGTGCGGCACCTGCCACAGCAGCTCGCCGCGATCGAGGTTCACCGCCGACAGCACCCCGTACGGCGGCTTCGGGATCGGCAGCCCCTGGACGACGAGACCCGGCTCGATGGCCGCCTGACCGCCGGTCGCTGCCGGCGGCGGCGGCGCTGGTGCCTCTTCCCGCACCCGTCGTCCGGCATCGGCGGCGCAGCAGTCGCCCGGGCCCATGACTTCGCGGAACGGGCGTCCCGCGTAACCGGACACGTAGCGGATGTCCGAGAATCCGGCCGGCGGCGCCACCAGCGACCGGACCTGGGCGCCGAGATTGCCCGCCTGCGCGAACACCGTGTGCGTCTCCGGGTCGTACGCCGATCCCGGCCAGTTGGTGGCCGTCGAGGCACCGACCGCGCCGACGATGCCGGTGAGGTTGCCGAGCATCGGCGGATTGAAGGGCGACGGCGCGTATCGGTAGCGCTTGAGCAGCTCCAGCGCCTGCGCCCGCAGCTCCGGCGTGAAGTCGATGACGTCCTCGGGCACGCGCATGAACGGTCGCGCGTAGGCTGGCGGCTTGGTGACGTGTGGCTGTGTCGGCGACGTCTTCTCACCGGGGACGTCCGACTGCGGTACCGGTCGTTCCTCGATCGGCCACACCGGCTGGCCGGTGATGCGGTCGAGCACGTAGAGCCAGCCGATCTTGCTCGGCTGCGCCAGGGCCTTGATCGGCTTGCCGTCGACGACGATGTCGGCGAGCAGCGACGCGCAGCAGTTGTCGAAGTTCCACAGCGGATGGTGGACCAGTTGGTAGTGCCACTTGCGCTGTCCGGTCTTGATGTCGACCGCGACAATCGACTCGGCGAACAGGTTGTTCCCGGGACGATGGCCGCCGTAGAAGTCGGAGGTCGGCGTCTCCACCGGAAGGTAGGCGAGCCCGGCGACCGGGTCGGCGCTGATCTGCGTCCAGACACCGGTGTTGCCGTTGAACGACCACGAGTTCTCCTCCCAGGTGTCCGCGCCAAGCGCGCCTGGACGCGGGATGGTGTCGAACTGCCACAGCTTCTTGCCGGTGCGGACGTCGAAGGCGCGCACCAGCCCCTTGGTGTTGTTGTGCGTCGACACGGTGGCGCCTTCGCGCATGGCCGAGCCGATGATCATCACGTCGCCGACGATGGTCGGCGTCGCATGGATCCCGATCTCACCGGACTCGATGTTGATCTGTGCCTCGTTGCCGTAGACGACCCCCTGCTTCAGGTCGAGGACGCCGTTACGGCCGAATGACGCGACCGGCTGGCCGGTCGCCGCATTGAGTTCGACCAGCTGATAGCCGGTGGTGACATAGACGACACGGTTGTCGCCGCGTCCGTCGGTCCAGTACGACACGCCGCGCCCGGACAGCTGCCGCGGCGACATCGCGGCGCGCCGACCTTCACGCAGGCTGTAGACCCACTTCAGCTCGCCGGTGCGGGCGTCGAGCGCCACCACCGAACGCCGGGTGCCGCCGGTCGTGTAGATCGTGTCGCCGATCATCAGCGGCGTGCCTTCGAGCTTGTACTCCTGGAACGGGCCGAGGCTGTCGGTCTTGAAACGCCACGCGATTTCGAGCGTGTTGAAATTCGAACCGTTGATCTGATCGAGCGGCGAGTAGCGGCTGCCGCTGAGATCCGCGGTGTAGTGCCACCATTCGCCCTTCGCGGTGCTCGGCTGACCGGTGGACTGGGCTTGCCCTTCGAGAGTGGCGGTCGACCACTGGGCGCCGGTCAGCAGCAGCGCGCCGGCGCAGGCGAGGAGAACCGACAGGAGCACGGAGCGGCCGAATGAACGGACCATCGTAAGCCTCCCGGGTTGACGAAAACGCGGTGTGAGGCGGCGATTATAGGCCGAGTGGCCGGCGGACGACGAGACCGATCCGCTCGTCTGGACCCGCCTCCGAGCGCTGGCCGCCGGCGCCGGGCCGGCGGTCACGGAACCGGCGGCCTTCATCGCCGACGGGCGCCGCCCACGACTGAAAGCCAGCGCGGCCGGGGCCGCCCGCGACCGAGGTCCGGCACGGCCGGGCCGGCGCGTGGCTGAGAGCCCCCGCCACGGCGACCGGCGCTTCCGCCCGCCGCGGCGGCAGTCAGGCGCCCCTGTCGCGGGCGAGTACGGCGGTCCATGCGTGGCCCGTCCTCTCGCCCGCGCCGAACGCTCAGTCGCCTCGAGCGAGCAGATAGGCCCGCCGGCTCGGGAACTCGACCCCCTCGTACGGCTCGCGCTCGGTCTGTTCGATGACGGTCAGTTGAGCCGCCTGCAGCGCCTGCACGACCGCGGCGGTCGGATGGAAGCGGAAGTCCAGATCGACCGGAGCGCCATACAGATCGTCGACGTGGATCACCGCATCGCCGACGTGGAAGGACAGGAGCACGAGCCCGCCCGGCGCGAGTACCCGTCGCATCTCGCGCGCCGCGGCGCGCAGCGCGGCGTCGTCGAAGTGCACGATGGCGTAGAACGCGACGATGCCGGCGAGCGAGGCGCTGACACAATCGAGCCCCAGCATGTCACCGACCCGGAACTCGATCAGTGGGTGAAGCCGGGCCGCCATGCGAACCATGCCCGGAGACAGATCGATGCCGGTGACCCGCACGCCGCGCGTGTGGAGATAGCGGGCGACGTGCCCAGGGCCGCAACCGAGGTCGGCGACGAGTCCGCGACCACGGGTGCCCTCCGCGAAACGGTGCAGTAGATGGCGGTCGAGCGGCTTGCGCTCGAGCTCGGACGCGAGCTGCGCCGCGTAGGCCGGCGCGGCGGCGTCGTAGCTCTCGCGGACCGTCACGACGCACCGCCGTCGACCGGCGTGCCGGCAGGTGCCAGACGCGGTTCGACCCGCCAGTCGGCGCCTGGCGCAGGCGCGGCGATGTAGTAGTCGGCCACTCGGTCCGAGTATACGGCGCGGGCGGCGCCCGCCGCCGGTGGGCCGACGCACGGCGTATAATCCGGCGTTCTGCAATATCCGGCGTCGGGGTCGGCGTTCAACGAGAGGTACAGACATGCGGAATCGCTTCTGGCTCGCGGCGGTCGGTGCGGCCGTTCTCCTCGTCTCGTCGTCGACCTCACGATCGGCGTTGGCGCAAGCCTACGGCAATCCCTACCGAATCGCCGAGGGGTGGGCGCAGCTGCCCAATGGCCGCCCGATGGGCGCCGTCGGCAAGGCGGTGATCGATCCCGACGGCCGTCACGTCTGGGCGGTGGTCCGCTGCGAACGCCTCGAGGACCCGAAGCGGTTCGGCGACGAGTGCCGCGACTCGAAGGCGGACCCGATCCTGAAGTTCGCACCCGACGGCAAGGTCGTCAAGAGCATGGGCGGCGGCATGTTCATCTGGCCACACGGCCTCGACGTCGACAAGGACGGCAACGTCTGGGTCACCGACGCGGTGGCGACGGGCCGAACGCCGAAGGGCGACAAGCGCGGGCAGATCGTCGTGAAGTTCAGCCCGGAGGGCAAGGTGCTCATGACGCTCGGCACGCCCGGCATCGAGGGGGCTGGCGCCGATCACTTCACGGCGCCGAGCGACGTGGCGGTGGCGGCCAACGGCGACGTCTTCGTCGCCGACGGCCACGGCAACGACGGCAACAACCGGGTGGTGAAGTTCTCGAAGGACGGGACGTTCATCGCCGCGTGGGGCAAGAGCGGCTGGGCGCCCGGCGAGTTCCACTCCCTGCATGCGATTGCGATCGATCCGCAGGGGCGCGTCTTCGTCGGCGACCGCGGCAACAACCGGATCCAGATCTTCGACCAGAGCGGCAAAACGCTCACCGTGCCGTGGACGCAGTTCGGCAAGCCGAGCGGCATCGCCTTCGACACGCAGGGGCGGATCTACGTCGCCGACTCGGAGTCCGACGATGTCCAGAACCCGGGCTGGGAAGAAGGGATTCGCATCGGCGACGCCAGGTCCGGCTGGGTGTCGCACTTCATTCAGTACCCGTGGGGCGATCCGCGGACGACCGCCGGCAACGGCGCCGAATTCGTCGCCGTCGATCGGGACGGCAACATCTACGGCGGCGAGCCGGCGC
This sequence comes from uncultured Acidobacteriota bacterium, assembly GCA_902825985.1. GTDB lineage: Bacteria > Acidobacteriota > Vicinamibacteria > Vicinamibacterales > CAVVIG01 > VFZL01. The sequence goes on along the minus strand of CADEDC010000007.1, from coordinate 77,213 downwards.
CGAAGCGGCTGCAGAAGTACGTGCGGGTGCGGCCGTAGCCGGGGCGGCGGTTGCCGGCCTGGCCGACGCTACTCGACGACCACGGCGGTGCCGCTGGCCGACACCATCAGCATGCCGTTCCCGGCACCGAGCACTTCGTAGTCCAGATCGATGCCGATAACGGCATTGGCGCCCAGGTCGCCGGCCCGCTGCTGGAGCTCGCTCATCGCGATGTCGCGCGCTCGCTGCAGTTCGCGCTCGTAGGTCGCCGAGCGGCCGCCGACGATGTCGCGGATGCCGGCGAACAGGTCCTTGAAGACGTTGGCGCCGAGAATCGCTTCGCCGGTGACGACGCCGCAGTACTTCGTGACGCGCTTGCCGTCGATGCTCGGAGTGGTGGTGACGATCATCTCGATCTCCAGCTGAGGGCGGCTGCCGCGACGAGGCACGGCCGACCGCGAATCACCGGCTCGCCCGCGCCGCCGACCGCGATGGAGCGGCCGGCGCGCCGCGCCGGCACCGGGACAGCATACCCGGGCGACCGGCGGCGCCACCAGCCGCGTCGGCAGCACCGACTCAGCGGCCGACGATCGGGCGCCGCACCTCTGTCGCCCGCAGGACGCGTCCGGCCCGCGCGCTCGTCGGCACTCCGGCGCTGAACGCCGCCTCGCCATTGACCAGCACGTGCGCGACGCCGGCCGCGTACTGGTGCGGCCGGTCGAACGTCGCCGTGTCGCGTATGCTCGCGGCATCGAACACGACGACATCCGCCTTCATGCCGACACGGATGAGTCCGCGGTCGGCCATGCCCATGCGTTGCGCCGGATAGCCCGACATCTTGCGGACGGCGTCTTCGAGCGTGAGCACCCGCTTCTCCCGCACGTAGACGCCGAGGACGCGGGCGAACGTGCCGTAGGCACGCGGATGCGGCACGCCGGAACCGATCCTCGGAATCCCGGGTGCCGCGTCGGAGGCGATCATCGTCGCCGGGTGCTTCATGATGCGAACCAGGTCGTCTTCGCTGATCGCGTGATAGATGGCCGCACAACCGCCCTTCTGGACGATCTCCAGCACGAGGTCCGCGGCCTGGTCGAGGGTGACCGGCCGCTGCCGCTCGCGGAGCACGTCGGCGAGGCTCTTGCCGGCAAGCGAGGCGTCCCACGAGCACGACGCGAGCACGACGTTGCGCGGGTCGCCACCACCCCGGTCGGTCGCGAGGGACGCCGTCACATCTGCGAGCACCTTCCGGCGGCTGCCCTCCTCGCCGAGGCGGACCAGCAGCGCCTCTCGGCCGCCTTCCTGGGCCCACTGCGGCACCAGCCCCCCCTGGATCGACGTGCTGGAGGCGGTGTACGGATACTGGTCGATGGTGGCGTCGACGCCGCGGGCCCGCGCCTCGTCGATGAGGCGGAGGGTGTCGACGCTCCTGCCCCAGTTCGCCTTGCCGATGATCTTGTGGTGCGTCACCTGTGTCGGCAGGCCGCCGCGTTCGCCGATGGCGATCGTGTCGCGCACGCTGTCGAGGATGCGCGACGTCTCGTCGCGCATGTGTGACTGGTGGATGCCGCCCATCGCCCCGGCCACCTGGGCGAGGGCGACGACCTCGTCGAGCGGCGCGAAGTTGCCGGGCACGTAGAAGAGCCCGGTGCTCAGGCCGAAGGCGCCGTCGCGCATACCGGTGCGCACGAGTCGGCGCATCGCCTCGAGTTCGTCAGGCGTCGCCGGCCGGTTCGCCTGGCCGATGACCGCGTCACGCACGGCGCCGTGACCGATGAACGATCCGACGTTGATCGCCGGCTTCGCCGCCGCCACCCGGTTGAGGTACTCCCCGACGTGCACCGAGCCGCCGCCGTCCGGGCTCGCGATGACCGTCGTGACGCCCTGGTACACGTTGTTCAGGGCGGCCGGGTTGCCGATCATGTCCTCGCCGCTCTCGCGCGCCTCCGCGTGCGAGTGCACGTCGATGAATCCGGGCGCCACGACCTGGCGACTGGCGTCGATGACGCGCGCCCCCGCGGCATCGAGTCGCGGGGCGACCGCCACGATCGTGTCGCCCTTGATGCCGACGTCGGCGATGAACCAGGGATTGCCGGTGCCATCGACCACACGCCCGCCCTGGATGACGACATCGAACGGCGACGGCTGGGCCCTGATCAGCAGCGACAGGCTCAGCCCGGCGATGACGGTGGTGACTAGCGTGCGGCGGTGACGAGCGACGGCGGGCACTACACGCATGCAACCTCTTCTCGTGCGGGCCGGGAGCGATCGCCGGCCGTGCTGGCCGGCGTGAATCTACCGCCGGCCGGCGGGCGCGCCGATGTCCCGGCCGTCACCAGCCGTCGTGGCGCAGCCGCCTGGTCATGAACACGCTGTTGGGATCGGCGACGTAGCCGTCGAACGGCGCGCACGGCATGAAGCCGAAATCCGCGTAGAGGCGGCGCGCCGGTTCGAACGCTGCCTGCGATCCGGTTTCGAGGCTGAGCCGGTCGTAGCCCCGCCGCGTCGCCTCGTCGAGGAGGTGGCGCAGCATCGCGCGCCCCACCCCCTTGCGGCGATGGGCGGTGGCCGTGCGCATCGACTTGATCTCGCCGTGCTGCGGGTCGAGCTGCTTGAGGGCCCCGCATCCCAGCAGCGTGGCGCCCGACCACACCGTCCAGAACGTGATCTCCGGCCGGCGCAGGCGATCGAGGTCGAGCGCGTGGACGCTCTCGGGCGGCGAGATGCTGTGCATGCTGCGCAGGTGCTCGTCGAGCAGTTCGCCGATCTCGGGCCCGGTCAGGTCGTCGCGTCGGATGTCGAGGATGAGGTCCATGCGCGCGGGCCGCGATCGCCGGCGGTCCCGCCTCCACGCTCCAGCATAGAACAGGGCGAACTGGAAGCGCCACGGCGCCCGGCACCCGTGCCGGTCGCCGCCGTCAGCGGTCGAGCGCCAGCTTGCCGGTGTACAGGGCCATGCCGACGACGGCGTCGACATCATGTTCGTGCAGCGTGTCGACCTCCTCCTTCGTCGTGATGCCACCCGCGGCGGTCAATCGGCGCGTCGTCGCCCGCCGCAGTTCGAGGATGGCGCCGAGGTCGGTGCCGCCCATCAGCCCTTCCTTGTCCACGTGGGTGTAGAGGAACTCGGCGCAGTACGGCGCCAGCGCCGCCATCGCGTCGGCGGCGGTGATCGGCAGCACCGTCTTCCAGCCGTGGACGACCACGTGACCGCCGCGGCTGTCGACCGCGGCAATGACCCGTTCGACGCCGACGGCGTCCGCCAGCCGCCTCGCGAACTCCAGATCCGGCTGCCCGTCCTTGAAGAGCGCCGACCCGACGATGACGGCGCGTGCCCCGGCCGACAGGATGTCCTGCGCCCGTTCGATGGATCGCACGCCGCCGCCGACGCGGCACGAGAGTGCTGCCGCGATCTGCCGCACCAGCGCGAGGTTGTCGCCGGCGCCCATCGCGGCGTCGAGGTCGATGACCTGCACCTTGGGATAGCGCTCGAACCTGCGTACCCAGCCGAACACGTCGTCGTCGCGAATCGCCAGCCGCTCGCCCTGCACGAGTTGGACGACGGCGCCGCCCTTGAGGTCGATCGAGGGGATCAGCATCGGTCTGCCCAGTGTAACCGGTCAGAGGCGAACCGGAATGCCGTGCGCCCGCAGGTGGGCCTTCAGCGCGTGCACGCTGGTTTCGGCGTAGTGGAAGATCGAGGCGGCCAGCGCCGCGTCGGCGGCACCGGCGGTGAAGACGTCGACGAAGTGGTCGAGGCCGCCGGCGCCGCCCGACGCGATGACCGGGATGGAGACGGCGCGCGACACCGCCGCCGTCATCTCGCACTCGAATCCGGCCTTGGTGCCGTCGCGGTCGATCGACGTCAGCAGGATCTCGCCGGCGCCGCGGGCCTCGGCCTCGCGCGCCCAGTCGACGGCATCGCGCTCGGCGGCCGTCGACCCGCTGCGCACGTAGACGGCGTAGTGATCGCCCGACCGTTTGGCGTCGATGGCGACGATGACGGCCTGGCTGCCGTAGCGGCTGGCCAGCGTGGTGATGAGCGGCGGGCTGGCGATCGCCGCGGTGTTGAGGCTGACCTTGTCGGCGCCGGCCTCGATCGCCGCCGCCGCATCGGCTTCGGTCCGGATGCCGCCGCCGACGGCGAGCGGGATGAAGAGCTCCTGCGCGACGGCGCGGATGGTGTCGGCGAGCGCCCGTCGGCTCTCGAGCGTCGCGGTGACGTCGAGGATGACGAGCTCGTCGATCAGCTCGCGGTTGTAGCGGCGTGCGAGTTCGGCCGGATCGCCGGCGCTCCGCAGCCCTTCGAAGTTGATGCCTTTGACGACCTGCCCGTTGCGGACGTCGAGACAGGCGATGATCCGTTTCGACAGCACCTGGCTTACCGCGCAATCTCGATGAAGTTGCGGAGAATCCGGAGTCCGACCTCGCCGGACTTCTCGGGGTGGAACTGCACGCCCGACACCTGGCCGCGCTGGACGATCGAGGCGAACGGCTCCGCGTGCTCGGCGGCGGCGACGGTGTCGCCGGTGACCGGTGCGGCGTAGCTGTGGGTGAAGTAGACCTGCGATCCGGACGCGACGCCGTCGACGATCGCGGCGTCCCGGGTCATGCGCAGCGCGTTCCAGCCGACGTGTGGCACCTTCAGAACCCCGGTGGCGTCGGCGCGGTCGTGCGGCTGCCGGTAGGTGCCGCCGGTGAGCCGGAAACACGATCCGGCAAGCAGCCCGAGACCGGGACAGTCCGGCGCCTCGGCGCTTCCTTCGAACAGCCACTGCATGCCGACGCAGATGCCGAGCAGCGGTCGCCCCTCGCCGAGCCGCGCGATGATGGCGTCGCGCCAGGCGGCATCGAGGGCGCGGGTGGCGCTGAAATGGCCGACGCCCGGGACGATCACGCCGCTCGCATGCGAGAGATCGGCCGGCGTCGCCGGAACGTAGACGTCCGCCGCGATCGCGGCCAGCGCCTTCCTGACCGACGTGAGGTTGCCGGCGCCGTAGTCGACCAGAGCAATCACAGGAGACCCTTCGTGGACGGCAGCATCCGTGCCAGCCGCTTGTCCTTCGCACACGCGACCCGCAGCGCGCGCCCGAACGCCTTGAACACCGCTTCGACCTTGTGATGGTTGGACCGTCCGTACATCACGTTCAGATGGACGTTGGCGCGCGCGCCCATGGCGAACCCTTCGAAGAAATCGTGCACCAGCTCGGTCTGCAGGTCGCCGACCAGCCGTGTCCTGACCTTCAGGTTGACCACCGTCGCCGGCCGGCCGCCGAGGTCGACGGCCGCGACCGCCAGCGTCTCGTCCATCGGCATGACGAAATAGCCGGCGCGGTTGATCCCCTTCCGATCGCCGAGCGCCTTCGCCACCGCGTCGCCGAGCGCGATGCCGAGATCCTCGACCGTGTGGTGCTGATCGACGTCGAGGTCGCCGGTCGCCGTCACCGTGAGATCGAAGCCGCCGTGCCTGGCGAACAGCTCGAGCATGTGATCGAGGAAGCGGATGCCCGTGCGGACCTGATAGCGCCCCCGACCCTCGATGGTCAGCGCCAGCGCGATCTGCGTTTCCGTCGTCTGCCGATTGACTAGCGCGCGCCGCACAGAATCTCCTCCATGGCGGCAATCAGCTGCCGGGTGTGAGCCACGACGCCGGTGGTGATCCGGACGCACCCGGCGCATCCCGGTTCGCCCGACCGGTCCTTCAGGTAGATGCCGCGCGCCAGCGCGCCCGCGAGGATGGCCGGCGTTCGTGGTCCGGTGCGCACCAGCACGAAGTTGCCGTCGCTCGGCCAGTGGTGGACGCCCCAGCGGGCGCAGGCTTCGTAGAGCAGCGCCTTCGACTCGGCGACCTCGCGCACGTAGGCGTCGCGGTAGGCGCGGTCCTCGATGGCGGCCACCACCGCGACCGCCGCGGCGACGTTGATGCTGTAGACCGGCACCGCGAGGCGGAGCGGCTCGAGCGACTCGGGCCGGCCGAGCAGCAGGCCGACACGCAAGCCGGCCAGACCGTAGGCCTTCGAGAACGTCCGTCCGACGATGACGTTCGGGAAGTCGGCCAGCTCGCGGACGAACGGTTCGCCGCCGAAGTCGATGTAGGCCTCGTCGACGAAGACGATGGCGCCAGGCGGCACGCTGCGCGCCACGGTGCGGATGGTCGCCACCGGCGTCGAGACGCCGGTCGGATTGTTCGGGTTCGTGATGAAGACGGCCCGCGTCCTCGCGGTGATCGCCGCCAGCACGTCGTCGAGCGGGAACGCGAAGTCCGGCGCCGGCATCACCTGCACGACGCTCGCGCCGACCACCGAGACGGCGACGTCGAAGACCTCGAACGCCGGCCGCGGGATGATCGCCTCCGGCACGATGCCGTCCGCCTGCGTCCTGAGGAACGCCATGGCGACGGCGAGAATCCCCTCGTCGAGGCCGTTGACCATCAGCACCTCGTCGACGGTGACGCCGACGTGCGCCGCACAGGCCTCGACGGCTGCCGTGTAGGGCGGGTAGGCGGCGATCTGCGCGCCGGTCAGGCCGGCCAGCGCCTCGATCACCTTCGGCGAACAGCCGCCGGTGTGCTCGTTCTGGTGCAGGCGCAGTCCGGCGTAGAGCTCGGCCGGGCGCCGGCTGCCCGTCATGCTCCGTGTCCTCGCCATCGCATCACCTGACCCGCGCCTCGACCGACTCGGCGTGTGCCCGCAACCCTTCGGCGCGGGCCAGCGCTACGACCGTCGGCGCCAGACGGCGGATGCCGTCGCGGGTGACGCGCTGCACCGCCATGACGCGCACGAAGTCCGCCGCGCTCAGGCCGCCGCGAAACCGCGCCGCGCCCGCGGTGGGCAGCACGTGATTCGATCCGGTCGCGTAGTCGCCGGCCGCCTGTGCCGTGAACGGACCGACGAACACCGCTCCCGCGATGGTTGGCCCGGCGATCAGCGACTCGCGATCGACGACGAGATGTTCGGGAGCGATGCGGTTCGCGATGGCCATCGCCTCCGTCGCGTCGCGGGCGACGATGACGACGCCGTTGGCGGCGAGCGACTGCTGGACGATGTCGCGTCCCCTGGCGAGCCGGGTCGTCATCCGGCCGACCCGCTCGGCCAGGGCCGGGCTCCAGGTGATGAAGATGGCGCGCGCGTCGGGGTCGTGCTCGGCCTGGGCGATGAGGTCGGCGGCGATCCAGTCGGCCCGGCCGCCGCCGGCGACGATGACGATCTCGGTGGGGCCGGCGAAGAAGTCGATGGCGCAGTCGGCGGCGACGAGTGCCTTGGCGACCGCGACATAGCGGTTCCCAGGACCGACGATCTTGTCGACCTTCGGCACGCTCTCGGTGCCGTACGCGAGGGCGGCGACGGCATGGGCGCCGCCGACGCGCAGCAGCGTCGTGACGCCGGCTTCGAGCGCCGCCAGCATCACGACCGGCTCGGGGCGCGGACAGACGGCGATGATGTCGCGGACGCCGGCGACGCGCGCCGGAATCGCGGTCATCAGCAGCGACGACGGCAGCGGGAAGCGGCCGCCCGGCACGTAGCAGCCGGCCCGTGCGAGCGGCTCGACGCGCTGTTCGACGACGACCCCCTTCGCCACCGCCATGGTCCACGGCTTGGGCACCTGTCTGGCCGCGACGCGGGCGATGTGCTTGGCTGCCTGCCGGACCGCCCGTGCGACATCGGCCGGGACGGTCGCCGCCGCCGCGAGCATCTCCTGGCGACCGATGGCGAGCCCGCCGGTCACGCCGTCGAACCGGCGGGCGCAGGCGAGCAGTGCCGCGTCGCCGCCGCGCCGGACGCGGTCGACGATCGCCTGGACACGCCGCTCGAACGCCCGGTCGGCCGCCCCGTCGTCCCGCGTCAGCACGGCGTGCAGGGCGGCCCGCTGTCGAGAGTGGATGATGCGCATCTGCCTGCCCCGCCCCTAGAGCACGATCTTGTTCAACGGATACTCGACGATGCCCTGGGCGTTCGCCTTCTTCAGCTTCGGAATCAGGTCGCGCACCGTCTTCTCCTCGATGATGGTGTTCACCGCCGCCCACTCATCGTCGCTCAACGACGAAATCGTCGGCCGCTGCAGCGCCGGCAGCAGCGACAGCACCGCCTGGAGGTCGGCGCGCCGGACGTTCAGCATCAGCCCGACGCGGCCCTGCGCTTCGATGGCCGCTTTGAGCAGCAGGGCGATGTTCTCCAGCTTGTTGCGCTTCCAGGCGTCGGCCAGCGCCGTCTTGTTGGCGATGAGCTGCGTGTTCGACTCCATCACCGTATCGAGGATGCGCAGCCGGTTGGCGCGCAGCGACGACCCGGTCTCGGTGACTTCGACGATGGCGTCGGCGAGCATCGGCGGCTTGACCTCGGTGGCGCCCCACGAGAACTCGACCTTGACGTTGACGTTCTGCCGCTTGAAGTAGGCCTTGGTGGCGCGCACCAGTTCGGTCGCAATCGTCTTGCCTTCGAGGTCGGCCGCCGAGCGGAAGCTGGAGTCCTCGGGCGCCGCCAGCACCCAGCGCACCTTGCCGAAGCTCTGCTTCGCGTAGATCAGGTCGGCAATCGGCTCGATGACGCCGGTCGTGCCGTCGCCCGCCTCGTGCTCGGCAATCCAGTCGAGGCCCGTGAGCCCGGCGTCGAGGACGCCGTCCGAGACGTAGCGCGCCATCTCCTGGGCGCGAATCAGCATGCATTCGATCTCCGGATCGTCGATCGCCGGAAAGTACGATCGCGAGCTGACCACCATGTTGAAGCCGGCGCGGGCGAACAGCTGGATCGTCGAATCCTGCAGGGAACCCTTCGGAATGCCAAGTTTGAGTTTCATGGCGGCCTACGCGGCTCCTTCGCTCGGCACGGCGCGGTAGAAGCAGGTGCGCTCGCCGGTGTGGCAGACATTGCCGTCGCCTTCCCGTTCGACCTGCAGCAGCACGGTGTCGTCGTCGCAGTCGACGAGGGTGCGGAGCACCCGCAGCCGGTTGCCGGACGTCTCGCCTTTCATCCACAACGTGTTGCGGGTGCGGCTGAAGAACGTGGCGTAGCCGGTCTTCTGCGTCAGCGCCCACGCCTCGTCGTTCATGAAGCCGACCATCAGCACTTCGTTGCTCACCGCATCCTGGATCACGGCAGGAATCAGGCCGTCGAGTTTCGTGAAATCCATAAGTCTCTCAGTGTGTGCAGACACAAAAAAACCCGCCTGGCGGCGGGTTGCAGATCGCTTGGTTCGTTCGGTCAGGACCGACTACGCGCGCAACTCCACCTGCCCGGCGATGGCCGGATGATGGTGATGGTGCACGGGGTGGAGGCGAACGAACATGACGAGCCAGCGTAGCGCGGCCGGATCCCACAAGTCAACCGAAAGATCGATCCAGGACCGTCGTGTGCTGCGGTCGTCCCGCCGCGCCGCTCCCCGCGGCGACGTCGACCCCGGGGGAGCGAGACCCGTCGCCCGGACAAGGTCGAGGTGGCGGTCGCCGCCGACCGGTTGATTTCGTGCAGCCGAGCGCACATGCTCAGAGGGACTGCGATGTCCGTTGCCCCTGCTGCTGCGCCCGTCTTCGCCGCCCGCGGCCTGACCAAGATCTACGAGATGGGCGAGGTCACCGTCCACGCCCTGCGCGGCATCGATTTCGATCTGTTCCCCGGCGAGCTCGTCGTGCTGCTCGGACCGTCCGGCTCCGGCAAGTCGACGCTGCTGAACATCCTCGGCGGCCTCGACGTGCCGACCGCCGGCTCGGTCATCTATCAGGATCACGACCTGACGTCGGCCGACGAGGCGGCGCTCACCGACTACCGGCGCACCCACGTCGGCTTCGTCTTCCAGTTCTACAACCTGATTCCGAGTCTGACGGCGCGCGAGAACGTCGCCCTCGTCACCGAAATCGTCGAGCAGCCGATGACCCCCGAGGCGGCCCTCGGCATGGTCGGCCTCGACCACCGGCTCGATCACTTTCCGGCGCAGCTATCGGGCGGCGAGCAGCAGCGCGTCGCAATTGCGCGCGCCATCGCGAAGCGGCCCGACGTGCTGCTGTGCGACGAGCCGACCGGCGCGCTCGACATCACCACCGGCATCGTCGTGCTCGACGCGATCGATCGGGTGAACCGCGAACTCGGCACCGCGACGGTCGTCATCACCCACAACGCGGCGATTGCCGGGATGGCCGATCGCGTCGTGCGCCTCGCCGACGGTGTCGTCGTCGGCGTCGAGCGCAATGCGCAGAAGCGCCCCGTCCACGATCTGCAATGGTGAACCGGCTGGACCGCTTCAGGCTGTCGGCGCTCAACCGCAAGCTCCTGCGCGACGTGTGGGAGATGAAGGGGCAGGCGCTCGCCATCGCGTCGGTGATCGCGGCGGGCGTCTCCATGTACGTGACCTACCTGTCGAACTTCGATTCGCTGCAGCGGACGCGGGCCGAGTACTACGAAAGCCAGCGATTCGCCGAGGTCTTCGCGTCGATGACACGGGCGCCGCAGACGCTCGCCGGGCGCATCGCCGCCATCCCCGGCGTCGAGACGGTGTCGACCCGCGTCGTCGCCGACGTGACCCTCGATGTGCCGGGGCTCGCCGAGCCGGCCAGCGGGCGGCTGGTCGGCATCCCGGAGCGGGAACAGCCGGCGTTGAACGGCCTCTACCTGCGCAGCGGCCGCTGGATCGATCCCGATCGGCCCGACGAGGTGCTGGCGAGCGAGATGTTCGCCGAGGCCAACGGCTTCCGGCCGGGAGATCGCGTCGCGGCGATCATCAACGGCCGCCGCCGCATTCTGACGATCGTCGGCATCGCCCTGTCGCCGGAATACATCTACGCCGTGAAGCCGGGCGAGATCTTCCCGGATCGCCGGCACTTCGGCATCTTCTGGATCGGGCGGCGGGCACTGGCCTCGGCGTTCGACATGGAGGGCGGCTTCAACGACGTGTCGCTGGCGCTCGGCCGCGACGCGTCCGAGGCCGAGGTCATCCAGGCGCTCGACCGGCTGATCGAGCCGTTCGGCGGCCTCGGCGCCGTGCCGCGCCGGCTGCAATCGTCGGCGTGGACGCTCGAGAACGAGCTGGCCCAGCTGCAGAGTTTCGGGTTCATCCTGCCGGCGGTGTTCTTCGGCGTCGCCGCGTTCATCCTGAACGTCGCGTTGACGCGCGCCCTGGCGTTGCAGCGTCCGCAGATCGCGGCCTTGAAGGCGCTCGGCTATTCGAACGGCGAGCTGGCGTGGCACTACGTGAAGTGGGCGCTGCTGATCGCGGCGGCCGGCGCCGGCCTCGGGGTGGTCGCCGGCGGCCAGCTCGGCGCCGGCATGATCACGCTCTACAACCAGTACTTCCGCTTCCCGGAGCTCGACTACCACCTGTCGATCGACGTCGCGGTGCAGTCGGTGGTCGGCAGCCTGCTGGTGGCCGCCCTCGGCGCCCAGGCCGCCGTCCGCCGCGCCGTGCGGGTGCCGCCGGCGGAAGCGATGCGACCCGAGCCGCCGGGCGACTATCGCTTCTCCTTCCTCGAGCGGCCGTGGCGGCACCGGCAGCTGTCGCACGCGACGCGCATGGTGTTGCGCAACATCGAGCGACAACCGATGCGGTCGTTCCTCTCGGTGACCGGCATCTCGTTCGCCGTCGCGGTGCTCGTGGTCGGCCTCAGCTTCATCGACATCATGGACACCCTCGTGAACCAGCAGTTCACGCAGACCATGCGCCAGGACGCGACCGTGTCGTTCGTGCGGGCGCGTTCGCCGGCCGCCGTTCACGACGTGACGCACCTGCCGGGGGTGATGGACGTCGAACCGTTCCGCTCCGTGCCGGTGCGAATCCGCTCCGGCCACCGGACGCGGACGCTGGCCATCAGCGGCGTGCCGGCGGTGCCGCGCCTCAACCGCATCGCCGATCGGCGCGATCGGACGTACGTGCTGCCCGAGAGCGGGCTGGTGATGTCGAAGATGCTGGGCGACATCCTCGGCGCCGCACCCGGCGACACGGTCCAGGTCGAGGTGCTCGAAGGCCGCCGGCCGACGTTCGACCTGCCGGTGGCCGCACTCATCGACGACGCGCTCGGACTGCAGGCCTACCTGCGCATCGACGGCCTCCGCCGGCTGCTGCGCGAGGGGCCGGTGGTCTCGGGCGCGTATCTCACGGTGGATCCGGCGGCGCTCGATCGCTTCTATCGCGACGTCAAGCTGATGCCGGCGGTGGCCGGCGTCGGCCTGCGCGACCTGGCGCTGCAGAACTTCCGTGAGACGATGGCCGAAACGATGTACATCCAGGTGTTCATCAACGTCTTCTTCGCCGGGGTCATCGCGTTCGGCGTCGTCTACAACTCGGCCCGCGTGTCGTTGTCGGAGCGGGCCCGCGAGCTGGCGAGCCTGAGGGTGCTCGGGTTCACCCGTGGCGAGATCTCCCTGATCCTGCTCGGTGAGCTCGCCGTCCTGACGGTCCTGGCGCTGCCGATGGGCACGGCCATCGGCTACGGCCTCGGCCGGCTCATCATGCTCGGTTTCAACAACGAGATCTACCGGCTCACCTTCGCCGTGACCGCGGCGACCGTCGCGTGGGCCTACCTGACGGTGATTGCCGCGGCCTTCGTGTCGGGCCTGGTGGTGCGCCGGCGGCTCGACACGCTCGATCTCATCGGCGTCTTGAAGACGCGCGAGTAACCATCATGGTGCGCCTGCTCCGGAATCCCCGTGTCATTCTCAGCGTCCTGGCGGTCGCCGGGCTGCTCGCCGTCGCGTTGTGGCCGCGGCCGCTGCCGGTGGACGTCGCGACGATTGGCCGCGGACCGCTCGTCGTGACGGTCGACGAGGAGGGCGAAACGCGGGTGCGGAACCGCTATGTCGTGTCGGCGCCGCTGGCGGGTCGCGTGCTGCGGATTGAACTGGAACCGGGCGACCGCGTGAAGAAGGGCGACGTGGTCGCGCGCCTGCAGCCGGAGACGCTGCCGTTTCTCGACGCCAGGACGCGGGCCGAAGGCAGTGCCGCGGTCGACACCGCCCGCGCGGCGCTCGGGCGCGCCCGGGCCGAAGAGCAGCGGATGCGGGGGACGCTGGCGCAGGCCGAGCGGGAACTGGCGCGCGCCCGCGAGCTGACCCAGGGCGGCCTCACCACCGGGCAGGAACTCGACACCCGCGAGGCCGACGTGCGCGTCGCGCGCGACGCGGTCGAGGCGGCGGCGTTCGCCGCCCGCGCCGCCGAGTCCGACGTCCTCCGCGCCCAGGCGCGGGTCGCGCCGATGGCGAACGTGCGGAACGACCGGGTCGTCACCGTCACCGCACCAGTCGACGGCGTCATCCTGAAGCGCGTCCGCGAAAGCGAGTCGGTCGTGCCGCCGGGCGATCCGCTGCTGGAGATCGGCGACCCGTCGCAGCTCGAGATCGTATCGGACCTGCTGTCGACCGACGCGGTCCGCGTCAAGGCCGGCGCCCGCGCCATCGTCGATCAGTGGGGTGGCGAGCGACCGCTGGACGCGACGGTCCGGCGTGTCGAGCCGTCGGGGTTCACCAAGGTGTCGGCGCTCGGCGTCGAGGAGCAGCGGGTCAACGTGGTGCTCGACTTCGTCGACGCCGCGAAGGCGTTCGCCTCGCTCGGCGACGCCTACCGTGTCGAGATTCGCATCGTCATCTGGGAATCCGCCGACGTGCTCAAGCTGCCGACGAGCGCACTCTTCCGTCAGGGCGAAGACTGGGCCGCCTACGTCGTCGACGGCGAACGGGCACGGGTGCGCCGCCTGACTCTCGGGCAGCGGACCGGACAGGAGGCGGAAGTGCTCGCCGGGCTGGCTGCCGGCGAGACGGTGATCCTGCACCCCGGCGACACCCTCGCGGATGACGTCCGCGTCGTCGTGTCACCGCCGTCGTGAGCGACGCGCCTTCGACTACACTTTGAGATCCATGGTCATCAAACCACGCATTCGTGGCTTCATCTGCACGACGGCGCACCCGACCGGATGCGCCGCGCTGGTCGAACGCCACGCGCAATGGGAGCGGCAGCGGCCGGCGGTGAGCGGCGGACCGCGCAAGGTGCTCGTGCTCGGCGGATCCGGCGGCTACGGGCTGGCGTCGCGCATCGTGTCGGCGTTCGGCTACGGCGCGAGCACGCTGTGCCTGTCGTTCGAGAAGGAGCCGGAGGCCGCGAAGACGGCAACCGCCGGCTGGTACAACAACGCCGCGTTCGACCGGCTGGCAGCCGCGCAGGGCCTGTACGCGCGCTCGCTGAATGGCGACGCGTTCAGTGATGCGACGAAGGCGGCGGTGGCACAGGCGATCCGGCAGGACCTCGGACCGATCGACCTGCTCGTCTACAGCCTCGCCTCACCCGTGCGATCCGATCCCGAGACCGGCATCCAGTACCGCAGCGCGATCAAGCCGGTCGGCTCGCCGGTTCACATCAAGTCGCTGAACGTCGACAAGGGGGTCGTCAGCGACGTCGATCTGCCGCCGGCGACCGATGACGAGATCGCCGCGACGGTGAAGGTGATGGGCGGCGAGGACTGGGAACGCTGGGTCGCGCACCTGCAGCGCGAGCACCTGCTGGCGCCCGGCTTCGCGACCGTGGCCTACACCTACATCGGCAGCCGGCTGACGTGGCCGATCTACTGGGAGGGAACGCTCGGCAAGGCGAAGGAGGACCTCGACCGCGCCGCCACGGCACTGCGCGCCGTGCTCGCACCGCTGGGCGGCGACGCCCGCGTCGCCGTCCTGAAGGCGGTCGTGACGCAGGCGAGTTCCGCCATCCCGGTCGTTCCCCTCTACATCTCGCTGCTGTTCGAGGTGATGAAGCGGCAGGGCACGCACGAGGACTGTCTGACGCACATCGATCGGCTGTTCCGCGACGTCCTCTACGGGCCGAAGACCGCCGCCCACACCGACGGGAACGGACGACTGCGGGTCGACGATCTCGAACTGCGGGACGACACCCAGGCGGAGGTGCTCAGGCGCTGGGCTCTCGTCAGCACCGACACGCTGCCGGCGCTCGGCGACCTCGACGGCTACCGCGCCGACTTCCTCCGCATCTTCGGCTTCGGTGTCGAGGGCGTCGACTACGACGCCGACGTGTCGCCGGTCGTCTGACGACGCGGCGGCACGACGCCCGCCGGAGCGGCATCCCCTGCCACCCCGGCGCCGGCGTCGACGGCCGGTCGGGCCCGTCCCCAGGCCGGACGCTACTGCACGCGATAGTCGGCGACCACCGGTCGGTGATCCGACAGCTCGGTGTACGGCACCCAGCAGTTGAGGGCCGTGATGCTGCCGTGGCGGAACAGGTAGTCGAAGCGGACGTTGCCGATGGTGTAGCCGCCGTCCTGGTTGCCCGATACCTCGCGCCAGGTGTCACCGCCGAAGGCGTTGACCATGTACTGGATCCACCACTGGCCCCACCATGCGTTGAAGTCGCCGCCGATGATCTTGGGACCCCAGAATTCGCTGGCCCAGCCGAGCAGTTGCAGCATCTCGGCGGTCCGGAGGTCGCCGTTGTACGCGTCGAGGTGCGCCCCGAACAGGGTGACCGCGACGCCGCCGACATTGACCGTCGCCTGCGCCGCCGCCGTCGGCGGCATGAAGATCATCGACGCGGAGGTCATCGGCAGACGGCTCAGGATCAGGTTGCCGAGGCACCCGCCGCTCTGGCAGCTCGGCGCCCACGAGCGATACCAGGTGCGGCCGGTCACGGCCTGCAGCAGGTCGCGGTAGTGCGACGGCTGGTCGTAGTCGTAGATCGAGACTTCCTGCAGGATCACGACGTCCGGATTCTGATCGGCGATGAAGCGCACCTGGGCGTCGAGGTTCCAGTTGTTGTAGGCGTCCCGGCCGCTGCGGATGTTCCAGGTCATCACGCGCAGCTGTCCGCCGGACGACGAGGTGGTGCCCGCCGCGCCGGCGGCGCGGAACCGGATCCAGTCGAAATTGCCGACCGCATAGGTCCCGATGCTGTCCATCACGAGCCGCAGCACCTGCTGGCCGGCGGCCAGTGTCACCCGGGTCGTCACCGTCCGCCACGACTGCCAGCCGCCGGTGTTCGGGACGGTGATGCCGCCTGACACGTCGGTGCCGTTCATCTCGATGTGGAACCGGCCGCCCTGTCCGAGGCTGGCGACCAGGACATCGACGTCGTAGACGCCGGCGCTCTGCACGTTCACCGTGTACTTCAGCCACTCACCGGCCGCCACCCAGCCGACGAGGCCGGTGCCGCCGGAGGCCTGCGTGATGTCGACACCATCCTGCCGGTAGAATCCGCCGGCGTTCGCCGGGCCCGAATCGTGGTACGCATCGCCGGCGCCGCCGTGATCGTACCCTTCGGCCTGGAGCAATCCCGGAATCGGCGCCGGGCCGCTGCCGAACGGCCACGACGCGTCGGCGCGCCCCGGCGCCAGCAGCACGCCGAGCGTCATACAGGTCAGCAAGACAGCCCGGCCCAGGTGTGCAACGCACGTGGACCGCGTCAGCATCGAACACAGGTACATGGAAACCTCATGCTGTTGAGTGATATGCGCTCGTGACGCGGCGCGACCAAACCGCGCGACCGGAGTCGCGCGCGCGTCGTGTCGCCTCACGAACGGGATTCACGGAGGGTGGCGCGTGCAGGCCGCACGGTCCCCGCGCGAGGGTGAGCGCAATCCTGGAGCCGGGCGCGGCAAGTGGCGCGCACGGTGGGACTTGGCCGACATCGGGCCGGCGCCGGCGGCCGGTGTGTCAGCCGGGTGACTGGTCTGTTTGGGAAGAAGTTACGCGCTGGCGGTGGCGATGGCGATTTGTCTTGGATTCCTGCACGCTCGCGGCCGTGAACGACTTACCGCTCGGTTGGCTTCCACGACACCTCGACGGGCGGAGAACCCAACCGTACTCGACATCCCTGCCGCGTGTGTCGTCTGCCGCTGCACCGCGGACGGCGTGCACGGGGAAGGTGCGGCCGATCTTCCGGCCGCCCCTTCAGTGGAGACGCGTGCCCGCCCGCGGCCCCAGGCCGCTAGTAGCGGTAGTGCGCCGGCTTGTACGGACCGTCGACCTTGACGCCGATGTAGTCCGCCTGCTCCTGGGTCAGCGTCGTCAGCTTGACGCCGAGGTGATCGAGATGCAGACGGGCGACCTGCTCGTCGAGATGCTTCGGCAGCATGAACACGGTCTTGCCGTACTGCTCGGCGTTGGCGTGCAGCTCGAGCTGCGCCAGCACCTGGTTGGTGAACGACGCCGACATCACGAAGCTCGGGTGTCCGGTCGCGCAGCCGAGGTTCAGGAGACGGCCTTCCGCGAGGATCATCACGCTGTGGCCGTCGGGGAATCGCCATTCGTCGTACTGCGGCTTGATGTTGATCCGCTCGATGCCCGCCCACTTCTTCAGGCCGGCCATGTCGATCTCGTTGTCGAAGTGACCGATGTTGCCGACGATCGCCTTGTCCTTCATCCGCGACATCTGCTGGGCGCTGATGATGTCCTTGTTGCCGGTCGCCGTGATGAAGATGTCCGCCTTCGACAGGACGTTCTCGATCGTATTGACCTCGTAGCCCTGCATCGCCGCCTGCAGCGCGCAGATCGGATCGATCTCGGTCACGATGACGCGGCAGCCCTGGCCGCGCAGCGCTTCCGCGCAGCCCTTGCCGACTTCACCGAAGCCGAGCACCACCGCCACCTTGCCGCCGAGCATCACGTCGCTGGCACGCGCCAGCCCGTCCGGCAGCGAATGGCGGCAGCCGTAGATGTTGTCGAACTTGCTCTTGGTCACCGAGTCGTTGACGTTGATGCCGGGGAAGAGCAGTTCGCCGGCCTCCATCATCTGGTAGAGACGGTGCACGCCGGTCGTCGTCTCTTCCGACACGCCGCGGATGCTCGACGCCAGCCGCGTCCAGCGCTTCGGGTCTTTCGCGATCGACGAACGAATCAGGTCGAGGATGACGCCCCACTCCTCGGGATGGCCGTGCGGATCGAAGGCCGGCACGCTGCCCTTCTTCTCGTACTCCGCGCCCTTGTGGACGACGAGCGTCGCGTCACCGCCGTCGTCGACGATGAGCGTCGGACCGCTGCCGTCCGGCCATTCGAGCGCCTGGTCCGTGCACCACCAGTACTCTTCGAGCGTCTCACCCTTCCAGGCGAACACCGGCGTGCCCTTCGGCTCCGCCACGGTGCCACCGGTCTCGGGACGCCCGACGACAATCGCCGCCGCCGCGTGATCCTGGGTCGAGAAGATGTTGCACGAGACCCAGCGCACGTCGGCCCCGAGCTCGGCCAGGGTCTCGATGAGGACGCCGGTCTGGATGGTCATGTGCAGGCTGCCCATGATCCGGGCGCCGGCCAGCGGCCGCTGGCCGGCATACTGGGCGCGCAGCGACATCAGGCCGGGCATCTCCTGCTCGGCCAGTCGCAGTTCCTTCCGGCCGAACTCGGCGAGCGACAGGTCGGCCACCTTGAACGGCTCACGGCCGGCGGCCCTCGCCGCGGCGAACGGATGCATTCTCTCAGTCACAGTTGCCATAACTCTCCTTGTCCGGGGGATCCTGCCCCGGCATTGCGCTTACGCGGACGGTGCTCCCTCGGTGCGGTCGGTCGATGTCGTGGCTGTCGTGCGCCGGCGTCCGGTCGCCACGAACAGGCCCGGCCCCTTGGCGCGCCGGTCGGGCGCGAGCGGAACGATGCGGATGCCGGTGAAGCCGGCGTCGGCCAGCCAGGTGGCAATCTGGCCATCGGAGAAGCCGAGCCAGACGTGACCCATCTGCTGGCGGTAGGCGTCGCGATCGTGCGGCTGCATGTCGACCAGGACGATCCGGCCGTCCGGCGCGAGCACGCGGGCGACCTCCGCCAATGCGGCGAGCGGATCCGGCACGTGATGCAGCACCAGCGTCACCAGCGCAAGATCCAGACGCGCATCGTCGATCGGCAGCGCCTCGAGGTCGCCGCGACGGAGGTCGACGTTGGTCGCCCCTTCGACGCGCCGGCTGGCCGCCTGCAGCATCTCCACCGACGCATCGACGGCGATGACGCGTGCGACGAACGGCGCCAGGGTCGCGGTCATCTCACCGGTGCCGCAGCCCAGATCGCCGACCACCGCGTCGGGCGGCGCCATCGCCGCGAACGTGGCGAGATGGAAGCGATCGCCGAAGAGTTCGTCGCGCAGGCGGTCCCATTGACCGGCCGCCGACGAGAAGAACTCCTGTGAGCGGGCACGCCGGCGCGAGAGAATCTCGTCGAGCCGCCGCTGGTCCTGCAGCGCCGCCGGCGCGGCGGCGACCTGTTCCCGGACGAGGTGCCATAGGCGCCTGGCCGACGGGTCGAGCCCTTCGCCGCCGGTCGCTCCAGGGCGAGCCATCGCATAGAGATGGCTCGTGCCTTCGGCCCGGGCGGTGACCCAGCCGCTGTCCGACAGCGCCTTCAGGTGACGGCTGACGGTGGATTGCGGCAGCTGCGTCACGCCGCACAGCTCCGACACGGTCAGCTCCTGCCGCTCCAACAGCAGGAGCAGCCGGTTGCGGGTGGTGTCCGCGAGTGCCGTGAGATGGTCGAGGATGGGTGTTCGCATCAATCCGTTCAGCCGGATGAACGGTTAATTGTGCGACGGTCCGGCGCAGAAGTCAACCCTGAGCGCGACGTCCGACGGTTTACGGCCATTTTCCAGCCGGTCCGGGGCGTTTCGAGCCGGGCCGGGGCGCAACGCAGTCCAGAGTGGAGAGCCGCCCCGCCACTCAGCGATTCGTCAGGCTTGGCCCGGCTGCCGCCGCTGACCCAGCGACAGCGCCAACCTAGAATCCCGGCGACAGATTGAACTGGAAGATCCAGCCGCGCCCCGGACGCTGCTGTGGTCGGCTGAAGGCGAACTCGCCGATCGCGAACCCGAGCAGATTGGCCCGGAGCGCCACGCCATAGCTTGCCACCCCGCGCCGCGTTCCGCCCAGCAGCGACGGACGCTCACCGCCGTTCCACGCCACGCCGCCGTCCGCGAACAACGCGACCTCGACCGGGACCGGTCCGTACATCGACTGTCCCGCTCCGAACGGCCGCAGCAGCGGGAAGCGCACCTCGAGGTTGCCGACCAGCGTGCGCGTACCGAGCAGCCGATCGAACACCGGGCAGTCGCTCGTGTCGGTCGGCTGGCACTCGTCGGCGGTGAACGACAGCACGTCATAACCGCGCACCAGGTTCGGATAGCCGATGAACAGCGGGAACAGCCGGTCATCGCCGCCGCCGGTGCCGTAGCGGCCGTAGTGCATCGCGCGGATCGCGATGGTGTAGAAGCGCAGCGGCATCAGGTAGCGCCGGTAGTCAGCGAGCAGGCTCGTGTAGCGGACCGAACCGAACGTCGGCGCGACCTCGAAGCGGTAGCGGGCGCCGGCGACCGGACTGGTGGCGCCGAAATTGGACGTATCGAACACGAGTGCGGCCGAGGCGGTACCGAGCGACAGCGTGTCGCCGATCTGGGTCTCCTCCGTCTCGTCGAACAGCAGCTGGCCGGTGCTCAGCGAGTAGCCCTGTGTCTGGACGATCTGATCGAACGCGATCTGCGACATGCCGCCCTGGAACTCGAGTCGGCGCGCCCGGCTGAACGGATAGGCCATCAGCCCCGCGGCGCTCCGCTGGGTCTGCCGCAAGACGATGGTCTGATCGATGAACACCGACTGCCCGTCGATGTTCGCCACCCCGCTCTGAAAGCCGCCGGAGACGTAGGGCAGCTGGCCGCCGACGATGCCCCAGTTCCAGCGATGGGTCTGGTTGAAGTAGGCAACTTGTGCGGCGGTGTTGGACAGCGCGAAGTTGCCGCCAACCCCCTGACTGAGGTTCACCGCCGCCGCCAGGTTGTGATTGCCCAACATGTCGCTGAACTGGAACGACAGTCCGCCGCCCAGGGCCGCGCCGAAGCGGTCGGCGCCGAATGAAATCGACGGTTGGCCGATGGCGTCGAGCTGCAGACGCGGCTTGTAGTCGATGGTGTCGTACGATGCCGTCGCCGGCGGCAGGCCGAACTCGGGGTCGCTCAGCATCGCGCCGATCGGGCTGTCCGGCCGCTCGGCCGGCGGCAGCACCGCGCGACCGGGCCCGCCGGCCGGCGCCAGCGTCCCGGCGCCGCGGGCGGAGACGTCGAGCGTGTGGATGACGTAATCCCCGTGGTCGTAGACGCTGAATGCCGCGAGTCCACGTCGCGACGCCACCGACAGCGCCGGACTCTGGGCGGTGATGCCGGTGATTCCGGTGGCGACGGTCGTCAGCTGCTCGACGTCGCCCTCGAGCGAGACGCGATAGAGGTTGGCGATGCCGTCGCGGTCCGAGATGAAGTACAGCGATCGGCCGTCCGGCGCCCACTGCGGGTTGATGTTCTTGCCGCTCGTGAACGCCCGCACCTGCTCCACCTGCCGGTTCGCCGGATCGATCAGCGCCAGCCGGTAGTCGCCAATCGCGATGACGTCGAGCCGGGATGAGAACCGGTCGGTCACGAAGGCGATCCGGCGGCCGTCCGGGGACCACGCCGGCTGCAGGTCGGCAAACGGGTCGTTCGTCAGCGCCCGGACCGCGCCGGATTCCAGGTCGACCGCGTAGAGGTCGGTCAGCCCGCGCGCCATGCCGGTGAAGACGATCGTGCGGCCGTCCGGCGACCACGCCGGGTTGAAGATTTCGTCGACCTCGGCAATGGTCAGGTCGCGCTCCTGGCGCCCCGACCGCGCATCGTAGATCGCCAGTGCCGCCCGTCCGTCGCTGATCGTCCCGATCGCGACCCGCCGGCCCTCTGGGTCCCAGGTACCGGCGGAGTAGATGAACTGCAGGCTCGTCAGGTGCGGGCTGGTCGCCGTGCTGGTGAGCCGCCGCACGATCGTGCCGGTCGCGGTATCAGCGACGAAGAGGTCGATCGACAGCAGACTCCGTTCGGACAGGAACGCGACGAGCGACCCGTCGGGACTGAGTGACGGGCCGACGTTGAGGCTGCCGCCCAGCCCCTCGTCCTCGAGGATGATCGTCCCGGCGTCGGCTGGCGCCGTGGTCGATTCGAGGACGCCGCGATAGCTGCTGCGGATCGCCGTGTGCCAGGCCGTGGACAGTGCTTCCGACGACGTGCCCAGGATCTGTTCGAACGCGACCTCCGTGGCGCCGGCGGCACCGGCGAGCGCCAGCAGCCGCGGGATGACCTCCTCGCCGTAGCGGCCGGCGACGTAGGCCCAGAACGCGTGTCCCCAGCGATACGGGAAGTAGCGGGGGTCATCGAGGTCCCCGATGGCCGGCAGTTCGTCATCGCGCGCCGCGTCGCGCAGCCACATCGCCGTGTGCGGATCGACCGGTCCGATGGACAGGTATTCCGCCATCCCTTCAATGAACCACAGCGGCAGGGCGTTCGCTCCCGTCTGTCCCGGTGCGGCGCCGGGCAGCGTCGTCATGTCGTACTGGAACGCGTGCACGAGCTCGTGGCCGATCACGTGGTCCGTGTCGGCCAGCGGCCCGCCGAGCGGCAGGACGATGCGCCGCCGCAGCGCTTCGGTGACACCGCCCGTGCCTTCACCGATGTCCCCCATGATGACGTTGGTCTGCTGGAAGTCCGGGTGGGAGGCGTAGAGCACCAGGGCCTGGCGTCCGCGCAACTCGTGATTGAGGGCGCGCTGCAGCCGGGCCAGCCAGCGTTCGGCCATCCGGGCGCTGAGGTCGACGCCCTCGCGCGCCGAGGGATAGAAGTAGATGTCGAAGTGCTCGGTCTTCAGCACCTGAAAATCGAGTTGCTTGTACTGGACCTTGTTCCGCCCGAAGTACTGCGCCGCCACGGGTGAGGCCGGAACGGCGGACAGGGCGAACGTGAGCAGCGCGAGGGGAAGCAGCCGCATTCGTTCGGACATGGCGTCCTCACGTTTGCAATGGATACGCCGTCCTCACGGTCGGCGCCGGGCGCCCGGGGGCGCCGGGACGTCAGCGGGTGACGACCTCCTGGCAGAGGTGCAGACTGCGGCCGCCGTCCGGTTGCGCGTCGCAGTAGCTGACGATTGCCGCCGCGACCTCTTCGCGGGCCTCCTGTTCGGCCCGCGTGCGCTGGGCGCCGGTGATCGCCGTGATCAGGGCACCGCCGAGATACTTCTGCATCAGCCCCTCGATGGCGAGCGTAATCAGCTCGCCACCACTGAACGCGGCATACGGCTGCTGCAGCGGCCGCTCGGTCTTGCTGAACGCCCGCTGCTGCTGCTCGTAGGCGTACAGCCCGCCCAACGGTGCCGGACCGCTCTTGAACTCGAGCTTCGACAGGATCGCCTGGACGTGGTCGCGTTCCTCGATCCGGATGATGAAGTTCGGCTTGAGGTCGAGGTTCTTCAGGGTGCCCTGCGGCGGTTTCGCGAGCCCCTCGCGGATCCGGTCGAGCGACACCGGCAGGTCGGAGCCGGACTGTGCCGGTGGCCCGGCAGGGGACGTCGGGCTGGCCTGTGCCGGGGACGGATCCGGCTGTTGCGCGGCCAGCGGCGTCGCCAGCAGGATCGCCGCAAATGTCAGAGCTGTAAGGCGCATACCGTCGGCACTCCTGAACCGTCACCGCCGCGCACTGGCCTGCCTCGCCGTGTACGATGCATCGGGCATGCCCGAGCTCCCTGACGTCACCTTGTACGTAGACGCGCTGACCAGGGCGGTGGTCGGCCATCCGCTGGTCGCGCTCCGCCTGCGCAGTCCGTTCGTCCTGCGGTCGGTGACGCCGCCCGTCGAGTCGCTCCGCGACCGGACGGCGCGCGGCGTCTCGCGCATCGGCAAGCGCATCGTCCTCGATTTCTCGGCCGATGACGAGCTGTTTGTCGTGTTGCACCTGATGATCGCCGGCCGCCTGCGCTGGCGTGCGGCAGACGCGCCGCTGGCGCCGCCGGCGGCGAAGCTGACCCTGGCGGTTCTCGAGTTCGCGCATGGCCGCCTCTTCTTCACCGAGGCGGGCACCCGGAAACGGGCGTCGCTGCAGCTCGTGAGCGGCCGGGCGGCGCTGTCGGCGCTCGACCCTGGCGGCGTCGAGCCGCTCGAGGTGTCGCCGGCGGCGTTCCGCGCCGCGTTGTCGCGCGACAGTCACACGCTCAAGCGGGCGCTGACCGACCCGCGGCTGATCGGTGGCATCGGCAACGCCTACTCCGACGAAATCCTGCACGCTGCCCGCCTGTCGCCGCTGAAGTTGACCGGCGCGCTGAGCGAAGCGGAGTGGCAGCGGCTGTACGAGGCGACGCGGTCGACCCTGGTCGCCTGGATCGAGCGGCTGCGGCTCGAGTGCGGGGCCGGGTTTCCGGAGAAGGTCACGGCGTTTCGCGATGGCATGGCGGTGCACGGGCGCTTCGGTGCGCCATGTCCGGTGTGCGGGGCCCCGGTGCAGCGGATCGTCTACACCGCCAACGAGTGCAACTACTGCGCGCGCTGCCAGACCGGCGGCCGTCGGCTCGCCGACCGGGCGCTGTCGCGGCTGTTGCGGGACGCCTGGCCGCGCCGCGTCGAGTGAGCCGCGGGTTGGCGCTTGCATCCACTCAATCAATGAATGTAGATTGATGGATATGAAGCACGCGTCCGCCCTCTACAAGCTGCTCGGCGACGAGGCGCGTCTGCGCCTGCTTCGCGTGCTGCAGCGCGAGCGGCTGAACGTGACCGAGCTGACCGGCGTGCTCGGACTGGCGCAGTCCGGCGTGTCGCGGCATCTCGGGCTGCTGAAGGAGGCCGGGCTGGTCACCGAGGAACGGGACGCCGGCTTCACCTACTATCGGCTCGCCGCCGCACTGCAGGACGGCGACCGCCGCCCTCTCTGGGAGGTGCTCGAGCGCCAGTTCGCGGCGGCGGCCGGCGACCCGGCGGTGCGCGCCGACGAGGCGCGGCTGCAGGAGGTGCTGCGCCTGCGGACCGAGAATTTCGAGACGCACGGCACGGCCGACTCCCGTGACGCCCGGCAGCTGGTGCCGGGGCGCAGCTGGGCGGCCTGGGCTCGCGCCCTCGGCATGCTGTTGCCGCCGCTCGAGGTCGCCGACCTCGGCTGCGGCGAAGGGTTCCTGACCATCGAAGCGGCACGCTGGGCCAGGCGGGTGATTGCCGTCGATCGCTCGGCCGCGGTTCTCGACCGCGCCCGCGCGCTGGCCCGCCGTCGGCGCATCGCGAACGTCGTGTGGAAGCAGGGCGAGCTGGAACGCCTGCCGCTCAAGGATCGGTCGGTCGATGTCGCCCTGCTGTCCCAGGCGTTGCATCATGCCGGCAAGCCCGAGACGGCGATCGCCGAGGCGGTGCGCATCACGCGCCCCGGCGGCCGGGTGCTGATTCTCGATCTGCGCGAACACCAGGAAGAGTGGGTGCGCAGCAAGCTCGGCGACCGCTCGCTCGGCTTCCGCGACACCGCGCTTCGCGACATGCTCGTCGCGAACGGACTGCACGACATCAAGGTGGCGGTCGGCGCCCGCAAGAGCGGCGACCCGTTCACGGTGCTCATCGCCTCCGGCGTGAAACCGATCTCCCCGACGAAGGTGGCCACCGCCACCTCGTGAAAGGCACATCCATGGCTCGCGACACCCGCCAGACGCTCGACCAGCTGCTCGCCTCCCGCATCCTCGTCCTCGATGGCGCGATGGGCACGATGGTGCAGCGCTACACGCTGACCGAGGACGACTTCCGCGGCGAACGGTTCAGGCAGCATCCACGCGAGCTGCGCGGCAACAACGACATCCTCGTGCTCACGCGACCGGACGTCATCGGCGAGATTCATCGCGCCTACCTCGAGGCCGGCGCCGACATCATCGAGACCAACAGTTTCAGCGGCACCGTCGTCGCGCAGGCGGACTACGCGTTCGAGCCGTACGTCGCCGAGATCAACCTCGCGGCGGCGCGGATCGCCCGGGCGGCCGCCGACGAGTGGACGGCGCGCACCCCGGAGCGGCCGCGGTTCGTCGCCGGTTCGATGGGGCCGACCAACAAGCTGCTGTCGATCTCACCCGACGTCAACAACCCGGCGAGCCGCAACATGACGTTCGACGAGCTGTGCGCGGCGTTCGCCACCCAGGCCCGTGCGCTCGTGGAGGGCGGCTGCGATCTGCTGCTGCTCGAGACGATCGTCGACACCTTGAACGCGAAGGCCGGCATCGTCGCCATCGAGCGGGTGTTCGCCGAGCTCGGCGTCCGGCTGCCGCTGATGATTTCGGTCACCATCACCGATCGCAGCGGCCGGACGCTGTCCGGCCAGACCATCGACGCGTTCTGGACGTCGATTGCGCACGCCAGGCCGTTCAGCGTCGGCATCAACTGCGCGCTCGGCGCCCGTGACATGCGGCCGTACATCGAGGAGCTGGCGCGCATCGCCGACTGCTACATCAGCTGCTACCCGAATGCCGGTCTGCCGAACGCCTTCGGCGCCTACGACGAGCAGCCGGCCGACACCGGCAGCGCCCTGCAGGAGTTCGCCGCCAGCGGCTTCGTCAACATCGTCGGCGGCTGCTGCGGCACGACGCCGGACCACATCCGGGCGATTGGCGCCGCCGTCGCGGCGCTGCCGCCGCGCCGGGTGCCGACACCGCCGGCGCTGCGGCCGTCGCAGTTCTCGGGCCTCGAGACGCTGACGATCCGGCCGGAGAGCAACTTCCAGATGGTCGGTGAACGGACCAATGTCACCGGCTCGGCCAAGTTCGCACGGCTGATCCGGTCGGAGAACTTCACCGCGGCGACGACCGTGGCGCTCGATCAGGTGCGCGGCGGCGCCAACATCATCGACGTCAACATGGACGAAGGGATGATCGACTCCGAGGCGGTGATGACCGAGTTCCTCAACTTCATCGCGACGGAGCCCGAGATCGCCCGCGTCCCGGTGATGATCGACAGCTCGAAGTGGTCGGTTCTGGTCGCCGGTCTCAAGTGCGTGCAGGGCAAGCCGATCGTCAACTCGATCAGCCTGAAGGAAGGGGAAGCCGAGTTCCTCGAGCGGGCCGAGACCATCCGCACGTTCGGCGCCGGCGTCGTCGTGATGGCGTTCGACGAGCAGGGGCAGGCCGACACGATCGCGCGCAAGGTGTCGATCTGTCAGCGTGCCTACCGGCTGCTCACCGAGACGGCCGGCCTCGACCCGTCGGACATCATCTTCGATCCGAACATCCTGGCGATCGCCACCGGCCTCGACGAGCACAACGACTACGCGATCAATTTCATCGAGGCGACGCGGATCATCAAGGCGACGTGCCCCGGGGTCAAGATCAGCGGCGGCGTCAGCAACCTGTCGTTCTCGTTCCGCGGCAACGATGCGGTGCGCGAGGCGATGCACTCGGCCTTCCTGTATCACGCGATCAGGGCCGGCATGGACATGGGCATCGTCAATGCCGGACAGCTGGTCGTCTACGAGGACATCCCGCGCGAGCTGCTCGAGCGGGTCGAGGACGTCCTGTTCAACCGCCGTCCGGACGCGACCGAACGGCTGATTGAGTTCGCGTCGACGGTGAAGGGGCAGGGCCGCAAGGCGGAGCAGGATCTGGCGTGGCGGGCCGGCACCGTGCAGGCCCGCCTGTCGCATGCCCTGGTGCACGGGCTCGTCGACTTCATCGAGGCCGACGTCGAAGAGGCGCGGCAGCAGTATCGCCGGCCGCTCGAGATCATCGAGGGGCCGCTGATGGACGGCATGAAGGTGGTCGGCGATCTGTTCGGCGCCGGCAAGATGTTCCTGCCGCAGGTGGTGAAGAGTGCGCGGGCGATGAAGAAGGCGGTCGCCTACCTCGAGCCGTTCATGGAGCAGGAGCGATTGGCGTCGGGCCGCACGCAGACCGCCAAGGGGCGCATCGTCATGGCGACGGTCAAGGGCGACGTGCACGACATCGGCAAGAACATCGTCGGCGTGGTGCTCGGCTGCAACAGCTACGAAGTGATCGACCTCGGTGTGATGGTCGCCGCCGACCGGATCCTGCAGACCGCCGTCGAGCAGCACGCCGACATCGTCGGGCTGAGCGGACTCATCACCCCGTCGCTGGACGAGATGATGTTCGTCGCGAAGGAGATGGAGCGGCGCAAGCTGGCGATCCCGCTGCTCATCGGCGGCGCGACGACCAGCCGCCAGCATACCGCCGTGAAGATCGCGCCCGAGTACTCGCACAGTACGGTGCACGTCCTCGACGCGTCGCGGGTCGTCGACGTCGTGTCGAACCTGCTCAACCCGGCGCAGCGCGACGCCTACGCGGCAGCCAACGTCGCACAGCAGAACGAGCTGCGGCAGCAGTACAGCGCCCGCCGGGAGCAGCCGCTGCTGCCGTACCCCGCCGCGCTGCAGAACCGCCTGACGATCGATTGGGCACGCGAGGTGCCGGGGCGGCCGGCCTTCACCGGCCGCAAGGTCGTCGACGTGCCGATCGCCGACCTCGTGCCGTTCATCGACTGGACGTTCTTCTTCTCGGCCTGGGAGCTGAAGGGCCGCTATCCGGCGATTCTCGAGCATCCGAAGTACGGCGCCGCGGCGCGCGACCTGTTTGCGAACGCCCGGACGCTGCTCGATCGCATCATCCATGAACGGCTGCTCACCGCCCGCGGTGTCTACGGGTTCTGGCCGGCGCTCGGTGACGGCGACGACATCGTCGTCTATGCCGACGACGCGTATTCGCATGAACGGCTGCGTTTCAACATGTTGCGCCAGCAGGAGAAGATTGCCGACGGCCGGCCCAACCTGTCGCTCGCCGACTTCGTGGCCGACCGCGGCGCCGGGGTGCCGGACTACGTCGGCGCGTTCGCGGTGACCGCCGGGATCGGTGCCGACCGCCTGGCGGCGTCGTTCGAGCAGGCGAACGACGACTACAACGCGATACTGGTGAAGGCACTGGCCGACCGCCTCGCCGAGGCCTTCGCCGCGTATCTGCACGCGACGGCGCGTCGCGAGTGGGGGGTGCAGGAGTCGCTGACGCCCGAGGACATTGCCGCGGAGCGGCACCGCGGCATCCGGCCGGGATTCGGCTACCCGGCCTGCCCCGACCATAGCGAGAAGTTCAAGCTGTTCGACCTGCTGCAGGCGCAGCACGTCGGGATCGAGCTGACCGACCATGCGGCCATGACACCGGCGGCCAGCGTCAGCGGGCTGTACCTGATGCACCCGCAGTCACGCTACTTTTCCGTCGGCCGCCTGGGCGAGGATCAGCTGCTGGCGTACGCCCGCCGCAAGGGCGCGAGCCTGGAAGCGACCGAGCGCTGGCTGACCTCGCAGTTGGCCTACGAGCCGGCCAACTGCTGAAGGATGGGAACCGCGTGCCTCGCTCGAGGCACGCGGACTCACGCCGCTCACGCGCCCCGGCGCTGGCTCGCCCAACTCCCCGTGTGTGCAGCGTCGTGTTCTTTCGTGCAATACGCCCACAAAGACAAATAAGAGTCTGTATATGACAAGGACTGACATTGAGGTCTGTTTGCGTGGTCTATTTTAGGAATTGTGTACTCGCTTAGAACACGAGCCTGAACTGGGCTGTTTTCCTAATGATTTTGGCGTTTCCGTCATCCCGCGCCAGAGCTTGTACCCGGACGGCACACGGTCGACGGGCAGTTGGTGCCGATGCGTGATTTTTCAATGTCTGTAAACAGCTCACAATAAACGAGATGAGAGATTCACTCCGAAAGGCACAGCTGGCGTACCGGTTGCTCTCTCTTGGTGCGTATGAAAACGTTGATTCCGTGCCCAGCCAGACGCAAAGCCGTCTGGGGTCCCAAACGCCTCCTGACAGCGCTCGCCATCCTGGCCCTCGGTCTTTCTCCCGAGGCTCAGGCTGCCGGTCGTAACGGACGACGAGAGGCGCGCCAGTCGCGCCACTTCCAGTCGGCCGCCGTTGCCCGTTCTGGCGCACCCAGCCGGAACGTCCGCCGCTACAAGATTGACGATGAGCTGACGCGCCGCAAGCGCGGCAATCCCGACAGCCGCACCAAGGTCATCGTGACGCTGGTCAAGGGCGCCCAGCTGCCGGCAGAGTTCAAGCGATTTGCCCGCGGCGATCGCAAACTCGACCTCATCAACGGTATCGAACTGAACCTGCCGAACCGCGTGCTGGCCCAGCTCGAAGCCCGGCCCGAAATCTTCCGGGTCCATTACGACCGGCCGATTAACGCCCACAACTACCGCACGAGCATCACGATCGGTGCGATGAGCGTCCGCTACGGCCTCGGCTATACGGGCGCCGGTGTCGGCATCGCCGTCATCGACTCGGGCATCACCGCCTGGCACAATGACCTCACCAAGGGGTCGAGCGCCAAGGTCTACCCATACGGCAACCAGCGCGTCTCGAAATTCGTCGACTTCGTCAACAACCAGACGCTGCCGTACGACGACAACGGCCACGGGTCGCACGTCGCTGGCATCATCGCCGGCAACGGCTACGACTCGAACGGCCAGAAGGCGGGTGTCGCGCCGGGCGCGCACCTCGTCGTGCTGAAGGTGCTCGACGCCAACGGCGGCGGCTCCATCAGCAACGTCATCGCGGCGATGAACTGGATCGCGGTGAACGCGCACACGTACAACATCCGGGTCGTCAACCTGTCGATTGGCGCCAGGATCAGCGAGTCCTACTGGACCGACCCGCTGACCCTCGCCGCGAAACAGCTCACCGACCAGGGCATCACCGTGGTCACGGCCGCTGGCAACTTCGGCAAGGCGAGCGACGGCAGCCAGCAGTACGGCAGCATCACGGCTCCCGGCAACGCGCCGTGGGTCCTGACGGTCGGCGCCTCCAGCACGCAGGGGACGACCACCCGCCGCGACGACCTGCTGGCCAACTACAGCTCGGCCGGTCCGACGAAGTACGATTACCTCGCGAAGCCGGACCTCATCGCGCCGGGCACCGGGACGGTCTCGTTGTCGGTTCCGGGCAGCACGATGTACACGACCAAGGCATCGTCGCTCTCGAATGGCAGCCATGCGAGCAATGTCTACCTGTCGCTGAGCGGAACCAGCATGGCGGCGCCGGTCGTTGCCGGAACCGTCGCGACGATGCTGCAGGCCAACCCGAGCCTGACGCCGAACATGATCAAGGCGATCCTGCAGTACACGGCGCAGACCTACAACGGCTACAAGCCGCTGCAGCAGGGCGCCGGCTTCCTGAATACGCTGGGCGCCGTGCGTCTCTCCCGCTTCTACGGCCTGAACGCTGTCGGATCCGTGATGCCGACGCAGGCCGGCTGGAGCAAGAGCGTGATCTGGGGCAACCGCCTGATCAAGGGCGGCTATCTCAGCCCGCTCGCCAACGCCTGGGCGACCGACATGGTATGGGGCGCTGCCGAGACCGACACGGGCGACAACGTGGTGTGGGGCACGCTGAAAGAGGGCTCCGGCAACATCGTCTGGGGCACCGAGGACGCCTCCGGCGACAACATCGTCTGGGGGACGTCAGACGACGACAACGTCGTGTGGGGCACCACCGACGACGACAACATCGTGTGGGGGACCTCGGGTGACGACAACGTCGTGTGGGGCACCTCGGGCGACGACGACAACGTGGTCTGGGGCACCGACTGCGGTGGCGGCGATTGCGACAACGTGGTGTGGGGCACCAGCGACGGCGACAACGTCGTGTGGGGCACCGCCGAGGGCGACGACAACATCGTGTGGGGCACCAACGGCGAAGACAACATCGTCTGGGGCACCAACGGTGACGACAACATCGTCTGGGGCAGCAGTGACGGGCAGACGCCGGACCTGCTGTTCTCCGACTCGGCGACCGAACCGGTCGCTGACGTCGAAGCCGAACTCGAAGCACCCTCCGCAGACCTCTTCGAACTCGTGGACGGGGGTCTCTAGTCATGGAAAAGATGCCATATCGCGCCGAGCTCGACGGCGGCATCTTCCAGATGGGGTGCCCGACCGAACAGGTGACCACCACGGATTGGCGGCAGGCACTGCCGGTGCTGACGTCCAACCAGGTTACCCTCCGGGAGCTGCGCATCAGCGACGCGCCGTCGCTGTTCGCCATGCTCACGACCGAAGAAGTGTCGCGCTTCATCTCGCCGCCGCCGTCGACCGTTGAAGGCTTCGAACGCTTCATCGCGTGGACGCAGCGTCAGCGGGCCGCCGGCACCTACGTGTGCTTCGCCGTGACCGTCGAAGGCTCCGATGCGGCCATCGGGATCTTCCAGGTTCGCGAACTCGAGAAAGGTTTCGAGACGGCCGAGTGGGGCTTCGCCATCGGGTCGCCGTACTGGGGCACCGGCGTGTTCGCCGAGGGCGCCAGGCTCACGATGGAGTTCGCATTCGACGTCCTCGGCGTGCATCGTCTGGAAGCGCGCGCCGCGGTTCGCAACGGTCGCGGCAACGCCGCGCTGCTCAAGGTCGGCGCCGTTCCGGAAGCCGTGTTGCGGCAGTCGTTCCTGCGCAACGGGGAATATCTGGACCAGACCCTCTACGCGATCGTCGAGGACGACTGGAGAGCGCGCGACGCCCAGCAGTGGACGCGGACCGTGATTCGCGAGACGGTCCACTGAGACGGCGCGACGGCATGCGGCCGTCGCGCACTCCGCCGGCCCGCGGTGCAACGCACCGCGGGCTGTCCATCACCTGCCGGCCGCGTCCTCATCGGGCGCGGCCGTTTTTTCGTTCAGGCGGCCGCCTCAATCCCCGGTGGCGATCGGCGGCTGGGGCTGGCTCGCCCACTCACTCCACGAGCCTGGATACAGGCGCCCGCCCGGCAGTCCGGCATGCTCCAGCGCCAGCAGGTTGTGGCAGGCGGTGACGCCGGAACCGCAGTACGCGATGACGCGGTCGGGTGGGGTAGTGCCGAGCCGCGTCGCGAAACGGGCGTGCAACGCGTCGGCGGGCCGGAAACGTCCGGCCTCGTCGAGGTTGTCCTTGAAGAAATGGTTCAGCGCCCCGGGAATGTGGCCGGCCGCCTTGTCCAGGGGTTCGACGTCACCGCGAAACCGTTCGGGGGCGCGGGCATCCACCAGTCGCACCGATCCGGGTCCGGCACCGGCCTGCCCGGTCACGAGCGCGGTGACCTCGGCCAGCGACGCCACCATCGTGTGATCCGGGGCGCCGACGAACGCGCGCATCACGATCGTCTCCTCGCCCGATCGCGTGGGACCCTGCGCCGCACCCCACGCCGCGAACCCGCCATCGAGCACCGCGACGTCGCGGTGCCCCATCCATCGCAGCAACCACCAGAGACGGCTGGCGTACATCGACGAGTCCTGGTCGTAGACGATCACCTGCATGCCGCCGGCGATGCCGAGCCGGCCGAGCGTCCCGCGCAGGGCGTCCGGATCGGGCAACGGGTGGCGGCCGTTCTCGCCGGTCTTCGTTCCGGACAGATCGCGATCGAGATCCGCATAGGCCGCACCCGGAATGTGGCTCGACCGGTAGGCCGCGAGGCCCCAACCGGGCTCATGCAGCTGGAACCGGCAGTCGACGAAGGCGACGTCGGCACGCCCGAGCAGCCCGGCGGCGGTTCGCACGTCGACGAGAGTGGTGAACGCCATGGCGGAACGATACCAGCCGGCCCCCGGGTCTGACCAGTGTCAGGCTGCCGTGATCTGGATGTCCGGAACCGGCGCGGCGGGCAGATCGAACGAACGCCGCAGCGCGTCATGGCGGTAGGTGAAGATCCGACGCAGGTCACGCGCCACGTACCACAGCATCAGCCGCCCACCGAACATGTCGAAGTCGACGGTGTCTTCCACCAGGGTGCCGCCGTCCGTCTCCGAGAATTGGTGGGTGTGCACCCAGCGCTTGTAGGGACCGCGGACCTGCGAGTCGACGAACAGGTCGGGCGGCTCCCACACGATGATGTCGGTGCGCCACTTCATCGGGATGCCGCGCAGGCTGATCCGGTAGTCGATGATGGTGTTGCGGCCCATCGTAATCGGCCGCGGCGACAGGATCGTGAATCCAAGCCACTCCGGCGTCAGCGCCTGCAGATTCTCCGCTTCGGCGAAGAACGCGAACACGCGCTGCCGCGGCACGGGGAGCCAGACTTCGGTATGCAGTTGCATCAGCTATCATTGACGCGTCCGGCCCCGCAAACGTTGCAGGCGGACGCCGCGCCGCCCCGTCGCCGGGGCCGTCGTCGCGGGCACGGCGGACGACGTGTCGTCGGAACGGTCGGGAACGGCGGCGGTCGGCGCACGTCCGGGTGGGATGGTGGCCGCACCGTGCGACCGGGTCAGGCGAGAATCCGACCGCTGGTGTATCGAACCCGCGCGTGCGTCGGCCATTCCGATAAAATGGGTCAAACCATGGCCCAACCCGACGAGCCCGTGAAGACGCCGGGCGCCTCCTTGGACTTCATCCGCCAGATTGTCGAAGACGATCTCGCCACCGGACGGCACACGCACATCGCGACGCGCTTTCCGCCCGAGCCGAACGGCTACCTGCACATCGGCCATGCGAAGTCGATCTGTCTGAATTTCGGCATTGCCCTGGAGAAGGGCGGCACCTGCAACCTCCGTCTCGACGACACGAATCCAACGAAGGAAGACGTCGAGTACGTCGACGCCATCAAAGAGGATGTCGCCTGGCTCGGCTTCACGTGGGATGCCGAGCTCTACGCCTCCGACTATTTCAGCAAGCTCTACGAGTTCGCCGTCACCCTCATCACGCGCGGGCTCGCCTATGTGGACAGCCTGACGGCCGATGAAATCCGGGCCCTCCGTGGCACGTTGACGGAGCCGGGGAAGAACAGTCCGTATCGCGATCGGCCCGTCGAAGAGAGCCTCGACCTGTTCAGGCGCATGCGCGACGGCGAGTTCCCGGATGGCACCCACGTGCTGCGCGCCAGGATCGACATGACGTCGCCGAACCTCAACATGCGCGATCCGGCGCTCTATCGCATCCGGCATGCGAGCCACCATCGGACGGGCGACGCGTGGTGCATCTATCCGATGTACGACTATGCGCACCCGCTGTCCGACGCGCTCGAAGGGATCACCCACTCGCTGTGCACGCTCGAATTCGAGGACCATCGACCGCTCTACGACTGGCTCGTCGATCATCTCTTCGAGGGTGAGAAGCCGCAGCAGATCGAGTTCGCCCGGCTCAACCTCAACTACACCGTGATGAGCAAGCGCAAGCTGCTCCAACTCGTGCAGCAGAGGCACGTTGCCGGCTGGGACGACCCGCGGATGCCGACCATCAGCGGCCTGCGGCGCCGCGGTTACACACCAGAGGCGGTCCGCGATTTCTGTGCGCGCATCGGCATCGCGAAGAAGGAGAACGTCATTGATGTGGCCCAGCTGGAGTACAGCGTTCGTGAGGATCTGAACCGCCGGGCACCGCGGGTCATGGCGGTGCTGACGCCGCTGAAGGTCGTCATCACGAACTACCCCGAGGGACAGACCGAAGCGGTCGACGTGATCA
Organism: uncultured Acidobacteriota bacterium; assembly: GCA_902825985.1. GTDB lineage: Bacteria > Acidobacteriota > Vicinamibacteria > Vicinamibacterales > CAVVIG01 > VFZL01. Next base: position 42,071 of record CADEDC010000007.1, on the reverse strand, counting down.
ACAATCCGGAGGATCCGTCCGCCGGCACACGGAAGGTCACCTTCTCCCGTGAGCTCTACATCGAACGCGACGACTTCCGTGAAGATCCGCCGAAGAAGTTCTTCCGGCTCGCCCCGGGACGGGAAGTCCGGCTGCGCTGCGCGTACTTCATCACGTGCCAGGAAGTCGTGAAAGACGACAGCGGCACCATAGTCGAGTTGCGCTGCACCTACGACCCTGCGACCCGCGGCGGCGACGCCCCGGACGGACGTCGTGTGAAGGCGACGATGCACTGGGTGTCGGCTCAGCATGCACTTCCAGTCGAGGTCAGACTCTACGATCGCCTCTTTTCGGTCGAGAATCCAGAAGCCGCGCAGGAGGGTAAGACCTTCGTCGATTACCTCAATCCCGGATCGCTGGAAGTGCTCAGGGATTGTCAGGCTGAAGCGGGGCTCTCAGACGCCCTGCCCGGCGCGCGTTTTCAGTTCGAACGGCTCGGCTACTTCTGCGTGGATCCCGATTCGCGACCCGGTGCGTTGGTGTTCAACCGCACCGTATCCCTGCGCGACGCCTGGGCGAAGATCGAGAAGCAACAGAGCTGACAACCCGGAACCCAACTTGCACCTCGACAGACGTGGACCCCCGGACACGCTGGCTGACTCTGCACGACCATCTCACGCGCGCCAGGTCGCAACTGGACCGCGGCTTCGCCGCCGAAGCGTTGCAACTGGTCGATGCCGCATTGCGCCTGGACCCTGAATTCCTGGCAGCTCGTGCGTTGCGCGAGACGATACTCGAACAGTCCACGCGCAAGTCGCAATCCCAGATGGGTGTCGGACCGCACGCCACCGACGAGTCGCACGCCGCGGTCGGCCCGGCCCGCCTTCCGCCCTCTCCGTCGGATCCCGATCTCTGGCTGAACCCAGATGCGCGCAGCGCCGACGCCGTGGACTTGCGGCCCGGCGCTCCAGCGTCAGCGGATCCGGAGTTGACCGGCGCCGCCTTCTCCTTCTTCGACATGGCTCCTCAAGCGACCGTCGCCGGCCCGTCCGGGTTGGACGTTGTGGCCCGCGAACGTCGGACCGATGGGTGTCTCGCCAGCGCCAGGAAGAAGATGGCGAAGGGACGCCTGAGCGGCGCGCGTCTTCTGCTTGCCGAGGCGCAGTCCAGGTCGCCCGAACGCATGGATGTCGCGTTGGCGTTCGCCGAGCTGGCGGTTCTCGAGCGGCGCCGTGCGGCCTGGCCATGGCGCCTGGCGACGGTTGCGATCGTCATGCTGGCGCTGACCGCCGCCGCGTGGTATCGCCTGCGCATAGGTGAGCGGACTGCGTCATCGGACACCACGACCGCGCGCCCGGCGCCGCCGCCATCTGCTCGCTCCTCGACGCCGCCGGTGCCGGTCGCGCGCCCCACTTCTGCCGCTCCGCCATCGGCGCAGCCGGAGCCTGCGGAGCGCTCGACACCTGTGCGTGGCGCTGTGCCCACGCTCACCGAAAGCGGCGCCGCCACGTCATCGGCGGGTCGTGAGGCCCGTCCGCCATCCCAAGCCGGGCGGCTGCCGGTCATCGC
>CADEDC010000007.1:0-40423 GCA_902825985.1 uncultured Acidobacteriota bacterium | reverse complement strand
GATGCCCTCCGGGCTCGCGACGATCGAGCCGGTGAATCCGAGTGTGGATCGCGCGGCTCCGGTGGCCCGGCTGCCGGACCCTGGCGCCGCGACAGCGGTGAACGCCAGGGCTACATCGCTGCCACCGCCGCCGGTCGACGACGAGGGGCTCGTGCGCGACGCCCTGCAGCGCTATCGGGCCGCCTACGATGCGCTGGACGCCGGCTCAGCCCAGAGTGTCTGGCCGTCGGTGAACCGGGATGCACTGGCTCGCGCGTTTGCCGATCTCGTCGTCCAGCAGCTGCGCTTCGACACCTGTGGCATCGACGTCTCTGGCGCGTCGGCACATGCGACATGCCGTGGAACGGCGCGCTACGTCCCGAGAGTCGGGGCGCGCGACGAACGGACCGAGCCTCGCGTCTGGACGTTCGCCCTGCGCAAGAGCGGCGTCGGCTGGCTCATCGACTCGGCTCGCGTCGAGCCGCTGGGGGGCACCGTCCGCTAGTCACGCCGGCCCGCGTCAGCGTCCCCCCGACCAGTCGAGGCCGATGAAGGGTGTGATCGGCGAGGTGAGCCCCTGCCGCAACAAGGGGATCGAAAGGTTGCCGACGATCACCCACGAGCCGTTCACGTTCCACTTCATTCCTGGCGCCACGGTCAGCACGGTGAGCGCCGTCCCCTCAGGTGCCAGCCGTCGCGTCTCGACCCCCACGAGGGTCGGATGCGGCGTCGTGACTGTCACGATGTGCCCGGGCTGCTGAAGCCGTCTCAGTTGCATTTCGCCCACGACGGTCAGTCGGCTGCCGGCGACAACCGCCGTGGCGGCCGACGCCGCAACTTCCCGCGCCAGTCCGCCAACGCTGCCGCCCGCGTTCGCATGGACCGACAGGCGACCCCGCTCGATGGAACCGATGGCCAGGACGCGTACGGAGGCGGCTCCCGCGCCGAGCAGGTCGTCCCGCCGGCCGGTCGGGAGGCGGAGGTCGGCGGCGGCGGCGAGTCCGATTCCATCGTGCGAGACGATCCCGACCTTGGCGCGCGTCACGACGTCGGCGAGCCCGACGGCGGAAGCTGACGCGGTCGCCTCGGTGAAGGCTCGGTTGCGATAGGTGTTGACCCGCGATCCGTCCATTCGGAGCGCGATCACCGGCACCGCAATACCCAGCTCGATCCGATCGCTGACGCCGACGTTGCCGTGCACGGTCGCCACCTCGGCATCGATGACGAGCGCCAGCCGGTCCTCATCGAACGGGACCGTCTCGTCGGTGAACACATTGGCCGTGGTGACCAATGTGCCGTTCCGCAGTGGGCGGTTGTCCAGCGACGTGAAACGGAACCGCTGGATCGTCGCGCCGATGGTCGCGACGCCTCGGCCCGCCGTGAGGGCCCGCTCCGTGAACAATGGCCCGAAGCTGGTCGTTGCGCGCTCGATGGTGCCGAGTTCCGGATTCAGGCGGTAGACGAAGGCGCTCGAGGAGGACGAGATGGGCAGCGTCGCGAGGCTGGCGAGCAGGGCCCTGGAGATGGTATCGCTGGTCCCCTGGGCTGCGGCCCTGTCGCGCTCGAAGCTGCCGGTCCCGACCGCTTGATTGGTGACCAGGAACTGCAGAACGTCCGACACCGTCGTCTGGGCGAAGCTGTCGACGCCGCTCAGCAGCATCGCAACAGCGCACGCCGCGCGGCCGGCGTGGGTTCGGCCCGCCAGGCCCGTCATGGCCGATCCTCGTCATCTCCATCGTCGTCATCATCGCCGCGGCGGTTCCTGAATTCGACCCGGCTCGCGGTCGCAGGGGCATCGCCCAGCCGGCTGCCGGATGCTATGACTCCGGCACCGGGCCGGAGGTCGGCGCAGCGTCCCTTCTTGAACTCAGTGCCGCGGTCGGTCGTCATCGCCTGTCTGTCGACGACAAAGGTCACGTTCGGGCAGCGACCGCTGATTCGGTCGATGTCGCCCTCGAGAGTCACGGCGGTGGGCGCCGGCGGCGGGCTCGGCGGCGGTGCTGGCGTCGGCGTCGGGGTGGGTGGCGACGGGTTCGGTGGCGGGACCGGGGTGGGAGCGGGTGTCGGCGGCGCCGGTGTCGGTGTCGGTGTTGGTGTGGGTGTGGGCGCCGGCGTTGGGGTGGGTGTCGGCGTCGGTGTTGGAGCTGGCGTCGGTGCGGGCGTCGGCGCCGGGCTCGGTGAGGGGGCCGGGTTTGGTGCGGGCGCCGGTGTCGGAGCCGGCGGCGGTGGCGGCGTTGCCGCAGCCTGCGTCACCTCGACGCGTGATCCAGATACGTCCAGATGCCCGGCCCGGACCGTCGTTGCCGGGTTGGCCGCGATGGTGAACGGCACCTGCGCCTGTCCCTGACCGGCGGCGCTGCCGGGGGCAATCCATGGCGCACCGCTGGCGACGGTCCACGCGCAGTCACGCCCCGCGGCGACGGTCAGGATGCCGGCGCCGCCGGCGGCTGAGAACGCGCGTGCCGAGGCTGTGGCGTTGACGGTGCATTTGTCGGCCGTCGGCTCGACCACCGAGGTGGCTGCCGACGTGCACGCGGCGCCCAGCGCCGAGACATACCCCGCGATGCACGCGATCGGTAGATATGAATGCAGCCGCATCAGCCCAGTTCCGCGCGCATTCATGCACAGCGCGGTCCAGCGCCGGCTGAACCTCAACGGCCGGCGGCGTTCGTGTACAATTCCACTTCGGACGTGGAATACTTCATCACTCAGTACGATCTCGAACAGGGTGCACTCGAGATTGGCTACATCGAAGAGAACTTCGCGGAATATCCCCGCAAGAAGACCGCGGCCGAGATCGTACGTCGCCTCAGCGGCCGGTCGCACCTCATCCTCATGGCGACGGCCACGCTGCCCGATGATCCGACGACCGTGCTGCCGGTGTCATACAAGGTGGCCCACGAAATCCGCATCGGCGAGACGGAACCGAAGCTGGTCGATCTGGTCGGCCGGCTGAGCGAGGCCATTCAGTTCGAGGACCGGCGCATTCTGTATACCTGGATCGGCGGCACCCGTCGCGACTGGCGCGGCCAGGGCCACTTCCGGGCCCTCACCGAACAGCAGGAGTTCTGGGCCATCGAACAGGGATTCGACGAGATCGTCGTCAAGACCAAGAACAAGTTCTACGAGATGCGCGGCACGCTCGATCACCTGCATTTCGAGGTGATCAAGTACGAACGGAATCTCAGGGACAACGCCGAGTCGAAGGTCTATCTGAGCAAGAAGCTCGTGCCCGAGCTGATCTCACGCCACCGCGGCAATCGCATCGTCACGCAGGCGACGATCTAGGATCAGCGGTCGGTGGTGCCGCCCGGCACCAGCGACCGACGCCTGACGTCCGTCTCCTCGAACGTGCCGGTGTCGCGGTTCTTCCGCACCCGCCACCAGTCGAAGCAGCGGCCGTTCATTGCGACGTACACCCCGCCCGGCAGCGTCTGCACGAACGACACGGCACTGCCGAGATTGAACAGCCCATCCGAGCTGCCGAACGCATACGGCACCATGGCACCGGTCAACACGATCGTCTTCGCGCCGGCGTCGGGAAACGCCGCGGCGAGTGCCTGCGCCGTCTCGACCATCGTATCGGTGCCGTGCGTGATGACGATGCGCGATTCGGGCGCCTGCCGGCATTGCTCGACGATCAGCGCGCGGTCGGCATCGGTCATCTGCAGACTGTCGATCATCATCAGCGTCCGCACGGCCACCTCGACGCGGCAGCGTCCCAGGCGCAGCATCTCGGGAACGTGCGTGTCCATGAACGACAACGTGCCGTCCAGCTCGTTGTATTCCTTGTCGAACGTGCCGCCGGTGACGAAGATGCGGATCACTGCTGCTGCGTGGTGTTGACCGATCGGTCGCGCGCTGTCGACAGGAAGAGGGCGTTGAACAGCATGGGGAACGTGGCGTGCGTCTGGGCGCGGTGCTGCGGCCGGAGGCCGAACAGGACGACGTGTCCCGGACGCATGTCGACGGAGACGACCGCCGCCCGGCCGATCATCAGCTCCTCGCCCTTCAGCCAGCCCGATGCCAGCACGTTGCGCGTCGGATAGCGCGCGACCACCGTGCTGCGATCGGCCGACAGCCCCTCGAGCGCGAAGAACGGGCTGTTGTCGTAGAAGCCGTAGGTGTCGGCCGCCATGCCGAAGCCGACCGGATGCGTCGTGTCGATCTGCACCCGCAGGATCGAGCCGGGCGAGAAATGCTGGTCGCGACGCATGTTCCGTTTCAGATCGCGGACCGGCATCTGCATCTGGTCGATGATGAGGTCGCACGCGGCCCCCATGGCGATGAGCGTGCCGCCTTCGGCGACGAAGCGATCGATGTTGTCGACGCCGGTCGTGCCGAGACCGCCGCGGAATTCCGGCCGCACCGTGAGGGTGTCGAAGCCGTCGAGGATCTCGCGCGGCGGCTGATCGGCCAGGATGATGGCATCGAACTGCTGGCGCAGCCCGCCTTCGCGGACCTCCTTGTTGTGGATGACGGTCAGCGGGAACTCGTAGCGCTCGAGCACCCATCGCGTCCAGCCTTCGTCGATGTTGCCGCCGGTCCACGGGGCGTAAATCGCGATCCGCGGCGACCGGATGGCGAGCGGCCCCGGTGCATCGGGAACCGGTGCCGCGTCGGCTCCGGCCGTGACGATGATGCCCGTGTCGCGGGCCGTCGCCTCGACCGCCTCGCGGTCGATGTTCTCGACGCTCACCTTGGTCCGCGCCGCCGTGCCGGCGCCGCCGGCGCGCGTCACCGGCGGCTCGAAGGCGAGTCGGCCACCGGCCTTCAGCAGGCGGTTCACGGCGATGGCGGCATCGGCCCCGACATAGTCGAACGTGTAGCGGTTGCCGGTTCCGGTGACCCGCCCGGCGGCGCCCGGAAACCCCCTGACGCGGGTCATCTTCATGCCGTCGGGCAGCGGCGTCTTCACGAACTGGACGTCGACGCCAAGCTTCATGCCGAGCGACCACGCGGTGACGTCGTACGGCACCTCCGGTGACGCCTCGGGCGATCGCCGCACTTCGGGATAGACCTGCGGTTCGAGCAGGTCCTTCGCGTAGCGGGCGAAGACCTGCGACATGGGAATGACGAAGGTGCCGGCCGCGAAGCCCTTGTCGTCGAGCTCGAACGCCGCGTCCGCCCGGTGGACTTCGACGCCGCCGAGCATCAGGCGGTCGACGAGGTGCGCCACTTCGCGCGGAGCGTGCTGACCGTCGGCCGCGATCAAAATGTTACGGACGTCGCCGACCTGCGTCTCTTCGACCGTGCTCCGGTTGACCTCGTAGATCTGGCGGAGCACCGTTTCGCGGCGGTCGGCCGCCGTCTCGAGCATCGCGAGCGTCGTGATCAGCTGATAGTCGACGATGTCGCGCAGGGTCCAGCGGCCGCCGAGCCACGGCCGCGGGTACTCGGTGCGGGCCAGCGTGTCGGTCGGCGGCATCAGCGGCGCGCTGTCGAAGCGGGGTGGCGTACGTGGCGGCTCGAGCGGGTTGAAGCGATCCGAGGGCGCCCGCAACTGCACGGTCGGTGCCGCGATGCGGACGCTGGCGATCTCCGTCAGCAGCCCGATCTGGTTGTGCCACCAGCCGCTCCATGCCAGCGCCCCCTGCCAGAAATTGGTATAGGTCGAGTTGTAGATGATGCCGGTCTTGCCCGCCGCCTCGAGCGCCGCCGCCTGCGACTGTCCGAAGATGGCGTTCCAGCGATAGATCAGCGGGTGCACGTTCGGGTTGATCGGATCGGTGGCCGGCATCACGAAAATGCGCGGGCCGTTCATCTGCATCTGGTGCGCGTCGAGCCAGACCGCCGGAAACCAGTCGTGCCACGCCAGGCGAGCCATGAACTCGCTCTCCTTCTGCGTGAACATGAACATGTCGCGGTTGTTGTCGTGGCCGGCGTAGGGGTGATAGAGGGTCGGCAGCGGGCTGCTCTCGTAGGGCGTCCCGAGGTTCTTGTTGAACCAGTCGGTGATCATGATCTGGCCATCCGGATTGACGCTCGGGACGACCAGGAAGATGACGTTGTCCAGGATCTTCTTGATGTTCGGGGCGTCGCTGGTCGCCAGCTCGTGAATCAGCTCGATCGACATCTGCGTCGGCCCGACCTCGTCGGCGTGGATGCTGCAGGTCAACAGCACCACGAGCTTGCCGCGGCGGAAGAGGTCGTCGCGCTCCCGCGGCGACGGTCCGCCGTCCTGGAAGTACAGCTTGCGCGCCAGCTGCTTGTGCCGATCGAGACTCCGGATGGTATCGGGGGCGCTGATCTCGGCGACGACGAAGCTGTTGCCGCCGTTGGTCTTGCCGAGTTCGCGGAGCGTGACGCGGTCCGAGCCGTCAGCCACCTGCTGCAGGTAGGTGAGCACCTGGTCCCAGCGCGCCAGCTTGTTGTCGCTGCCGACCTTGAACCCGATAGACTGTTCCGGTGTCGGCACGTTGGCCGCCGCCGTCACGCGGTCCCCACGCAGCAGCGGGGTCGCCAGCAGCAGCGCGGCCAGCAGCACGGCGACCGGTGGCGCGGATGGACGTCGGGTCACCGAGCAAGAATAGGCCAGCCGTCCCATCCTGACAACCATGCGACACAGTTCTGCACCGGCAACCCGGATGGACGCCGTCCAGTCCCCGATCATTCCGATCGTGGGGCAGCTCATTCGAGAGACGCCCGGGACGATCTCCCTCGGTCAGGGCGTCGTCCACTACGGACCGCCGCCGGCGGCGCTCGACGCGGTTCGCGAGGCGCTGACGAGCCCGGGGACCCACGAATACGGGCCGGGCGAGGGACTGCCGTCCCTGGTTCAGGAAATTTCCCGTAAATTACTGGACGAGAACGGGATCAGCACCGGCCAGGCGGTTCGCGTCATGGTCACCGCGGGCGCCAACATGGCCTTCACGCACGCCGTCCTCGCGACGACGTGCCCGGGCGACGAGGTCGTGCTCCCGGTGCCGTTCTACTTCAACCATGAGATGGCGATCACGATGGCCGGCTGTCGGCCGGTCCCGGTGCGGACGGACGCACGCTACCAGCTCGACCTGGACGCGATCCGCGGCGCGCTGACGCCACGGACGAGGGCGGTGGTGACGGTGTCGCCGAACAATCCGAGCGGCGCCGTGCTCGGCGACGCCTCGCTGCGCGAGCTGAATGCCCTGTGCCGCGAGCGCGGACTGATCCACATCAGCGACGAGACCTACGAGTACTTCACCTACGGCGGCGCCCGACACACCTCGCCGGCGGCGTTTCCGGGCGCCGCCGACTGCACGATCGCCATCTATTCCTTGTCGAAGGCGTTCGGCTTCGCCGGCTGGCGCATCGGCTACATGGCCTATCCGGAGCGCCTGGCATCGGCGATGATGAAGAGTCAGGACACGATCCTGATCTGTCCGTCGATCGCGTCCCAGGTTGCGGCGCGTGCCGCGCTGGCCATTGGTCGTCCGTACTGCGAGCCGCACGTCCGCGAGCTCGCCTCGATCCGTGACCTCGTGGTCGGCGAACTGTCGACGCTGGCGCCGCGCGCGCGCGTCCCGGCCGCCGAAGGTGCGTTCTACTGCCTGCTCGAGGTGGAGACGGACCAGGATCCGGTGAGCCTGAACGAGCGCCTGATCAGGGAGCACAAGGTCGCCGTGATTCCCGGCACCGCGTTCGGCATGCACCGCGGCTGCTACTTCCGCGTCGCCTACGGCGCGCTGCAGAAGGCCACGGTGGCCGACGGTGTCGGCCGGCTCGTGACCGGCTTGCGCGCGCTGCTTGCCTAGGCGCCGGCCGCCCGCCGGCCGGTGCTAGACGTCGAGTTCGTCGGCCTCGTCGGCGCGTTCCATGATGAACCGGAAGCGGGCCGATGCGTCCTTGCCCATCAGTTCGTTGATGACCCGGTCGGTGGCGATCTGGTCGGCGATCTCGACGCGCTGCAGGCGCCGCGTCCGTGGATTGAGCGTCGTCTCCCACAGCACCTTCGGCATCATCTCGCCGAGCCCCTTGAATCGCGTGATTTCCGGCGTCCCCCGCCCGGCCTTCAACTTGAGCACCGCCCCCTTGTGCGCGTCGTCCAGCGCCCAGAACGTCTCCTTGCCGATGTCGATGCGATACAACGGCGGCTGCGCGAGGTACACCTTGCCGGTGGCGATGAGCTGCGGCAAGTGGCGGTAGATGAACGTGAGCAGGAGCGTGGCGATGTGATTGCCGTCCGAGTCGGCGTCGGCGAGGATGATGACCTTGCCGTAGCGCAGCTTCGCCAGCTCGAAGTTCTTGCCGAGTCCGCAGCCGAGCGCCGTCACCAGGTCCGACAGTTCCTTGTTCTCGAGCACCTTCGCCAGCGACGCGCTCTCGGTGTTGAGCACCTTGCCGCGCAACGGCAGGATCGCCTGCCGCGCGCGATCGCGTCCCTGCTTGGCCGAGCCGCCCGCCGAATCGCCCTCGACGATGAACAGTTCGCTGCCGTCGCTCGACGGATTGGTGCAGTCGCTCAACTTGCCGGGCAGGTTCAGGCGCGTCGACGTGGCGCTCTTGCGTGACACTTCGGCCTGCGCGGCGCGGCTGGCTTCACGGGCGCGCGCCGCGAGGATGATGCGGGCGACGATCGACTCGGCGACGCTGATGTTGTGATTCAGCCAGTGCTCGAGCGCCGGCCGGATGACGCCGTCGACCGCCGAGAGCAGCTCGGGGTTGTTGAGGCGATCCTTCGTCTGGCCCTGGAACTGCGGCTCCTGGATGAACACGCTCAGGATGCCGGTGAGCCCCTCGCGGATGTCTTCCGCCGTCAGCGTCACCCCCTTGGGCGACAGGCTGTGGGTCTCGATGAAGTTGCGCACCGCCTTGCCGATGCCGGCGCGCAGGCCGTTCTCGTGCGTGCCGCCCGATCCCGTCGGGATGCCGTTCACGTACGAGCGGAGGTGCTCGTCGGTCGACTCCGTCCACTGCAAGGTGATGTCGGTGCGCAGTCCGTCTTCCTTGGTCAGCACGAACGGTGCCTCGTGCACCGGTTTCGCGCCGCGGGCGGCCACCACCGCCTTCAGGTAGTCGACGACACCATCGGCGTGCTCGAAGACGGTCTTCGTCTTCGTCGTGTCGTCCTCGAAGACGACCTTGACGCCCTTGTGCAGGAAGCTGGCGATCTCGAGCCGCTCGCGGATGACGGCGGCGTCGAACTCGATCTTCGGGAAGATCGCGGCGTCCGGGTGGAAGTAGACCGTCGTGCCGGTGCCGCGCGCCGGCCCGAGCTTCTTGAGCGGCGCCACCGGCCGGCCCTGCCTGAAGCGCATTTCCCACAGCGCGCCATCGCGCTTGACGGTGGCGACGAGCTCCTTCGACAGGGCGTTCACGACGCTGGCGCCGACGCCGTGCAGGCCGCCGGCCGTCTTGTAGCTGCCCGCCTCGAACTTGCCGCCGGCATGGAGCACCGTGAAGATCACTTCGAGCGCGCTCTTCTTGGTCGCCGGATGCTTGTCGATGGGGATGCCGCGGCCATCGTCCTCGACCGTGATCGACGAACCGTCCTCGTGCAACGTGACCCGGATGTTCGCGGCATAGCCGTTCATCGCCTCGTCGATGGCGTTGTCCAGCACTTCCCAGACCAGGTGGTGCAGCCCGGCGGAGCCGACGCCGCCGATGTACATGCCGGGACGCTTGCGGACGGGCTCGAGCCCTTCGAGGACGGTGATGTCTTTGGCCGTGTAGGTGGCGGAGGCCATGTGTAGTAATCTGCGCCTTTACTCGTCTCTAGCAGGGATTGCGATGCCGCGCACGTGGTTCGTGTGCTTGACGATTGTAGCGGCATTTTGTCCGCCGCTGTTCGCCGCCGGTCCCCCCACCGTGATGGCGCCGGTGCCCCGCCCGGTACTCGACGCCGCGCGTACCCTCGGCCTCCTGCCCGATCGCGACCGCGTGCGCTTCCTGCCGGATTTCGTCCGCCTCGCGCACTTCGGTTCGGATGAACGCGTCGCCCTGCTCGAAGCGCTCCGCGCCGCCAACGGCGCGCCGACCGCGGCCGCCGGTGTCGATGCCGGCGCGTCGGCGTCGGCGCCGCAGGTGGTCGTCCCGCTGGATGCCGACGTCTGGAGCGCGGCGATCTTCAAGCGGCCCATCCCGTTGACCCGGTTGCTGACCGCGATCGTGGTGGATCGTCGGGCGGCACTTCTCGCCGCCGGCCTCGCCGGCATGGACGACGAGACGCTGGCGTACCTGAGCGGCGCCCCGGCGCTGTTGTCCGACCTGTACGAGCGCGGCGCGGCGACAGTGGCGGCGTTCGGGGCCAGCCTTCGCATCCACGACGGTCGCGTCGTCACCCCGGGCACCGCCGACGATCGCGCCGTGTGGGAGGCCGTGGCCGGCGCCCCGGTGACGGCGCCGGACCGGTTCATTCGGCAATTGTTCACGCCGCCCGGCGGCGGCCGGCTCGCGTATGTCTACGGTACCGTCGCCCTGCTGGACGCCGCGCACGCACGATTCGCGCTCGGACCGCCGGCCGACGGGGTGCAGGTGCGCAGCGAGCGGCTGCGGGCGCTCGTCGCCCTGGCCGGCGCCCAGTACGGGGAGTGGCGGGAGGATCGCTATCCGTACACGCGGCCGGTCGGCGATCTGGCGCTGCTGCTCACCCGCGTCCAGGTCGACGCGGCCGGACAGCCGCTGCCGCCGGCCGATCGATCGTTCTGGGAGGCGGTCTGGCAGGTGCCGCCGACCGGCGGCGCCGGCAGTGGCAACCGCCCGGCGTCCGGTGGCGCCGGGGCGATGGACGCCGCCTGGCTCGCCGACGCGGCGGTGCGCGGCAACATGCATCAACGCGGCAATCACCTCGACCAGTTGGCGTTCGCGCAGCGCGTGTTCGGCGCGGCGGCGACCGCGGCATCGGCGGAGGCGGTCGACGCCGTCGTGGCGTTCCCCCGGCAGAAGATGCTGATGCTGACCCTCGAGCGCATGGGGTTCCGGGCCCCGGCGATTTTCGCCTTCGTGTCGCAGCGCGCTGCCCGTCTGGAACTCGGCGACAGCAATCGCGGCTTCTGGGTGATGGCGCAGGTGCAGCCGGCGCTCGCCCTCGTGGCGCGCATGGCCAGGCACGGCTCGGTGACCCAGCGCACCGCCGAGTCACTCGTGCGCGGGCTGTTCACCGTGCCGCTGGACCCTCACGGCCACTATGCCGGTGGCATCGCTCGCTGGCTCGATCGCGATCTCGCGCCGCTGCTGCCGCCCGCCACCGATGTCGATACGAGCCTGCTGCTGGCGCTCGCCGGACCGCCGGCCGGTGCGCGGGCCCGCACCATCGACTGGGAGGGCGAGCGCTACCGCATCGACTTTCCGGCCGCCGAGCTGCGGCGGCTGCAGGCGGTGCGCGAGAAGCAGGGCGGCCCGACGGTGGCGCTGGCCGTCGCGCTCGAGCGGATGGCGACGACGCTGGCGGATGCCGGCCTCGACGGCGGCCGCCTCCAGGCCGTGCACGGCGCGTTGCAGCAGCTGCCGATCGAGCACGCGGTCGCCGTCGCGTCGACGGCGACCGACACGGTGCCGCCCGGCGTCGAACCGCCGCGCCGGACCCGCGAGGTGCTCGAGCGGGTCGTCGCCGAAGTCGGCCAGGCGGCGCGGGCCGGTGACGTACGACGGGCGGCGCGGCAGGCGCCGGTCCTGCACGAACTTGTCGACGTCGCGCTCGCCCAGGCGCTGCTGTCGACCGCCTACGCGCTCGACCTCGGCGATCCTGAGGGTGCCGCGCTGCTCAGTCGCACCGCGGCCTACCGGCACGACTTCGGGTTCGGCCGCTTCGATGCCGACACACGGGCGCGGCTCATCTGGGCGGTGCCGCGGCAGGACTTTCAGCCCGGCGTCGCCTGGCACGTGGTCGGATCGGCCCTCGGACTGGATCTGGCGCTGGCGCGCCTCTCGTTGACCCACATCAACGTCGATCGGCTGACCGGCCCGCCGCGCGTCGCGTCGCTGGACCGTGACGCCTTTGCCGTCGGGCTCGCGCTGCTCGATGCTCGGCAGCTGCGGGATGACACGAGGGATGCGATGGTGGCGGCGCTGGCGAAAGGCCGTGCACGGGTGCTGGCTGCCGCCACCGGTGGCGAGCCGCTGTCGGCGCTGGCGGACGCCGTCCGGTTCGACGCGCTGCGCCGGCGCGGCCTGGCGCTGGCCCAGGGCGCCGCGCCGACCGGTCTGCCTGAGCACTTCTCCCTCGCCGAACTCGTGCACCTGGGCGGTGGTCCGTCGGCCCGGGAGCTGGCGTACTGGGGGGCCAATGCGCTTCCGCTCAGCGGCTGCCCGTGTACAGAAATGGTGCTGCCGGCGACCTGGCCGCTGCTCGCTGGCCGCCCGCAGCTGCCGATGGGGGCCGCCGCTGTTCCAGACCTGAACATCCGGGTGGCCGAAGTGCTGACCGAGCTCGGCCTGCCGGCCGACCTGATGCGCCCGGTTCTCGCCGCTGCGATCCAGGATTTCCTTGCAGACGCGGCACCCATAGATGGTGGAGACTGGTGGGCGTTGTCCGTGGCCGCCCGGGCGGTGTCCCGCGAGCGGATCGAGGACTATGTCGCCGCCGCGGCGTCGGTCGGCGGTGCGCTCATACCCGACGAGGACAGGGAGCCCTAGGCACGTGGCAGGCTGGCAATGGGCGGCAGGGGTACTCGTGTTGGCGGCGGTGCCGTTCGGGCCGACTGCCGCGCAGACCGCGGTGCCTGCCGCGCCCGTCGCGCCGATCGGCGCGACGACCCCGCCGGCGACCGCGCGCATCCAGATCGAGTCGCCCGATCCCACGCAGTTCGTCAGCGGTCCAACAGCGCTGCGCGCCACGTTGGCGCCCGCGACCGGTGTCACGGGCGTCGCCTTCTTCGTCGATGGACGGCAGGTGTGCGAGTTCGGCGCCGCACCGTTCGAGTGCGAATGGGACGCCGGCCGGGACGTCGTCGCCCACCAGATCCGCGTCGTCGTCACGCTCGACGGCGGCAGCCGGATCGTCCGGACGATGCGCACCAAGGGGCTGGACTACGCCGACAAGGTCGAAGTCGACGCGGTGCAGGTGACCGTCACCGTGACCGACGGCAAGGGCAAGTTCGTGGCCGGTATCCCGCAGACGCAGTTCCGCATCTACGAGGACGGCCAGCTGCAGGACATCGGCTACTTCGCGTCGCAGGACGTGCCGCTGGAACTCGTCGTCGCCGTCGACATCAGCGGCAGCATGACGGCGGCGATGCCGCGCCTGAAGCGGTCGGTGCGCAACTTCCTCGCGGCGGTGCCGACCGGCAATCAGGTCACGCTGCTCGGCTTCAACGACTCGGTGTTCACGCTGACCCGCCGGTCGGTCGACGTCGCCGAACGATCGCGGGCCGTCGACCGGCTGGCCCCGTGGGGCGCGACGGCGCTGTACGACGTCATCCTCCGCGGCATCGAGATGCTCGGGCGGCAGACCGGCCGCCGGGCGCTCGTCGTGTTCAGCGACGGCGAGGATCAGGGCAGTCATGTCACGCTCGAAGACGTCGAGCGGCGATTGCAGGCGAGCGACGTCACCCTGTACATGATCGGCCAGGGCCGCGGCGTGACGCACGACTATCTCCGCCGCGTCATGCAGCGGCTGACGCTGCCGACCGGCGGACGGGTGTTCACGACCGACAACATCGACGCACTCCAGGGTGCCTTCGAAGAGCTCCTCGACGAGCTGTCGAATCAGTATCTCATCGGCTATCAGCCCACCTACACCACCCGCGACGACTCGTGGCACGAGATCAAGGTGGAGATCGACGGGCAGCCCCTCAACATCCGTGCGCGTCAGGGTTACCGCGCCATCCCGCAACGATGATCGGCCCGACCCTGAGAAGCCTGCTGCTCCTGCTGTGTGCCTGCGCGCCGGTGCTCGCGCAGACCGCCGCCGATCCGCCCCGGTTCCGCTCGTCGGTGGATGTCACCTCGGTCGACGTGACCGTCGTCGACGATCGCGGCCGACCGATCCTGGATCTCAAGCCGGAGGAGTTCACGATCCGGATCGACAATGCACCGCGGCGCATCCTGACCGCCGAGTGGACGCCGCTCGTCACCTTGACCGGACCGCCGCCGCCGCCACCGCCGGCCGGCTACTCGAGCAATGAGTCGGTGTCGGGCGGTCGGCTGATGCTCTTCGTCATCGACCAGCCGAACATCCGCTTCGGCGCGACGCAGTCGATCCAGCGCACGGTAGGCGAGTTCATCGACCGGCTGCAGCCGTCGGATCGGATCGCCGTGGTCGGCATCGGTCCGGGCAATGCATCGACACCCTTCACCGACGATCGCGAGCGGGTGAAGCGCGCGATCGCCCAGATGGGCGGCTTGAACCGTCAGTTCGGGTTCGCCGACTTCGACATCGCACAAGTCGAGGCGCTCGACATCGCCCGCGGCACCCTCGGCGCCCTCGAGCGCGTCCTCGTGCGCGAGTGTTCCGGCAGCATGTTCGAGATCGACCAGTGCAGCAGCCAGGTCCAGGCGCAGGCCATGCAGATGGCGGCGGATGCGCAGATGAACGGCCAGATGACGATCGGCACGTTGCGCACGCTGCTGCGCGGACTGGCCAGCATCGATGCGCCCAAGACGCTGTTCTTCGTCTCCGAGGGCTTCCCGATCGACGACCAGCGGTCGGCGGTCAACGAGCTCGGCGCCCTCGCTGGCCTGGCGCGCACCAGCATCTACGCGCTGCGCCTCGACAACCGGCTCTTCGACATCGCCGACCCGACGCTGCCGACGATGCCGGCCTTCGAGCGGGCGATGCTGATCGATTCGATGGATTCACTGGCCGACTCGTCGCGCGGCGCCAGCTTCGCCATCAACGGCGCCGGCGCCGGAGTCTTCGATCGCATCGAGTCCGAACTGTCCGGCTATTACCTGGTCGGCGTCGAGTCGGCACCAACCGACAAGAACGGCACGCCCCACCCGGTTCGGGTCGAGGTGACCCGCAAGGGAGCGACGGTGCGCGCCCGCCGCATGATGAAGGACGACAGCCTGGACCCGGCGGCGCGCGTGCCGCGACAGGTGGTCGCCAACGCCCTGAATACTCCGCTGCCGCTGTCGGCGCTGCCGCTCAAGGCCGCCGCCTTCTCCCTGCGCGGTCCCGAGCGGAATCGCGTCCAGCTGCTGGTCCACACGGATATCGGCAAGGGATACACCGAGGCCCATCGCGTCGCGCTGTCGTACTACATCGCGGATGCCGACGGCCGGATCGTCGATTCACGGGCCGTCGACGCGCCGCTGCCGCCGGTGATGAAGGGCGTGCCGTCGCCGCTCCAGTACGTGACCGGCGCCAGCCTGCCGCCGGGCGACTATACGTTCAAGCTGGCGGCCGCCGACGGCGATCAGATTGGCTCGGTCGAGCACCACTTCACGGCCGGCCTCGCGGTTCACGACGCCCTCACGTTCAGTGACCTGATCGTCGGCGGTCCGATCGACAGCCGCGATATCGGTCATCCGTCGGTGAGTCACCTCGTCTCGTTCGGCAGCGTCCAGGGCTACTTCGAAGCCTACGGTCCCGGACTCGATCGCCTGGTCGCACGATTCGAGCTGGCGGCATCCCCGGACGGTCCGGCGCTGGTCGACAAGCCGGTGACGGCGAACCGGATGAACGATGCCCGGGTCATCTTCACCGACCTGCTGCTGACCCGACAGCTGCCGCCCGGCCGCTACGTCGTCCGCGCCGTCGTGTCCGATACCGCCAGCGAAACGCCGACGGTCGTCCAGACGATGACGCGCGGATTCGAGGTGGCGGCACCGCCGGTGCTGATGACGTCCGCCGGCGGCGTCGGTCTGTCGTCGACGCCGCTGTCCAATCTCTACCTGCCAGTCGCCGACGGCATGTTCGTGCGGCCGTTCGCGAAGGCCGACGTCCTCGCGCCGGCCACGTTGAAGCAGTTCCGCGACCGGGTGTCGCCGACGGCGTTGCCGGCGTTCGACCAGGCCATCGCGGCGTTCAGCGCCGGACAGCTGGAGGTGGCCGAGCACGCCTTGAAGTCGGCGGTGCAGGTGGAGGCCGACAGCACGCCGTTGCTGAACTATCTCGCCGCGGTGTATGCCGAGGCCGGGCAGGACAGCGCCGCGGCTGGCGCCTGGCAGACGGCGCTCATCGGCGGATCGGAACTGCCCGAGCTGTACGTCTGGCTGGGCGACACCCTGCTGCGAGCCCGCCAGCTCGCGCTGGCGCGCGGCGTGCTCGAAGAGGCAGTGCTGCAGTGGCCGTCCGACGTCCGGTTCGCCAAGCCGCTGGCGTTGACCTATGCGACGTTCGGGCAGGGACGGGAGGCGGTTCGGATGCTCGAGCGCCACCTCGCGGCGCAGCCGGAGGATCGCGATGCGCTGGCCATGGCCGTGGAGTGGATCTATCACCTCCGCGTGCTCGGCGCGACGGCCCGCTCGGCGGCCGAGGATCGCGCACTGGCGCGCCGCTACGCGGACGCCTATCTGAAGGGTCGTGGCGGCCAGCCGGCGGCGCTGGTGCGGCAGTGGATGTCGTACATCGAAGGAAAGCGGTAGCCTGTCGGGTCGGTCGCCAACCGTCAGCCACGACATCGGCGCGCAACCGGCTGCCGATGCGGTGACTGACGACTGGCGACCCGCGTCTGGTGGGCGCGCTAGTCGCCCGAGGCCTTCTTCCGCGGACGGCGGGTAGCCGCCGCCTTCCGGGTGCCGGCCGCCTTCCGCGTCCCGCGCGGTGACGGCGCCTGATTACCAGACACCTGATGCGTCGTTGCGGCGCGCGTGCGCGGCTTGCGCGGCTTCGCGCGACCGAGCAGTTCCGCCGTGGTGTCCACGACCGACACCGGCTGCGCGTCGATGACGTCCGACTCTTCGACGTCGATGAGCTCCACCGGCCGCGGCTCGAGTGGCTGGATGAATGCCCGCTGGTCGTCTTCGTCCATCGGCACGCTGTCCGTATCCCCCTCGAGGTCGCGGGAACGGCCTTCGGCGTCGACGCGCGGCGCTCCAGCCGGGCGCGCGAGCGCCTGGCCCTGGAAGACACGCAAGCCACCACGCCGATCGCGTTCGAGCCGCACCAGGCCGTCCTTCTGGCAGGCGCGCAGCAGGTCGATGAGGCCGCCGAAGCCGTAACGGCGTTCGTCGAACGAGCCGGCCCGCAGAATCTGCTTCACGTTGCGAAGGTACATCGGCCAGCGGGCGCCGGTGGCGGCGCCGAGGACCTGGGCGGCCACCTTCACGCCCTCGGCGTTGTCGCCGATCACGGTGACCGGTTCCAGCGGCTGCCCGGCCGGTTGCGGTCCTCGCGGTGCGGCCTGCGGCGGGGCAACGGTCGCGCCGACCGCCGCCGTTGCCGGTACCGGGGCCGCGACGTCGGCGGCGCCGCCGCCGTCGTCCTCGCCCTCGATGCGTGGCCGCGCCGCCTGTGGACCCGCCATCATCGTGTCGGACTCGTCGGCCGGGAATGCCGGGTTGAGCTCCACCATGACGCTGCGGCCCGAGTGCTTCAGTTGCACCAGCCCCGCCTGCTGCAGCTTCTCGGTGAAGTCGAGGAACGACGACGCGCCGAAGCTGCGTTCGGAGAAGGTGGAGTCGAGTTGCAGCAGCGTGCTCTTGAGCAGGCCGGTCTGCGGCGACACCTCGCGGTCGGCGAGAATCTTCAGCGCGCGGCGGACGATGGGGAACGCCTGCGCGATCGGGGCGCTGGCGGTGGCCGGCGGCATCGGCCGTCCGGCTCCGCCGCTGCGCGGCGCCGGCCGACGGATCAGGTTCTCGTAGGCAATGAACTCGTGGCAGTTGCGCTGCAGGATGATGCTCGTGAACGATCGTCCGCCGACCACGAACACCTTCTTGTCGTACTGCTTCAGTTTCTCGACCAGTGACAGGAAGTCGCTGTCGCCGCCGACGATGACGTAGGCATTGATGTGGGGATGGGTGAAGGCCATCTCGAGGGCGTCGAGGGCGAGGTTGATGTCCGCCCCGTTCTTGTCGCCGCCCGGCGTGAGATTCCGCTGCACGAGACGGATGGCGTGCTGCGTGAGTGCGCGGCTGTATTCGCCGGCGCGGGTCCAGTCGGCGTATGCGATCTTGGTGACGACCTCACCGCGCTCCTTGAGCGCCTCGAGGATGGTCCCGATATCGAAATGTTCGCCGAGGGTGGTCTTCACACCGATTTCGATGTTGTCGAAGTCGATGAAGACCGCGATGTTGACGCGTTCTTGGTGTGCCAAACGGCAATCCTATGTGTTGGATGAGCGCTTAGACGGCAGCAGGACGCTGCATGGCTTGGTCGGCCCGAGCGACAGCGGCTGGCCCCCTGCCAGCCTCGGTGTTCGCAGCGGTCGAGCCCCATGGCCTGGCGCCGAAGCACTGCCATTGTACTGCAAAATTCCGCCGATCCAGGTTTTTGCTGTCAGGCTGCCGCGACCGGCCGCCGGCGCCCCACCTGAGATGCCGTCGTGCCGGCCCGCGCCGCTGGCTGGCCGGGGGCGCTGACAGGCCGGTTGCGTCGGGCGACGACCGCCCGCCGGGCCGGCTGACGGCGGCCGCGTCCCGCCACCGGCCGGCCGCGTCACGCTTCCGTCAGTGGTTCCGGCAACTCGGGCGCCGGACTGATCACGCGGGTGAAGCCGCCGCGCTGCAGCAGTTCCCGTCCGCGGCCGCCCCGGCCCGTCACGTCGTACTTCCCGGTGCTGATCGTCTGCTCGGCCCCGCGGCTGGTTTCCACCGTCAACAGGTCGCGGTCGCCGGTCGAAGCGATGAAGCCGATGACCCGATCTTCGTCGGTCGACAGCTTGATGAGGATCACCCCGCGCCCCGGGCCGGCGAGGTAGTTGATCTCGTCGACCCGGCAGAGCAGGCCCCGCGCCTCCGCCGTGGCGGCGATCATCGTCTCGTCACCCGTGATCTTGGCCACGCCGACGAACTCTGCACCCTCGCCCGGTTTTCCGAAACGGCGTCCGGCGCGCGTGCTCGGCTCGACGAACCCCTCGAGCCCGAACCGCAGCGCATAGCCGTCGGTCGCCACCGCCACGGCATGCACCGGCGCCGGGTCGGCCTCGTCGCTGCCCTTCTTCGGTCGCGGCCTGATGTCGCCGACCGAGCGCGGATCGAGACTGCAGGCGGCGACGACGCGCTCGCCGTCGCGGAGCTTGAACAGGCGCTGGATCGGCTCGCCGTAGCCGGTCGAGGCCGGCACGTCGATGATCCGGGTCGTGTAGGCGACGCCGAAATTGCTGAAGAACACCACGGTCGCCCGCGTGCTGCCCGGCAGGGCGGCGAGCACCGCGTCGCCCTCTCGCAGCCGCGTGGTCGCGAGGTCCTTGACCTCCTTCTGCCGCTTCACCCAGCCGTCGCGCGAGACGATGACGATGTTGTCTTCTTCGATGATGAAGTCGTCGGCGCTGTACTCGGGTTCGCCGCTGTCGCTGGCGATGATCGTCCGGCGCTTGTCGCCGTACTTCTGCTGCACCGCCTCGAGTTCGCTGCGGACCATCGTCCAGCGGCCGGGTTCGTCGCGCAGCAGCGCGGTGATCTGGCGGGCGCGCTTCCGCTTCTCGTCGAGTTCGTTGCGGATGATGAGGATTTCGAGGCGCGCCAGCCGGTAGATCTTCAGCTCGAGAATCGCCTCGGTCTGGTCGGCGTCGAGCTCGAAGCGCTGCATGATCGTCTGTGCGGCGTCGGCCTTGCCGTCCGACCGGCGGATGATCCGGATGATCTCGTCGAGCGCGTCGAAGACCTTCTCGAACCCCTCGAGCAGATGAATCCGCCGGTTCAGGGCGGCGAGCTCGTGCTCCAGCCGCCGGGTCACGACGTCGAGACGGAAGTGCAGGAAGTGCCAGAGGATCTGCTTGAGATCCAGCCGCTCGGGCCGGCCGACCTCGGGGTTCTGATCGACCGGCACCAGGCACGTCAGGTTGACGGCGAAGTTGATCTGCAGCGGCGTGTGCTTGAAGAGATACGCCATGATCATCTTCTCGTCGGCGTCCTTCTTCAGCTCGAGCGCGATCCGTACGTCCTCGGTCGAGAGGTCCTTGACGTCGAGCAGCTGCGGCAGCTTGCGGCCGATCACGACCTCGGCGATCCGTTCGACGAGCTGCGACTTGTTGACGGTGTAGGGCACGCTGTCGATGTAGATCGTCTTCGTCGTGCGGGTCTCCGGGCCGAGGTCCCAGGTGCCGCGGAGGCGAACCGAGCCCGAGCCGGTGCGGTAGATCTCCTTCAGTTCGTCCGCCGAGTTCAGAATCTGACCGCCGGTCGGGAAGTCCGGGCCCTTGACGTAGCGGCACAGTTGCGCGTTGCTGATGTCCTCGTTGTCGAGCAGCTTGGCCAGCGCGGTACAGATTTCGGAGAGATTGTGCGGCGGGATGTTGGTCGCCATGCCGACCGCGATGCCGGTCGTGCCGTTCACCAGCAGGTTCGGGAGGCGCGCCGGCAGCACCACCGGCTCGGTCTTCGTGCCGTCGTAGTTGGGCCGGAAGTGGACGGTGGCCTGTTCGATCTCGATCAGCATCTCGTCACTGACACGCGCCAGGCGGCACTCGGTGTAGCGCATCGCCGCGGCGCTGTCGCCGTCCAGCGAGCCGAAGTTGCCCGACCCGTCGATCAGCGGATAGCGCAGCGAAAACGGCTGCGCCATGCGGACCAGCGTCTCGTAGAGCGCCGAATCGCCATGCGGATGGAAGTTGCCCATGACGTCGCCGACCACCGTCGCGCACTTCCGGTGCTTGGCATCGGCGGTCAGGTTCTTCTGCCACATCGAGTAGAGAATCCGGCGCTGCACCGGCTTGAGGCCGTCGCGCACGTCCGGCAGCGCCCGGGCGGTGATGACCGAGAGCGCGTAGTTCAGATAGCGGGCCTGCGCCGCTTCGTGCAGCGCGACGTTCTCGATGCTGCCGGGCCCGCCGCCGCCGGTCATGCCGGCCGGCCGGCCGCCCCCCGGGCCACCACCGTCCCCGACACCCGCCGGCGCCTGGTCCACGACATCGAACAGCGACGGATCGTCCTGCTTGCGCTTGGTCACACCTGTCCTCAATGAACGAAGGAAACACGGCATTGTACCAGCCGCGCCGGAGCGCCGGCCGCGGCGGCCGGCCCGGGGTGACAGCACCAGGCCGAAAGCAATACTCTAGTCACCACGATGAGTACATTCGACATTGCCGTGCTGCCCGGCGACGGCATCGGACCCGAAGTCATGGAACAAGCCGTGCGGATCGTCGAAGCGGCCGGTCGCCGGTTCGGTTTCACGGTGAAGTGGCGGCCGATGGACGTCGGCGGCATCGCGATCGACAAACATGGCGAGGCGCTGCCGGCCGCGACGCTGCAGGCGTGCGAGGCCAGTCAGGCGATCCTGTTCGGCTCGGTCGGCGGTCCCCGATGGGAGTCGTTGCCGCCCGACAAGCAGCCCGAGCGCGCGTCATTGCTGCCGCTCCGCAAGCATTTCGATCTCTACTGCAACTTCCGCCCCGCCCGCGTCTACCGGGCGCTCGCCGCCGCCTGCCCGTTGCGCGCCGACATCGTCGGCGACGGCTTCGACATCCTGGTCGTCCGCGAACTGACGGGCGGCGCCTATTTCGCGCAGCGGCCGGACGGCAAGGGGCGCAGTGGCAGCGGCCCGGACGAGCGCGCCTGGGATACCAAGGAGTACTCGCGCAAGCAGGTGGAACGGATTGCCCACAAGGCGTTCCAGGCGGCGCGCACCCGGCGCCGCAGCGTCGTCTCGATCGACAAGGCGAACGTGCTCACCAGCATGGTGTTCTGGCGGGAGATCGTGACCGCCGTGTCGAAGCAGTACCCGGACGTGACCTGTTCGCACATGTACGTGGACAACGCCGCGATGCAGCTGGTGAAGAATCCGCACCAGTTCGACGTCATGCTGTGCGGCAACATGTTCGGCGACATCCTGTCCGACGAGTGCGCGATGCTCACCGGTTCGATGGGCCTGTTGCCGTCGGCGAGCCTGGCGGAAGGGGCGTTCGGGCTGTACGAGCCGGCCGGTGGCACCGCGCCCGACATCGCCGGCAAGGGCATCGCCAATCCGATCGCGCAGATCCTGTCGGCGGCGCTGATGCTGCGTTTCTCGTTCGCCGCCCACGACGCGGCCGTCGCTATCGAAACCGCGGTGGCGAAGGCTGTCGACGGCGGCATCCGGACGGCCGACATTGCCCTGCCGGGGACGACGAAGGTCGGCACCGCCGGCATGGGCGACGCCATTCTGGCCAATCTCTGAGGGCATGACCGCATGACGCGACTGCAGGCACAGCTGGTGATGGTGGCGGCGCTGGCGGGCGCCGCGATGCTGATTCCGCGGCCGGGGGGCGCCCAGGCAGCCGGGGCCACCGTGTCGATCACGGCGCAGGCCCGTCCGAATCCGACACCCGCGTGGGGGAAGGGGATCCTGCCGCTGACACCGGAGAGCTATTACAACGCCATCGAGTGTGGCAAGCAGGCGGTCAGCGATCCGCCATGCGTGTTCTGGGATACCGGGATCTGCAAGAACGAGGACTTCACCCTCGCCTGGTACACACCGTACAAACAGGTGGCCTACGAGGTGTGGCTGGCCGTGCGGGCGAAGAAGCCGGCCCCGCAACCCAACTATCAGGCGGCGTCCCGGACCCGCGTCACCATCGGCGTCACGCCGGTCAAGGGGACGAAGAATGTATTGAAGGAAGTGGTCGTGAAGCGGGGCGGGAAGCCGATGCTGGCGATGGACCGGTCGGTGAGCGGCGGCGGCGGCCGCTTCACGTTCGACACGCCCGACTTCGCCCCGACGGCGGCCGTGACGCTCGATCTCGTCGGCAGCGAGCGGACGATCAGCTGTCAACTGCCGGCCGCGGTGCTGCGCCAGATGCGATAGGGCCCTGCCGGGATGGCCGGGCGTCTCGCCCAGCCGCGCCTGGCGGTGCGGCGCGATGGCGGCGGCCCTATAGTGAAGGGATGCATCGGATAGGTATCGGCCTATGCGTGCTCGCGCTGCTGGGAGGTGCGGGCCGGCTGACAGCGCGGCAGGAGGAGCGGCGGCTGGCCGCCGACTTTGCCGTGACGATGGGCGCGACCGTCCGCGTGCGCGACACCGATCTGACGATCCGGCTGGTGCGGGTGACCGACGATTCGCGCTGTCCGGTGGAAGTGCAGTGCATCACGGCCGGCGATGCCGTCGTCGTCCTGTCGGTGCAGAGCGGCCGATCGGCCGCGGCCGAAGTGTCGCTGCACACCGGCCTGGTGCCGCGCGACGTGACGCGCGGGCGCTGGCGCATCCAGCTCGTCGACCTGGCACCGGCGCCCAGCGTGGCGCAACGGCACACGCAGAACGACTACGTGGCGACGCTGAGGGTCGACCAGGCCAGGTAGTGCCTGGTGACGAAGGAAGGCGCGGACGGCGATGCCGCCCGCGCCGGTGGTGTCGCGCCAGCCTGGGAGTGACCCCGGAGCCGGTGAACCGTCCGGGATCCGACTGCCGCGCCCTACTTGATGAACAGCATCTCGCGATAGGTCGCGAGCGGCCACACCTCGTGCGGGATGATCGACTCGAGCGTGTCGGCCGTTTCGCGAACCGCGGTCATCGCCGGGATGACCGCATCCCGGAAGTGCTTGGCGTGCTTCTCGGCCGAGTTGCTCTCGTGTTCGAGCGCCGCCTGCAGCTTGTCGGTGCGGCGCTTGAAGTCGTCGGTGAGCTTGACCACCTTGTCGAGCAGCTTCTTGCCCTCGACCGACTTGCCGCCCGCCGCCTTCACCGCCGCGACGCTGTGGGCCACCTGCTTCTGGTACTCGAGGGCGGCCGGCAGCACGTAGCGGTTCGCCATCAGCACCATCAGGTTGCCCTCGACGTTCACGGTCTTGTTGTAGGTCTCGACCATGATCTCGAAGCGCGCGTGCACTTCGCGCTGGTTGAGCACCTTGTACTTCTCGAACAGCGCGATGGTCTCCTTGGTGACCATCTGCGGCAGTGCATCGACCGTGTTCTTCAGGTTCAGGAGGCCGCGCTTGGCCGCTTCCTTCTCCCACTCCTTCGAATAGCCGTTGCCGTTGAAGATGATCCGCTTGTTCTGCTTCACGATCTTCGGCAGGAGGTCGGCGACCGCCGCCTCGAGCTTCTTGCCGCCGGCGACCGCCTTCTCGAGGAGCGTCGCGATCTCGTCGATCGACTCGGTCACGGCGATGTTCAGCGCCGTGTTCGGATACGAGATGCTCTGGCCCGACGAGACGGCGCGGAACTCGAACTTGTTGCCGGTGAACGCGAACGGGCTGGTGCGGTTGCGATCGCCGGCGTCGCGCGGCAGCTTCGGCAGGGCGAGGACGCCGGTGTCGAGGACGCCGCCGCTCTTCGTCGACTTGGCGCCGCCCTTCTCGATCTGCTCCATGATCTCGGTGAGCATGTCGCCGAGGAAGATCGAGATGATGGCCGGCGGGGCCTCGTTGGCGCCGAGCCGGTGGTCGTTGCCGGCGCTGGCGATGGTCGCGCGCAGCAGCCCCTGCCAGCGGTTCACCGCCTGGATGACGGCGCAGCAGAAGACGAGGAACTGGATGTTGTCGTGCGCGTTGGCGCCCGGCGACAGCAGATTGTTGCCCTCGTCGTCGCTCATCGACCAGTTCAGGTGCTTGCCCGATCCGTTGACACCGGCAAATGGCTTCTCGTGCAGCAGGCAGGCCATGCCGAACTTCGGCGCGACACGCTTCAGCGTCTCCATGACCATCATCTGATGATCGGTGGCGACGTTCGCGTTCTCGAAGATCGGTGCGATCTCGTACTGGCTCGGCGCCACTTCGTTGTGGCGCGTCTTGACCGGCACGCCGACCTTGTAGAGCTCGGACTCGACCTCGTTCATGAACGCCAGCACGCGGTCGGGAATGGCGCCGAAGTACTGATCCTCGAGTTCCTGCCCCTTCGGCGGCTTGGCGCCGAACAGCGTCCGGCCGGCGTTGATCAGGTCGGGACGTGACAGGTAGAAGTAGCGATCGATCAGGAAGTACTCCTGCTCGGGCCCGCAGGTCGTGATGACCCGCTCGGCCTTGGAGCCGAACAGCTTCAGGATGCGGAGCGCCTGCTTGGACAGGGCTTCCATCGAGCGGAGCAGCGGCGTCTTCTTGTCGAGCGCCTCACCGGTCCAGCTCACGAACGCGGTCGGAATGACCAGCGTGACGGCGCCGCCGCTGCGCAGCAGCCACGGCGGGGAGGTCGGGTCCCAGGCGGTGTAGCCGCGCGCCTCGAAGGTGCTGCGCATGCCGCCCGACGGGAAACTCGAGGCGTCCGGTTCGCCCTTGATCAATTCCTTGCCGGAGAACTCGGCCACCGCCTTGCCGTTCGTGGTCGGATTCAGAAACGAATCGTGCTTCTCGGCAGTGATGCCGGTGAGCGGCTGGAACCAGTGGGTGTAATGCGTGGCGCCGTGCTCGACGGCCCAGTCCTTCACCGCGGCGGCAATCGCATCGGCCATCGACTGATCGAGCGCCTCGCCGTGCGAGATGGTGCGCCGCAGCGCGTGGTAGACCGCCTTCGGCAGGCGCTTCTCCTGGACGCCGTCATTGAACACGAGGCTGCCGAACGAGTCGGTGGCGCTCGGTCCGCCGACGGTCTGTTCCTTGCCGATCGACCAGTCGCGGATGGCGCTGATCGCTTCGCCCAACACTGCAGAACCCATCATCTCCCCCTTTTGGCAGCCGTTCAGCAGCGACACTGCGACTTGTGCTGTGAAGAATCATGTGCGATCCGCGGGACCGGCGGATCTAGGCGCGGCTGTTCGATGTCCGCATTATCCCCCACGGCGTGCAGAATTCGCAAGAATATAGCTACACCTTTGTCGTTTTAGCCTGAGAACGTGGCCTGGTGCATCGTGAAATCTGCATAAGTTGCATCATTTCACGATCACCCGGAGGAGCGGCCCTGCCAGCCGAGCAGGCTCAGGAACTCGGCGATGACCATCGCGGTCGCCCCCCAGATGTCCGCCCCCTGCACGACCAGCGTCGGCACCTGATAGGCCTGGCCGTCCCGCTTCAGCGTGCGCCAGGTCAGCGCCCGCGGGTCGAGAAGGGCGGCAACCGGGATTTCGATCACCCGCGCCACCTCGCCGTCGGCCGGTCGCAGGGCCGGCCGCTCGTCGGCGACGCCGACGATCGGATGCAGCCGGAATCCGCTGACGTGGATGTCCACCGGGGTCAGCCGTCCCAGCGTGCGGACGAGCGCCGGCGGCAGCGCAATTTCCTCATGCGCCTCACGGAGCGCCGCCTGTTCGAGCGTTTCGCCCGGTTCGACGACGCCGCCGGGCAGCGAAATCTGGCCGCCGTGGCGCAACGTGTCGGCGCGCAGGGTGACGACGAGATGGGCGACGTCGTCGAGCGGGAACAGCAGCAGCAGTCCGGCGGCGTGGCGGACGCGCGCCGCGTCGAGGCCGTCCGGCCAGGTGCGCGCCGGAATCGGGGCGAGCTGCTGCTGGGCCGCGCTACCGGGCAGGGGACCGCGCAGGGCGGTCTCGAGCTGGGCGCGGGCCTCGGTGAAACGCACCCGATGACGGTAGCACCGAGCGGCCGGAGCGCGGAGTGATAAGCGACGCCGAGCGTGAACCCTACACGGTCGGCACGGTGGTGTGCCGTGGGCTAGGGGACGAGCGTCATCGGGCCGCAGCTGCCGCTCGGCGCCGGATAGGAGCCGCTCGTCGCGGCACGGACGATCGCCTCGCCGATGACGGCGTAGCCGGCGTCGTTCGGATGGAAGCCGTCGCCCGAGTAGTTGTTCCGGTCGTAGAGTCGGCCATCGCACATCAGATCGACGACGGCGACGTCGTTCCCGGCCTGGGCGTTGACGACGGTGGTCGTCATCCGCACCGAGGCACGCTGTGCCGCCTGGCGCTGGGACAGCGAGCCGCCGACCAGGAAGGGCATGCCGGCCACGTTCGGCACGTTGAGAATGACGTAGCGGGCGCGCGGCGCCTGGGTGCGCAGTGCCGTCATCAGCTGCCGGAAGTCGCTGCCGAAGGTCGTCACCTGCTGGTCGATGTAGCCGACCGGATCGTTGCCGCCGGCACCGCTGCCGAGCGCGCTGGTGATGAGATTCACTTCGTTGGCGCCGGCGAAAATCGTAATCAGCGTTGCGTCAGCCGGGACGAACGGCGCCTCCTGACTGATGAAATTGCCCAGGACGGTACGACCGAGCTGGTTGCCGAGATCCTGGAAGCTGCGGCTGATGACACCGGTGGGGATGCCGAGATTCGTCACGTTGACCGTGTACCCCTGACCGCGGAGGGTGCGCGCGGTCACGAACGCATAACCGCGCCCATCCGGACAATCGGTGTACGGGAGGCACGGCACCGACGATCCGACGCCGGTCACGTCGCTGGCGCCCACGGCGGCGTAGGCGATGGTGGAACCGGCCGCCGGCGGTCCGCTTGGCGAGGTCGGCGATTCGCCGCTGCAGGCGGCGAGCATCCCTGAAACGAGGAAGGGGCCGGCGATCCGCAAAATTGGAGTGCTGTGAAACATGCGCGGAAAGCTGCAACGGAAGTGCCGGATGAGATGCATGGATTGACTAGAATGACGACGGTACATTGCGATTGGACTGCCGGCGCGTGGCTGCAGGCGCCATTCTCACGTATTTCGGCACGGGCCGTTGTTCCCATCACACGTCGTACGGGTATGACACTGGCCGGGCGGCGCTTCTTCGGGCTGAGGCGGGGGTTGCACGGTCTGACACGGATGAGGCAGTCCGGAGCGCCGTGGTCCGGTATGTGGCGCGGGCGATCGGCGGCAATGGCGGGTAGATGGATCACCCGGTCGCCTTGTCGCGCATGACAGACGGCCGTATGCTGGAACGGTCCCAGGCTCGATTCAGTGCCACCCCTTGCGGCTCGGTGGAGCGGCGAGGCAGAACAGGCCGCACAGGTGCGGTCGAGTTGTTGACGAACGGTCGATCGCGCAGCGGTGGCCGTCCGCAGCAAGAACAAGAACGCCATACGCGAGCGTGCGGCATTCCCCGAAACTTCGGGGGAGCGCGCGGCCCGGCGGATGGCTGAACCAGCGGCCGCCGCGGCCGAGGCGACGCGTGTGGCGGCACATGCACACGCGCAGGAAGTTCAGTCCCCCATGTCTACCGACGCCCTGCTCGATCCCACGCCGTCTTCCGCACCCACGTCCTCGACGCCTGAGGCTTCACAGGCGACGGCCGTGGTGACGGAGCCGCTCGCAACCGCCCTCGAGGTCGATGCGGAGGCTCCCTCGGCTGGTGCCCCGGCTGCTGGCGGCAGCCAGTTGGAGCCGGCGGGGCCGGTCGTCGAGGCGCCGGTTGGAGCCGTGACCGATCCTGTGGCGGTCGACGTCGACGCGACCGCCGACGTCGCCGCCGCCGCCGGTGACGCCACCGACGCCATCGCCGCTGCTGACGCCACCGCCGACGCCGCCGAATCTGCCGATGTGACGACGGCCGCCGTGGGAACGGCGGCCGTCGCCGCTCCGGACGGCGATGCCGCGGCACCGGACGCCGACGTGAAGGCGCGCCGCGAAGGGTTGGCGCGGATGCACAACCTGCTCGGGCGTGTCGAGCAGTTGAGCGGCAAGACCGATCTGTCGCTGAAGGCGGCCGACCGTGCCCTGCGTGACGTGCGCGCCGCCCTGGCGGCGATTCCGCCGATGCCGAGCCGGGCCGACTACGAAGACGTACACACGCGCCTCAAGGCGGTACAGGACCTGCTCGCGCCGAAGGTGAACGAACTGCGCGAGGCGGACGAGTGGCAGAAGTGGGCCAACGTCACCCTGCAGGAACAGCTGTGCGCGAAGATGGAAGCGCTCAACGGACTCGAGGACGCGGAAGCCATCGCGCGCGAGGTCCGCGAACTGCAGCAACAGTGGCGCGCCGCCGCCGACGTGCCGCGCGACAAGGCCGACGGGCTCTGGCGCCGCTTCAAGGCAGCGCACGACACCGTCTGGGCGAAGTGCGAGGCGCATTTCGCCGCCGAGGCGCAGGCGCGCTCCGAGAACCTCACGAAGAAGATGGCGCTGTGCGAACAGGCCGAAGCGCTCTCGGAGTCGACGGCCTGGATACAGACCGCTGAAGCGATCAAGCACCTGCAGGCCGAGTGGAAGGTCATCGGCCCGGTGTCGCGCGGCCGCGAGAAGGCCATTTGGGATCGCTTCCGCACGGCGTGCGACGCCTTCTTCACGCGCCGGAACGCCGACCTCGCGCAGCGCAAGGGCGTCTGGTCCGAGAACCTGGCGCGCAAGGACGCCCTGTGCATCCGCGCCGAAGCGCTCGCCGACTCCACCGACTGGGACGCCGCTGCCGCCGAAATCAAGCAGCTGCAGGCGGAGTGGAAGACCATCGGTCCGGTGAAGAAAAGCCGGTCCGAAGCCATCT
This sequence comes from uncultured Acidobacteriota bacterium, assembly GCA_902825985.1. Classification (GTDB taxonomy): domain Bacteria; phylum Acidobacteriota; class Vicinamibacteria; order Vicinamibacterales; family CAVVIG01; genus VFZL01. The sequence continues at coordinate 11,217 of CADEDC010000007.1, read as the reverse complement.
GGCAGCGCTTCCGCGGCGCCTGCGACCGCTTCTTCGAGCGCTACGCGCAGCGCCACAACGCGGCGCGCGCCGAACGGGTGGCGGCTCGCGAGGCGATCTGCGCCGAGCTCGAAGCCATGGGGGCGGCCAACGACGGCGCCGAGGCGCCGGCCGACCTGCTGTCGACCGTGCGCAGCCTGCGGGGGCGCTGGCAGGCCGAGCTCGCGGCGCGCGGCGTCGACCCGGATCGCGCCCGGGCGCTCGACGCCCGCTTCAACGACGCCTTCAGCGCCCTCACTGCACGCTGGCCGGCGGCGTTCAGCGGCACCGACATGGATCCGGACGCCAACCGCAAGCGCATGGAAGCGCTCGTCAGGAAGGTCGAGGAGCTGGCGGCGTCGCTTTCCGGTCCCGCCTCGCCGCAGGCCGACCTGTCGCCGGTGAACCGGCTCGCCGCGATGTTGAAGGAAGCGCTGGCCGCCAATACGATCGGCGGCAAGGCCGAAGACGACAGCCGCTGGCGAGCGGCAGTGGAAGATGTACGGCAGGCGCAGGCGGCCTGGTCGCGACTCGGTCCGGTGGCCGAGCCCACACGACGGCAGCTGGCCGATCGCTTCCAGCGTGCAGTGCGCAAAATCTCCGAGCGCGCGGACGCGTCGGTGCGCGCCACCGCCGGCGGTGGGCGGCCGTCTGGGCGTCCGGCGTTCGGCGGTTCCGGGGGCTCCGGCCGCTCCGGCGATCGCGGGCCACGGCGCGACAGCCGTCCGCGTGAGTCGGCTCCAGAATCGACCGTATCCGGTGAGAAGTAGTTCCGGGCCCGCCCGGTAGGCCGGGTAGGGCGGGTAGGCCGGGTAGGGCAGGTAGGCCGGGTAGGGCAGGTAGGGCGGGTAGGCCGGGTAGGGCGGGTAGGGCGGGTAGGGCAGGTAGGGCGGGTAGGCCGGGTAGGCCGGGTAGGGCTGGTAAAGTCCCTACCTGCCCTACCCGGCCCACCCGGCCCACCCGCCCTGTACAGCCGGGTCACCGAATCGCGATCAGCTCCACATCGAAGACGAGCAGTCCGTAGGGAGCGCTCTTGCCTTCATACGCCAGCTTCTCGGGAATCCAGAAGCGCGTCTTCTCGCCCACCACCATCAGCTGCACGCCTTCGGTCCAGCCGGCGATGACGCCATTCAGCGGGAACGTCGCCGGCTGCCCGCGCAGCACCGAGCTGTCGAACAGCTTGCCGTCAGTGGTCCAGCCCGAGTAGTGCACCGTGACCTGATTCGTGGCGCGCGGATGATCCTTCCCGGTACCCGCCTTGATGACCTTGTAGGCAAGGCCGCTGGCGGTCTTCTTCGCATCGGCCGGCGCCGCTTTCACATCGGCCGGCGCCTGCGTCGGTGACGGGTTGAACGACAGCAGCTCGACGTCGAACACGAGCATGCCCTTCGGATCGCGGCGGCCCTGATACGCGAGCGCCTCGGGAATCCAGAAGCGGCGCGTTTCGCCCGGCACCATCAGCTGTACGCCTTCCGTCCAGCCGGCAATGACGCGATCCAGCGGGAACGTCGCCGGCTCGCCGCGGGCGACCGAACTGTCGAACATCTTTCCGTCGGTCGTCCAGCCGGTGTAGTGCACGGTCACGAGATCCGTCTTCGACGGACGGGTCGTACCGGATCCCGCTTTGAGAACGCGGGACGCCAGGCCGCTCGCCGTCTTGGTGGTGCCCGCCGGAGCGGCGGCCACGTCTGCAGGGGCAGGAATCATCTTCGGTGTCTGTGCCAACGCCGTCGCCGCCGTCAGGCACATGGCGACGGCGACGGTGGGTGAAGTAAGTCGCATCGGCATCCTTTCACCGGCATTGTACACGCCGGTCCGCGACGGCGGTGGGCGCCAGCGCCACGGCGCTGCGTTACCGTCGGCGGCGGCGCGCGGTCACTTCGATCTCGATGCGCATCCGCGGATCCGCGAGGCCGGCCGAGATCATCATGGCGGCCGGCCGGACCTCGCCAAAGTAGCGGCGCAGAATCGGCCAGCACTGCGGGAAGCTGGCGCCGTCGGGGAGCACGTAGGTGACCCGCACGACATCGGCCAGCGTGGCGTCCGCCTCGGCCAGCGCCTGCTCGATGTTCTTCAGGCACTGCTCGGTCTGCGCCACCAGATCGTCCGCGATCGTCATCGTCGCGTAGTCGAAACCGGTGGTGCCCGAGACGAAGATCCAGTCGTCGTCAACGACAGCCCGGGAGTAACCGATGTCGTGCTCGAATGTCGATCCGGAGCTGATGAGGCGTCGGGTCATCGTGGTGTCGGTTCCTGCGTCTGGCGGGTCCCTTGCCGCTGGCGTCCCGCCAGTTGTTCCAGCGCCTGCTTGACCGCGTCCAGTCGCTGGCCGGCTTCACCCATTCTCCCCTCGGCGGTGAGCCGCTGGTACTCTTCGAGGTTGCGCGCCGCGGCGGCGATGAGCGCCTCGGTGGACGCAGTGTCGCCGCCCGCCCCGGCGGCTGGCGGCAGCATGCCGGGCAACGGCGCCGGCGCCGCGGCCGCCGCGTCGGCGGTCGCCGGCCGTCTGCCGCTGAATCCGGCCGTCTCGCTGCCGAACAGCCCGGCGAGCGCGGCCTCGAACGTCGATCCGTACGCCAGCCTGTCCTGCAGCGCCAGGACGACGAGCCGGAGTTCGGGCATCGGGCTCCGGGCCGCCTGCAGATAGATCGGCTCGGCGTAGAGCAGCGCCCGTCCCACCGGAATGACAATCAGGCCGCCGCGCCGGACGTTCGAGCCCTGCTGATTCCACAACGACAGCTGCGACGACAGCTGTGGGTTCTGATCGATCCGTGCCTCGATCTGCAGCGGCCCGTCGACGAGGCGATTCTGCGGGAAGTGGTAGACGAGCGCCGAGCCATAGTGCGGTTCGTCGCTGCGGCCGGCAATCCAGCCGATCAGGTTGTTGCGGTTCTGCGGCGTGAACGGCAGCATCTCGACGAACTCGAGCGCGTCCTCGCCCGGCAGCTTCATCAGCACGAAGTTCGGCTCCATCACCTGGGCCGCCTGTTCGCTGCGTTCGTTCATGCCGACTTCCGAGGCGACGGTCCAGACGTCCTCGCGGTTGTAGAAGACCGACGGCTCGTTGATGTGGTAGGTGCCGTAGACCGCCGCCTGCAGTTCGAGCATCAGCTCCGGGTAGCGGACGTGAGCCCGCAGGTCCTCCGGCAGGTCGCCGCGGCTGCGGAACAGGGTCGGGAAGATGCCGCGATACGCCGCGATCACCGGATCGTCGTTGTCGTAGACGTAGAGCACGACCGTGCCGTCATACGCGTCCACCGTGACCTTGACGCTGTTGCGCATGTAGTTGATGCTGCGTCCGGCCAGGCGGTAATGGCGTGCGTAGGGGTACGACGCCGACGTCGTATAGCCGTCCATCATCCACACCAGGCGCCCGTCGCGGGTGAGCACGACGTAGGGGTCGGGGTCGAGCGTCAGGAACGGCGCGACGGCGGTCACCCGCTCGCGGATGTTCCGCCGCATCAGCAGCCGGCTCTCCGGCGTGATGTCGTCGCTGAACGGCAGCCGTGTGATGTCGCCGCGGTCGAGCGCGATCACCAGCCGGCGGAAGAAACCGCCGAGCAGGATGCCGCCGGTCCCCTCGTACACGCTGACACTGTTGGTGTCGCCCTGCGGGTAGTCGAACTCCTGCTGCCGCGTCTTCACGTAGACGTCGCTGTTGGTCAGCTCGCCGAAGTAGATTTCCGGCCGCGTCACCGCGATGGCCGGGTGCGTCGACTGTACCGGCATGTTGCTCAAGATGAGATCCGGCAGCCCCTCCGGCGTGAAGCCGTTGACCCGATTCATCGAGATGCCGTAGCCGTGCGTGTAGATCAGGCGTTCGTTGATCCAGGTCCGGCTGCTTTCGGGCAGCCGCTCGACGTTCAGTTCCCGCACCGCCAGCATCACCTGGCGGACCGCGCCGTCGATCTCGTAGCGGTCGATGTCGATATCGGCGAAGTCGTAATAGTTGCGGATCGCCTGGATCTGCCGCAGCGTGTCCTGCAGCGCCCGCCAGTCCCACAGCCGGATGTTCTCAAGCGTGTCGCGATTCTGCGCCGCCTCCACCGCCGCCACGCCGGTCTCGGCGGCGAACGGCTTCTGCTCGACGCGGTCCAGCGCGTAGGCGCGCCGCGTGAACGCAATGTTGTGGGCGATGTACGGCGACTCCCGGACCAGCTGATTCGGGCGGACGATGAAGCTCGACACGTACCAGCCGGCGACATTGACGAGGGCATAGCAGACCACCGCCGGGACGACGGCGGCGACCAGCGTCGTCACCTGCGGCCGGGCCACGGCCCCGGCCCACGCGACGAGCGCGCCGAGCGCCGTCAGCATCGCGACGATGAGCATGCCGGTGATGGTCACGTGGGCGTCGGTGTAACCGACGCCCGAGAACAGGCTGTGATCGGCGTAGACCAGCGAGAAGCGTCCGAGGAAGGTCCGGGCGGCGATAGCCAGGAGCAGGAAGCCGAAGGTGGCGCAGACGCCGCGCAACATGCCGTCTGTTGCCGCCGTCCGCCGCCGCCCCTCGAGTACCCGGGTGCCGCCCGAGACGATCGCGAACGCGATCGCCGCGCCGAAGGCGATCACGGCCAGCGTCGTCGCCCAACCGGCGATGAGCCGCCAGACCGGCAGCGTGAACAGATAGAAGGCCAGCGGTCGGCCGAAAATCGGATCGGTGGCACTGGCGGTGGCCGCCGCCGCACCGAGCGATGCCGGACTGCTGTTCCAGTAGAGCGCGAAGGTGCTCCACTGTGCGCCCATCGCGAGCCCCGTGAGGAGGGCGACGAGGGCGGCCGCGCCGAGCCCGAGCAGCCGGATGACCGGTTCGAGCGGCAGGCGGACCGGCTGACCGTTGACGAGAATCGTGCCGCCCGCCAGTTCCGACAGCTTCGCCGGCTTCAGCGCCGTGAACACTACGTAGAGGACCGCGAACGTGACGAGCGCGAAGCTGAGGAAGACCCAGGCCTGGAGGCGCAGGCCGGTGTAGAAGATTGCCGCGAAGCCGAGTGACGCGAACCAGAGGGACTCGACGTAATAGGACAGCGCCGTCCCGCCGCCGAAGAGCAGCGCGAACAGAAGGGCGAGCACCGCGGCGCGGCCACGCCGCCGCGGCGGCGTGGGCGGCCAGTCGATGGTCGTCACTTCACGCCAAACCCTTCCACGTGGACGTTGAGGTTGTGGTTGATCCGCAATCCGGTGATGCCCGCCGTGTCGACCTGCGTCGGGGCGACGGCACTGACCTCGGTGCCGTTGATCGCGAAGCGCACCTTGTCGGCGGTGACCGCGATCGTCAGCGTATTGCTCCCCTGGGTCGCTCCTTCGGTCTTCTTGACCGCCGGACTGTCGGTCCAGTCGGCAATCGTCGGGGTGTTGGCACCGGCGCGCCGCTTGATCAAGTACTTGCCGTCCTGCCGAATCAGGAAGTACGTGTACTTCTGGCCGGCACCGTTGAGATCGACGCCGCCGACGAACAGCCCGTAGGCTTCGGGATGTGCCGCCGGTTCCATCTGATTGAAGGTGGCGGATACCTGATACGGGCCGGATCGCGTCATCTCGGGCTTCCAGTAGATGCCGGCCGGGCCGGTCATGAAGTGGACGCCGGTGCCCATCAGCATGAAGCGGACACCCTCCGCCCTGGTCGATCCACTGTCGAGCCGGGCGAGCCAGCCGGCCGGGATGCCGGCACCGCTGGTCATCTTGTCCGGATCGTGATCCTGATGCGGCGCGGTCTGGGCCTGCAGGCTCACCAGCGCGACGGTTCCGGCCAGCACGAGCGCACCACCGAGTGTAAGAACCTTGTGCATCCGACTCACCTCTCCGGGGATTATAGGTCGGCCCGGCGCTGCCGTGGACGGTTTGACGGGCGGTGGCCGGGCGGCGGCCGCAGCACCGGGGCCGCCAACCCACGGGTGTTATCATGGGGCATCAATGCCAGTGGTACGGCTACACAAGACCGTGGGCGTGAAGGTTGGACACGTCCAGGTCGGCGGCGGTGCGCCGATCGTCGTCCAGTCGATGACGATGACGGACACAGCGGACGCCAGGGCGACGGCCCAGCAGTGCATCGAGCTCGCTGACGCCGGCTCGGAACTGGTCCGGGTCACCGTGAATCTGCCCGAGGCGGCGGCCGCCGTGCCCGAGATCAGGCAGCGGATGCTCGATGCGGGCTGCCGGGCGCCGCTCATCGGCGACTTCCACTACAACGGCCACCTGCTGCTGACGAAGTATCCCGCGTGCGCGGCGGCGCTCGACAAGTACCGGATCAACCCGGGCAACGTCGGCACCGGCCGGCGCCGCGACGAGCAGTTCTCGACCATCTGCAAGGTGGCGGTCGACAACGGCAAGCCGGTGCGCATCGGGGTCAACGGCGGATCGCTGAACCAGGACCTGGTCGTCGCCCGCATGCAGCAGAACACCGACCAGGATCTCGGCCTGACGTCGGACGAGGTCATCAACGAGTGCATGGTGCTGTCGGCGCTGGAGTCGACGGCGCTCGCACTGGAATGCGGCCTGCGCACGGACCAGATCATCATTTCGTGCAAGACGTCGCGGCCGCGCGATCTCATCGCCGTCTACCGCGCCCTGGCGCGGCAGACCGACCAGCCGCTGCACCTCGGGCTGACCGAAGCCGGCATGGGCACGAAGGGGCTCGTCTGGTCGTCGGCGGCGATGGGGGTGCTGCTCGACGCGGGAATCGGCGACACCATCCGGGTGTCGCTGACGCCGCGTCCCGGCGGCGACCGCCGCGAGGAGGTGTACGCGGCATGCGAACTGCTGCAGTCGCTCGCCCTGCGATCGTTCTCGCCGAGCGTCACCGCGTGTCCCGGGTGCGGGCGGACGACCAGTTCGACGTTCCAGGAGCTCGCCGAGCGGGTGCAGGACTACATCCGCGCGATGATGCCCGAGTGGAAGGTGCGCTACGAGGGGGTCGAGGCGATGACGCTGGCGGTGATGGGCTGTGTCGTGAACGGCCCCGGCGAGTCGAAGGCGGCGAACATCGGCATCAGCCTGCCGGGCACCGGCGAAGAGCCGAGCTGTCCGGTGTTCATCGACGGCCGGCACGCGATGACGTTGCGCGGCAGCTACGAGGAGCTCGCGCACGAATTTCAGCGGCTCGTCGACGACTACGTCGACACGCGCTACCGCCGCCGGGAGCCGGTCTCACCACCGGTCACGGTCTAGACGCCCGCGTCCGAGGTGCCCGTGAGCGGCGCCTGGCAACCTGGAACCACGCCCCTGTCTTCCGTGCCCCCTTCTTCCATGCCGTCCGTCACCGAACTGCGAGACACCCTGCATCGTGTATGGGGGTTCTCCGACTTCCGCCCGTTGCAGCGCGAGGCGATGGAGGCGGTGCTGGCGCGGCGCGACAGCGTCGTGGTGATGCCGACCGGCGGCGGGAAGTCGCTGTGCTTCCAGGCGCCCGCCCTCGTCCACGCACCGGCGCCGGCCGGCGACGCGCCCGGCCGCAAGGGCTTCGCGCTGGTGGTCTCGCCGCTCATCTCGTTGATGAAGGATCAGGTCGACGGACTGCGGGTCGACGGGGTCGAGGCGGCATACCTCAACAGCACGCTCGGCGCCGACGAGCGCGACGCGGTGATGGCCAGCCTGCGCGACGACCGCTGCCGGCTGCTCTATGTCTCGCCCGAGCGCCTGGTCGGCGAGGGGAGCCAGGGCTTCCGCCGTTTCCTCCAGCAATGCGGGCCGCGCTTCGTCGCCATCGACGAGGCGCACTGCATCAGCCAGTGGGGCCACGACTTTCGTCCCGAGTACCGTCAGCTTGGCCGGCTGCGGGAGGACTTTCCCGGCGTGTCGCTGCACGCCTTCACCGCGACTGCCGGCGATCGCGTCCGCCGCGATATCGTCACCGAGCTGCGGCTCGACGATCCGCTGGTGCTCGTCGGGTCGTTCGATCGCCCGAACCTGACGTTCCGCGTTCTGCGGCGCGGCAATCTCCACACCCAGATCAAGCAGATTCTCGCGCGCCACGACGACGAGGCCGGCATCATCTACTGTTCGTCGCGCCGCGAGGTGGAAGCGCTCGCCGAATGGCTGGTTGGTGAGGGCCACAGCGCCGTGCCCTACCACGCCGGTCTGCCGGATCAGATCCGGGCCCGCCATCAGGACGACTTCCTCGACGAGCGGGTCGACATCGTCGTGGCGACGGTTGCCTTCGGCATGGGGATCGATCGGTCGAACGTCCGCTTCGTCGTCCATGCCGGCTCACCGCGATCGCCGGAACACTACCAGCAGGAATCCGGGCGGGCCGGGCGCGACGGGCTGCCGGCCGAGTGCGTGCTGATCTATTCGGGGGCCGACTTCCTGCGCTGGCGCCAGATGCTGGAGGGCAACGGCGAACTCACCGACAGCGCCCGGGCGCTGCTCCGCGACATGGAGCGCTACGCGTCCGGCACGCGCTGCCGCCATCGTGCGCTGGTCGAGTACTTCGGCGAACCGTGGCACCGGGACGACTGCGGCGCGTGCGACTGGTGCCTCAAGGAGCTCGATGCGGTCGGCGATTCGACGACCATCGCGCGCAAGATCCTCTCGTGCGTCGCGCGCGTGAAGCAGACGTGGGGCATCGGCCACGTCACCGACGTGCTGATCGGCAAGCCGAGCGAGAAGGTCGTGGCGGCGCGCCATACCGACCTCTCGACGTTCGGCCTGCTGAAGGACGAGTCGGGCACCGCCGTGCGCGGCTACATCGAGCAGCTGGTCGCCGACGGGCTGCTGCTGCGCGACGGCGACCCGTATCCGATTCTGCGGCTGACGGCGGCCGGCACGGCCCTGCTCAGGGGAGACGGCGAGTGCGTGCTGTACCGTGAAGTGCCGCCGCCGAGCGGCCGGACACGGGGGCGGGCGAAGACCGCGGTCGGGCAGCTGGCGGATCCGGAGCTGTTCGACGTGCTGCGCGAGGTGCGCCTGCGGCTCGCCCGCGAACGCGGCGTGCCGCCCTACGTCATCTTCCATGACACGACGCTCCGGGACATGGCCGAGCGCCGCCCGGCGACGCTCGACGACCTGCACGGCATCTACGGTGTCGGCGCCCGCAAGGCCGAGAGCTTCGGCGACGCGTTCCTGGACGCGATCCGGACGTTCCGGCGCGCCGAGCGCTGAGCCGCGATACGGCCGCACTGCCGGATTGTCGGCAGCCCGGCGTGCGTGAAGCGGTCGTGCCAGCTGCCGATAAGGAAGGTGATGGCCGCGCACAAGCCGCTCACCGGCGTCGAACGCACGTTCGGCGAGGAAGAGATCATCGTCACCAAGACCGACACCAAGGGCCGGATCACCTACGCCAACGACGTGTTCCTGCGTCTCGCCGGCTACGACGAGGCCGAGGTGCTCGGACAGGCGCACAGCCTCATCCGCCACCCGGCGATGCCGAAGGCCGTGTTCAAGCTGCTGTGGGACACGATCGCGTCGGGCAGGGAGATCTTCGCCTACGTCGTCAACCGCTCGAAGAACGGCGACCACTACTGGGTGTTCGCGCACGTCACCCCGACCTTCGATGCGGCCGGGCGGATCATCGGCTATCACTCGAACCGCCGATCGCCGGACCGCCGCGCGATTCAGACCATCGAGCCGATCTACCAGGCGCTGCTCGAGATCGAGGCGACGCACGGTGCCGACTGGCGCGCCGGCATGGACGCGGCGGTGGCACATCTGGTGGCGACGCTGGACCAGACCGGCATGCCGTACGACGAATTCGTCTTCTCCATCTGAGCGGGCACCCATGGCCACCACGCTGCTGCATCCGACGGCAACCGCATCCGACGACGGCGCCCGGTCCGAGCTCGAGGCGCTGCGCGCCGAGGTGGCGCAGTATCGCGATGTCATCCGCCGCGTCGCCGACGTCTGTGAAGCGGCGGCCGGCGGCGATCTCGAGGCCCGGCTCGTCGGCTACAAGACGCAGGGCGACCTCGCCCGCATCGCCGGCGGCATCAACCACCTGCTCGACGTGACCGACGCCTTCGTCCGCGAGTCGAGCGCGGCGCTCGAGCACGCCAGCGCCGGCCGCTTCTTCCGCCGCGTGCTGTTGCGCGGCATGCCCGGTACGTTCAAGCGTGCGTCGACGATCATCAACAGGGCCACCGACGACATGGCGCGGCAGGCCGGGCAACTGGTGGCGGCACGGGTGCGCCAGCTCGAACTCGCCACCGAATTCGAACAGAAGATCTCCGGCGTCGTGACCGGCGTCGCCTCGTCGGCGACCGAGTTGCGGTCGACCGCCGAGGTGCTCACCCGCACGGCCGGCGAAACCAGCCAGCAGGCCGGCACCGTTGCGGCGGCGGCGACGCAGACGGCGGCGAGCGTCCAACTGGTGTCGGAATCGGCCACCGGCCTCAGTCAGGCGACGGTGGAGATTGGCAATCAGGCGGTCGAGGCCGCCCGCGTGACGTCGGCGGCGGCACGTGAGGCGCAGCGCGGTGCACAGACGATGGACATCCTGTCGGGCGCCTCGCACAAGATCGGCCGGGTCGTCCGCCTGATCACGCAGATCGCCCACCAGACGCAGCTGCTGGCGCTGAACGCCACCATCGAGGCGGCGCGCGCCGGCGAGATGGGCAAGGGGTTCGCGGTGGTGGCGTCGGAGGTGAAGTCGCTGGCCCAGCAGACGTCCGCGGCGACCGCCGAAATCACCGACGAGATCGGCGCGGTGCAGGGAGCCACGAAGGACGCCGTCGCCGTCATCGGTACGCTGGGAGCGACGATCGGTCAGCTCGAGCAGATTGCCGGGTCGATCGCGAGCGCCATCGACGCGCAGGACAGGGCGACGCACGACATCCGCGAGAGCGTGGCCGGCGCCGCCACCGGCACCGAGGAGGTGAGCCGGAACATCACCCGCGTGTCGATGAACGCCGGCGAGACCACCGACGCGGCGCAACAGTTGCTGGAAGCGGCGGGCGAGATTTCGAAGCAGGCCGAGCTGCTGACGGTCGGCGTCGACCTGTTCCTCGCCGACATCCGCAAGCAGTAGGCGCCGGCCGGCGTCGGCCGGCCGGTCAGTGGACCGTGTAGGGCTCGGCCAGCGAGAACAGCCCGATCTCCACGTCGAAGTGGCTGCCGTCTTCGGTGACCATCTGATAGGTGCCCCGCATCGTCCCGGTGGACGTCTTCAGCGGGCATCCCGACGTGTACTCGAACGACTCGCCCGGTGCGAGCACCGGCTGCTCGCCGACCACCCCCGGGCCGCGGACCTCTTCCACGCGTCCGGTC
>CADEDC010000006.1:69087-118972 GCA_902825985.1 uncultured Acidobacteriota bacterium | reverse complement strand
GGCGCGGTGGCGGACACCCCGCGCCGTGTCGACGAACGGCGGCAGGTCGATCGTCACGCTCTCGAACGAGCCGCGGACGACGAGGTGGCCGTCCTTCAACGCCACGGCGCCGTCCTCGTCGATCCGCAGCGGCTGGTAGTGGCCGCTGACCGGGACGCTGCCACCGCTGCCGACGAGCGGCACCGCCTGGGCGGCCGCCTCCGCACAGCTGGTCACGACGAGCGCGACGGCGAGCGGCACGCCGAACGGCAGGGTCCACTTCATGTCAGCATCATACCGGACCCCTCGGGCGACCCGGTCCGGACCGGGTCGGGGCACGAGATCTCACTTCCGCACGCCGCCGCACCTGGCTGGTCGGGACGCGTGGAGACCCATTCTGCGCCCGCTGTGGAGGCGAACGGGGCCATTGAGTCAGGGCGTGCAAGTGAGCCAAAAGGGTTTGCAAGCTCATCGGCCTCGGGATACTGTAGGAACAGAGAGCACACGGTCTCGCGTAATGGCCGAGAGCACGACACTGATTACAGGCAGACGACCCATACGCTCAGAAGGGGCCAGAAGCGCCCGCCCAGCTCGGACTCACCGTCTGACCGCGGAGCCGTCCCCGCATCGCAGCCGCGATTCCCACGGCGCGGGCGCGCCGGACCCGGCCGCCTCGAGTGCCGGGCTGCTCCTCCGCGAGGTGCATCATCGGGTCAAGAACAATCTGCAGGTCATGCAGAGCCTCCTGAACCTGGAGGCGAGCCGGACGTCGAGCGCCGACGTCACCCGCATCGTCCGCACGACGCAGGATCGCCTGCGCGCGGTCGCCCTGGTGCACGATCAGCTGCACCGGTCGCAAGGACTGCGGGACGTCGTCATCCGCGACTATGCGCAGGCGGTGCTCGACGGTATCGGCGTGTCCCACGGGCTCGACGGACGCGGCATCGCCCTCGTCCTGCGCGCGTCGCGCGGCGTCATCGGCATGAACGATGCGCTCCGGATCGGTCTGATTCTCAACGAACTCGTGTCGAACGCCGCGGCGCACGGGTTTCCGGCTCAGCGACGCGGCCGGATCGCTGTCTCCGTCGCCCGTGCCGCGTACGGCCGCGTGTGTGTGAAGGTCTCGAACACCGGCGTGCCGCTGCCGGCACGCTTTGTCCCCCCACCCGATCGACTTGGACTCGCCATCGTCGCCAACATCGCCCGTCACAGCGGCGGGCGGTTCTGGTGGAGCCGGCGGAACGGCGCGAGTTTCCATGTGGAGCTGAAACAATCGTGACTGTGACACCCAATGAGGCCACCGCCTCCTTGCCGAAGGCGACCATCATGGTCGTCGAGGACGAATGGATCGTCGCGCGTGACGTGCAGCAGGCGCTGCAGTCGCATGGGTTCGATGTCGCCGAGCCGATCGCCAACGGCGACGAGGCCCTTGGTGTCGCGACGCGGCAGCGGCCGGACCTCATCCTCATCGATATCGGTCTCTCCGATGGCACCGACGGTCTGCTGCTGGCCGAACGGATTCGGCGGAGCGCGAATCCGCCGCAGGTCGTCATGCTGTCGGCGCGTGCCGACGAGGATGCGATGCTGCGTGCCTGCGCCGCCGGCGCCTCCGGTTACGTGGTGAAGCCGTTCCAGCATTCGCAGCTGCTGAGCGCGGTGCTGGTCGGTCTGGCCCGCGGCCGTCAGGAGCGGACCGAGCGGGAAGAGCGCCGGCACGCCGCTACGTCGCTGCAGTCGATCGCCGCCGATCTCGTCCGTCGACAGGAAGGTGAGGGCGGCGAGTCGCGCGCCAACCTGATGAACCAGCTGTCGGCGCGCGAGCAGCACATCGTCCATCTGCTGGCGGAGCATCATCGACCGCGCTCGGTGGCGACCGAACTGGGGATCAGCTATCACACGGTCCGTAACCATCTGAGACGCATCTTCCGGAAGCTGAACGTCTCGTCCCAGTCGGAACTGTTGCGGATTCTCAAGGAGCGCTGAAGTCATCGTGGACGCGGCCGCCCCGCTCGTCGTGATCATCGAGGACGATGAATTCTCGGCCTTCCTGTTCAGGGAGGCGTTGACCTCGCACGGGTATGCCGTGCGGATCAGCGACGGCGGCGAAGCCGACGTGCCGGCCTTGATGGCGCTGCAGCCGGCGGCCTTGCTGGTCGATCTGCACCTCGGCGAGGCGGACGGCCTGCAGTTGCTGCGCCGGCTGCGGTCGGTCCGCTCCCTGCGGCAGGTGCCGGCGGCGGTGATCACCGGCGACTACTTCACGGATGCCCGCGTCTCGCGCGAGCTCGAACTGCTCGGCATCGAGATGCACCTCAAGCCGCTCTGGGACGACGAGCTGCTGCGGGTCGTCGCCGGCCTGGTCAAGCGACCACCGCACGTGATGCCGTCGACCGCCGCAGATGATCCGCCGGGCGATGGTCCGGGTGGCACCCGGCGGGCCCACCACTGACGCACCGGCGCCGCGCCGGGTCGCCGCCCGGGCGCCGGCGGTCCCGGCGGCGTCATGCCGGCGGCGCGAGGCCGGCGACGGCCAGGAGGCCGGCGAGGTCTTCCGGAACCGCCGCGCCGATCCGGATCGGCGCGCCGGTCGAGGGATGCGGAAAGGCGAGCTGCCAGGCGTGCAGCGCCTGTCGCGGACAGTCGTGCAGGGCGCTGGCGAGCCGCGCGTCGGTGACCGCCGTCCATCGCGGTTCGCCGTAGACCGGGTCACCGACAATCGGCCAGCCGCGGGCCGCGAGATGAACGCGAATCTGGTGCATCCGGCCGGTGAGCAGGCGGCAGCGCAACAACGTCAGACCGACGCGCGGCGCCGCGACACGCGCCAGGCGCTCGAACTGTGTCGCGCTCGGCACCCCGCGCACCGGCGAGGCAACCACCCGCCGGCGATCGCGATCGTCGCGATGCAGTCGGAGATCGATCGATCCACGGGCCGGCGTGACCCGCCCGTAGACCAGCGCGAGATAGTCCTTCCGGCTCGCCGCCGAAGCGAGCGCCCGCTGCAGCGCCGCGTGCATGGGCCGCGTCTTCGCGACCAGGACGATCCCCGACGTCAGTTTGTCGAGGCGTCCGACGAGCGACGGGCGCTGCGCCGCGGGCCACGCGCGAGCCCGCCACAGCAGCCCGTTCATCAGCGTGCCGGTGGGATGCCGGTAGGTCGGATGGACGACGAGGCCGGACGGCTTGTTGATCGCGAGGAAGTAGTCATCTTCGTAGAGGACGTCGAGCCGCGCCGCTTCCGCGTCCATGACCAGCCGCGCCGGCTCGTCGGGCAGGGTGACCTGTATCGCATCGCCTGCCACGGCGCGGGCCGCCGGGCGGGCCGCCGGGCGACCGTTGACCCGCACGCCGCCGTCACGAATCCAGGCCTGCACGCGCGTCCGGGTGGCCCCGCGCACATCGGCGAGATGGCGTCGCAGCACGTGATCCAGCCGCTGGCCGGCGTCGGCGCGCGTCGCGATGACAATCCGCTCGGGCACCGGAGACATAATGACATCGAAGAGGCTCGGACGCAGAATTCAGGCGGACGACTGACGGACTGACTGACATGTCCCTCGTGTATTCAACCGACCGCGGCCGCATGTGTCCGGTGTGCCAGGAGGCGGTGGCGGAGTGCCGCTGTCCGACCGCCGGACAGGCCGCCGTGCCCGGCCGGATCGTCGCCCGCCTGCGCGCCGAACGACAGGGTCGCGGCGGCAAGATCGTGACCGTGGTCGACGGCCTGCCGGCGAATGCGGAGTTCCTCAAGGCGCTCTGCCTCGACCTGAAGAAGGCGTGCGCGACCGGTGGGGCGGTCGGCGACGGGACGGTGGAACTGCAGGGCGACCAGCGCGATCGCATCCGCGAGCGCCTGCGCGCCCGCGGATTCACGGTGAAGGGTTAGCCGGGCGACATGCAGGCCGACGCCTGGCGCCGGGTGAAGGAGGTTTGTGCCGGCGCACTCGACCGTACGGGTGCCGAACGGCAGGCCTATCTCGCCGCCTCGTGCGGTGACGACGCGGAACTGCGGGCCGAGGTCGAGTCGCTGCTCGGCGCCCACAGTCGCGCCGGCGCGTTCATCGAGCAGCCGGCCGTGCTGCAGCTCTCGGCGACGCTCGGCGAGGAGTCGCTCGTCGCGAGCGCCGATCCCAACCTCGGACGGACGATTGGCCCCTACGTCATCGACGAAACCGTCGGCCATGGCGGCATGGGCGCGGTCTACCTCGGGCGGCGGGCCGACCGCGAGTTCGAACAGCGGGTCGCCATCAAGATGATCCGCCGGGGGATGGACTCGGACCTCGTCATCAAGCGCTTCCGCCACGAACGGCAGATCCTGGCGTCGCTCGAGCACCCGAACATCGCCCGCCTGTTCGACGGCGGCACCAGCAGCGATGGCCTGCCGTATTTCGTCATGGAATACGTCGACGGCCTGCCGATCGATCGCTACGCCGACGCCCACCGGCTGACCACCCCCGAGCGGCTGCGGCTCTGCCTCGGCGTCTTCGAGGCGGTGCAGCACGCCCACGAACGGTCCATCGTCCATCGCGATCTGAAGCCCAGCAACGTGCTGGTGACGACCGACGGGCGCCCCAAGCTGCTCGATTTCGGCATCGCCAAGATTCTCGACACCGAGACGGACGGTGCCTCGACCTTCACCGCGGTCGCACGGCCGATGACGCCGGACTACGCCAGCCCCGAGCAGGTGCAGGGCCACCCGATTACCCCGGCGTCGGACGTCTACGCACTCGGACTGCTGCTCTACGAACTGCTCACCGGCCACCGGCCGTTCCGGTTCGATCGGACCACGGCCGATGAACGGGCGCGCGTCGTTTGCGAAGAGGATCCGGAGCGGCCGAGCACGGTCATCGAGCGCCAGGTGACGGCGCGCCGCGACGACGGGACGACACAGACGCTGACGCCGGTCACGGTCAGCGAAACCCGCGATGGCTCACCCCAGCGGCTGCGCGATCGACTGGCTGGCGCCCTCGACGCCATCGTGCTCAAGGCGCTGCGCAAGGAACCGCACCAACGCTACGCCTCGGTGGCCGCGTTGGCCGACGATGTGCGGCGATATCTGGAGGCGCAGCCGGTGCTGGCCGGCACTGGCACCTGGCGCTATCAGCTGACCCGTCGGCTGCGCCGGCACCGGGCGGTTCTCGGCACCGCGGTGTTGTTGATCGCGGCGATCGGGATCACCGTCGTGTTGACGCAACGCCTGCGCAACGAGACGGCGAGCGGCGCCGGCACAGTTGTCGACGCCGGCCCGCCGGGCACGGTGGTGGCGCGTCGCAGCGTGGCGGTGCTCGGCTTCCGCAACCTGTCGGCAACGCCGTCCGACGGCTGGCTGTCCACCGCCATCGCCGAGATGCTGACGACCGAGCTCTCCGGTGACGGCCAGGTGCGGACCGTGCCGGCCGAACGGGTCGCGCGCGCCATGCGCGACCTGCGGATGGCGGTCGACCCGTCGGATGGCGCCGTTGCCAGCGACGGGGTGGCGGCGCTGCGCCGCGCCGTCGGCGCCGACCTCGTCGTCCTCGGCTCGTTCGCCAGCACCGATGCCGGCGGACGACGGGTGCTGCGGCTCGACGTCCGGGTGCAGGGCGGCGACGAGACGCCGCTTGCCTCGGCCAGCAGCCAGGGCGACCCGGCGCAACTCTTCGATCTCGTCGCTCAGGCCGGACGCGAGGTCCGCGCCCGTCTCGGCTTGAAGGCGTCGACACCCGAGTCACTGACGGCGGCGCGCGCCGCCTTCCCGACGAGCATCGAGGCGACCCGGCTGTACGCCGAAGGCACGGCACGCCTGCGGGTCCTCGACGCGGTCACGGCGCGCACCCGTCTCGAAGCGGCGGCGGCCCTCGAACCGGACAGTCCGCTGATCCAGACCGCCCTGGCATCTGCCTGGGCGGCGCTTGGCTACGATGCTCGCGCCGCCGAGGCCGCACAGCGCGCCTTCGACGTCTCCGCCTCGCTGTCGCGCGAGGATCGGCTCAATGTCGAGGGGCGTCTCCACGAGGCCGGGCGCCAATGGCCGAAGGCGATTGACGTCTACCGCACCCTGTGGGGGTTCTTCGCCGACAACCTGGAGTACGGACTGCGGCTCGCGGCGGCGCAGACCGCCTCCGGACGGGGGAGCGACGCGCTCGACACCATCGCGGCCCTGCACAAGGCGCCCGGCGCGTCGGCCGATCCGCGCGTCGACATCCAGGAAGCCGAGGCTGCCAGTTCGCTCGGCGACCTGGTGCGGGAGCTGACGGCCCTGCGGCGTGCCGCGGCGGCGGCGGCGCAGAGTGGTGCCCGCGGGCTGCTGGCGCGCGCCCGCCTCCTCGAAGGCCGCAGCCTCTACAACCAGGGGCAGCAGGATGCCGCCCGCGCTGCCCTCGGGATCGCTCAGCAGATCTTCGAGGAGGTCGGCGATCGTGCCGGCGTCGCCGCCTCCCAGAACAGCCTCGCATCGGTGGTCGGCGAGAACGATCTCCGCCGCGCCGCCGAGTTGTACGAAGGGTCTCTGCGCATCAGCGAGTCGATTGGCGATCGGCGGGCGATGTCGGCGGCGCTGAACAATCTCGGCATCGTGCTCAAGGACCAGCGGCGCTTCGCCGACGCCCTGGCCGCGCACCAGCGTGCGCTCGCCCTTCGACGCGAGATCGGCGACCGGAACTGGACGGCGGTTTCGCTCAGCAACATCGGCGTCGTCTACTTCGAGCAGGATCGGTTCCGGGATGCTGCCACCTACTATGGGCAGTCGCTGGCGGTGGCTCGCGACATCGGCGACAAGCGCGGCCAGGTTCGTGCCCAGCACAATCTCGCCATCGTGACGCGCGAACTCGGCCGCCTCGCCGAGGCGAGAACGGCACTGGAAGAATCGTTGGTGATTCGCCGCGAGATCGGTGACCGGCGCGGCCAGGTCTTCGCCCAGGTCGAGCTCGGGTTGCTGCTGGCCGCGATGGGACGCATCGCCGACGCCCGCGCCGTGCAGGTCTCGGTACTGCAGCTCGCCCGCGACATCAAGATGCGCGCCGGTGAGGCGCAGGCGTTGTACCAGGCGGCCGAGACGGCGCTGATCGCCGGCGATGCGGTGGCGGCGCGCCGGCAGCACGAACAGGCGCTCGCGCTGCGGCGCGAGCTTGGCGAAACGCGCACGACAGTCGAAAGCGAGTCGGCGCTGGCGGCACTGCTGCTCGAGGAAGGACAGCCGATGGCGGCCGAGCGAGAGGCTCGTCGACTGCTGAGTCTGTTGGGCGATGACGTGCCGGCGCCGGCGCGCGTTGCGCTCCACCTGCTGGTCGCGCGCGCGCGACTCGCGCAGCAGGATGTCGCAGGCGCGGCAACCGCCTGGGCAGCCGCCCTGCCGGCCGGTGGACCGACCGAGCGGATCGAACTGCGCCGCGCGCTGACGATGGTGGAAGCCGAGCTGGCGCTGGCCCGCGGCAACCCCTCCGCGGCGCGGGATCTGCTGGAGCGGCTGGGACCGCCGCTGAGAACCGCCGGCCTCGCGCTCGGCGACCTCGAGCGTCGCCTCCTGCTGGCTCGGGTCAGCGTCGCCGAGCAGCGGTCGGACGCCACCCCGGCGCTGGTCGCGCTGGAAGCCGAGGCGCGCGAAACCGGCGCCGGCCTCATCGCCAGCCGCGCGGCGGCGTTGCTGGGCCGACCGTAACTCCGCCCCGCCGAAGTTTCGGGCCGCCACGCCTTTCGCGTCGCGCCGCGCGCGATCGGGATCGCCGCGGGGCTCAGCGCACGGCAAAGCCGTCCGCGGCTCCGCATCCGCGGAAACACAGCGGCAGGGCGACGCCGAACAGGAACCGCCCGCCGGTGCGCGGGAAGCTGTCGAGATCGCGCCGGACCAGGTCGAATTCGAAGCGGAACACGTTGAAGACATCGACACCGCCGCCGGCCATCAGTTCGACGCTGGCGTCCCTGCCGCCAGCCGGCTGCTCGCTGAAGGAGCGGCCAACCAGGACGTGGGCAAAGCTGCGAAGATCGACCAGGGAACCGACCTGCCGGTAGAACCGCGGGCCGGCCTGGACGTGGGTAATCCAGGCCCGCTCCGGCGTTCGCACCCGCCCGACGCCGGCGGCGATGCCGACCCACCGGGAGGCGCGCACCGCCGACCCGATCTCCCAGCCGAATGTGGTGTCCGGCGCCTCCGGCCCGCTGGATCGGGAGCCCTGCGGATGCGTGCCGCCGAAGATGTCCAGCGCGAGGAACCGGCGGTCGGCTGGATCCGGGACGGCGGTCTGGGCTTCCGCGGCTGCGGCGGCCCCCAGGATCAGAAGCCCGCAGCCAATCAGATGGGAACGGGCACGTGTCGACAGGCTCATCCATGGATTATCCGCCACGTAGTAATGTCTCTCCAGCAATGTCTGGCGCAGGGCGGCTTCGCAGTCTCGGCGTGAGCCTGGCGCTCATCGGCTCCACCCTCGCCGTGGTTGCGGCCGATCTGCAACCGCGGACCGTGGCCGCGTTCGAACGCTACGCGAAGGAGACCGAGCGGCGCATCGCCTCGGAGGTGTTGTCGCCGGCGACGTTTCTCTGGATCGACAGCCTGCCCGACTTCGAGCGCCAGACTGCGGTCGCCACGATGCAGCGCGGTGAACTCGTCATCGAGAAGCTGACGACGACAGAGAATGGCCGCCCGATTGCCATCCCGGACGGGCTGGTGCATCACTGGCTGGGGGTGGCGTTCCTGCCTGGTGTCAGTCTCGACGCTGCCGTCTCGCTGCTGCAGGACTACAACCGGCACGGAGAGATCTACCGGCCGCGGATCGAGCGCTCCGAGTTGCTGGCCCGCGACGGCGATCACTTTCGGTTCTTCCTGCGCTTTTTCATGAAGAAGGTGATCACCGTGGTCATCAACAGTGAGCACGAGGCGCAGTTCGTCCGGCCGTCAGCCGACCGCGTCTACAGCCGGGTCGTCAGCACCCGGATGGCCGAGGTTGAAAACCCAGGCGCCGGCGACGAACGGGAGAAGCCGATCGGCCGCGATGGCGGTTACCTGTGGCGTCTCAACACGTACTGGCGCTTTCTGGAGCGCAACGGCGGCACCTATCTGCAATGCGAATCGATCTCCCTGACCCGTGGCATCCCGATCGGCCTTGGCTGGATGATTGGACCCTTCGTGAACAGCCTGCCGCGCGAGTCGCTCGAGTTCACGATGACCATGACGCGTCAGGCGCTGGCGGACCGTCAGGCACGGCGTGAACGCCGGGCTCTCCGCGAACCATGACCGCGGTCCACCTGGCTGGCGCGATCGGCGCGCGGCCCGCCGACGCCTTCGTCTCCCTGTTCAAGTTACCCAATCCCAGTTATAGACGCGTCGGCTGAGCCCTGACCATAATCCGCGCGCCTCTTGCGCTGCCGTTGTGCCGGACTCCAGGGGAGGTATGGATGCTCGCCAGACGTGTCTGTCGGCTCGTTCTTGGGACAGTGATCCTCATCGTCGGGCTCAGTGCCCCTTCGGCGGCGCAGAGCGCCGTCTCGGGCCTCGTCCGCGATGCCAGCGGCGCCGTGCTGCCCGGTGTGACGGTTGAAGCCAGCAGTCCAAGTCTGATTGAGAAGGTCCGCAGCGTTGTGACCGACGATCAGGGGCGCTATACGATCATCGACCTGCGACCCGGGGTCTACACGGTGACCTTCAGTCTCGCCGGATTCGCGACGCTGGCGCGCGACGGGCTCGATCTGCCGGCCAATTTCACGGCGACAATCAATGCCGACCTCAAGGTCGGCTCGCTCGAGGAGACCATCGTCGTCTCGGGCGATGCGCCGCTCGTGGACGTGCAGAGTTCGCAAAGCACCGTCAACCTGAAGCGTGAGGTGATGGACGCCCTGCCAACGGCGCGCACCTATGCCGCACAGGGGTCGCTGGCCATCGGCGTCCGGGTCAATTCCCAGAACGTCGGCGGCGCCCGGATTGCGGCGCAGCAGCGGCTGCTCGTGCACGGCGCCAACGCTGCCGACAACACCATCTCGGTCGACGGCATGCCGATGATGTCGTTCTATGCGAACGGCGAGACGCAGCCCAATCACAACGATGCGATGAACCAGGAGGTCACGGTGCAGACCTCGTCGCCCGGGGCGGAAGTCTCGGGCGGCGGCCTGTTCCTGAACCTGATTCCGCGCGAGGGCGGCAACCGATTCAGCGGCGCCGGGTTCATCGGCTACACCGGCAGTACCTTCCAGTCGGAGAACCTGACCCAGGACCTGCGTGATCGTGGACTGCGGTCCGGTGACGCCGTCGATCTGATCTACGACACGAACTTCTCGGTCGGCGGGCCGATCAAGCAGGACGCGCTGTGGTTCTTCGGGTCCTATCGGAACATCGGCAATGCCAACGTCGTCGCCAACAGCTTCTATCCGGACGGCCGTCCGGCGCTCTACGACCAGGACGCGCAGAACTACACCGTGCGGTTGACGTGGCAGGCGACGCCGCGGAACAAGGTGACGGCGTACATCGACCGTGTGTTCAAGATGGTGGACCATGCCTTCACGTCTGGCGAGGAAGTGACGCTCGCCTCGAAAGTGTGGCCGTCGCCGTTGTACTACACCGGCGCGGTGAAGTGGACGTCGGCGGTCAGCAGCAAGCTGCTCCTCGAGGCGGGCACCGGCGCCAGTGTCAACGGCATCTCGATGATCTACCAGCCGGGCGTGGCGAAGGAGCGTGGCACGCCGGAGTGGTTCGCCAACGCGTCGCGGCAGGACGTGGTGCTCGGCACGCGAACGACCGCCGGCACGCCGGAGAACTGGGGTTATCCGCCCGTCTACATCCAGACCGTGGCGGCGTCCTACGTCACCGGCTCGCACGCCATGAAAGCCGGGCTGACATGGCGGCACGGCCCCTATCGGATCAATGGCAGCGCCAACGCCGATTTGGTGCAGCGGTATCGCAGCGGCGTGCCAGATTCGGTGATCGTCTACAACACGCCGGTGCGGACGCGCCAGTGGATCAACGCCGACCTCGGCATGTACGTCCAGGACTCGTGGACGTTCAAGCGGCTGACACTGAATCCCGGCGTCCGGCTCGAATATTTCAATGCCAGTATCGACGCGATGTCAGTCGAGCCGGGACGCTTCGCCGAGTTCCGTTCGTTCCCGGAGCAGAAGAACCTGCCGAACTGGCTCGACGTCGCGCCGCGACTTGGGGCGGTGTACAACTTGACGGGTGACGCGAAGACCGCCATCCGGTTCGGGCTCAACCGCTACAACGTCACCTACTCGAACAATGCGACCGCGCCGTACGATCCGCTGGTCATCCGCAGTGACGTCCGCAACTGGGCCGATTGCGACTACCTGCCCGGGACGTCCACGTGCTCGACGCGCGCCCTGTCCTCGAACCGTGACGGCATTGCGCAGGACAACGAGATTGGTCCGGTCGTCGTGCCCTTCGGTCTGAACCGATTCGCGGATCCCAATCGGCAGCGCGACTACAACATCCAGTACAACCTCGGCGTCGAACGGCAGATCGCCGGAGGGCTGTCGACCAGCTTCATGGTCTACAAGCGGCGCTGGTACGACATGCCGATCACGATCAATCAGTTGATCGATCCCGTCGCGGACTACACGCCGTTCCAGACGACCAATCCGCTGACCGGCCAGGCGATGACCCTCTACAACTTGAGTCCGGCAAAAGCCGGTCAGACACGCCTGTACGACACGACGAGCACCGACCCGTCGCAGACGCGGCGCGACTACATCGGATTCGAGCTGAACATGACGGCGCGATTGGGGCGCGGCGCGACCCTGATGGCCGGCTGGTTGGGCGACCGGACGGTGAACGTCACCTGTCAGCAGCAGGACCCGAATCAGCTCTACAATTGTGACCAGGGCCAGTTCGACATCCCGTTCCGCCACGACTTCAAGTTCGTCGCGGCACAGCCGATCGGCTGGGGCCTCCAACTCGGTGCGGTGCTCCAAAGCTACGCCGGCGTCGCGGCACCGGTGAGCTGGGTCGTGCCGGCGACGGTGTTCCCGAACGGTCGCCGCACGCAGGCGGTCACTGTCACGATCAGCGATCCGGGCAGTGTCTACCTTGACCGCTGGAACCAGCTCGATTTCAGCGTCCGCCGCACGTTCAGGATCAAAAGCTTCAGCTTCGATACCAGCGTCGACCTGTTCAACGCCCTGAACGGCAGTGTCGTGCTCACCCAGAACAACAACTTCGGCGCGTCGCTGGGCCAGCCACAGAGCATCCTGCAACCGCGACTTTTGCGCCTGTCGAGCACGATGAAGTTCTAGAATGCTCGGGCGGGCGGCTCGCGCCGCCCGCCCTGTATGACCCGTTCCGCCGGTTTCATCGTCAGCGCGTGGCTCGGTCTTGCCGCGATGGCCACCCCGGCGTCGTCGCAAGTAGGTACCCGTGTGACGTTTTCCGACGTCGCCCCGGTATTTGCCGAGCGCTGTGTCGGCTGCCACCGTCCCGGCGGTGGCGCCCCGTTCGCGCTGCAGACGTACGAGCAGATCCGCCAGCGCGCCTCGCTCATCGCGCAGGTCACCCGGCAACGGCTCATGCCGCCGTGGAAGCCGCAAGCGGCGTACGGTCTGTTCGCCGACGACCGCCGCCTCACCAGCGAGCAGATCGCCCTGATCCAGGGCTGGGTCGACGGCGGTGCGGTTGCCGATCCGGATGGCTCGGGCGACGCCGTCCTGTCCCAGCGCGGCGAGTGGGCCATCGGCCAACCCGACCTTGTGGTCTCCATGCCGGTGCCGTATGCCTTTCCGGCGGACGGCAAGGACACGATTCGGAGCTTCGTCCTGGCGACGCATACGACCGACGATCGCTATGTCCGCGCGATTGAGTTCAAGCCCGATCTCGATGGCGCGATTCACCACGCCAACATCAAGATCGACACCACCGGTTCATCGCGCCGCCTCGATGACGATGAGCCGGGCGTCGGTTTCGACGGCAGCGGCCGGCACGCACAGTTCCCTGACGGGCAGTTCCTCGGCTGGACGCCCGGTCAGCGCCCGCACCTGTCGGACGGTCACGCCTGGCTCTTGCCGGCCGGCGCCGACCTCGTCGTCGAACTTCATATGACGCCGACCGGGAAGGCCGAGGCAATCCGGCCGCGCATTGGTCTGAGCTTCACGACGGCGCGACCGGCACGCCTGCCGTACATGATGCGTCTCGGCAATCAGCGGCTCGATATCCCACCGGGTGAGGGCGACTACGTCAGCACTGACACGTATCAGCTGCCGGTCGACCTCGACATCCTCGCCGTCCAGCCACATGCGCACAATCTGGCGCGGTCGGTCAGCGGAACCGCGCGCCTGCCGGACGGACAGCGCGTGTCGCTCATCGAGATCGTCGACTGGGACTTCCGCTGGCAGGACGTCTATCGCTATGCCGAGCCGATCCATCTGCCGCGCGGCACGACGATCCAGATGGAGTACCGCTACGACAATAGTGAGCGGAACCTGCGGAACCCCCACCGGCCGCCGCGGCGCGTCACCTTCGGCCAGACGACGGATGCGGAGATGGGCGACCTGTGGTTCCAGGTGATGACCGCATCGGACGACGACCGCGTTGCGCTCGATGCCGACTTCGGCCCAAAAATGCTGAGCGAAGACACTGCCGGTGACGAATTGCTGGCGGCCGCCTTCCCGAAGGATGCTCGGATCAAGCGCGATCTCGCCTACTGCTACGCCGCGGCCGGCCGCTTCGACGACGCCATCACGCAACTCGAGAGTGCGTTGAAGCTGGACCAGGACTCGGCCGACGGTTACTACCAGCTCGGCACCGTGCTCCTGCAGCGGCGGCGCTTCGGCGACGCCGAAAAGCGCTTTCGTCAGGCGATCGAACGAAAGCCCGAGTGGTCGGAAAGCCACAACAACCTTGGCGCCATCCGGTTTCTGCGCGGCGATCTGTCGGGAGCGCTCCGGGCGTTCGATGCCGCGATCGCGCGCGACGCCGCCAACGTCCAGGCGCACTACAATCGCGGGCGCGTGCTGGCCGCGCAGGGGAAACCGGCCGCGGCGGTGCAGGCGTTTGCCGGCGCGCTGAAGCTGAAACCGCGCGATGCCGACGTGATGGCCGCCTCGGCGTCGGCCACCGTGTCGCTGGGCGACGTGCCCGGGGCGGAGCGCCAGTACCGCCAGGCCCTGCAGCTCTCACCCGACCTCGTCGGCGCCCTGACCGACCTCGCGTGGATCCTCGCCACGTCGACGCCGCGCACCATCGCGCGGACGGCGGAGGCGGTCCGGCTGGCCGAGCACGCCTCGCGGCTCACGCAGCAGCAGGTGCCGATCGTCCTCGACACCCTTGCGGTCACCTATTTCGCCGCCGGTCGCACCGACGACGCGATTGCGGCCGCCGAGCTCGCGCTCGAGATGGCCGGTATTCGTGAGGAAAAGGCCGCGGCGAAGGACATCAAGCGCCGACTCGAGACCTACCGCACCTATCGCAATCCGCCGCCGCGGTGATCAGAGGGGCTATCATCGTCGCATGAGCGACACGGCCAGACCGCCGCAGCTGCCGCGTGAGGAGGCCCGTACCGGCCTCGAGGAATGGCTCGGCCTCCTGAGAGAACGGGGCGCCAGCGATCTCTACCTCGTCGGTGGCAGCCCGCCCGCGATCCGTATCGGCGGGAGCGTCGAGAAGCTCTCCGAACCGCCGCTCGACGGCGCGACGATCGAGCGCGCCGTGCTGCCGGCGCTGCCAGGATATGCCGCCGATCGCTATCGCGCTCACGGCGTCGCCGACGCCTCGCTGCGCCGGGCCGGCGGACGGTTCCGGGTGAACCTGCATCGCGAGCGCGGGCGGGCGGCCGCCAGCATCAGGGCCCTGCCGCTCACGCCACCCCGGCTCGACGAGCTCGGCCTGCCCGCCGCGGTGGAAGCCCTCACCCGGCTGCCCCGCGGGCTGGTCCTGATTGGCGGTCCCGCCGGCTCCGGCAAGAGCACCACGGTTGCCGCCCTGGTCGATCACATCAATCGCCGCGACGCCAGGCATATCGTCACGATCGAAGATCCGATCGAGTACGAGCATCCGCACCTTCGGAGCGTCGTCGAACAGGTCGAGATTGGCGCCGACGCACCGGACTTCGCCAGCGCCCTGAGGTCGGCGGTTCGCCAGTCGCCGGACGTGATCGTCGTCGGCGAGATGCGCGATCCGGACACCATGTTGATGGCCCTGGCGGCCGGTGAAACCGGCCATCTGGTACTGTCTACCGTCCACACGCCCGACG
Organism: uncultured Acidobacteriota bacterium; assembly: GCA_902825985.1. GTDB lineage: Bacteria > Acidobacteriota > Vicinamibacteria > Vicinamibacterales > CAVVIG01 > VFZL01. The sequence goes on along the minus strand of CADEDC010000006.1, from coordinate 103,841 downwards.
TGTCGTCGACCGTCGCTCGCGTGTCCGATGCCTTTCCGCCCGAGCGTCAATCGACGGTGCGGCAGGATCTGTCGCTCGCGCTGGCGGCAGTCATGACGCAGATGCTGCTGCCGGTCGGCGGCGGTAGCCGGGTACCGGCGGTCGAGCTGTTGATGGTCGGCTACGGGGCGCGGCAACACATCCGGAAGAATGCCCTCCAGCATCTCCACCAGGAAATCACCATCACCAGGCGGGAAGGTTCGTTCACGTTCGAAGAGAGCCTGGTGCAACTCGTCCGATCCGGGGCGATTACGATCGAGCAGGCGCGGATCAACGCCCGCCATCGCGAAGAGCTGGAGGGGCTGCTCGCCGGACCCTCGGGACGCTCGATCCCGGTGTGACGGATGCTGGCCATCGTCCTGATTGCCGTCTTCGGGGTGACGTGGTTCCTGATCGCGCGGCGGGCGCAGTTCATCGACCAATTCGCACGGCTGCTGCACAGGTCAGTCGTGCATCGTACGCCGGCCGGCGCGCTCGCCAGCCGCGCCCACGCCACAGGTACGTACGGCGGCCGTGACGTCGCCGTCCGGATGCAGCTGCGCCGCAGCCGGCACGAGCAGGCGCATCTGGTGGTCGCGATGCAGGTGAACGGCCCGCCGTCGCTCACCGCTGCCGATCTCGACGCCCATGTCGACGACGACACCGGGCGGCAGGCGCTGGCCCGGTTAGCCGGGCACGACCTGCTGCTGACCGTCGAAGATGGCTGGCTGAAAGCCGTGTGGCACCCGCCGGGATTCACCATCTTCCCGGCGAACTTCGTCGGCGACACGTGGCGGACGGTGCTCGATAGTCTGATGGTCGCGGCGATCGCCCTCGAGGCGGCGGCCGCCGGCCGCAGCCGCGGCACGCGCGCGTGAGGTAGTCAGCGAGGGCGCGCCGGACCGTGTGGTCGGCGGGGCGCACGACGAACGAGGACCGGGGGGCGCCGTGTACCGAGAAGTGGGCCCGATTGTCGCCGCGCCGGTATTGCCGGTGGTCGAACGCCATCTGCTCACCCTGCTCGACGGGCTGTCGCCGGACGAGTGGATGCATCCGACGATCGTCCCAGGCTGGCGGGTGAAGGACGTGGTCGCGCACCTGCTCGATACCGCGACGCGCAAGCTGGCGATCGTCCGCGACGGCTTCGTGCCCGGCGGTCCCGCGCGTGGTGCGCCGGGCGACCTGCGCGCGTTCATCGATCGGATCAATGCCGAAGGGGTGACTGTCTACGGTCGCCTCAGTCCGGCGGTCGTCCGGGCGCTGATGGCGTCGGTGTCACGCGAGTTCTGCGAGTTCCATCTCGCGCAGGACCCGCTGGCGCCGGCCGCCTTCGCGGTCAGCTGGGCCGGCGAGCGGACGTCGCTGAACTGGTTCGACACGGCGCGCGAGCTGACGGAGCGCTGGCATCACCAGCAGCAGGTGCGCCTGGCGCTCGATCGTCCGGGCATCATGACGCGCGAGCTGTATCACCCGGTGCTCGACTGCTTCATGCGGGTGATGCCGCACGCCTACCGCGGCGTGCAGGCGCCACCGGGAACCTACGTCCTGCTGCGCGTCGACGGACCGTGCGGCGGCGACTGGCACGTCGTGCGAGCCGGCGACCGGTGGATCCTGGCCGTCGATCCGGTGGGGGATCCGGCAGCGACGCTCCGGATCCCGGAGGCGCTTGCCTGGCGGCTTTTCACCAAGGGCCTCGACGCCGCCGCGGCCGCCGCGTTCGAGGTGACGGGAGAGCCTCGCCTGGTGTCGCCGGCCCTCGGCGCCGTCGCCATCGTCGGCTGACGGCCGGGGCGTCCGGTCGCCGCCAGGCCGTTGTCGGGGGTTCACCGGCCGCACTACGATGGCCCATGCCGCCTGACCGCCATCCGACGGAGCTCGACCTCGCGTCGCCGCCATTCGATCAGTTCAAGAGCATCCAGCGGCTGTCCACCGAACGCAGCGGCAAGGGATCGGGAGAATACGCCCGTCATCAGCTGTATGCCGGTCGTGATCCGCGGACGCGGACCGGCGTGCTCATCAAGGTCACCTCGAAGCCCGGCGTCGTCTACGAACAGAATCTCAGCAACGAAATCGCCAACCTGGAGACGATCAACCGCAAGCTGCCCGACTCCCGCCGCTTTCCGCTCGTGAGGGAACATGGTCGCCTGCCCGACGGGCGCCTCTACCTGATTACCTCTCTCTTCGACGAGTTCCCGCTGGCGAACTCGATCGGCGACATGCGGCTGCCGGACCGGATGGTCGGTCATCTCCGCACGACCATCGAGGTCGCGCGCGCGCTGATCGAACTGCACGGTCTGCCGATCTACCACGTCGACCTCAACCCGATGAACATCCTGTATCGGACCGAGCGCGGGCGGCCGGTGATCCGGATCGTCGACTTCGAATCCTCGTACGATCCCGCGAGACACGCGGCCGGCGTCTTCTACGATCCGCCGACGACACCGCGATTTTCGGCGCCTGAGGTATCGCATCAGGCGCCGGACGGGCGCGCCGATCTCTTCTCGCTGGGCGCCGTGCTCTACACGCTGCTCGGTGGATACGGCTGGACCTGGGAGGGTGACGTCGGTGCGTGCGTCGCCGGCGACGGCGAGCTCGACGCCGAGCTCAAGGGGTTGCTGCGCCGCGCCGTCGATCTCGATCCCGGCGGCCGGTTCGCCTCCGTCCTCGAGTTCGAGCGCGGGCTGGGCTCCTACCTCGAACGGATCTGGCCCGGCCGCTCGTGGTGACGGGCTCGGGCGGGACCTGCTCGTGGTGACGATGGCCCGCGGCGCGGCCGGACGGCGGGCCGGTTCGCCGTGCGGTCAGGGCGCCGGTGCGCGACAGCTGAAGTTTGCCGCACTGGCCGGGTCGCCGCTGCCGCCATACGTCGCCATCGCCGGATAGGCGCAGAGCGGTCGCGTGAAGTCGACCACCCCTTTCGTCCGGTGGGCGGCCGGCAGCACGTCAGGCGCCACGCCCTGCTCGACCCAGCGTTCGAGCGCCGCCAGCGCGTCGAACGTATCGGCACCCGGGCCGCCGGAGCAGTGCAGCATGCCCGGCACCATGAACAGGCGGATGAAATCCGCCGGCGTCCGATCGGACGGCGGCCGCCGTTCCTGCTCGCGCCAGGTCGCGACGGCGCGCTCGTAGTAATTCACGGTGTTGAGCGGCGAGATCGACGGGTCGTTCCAGCCGTGGTAGAGCAGCAGCTTGCCGCCGCGGCGGCGCAGCCCCGACAGGTCAGGGTCGAAGGCGTTCATCAACCGACCGAGCTTCGTGTCTGCGAACGCCACGTCGCGGTCGACGTCGAACGTGCGGAAGTCCCACGCCGGATTCTCGAACACCATGTACTTCAGGGTGTTCTCGGCCTGCTCCCAGTGATTGCCGCTCATCGGCCGGCTGCCGGTGGTGTAGTTCACCCAGCCGCCGGCCGCCTCGGCGCCGCGCATGTACGGCGGATAGACCAGTTCGCCGCGGCTGTTCCGCATACCGGACCAGATGTGATTCACGGCGGTCGCCTGTTTCACGGTGAGGCAGGCCGGCGGCGCCTCGCCTGCCGCGCACGCGAGGGTCGTCGCATCGAAGGTGCACTGCCGTGGGTCGGCGAGGACGCCGTCGGCCAGACCATCGTGACGGGCATCGCATGCAGCATTGACGGCGCGTTCGATGAGCGGCAGCGCGCTCGCCGGCACGTAGCTCTCGGGGTCCTTGTTGGTGGCGAGGACGGCCCAGAGGTGACCGCCGGTCTGGAAGCGGGTCCAGTTCGCTGCCGGTGCCCCGGCGATGAGGCCGTCGTAGTCCTCCGGGTAGCGCTGCGCCTCCATCAGGCCCTGTCGTCCACCGGTCGAGCAGCCCACGTAGTAGGACCGCTGCGCCGGACGGCTGTAGAACGCCCGCACGATGGCCTTGGCATGCACGGTCGTCAGATGGAGGCCGCGATGTGCGAAATCCTCCATCAGGTCGGGTCGGCCGAGCGCCCAGGACGCGTCGCGCGCGTTGGCCGTGGCGTGACCGGTGTCGGTGCTCGCCACCGCATAGCCGCGGCGCAGCGCGCCGGCCATCGCATCGTAGCTGATCGATCCGGCATTGGCGCCGTTGCCGACGCCCTGGAACTTTTGATTCCAGTCGTGCAGCGGCAGCCACGCCTCGAATCGGACCGACGGCGCACTCGTCGCCGCGACGCGGCAGAAGGGCGGCAGGTCGTTCAGGGGCCGCCGGCCCGCCGGCGTGAACGCCGGCCCGATGACGGCCTCGGCGGCCGTGATGGTCGTGTCGGGTAGTGTCAGTGCGGCAAGCCGGGCGCAGCGTTCGACCGCGGCATCTGCCGGCTGGGCGGCGGCCGGGCCGGCCCACCCGCCCAGCCACAGCGCCGTCGCCAGCCCAACCGCGAACCTGCCTCCCGATCGCCCACGTATCATGCGGCGCATTCTCACCCCTCGGCACGGCTCCGCGCAACCGGAGCGTCGATGCAGCCGCAGGACGTCGGGTAAGTGAAACCTACACGGCCCCCGTACACGATTCGTGCTGGGGGTGGCCGACGCGGCCACATGGCGCCGGCCGGCGTCGGCGGCCGACCGGCCGCCGGGTCCAGTTACACACTGGGGATCGCGTGGTCTGAGTTCAGGCAGCCGTCGGCGGCACCTGCACGGCAGTGCACGCATGAGCCGTGGCACTCCACTTGCTGCCGAGCTCGGCCATGCTCGCCACTCCGCTGCTGCACCGTGCGTCCGTCCGGCGATCCGCGGCCGCCATCCTGGCGGTCGTCGCGCTGGCCGGTGCCTCGCGCCACCTGTCGGTGGGCCACGCCCAGACCGTCGTGCCGCTGCCGAACCCGATTCTGTTCGTCACCCAGGTGCCGGTGCCGGCCGACTTCACGACCATCGGGTCGCTGTTCGGCAATCATCAGGGCGACGTCCATTCGGTGGCGCGCGGCGGCGATCTGTGGATCCGCTACGGTGACGGCACGCTCAAGAACCTGACCCAGGCGGCCGGATACGGCGTCAACGGCTTCCAGGGCCCCGCCGGCATTGCCGTCCGTGAACCGAGCGTTCACTGGACCGGCACCCGGGCGCTCTTCAGCATGGTGATCGGCGGCGCCTCCCGCCAGTACGAACTCGGGTCCTACCACTGGCAGATCTACGAGATCACCGGCCTCGGCCCCAGCGACACGCCGGTCATCACGCGCGTCGCGAACCAGCCCGAGGACTACAACAACGTCAGCCCGATTTACGGCACCGACGACCGGATCATCTTCACGTCCGACCGGGCGCGCAATGGCATGCCGCACCTGTCGCCGCAGCGCGACGAGTACGAGGTCGCGCCGGTCGTCACCGGTCTCTACAGCCTCGACCCTTCGACCGGCGATCTGTTCCTCATGCAGCAATCCCCGTCGGGATCGTTCTCGCCGCAGATCGACAGCTTCGGGCGGGTCGTCTACGTCCGCTGGGACCACCTGCAGCGCGATCAGCTGGCAGACGGTGACGCGACGTCGAATGCCGGATATGGCACGTTCAACTACGCCAGCGAGGCGGCGACGGCAGCGCGTCTGAACGACCGCACCGAGGTGTTCCCCGAACCGCGCGGTTCGCGCACCGACCTGCTCGCCGGCACCAACCTCGAGGGGCACACGTTCAACGATTTCTTTCCGTGGATGATCAACGAGGACGGCACCGAGGAGGAGACGATCAATCACCTCGGCCGGCACGAGTTCCACGGCTACTTCAACCGGGTATTCAACGACGACCCGAATCTGCGTGAGTTCACGTCGTCGACGCCGCGGACGAACCCGAACGTCATCGACAACTTCCTCCATATCAAGGAGGACCCGATGACCCCTGGTACCTACTACGGCACCGACGCGCCGGAGTTCAGGACGCACGCGGCTGGCCAGGTCGTCCGCTTCAACGCCCCGCCCGGGCTGAACCCCGACTCGACGATCGTCACCTACGTGACGCATCGCGACACGCACAGCTACACCGACACGCCGTCGGTCAACCACTCGGGCCTCTACCGGAATCCGCTGCCGCTGGTCAACGGCGCGGTGGTGGCGACCCATACGACGTCGACGCAGGCCGACATCAACACCGGCACCCGGACGGCACCGGGGTCGCGCTACGCCTTCCGCCTCAAGGTGCTGACGCCGACCGGTGCGGTGATGAGCGCCGGCCCGGCGCTGACCACGGGCATCTCGAAATCGGTGTCGTGGTGGGACCCGGACGTCCTGGTCAGCTACTCCGGACCGCTCTGGGAGCTCGATCCGGTCGAGGTCAGGGCACGGACGCGGCCGACACACGTGCCGACGCCGCTGCCGCCGTCGATCCAGCAGGTGTTCGCCCAGCAGAACGTGCCGGTGTCGCAACTGCAGGCGTTCATGCGTACCTACAATCTCGCGCTCATCGTCAGCAACAACGTGACGACGCGCGATCGGGCCGACCGGCAGCAGCCGTTCAACCTGCGCGTCTTCGGGGCGAACACGCAGTCGATCGGCACCGGCGGCCGCATCTATGACGTGTCGCACCTGCAGATCTTCCAGGCCGATCAGCTCCGCGGCATCGGCGGCATCGCCAACCCGCGTCCCGGCCGGCGCGTGATCGCGCAGCCGATGTGGGAGGCGGCCGGGCGCAATCCCCAGCTGACCGGCGCGCCAGCCGGTTCGGTGGTGCTCGGGGTGGATGGGTCGACCGCGGCGTTCGTGCCGGCCCGCCGCGCGCTGTCGTGGCAGCTCACGTCACCCACCGGCACGCCGGTGGTCCGCGAGCGATACTGGTTGACCATGCAGCCGGGCGAAGTGCGCGTGTGCACGTCGTGCCACGGCATCAACACGGCCGACCAGGCGAACCGGCCGGCGCCGACGAACCAGCCGGAGGCGCTGCGACAACTGCTGGCGTACTGGAAGACGACGTCACTGGCGCCGCCCGCGCCGGTCAACTTCCGGATCGAGCGGCCCACCGCGGGGCAGTAGCGACCGACGTCGGTTCCGCGCGCCGAGACGGCGGCCCCGGCGCCCAGCGGCCGCCGCGGCTCACGGCTTCGGGATTCGCCAGGTGGCGCTGATCATCGCGCTGCCGCTCAGGCCGTAGACGAGCGTCAGCGGGTGCAGCGTCGCCGGTCCGAGCCGCAGCGCGCCAAGCCAGAGGTCGTCGTGGATGCGGCCGGCAACCACGGCGACACCGAGCAGCGCGACGAGGGCGATGCTGGTTGGTATCGGCGTGCCCTCGAAGTAGCGCACCTTGCCGGTCGCCGCGTCGGCGAGCGCCGCGGCGGTGACATTGAAGCGGGCGAGGCGGCTGACGCCACACACGACGAAATAGGTGAGGACCAGCATGTCCCATCCGCCGCGCATGCCGAGCGTGAAGGCGAGGACGGCGGGGGCGACGCCGAACGAGATGACGTCGGCGAGCGAGTCGAGGTCGGCGCCGAGCACGGACTGCCGGCCGCGGTTCGATCGAGCGACGTAGCCGTCGAGCAGGTCACAGACGAGGGCCAGCGGCAGCAGCAGAAACGCCGTCCAGAGGAATCGGCGCTCGGCGGCGGCGATGTAGTCGAGGCAGAGGAAGATCGCGATCGTGCCGCACGCCGCGTTGCCGATGGTGAAGAGGTCGGCGAGCGTGTAGGAGCGCAGCATCGACATGTGGCGCGGCACCTGCACACTCTACGGCACCTGTGGCAGGCGGGCGAACCGGGTCGATCGGCGACCGGATGGACGGGCCTCGGGAGGCGGGTCGTGTCGTGCGGTCCGGTGCGGGCCGGAATGCCGGCGTCGCCGCGGCGGCCGGCCGATTCCGGGTTTTTCCGCCGTCCGCTAGTCCCCTGGAACCGTGATGACTTGCATAAGTCCCGGCGCGCGGCGCCCGGATCGCAAGGCGCGACGACCGAGGATATTGGCCATATCTGAGGGAGGAGCAACGCCGCGAGGCGGGATGCCGCGCCCGGGAATTATGTGAGTCATCACGGTTCCAGGGGACTAGCGCGTCGTGCGCTCCTCGAGGTAGGTGTAGCCCTGCAGACCTTCCTCGTAGAAGCGCAGCACGCGGCCGGATTCCTCGTAGCTCAGGCGACCGCAGCGGACGGCCGCTTCGACGTCGGTGCGCAGCTTGGTGACCAGCGCCTCGGCGTCGAACTCGACGTAGTCGAGCACCTGGCGGACCGTGTCGCCTTTGATGACGGCGTCGAGCACGACGGCGTTGTTCGCATCCAGGCTGACGTGGACGGCATGTGTGTCGCCGTACAGGTTGTGCAAATCACCGAGGATTTCCTGGTACGCACCGACCAGGAAGACGCCCAGGTAGTACGGCGACCCGTTGAACTGGTGCAGCGGCAGCGACCGCTTGACGTCGCGGCGGTCGATGAACTGGTCGACCTTGCCGTCCGAGTCGCAGGTGATGTCGCCGAGAACGGCGTGCTGGGTCGGCCGCTCGTTCAGCCGATGGATCGGCATGATCGGGAACAGCTGCTTGATCGCCCAGCTGTCGGGAATCGACTGGAACAGCGAGAAGTTGCAGAAGTAGGTATCGGACAGCGACTCGTCGAGGTTCTGCAGGTCTTCGGGCACTTCGTCCTGCCCCTGCACCAGCTTCTGCAGCTTCACGCAGATGGCCCAGTACAGGTTCTCGGCCTGCGACCGTTGTTCGAGCGGCAGGTAGCCGCCGGAGAACAGGTTCATCGCCATGTCGAGCGCCTGCTGCGCGTCGTGATAGCTCTCGGCCGCGTTCCGGACGTTCAGGCTGTTGTAGGTGTCGATGAGGTCGACGAGCGGCTGCTCCATGTTGTCGGTCGCCGTCGTCGGGAAGGTGCCGTTGCCGAAGCCCGAGACGCCGAGGACGTTGAACACGAGCAGGCTGTGGTGGGCGACGACCGCCCGTCCGCTCTCCGAGATGATCGTCGGGTGCGCCACCTTCGCCTCGTCGCACACCGTCTGCAGGTGGTAGACGACGTCGTTGGCGTACTCCTGGAGGGTGTAGTTGACGCTCGACTCGAAGTTGGTCTGCGAGCCGTCGTAGTCGACGCCGAGACCGCCGCCGACGTCCATGTACTGCAGACCGGCGCCGGCCTTGACCAGCTCGACGTAGACGCGCGCCGCCTCGTTGAGCGCGCCCTTGACGATGCGAATGTTCGGAATCTGGCTGCCGAGGTGGAAGTGGAGCAGCTGGAAGCAGTCTTCCATGCCGCGCGACTTCAGTTCTTCGAGCCCCTTCAGGATTTCCCCGACGGTGAGGCCGAACTTCGAGCGGTAGCCACCCGATGACTGCCACCGGCCGCCGCCGCGGGCGGCGAGCTTCACGCGCATGCCGATGCTCGGCCGGACGCCGACCTTCTCGGCGTAATCGAGGATGAGCGGCAGCTCGGTGTATTTCTCGACCACCGGAATGACCTTGCGCCCGATCTTCTGGGCCAGCATGGCCATCTCGATGAACTCGGCGTCCTTGAAGCCGTTGCAGATGATCGGGGTGTCGTTGTCGGCGAGTGCGGCGACGGCGAGCAGCTCGGGCTTCGAGCCGGCTTCGAGACCGAAGTGGAACGGCCGGCCGAACTGGAACACCTCTTCGACCACCTGGCGCTGCTGATTCACCTTGATCGGGTAGACACAGACGTACTTGCCGGTGTACTCGTGCTGGGTGATGGCGCTCGCGAACGCGTCGTGGATGTCCTGCAGCCGATGCTTCAGGATGTCGCTGAAGCGGATGAGCGTCGGCAGGTGGATGCCGCGCAGCTGCAGGTGATCGACCAGCTGTTTGAGGTCGATGGATCGCGCCGACTCCTTCGTCGGGTGGATCCGGACGTGGCCGTTCTCGCCGATCGAGAAGTAGCCCTGTCCCCACCGGTCGATTTCGTAGAGCTCGGCGGCATCGACGTGAGTCCACACGTCACCCACATCGTGCGCGGTGCGCGGCCGGCTAAGCGTGTGATTCATGTGATCCCATGATAGCGACCTTTCCTTCGCTGGCGATCAGAATCTCCGATCGCCAGCCGGGATTCTCGCGGCGTTACGCGATGGTCAGCTTCCGTGGGTACTGTGAGTTGTCTTCGAGGAAGGTCTTCTTGTTGGCGATTTGCTCGGCGGTCGGCTGGACCCGCCCCGAGGTCTCGGTCATCCGCGACACGAGGGTGTGTTCGCCGGCGGTCGCGCCGTTCCAGGTGAAGGTGTAGAACTTCCAGGAATACTTGTCCTTCGTCGCCGCGTCCGCGGTGGCCGCCTGCCACGGCCCGTCGTCGACCTTCACCTCGACCGACTTGACCGGCGTGCCGTCGTTGAGCACGACGACCAGCGCCTTGTGGGCGGCGCCCGCCTTGGTGACGCGCGCGATGAACGACTTCGGCTGCATCAACGTGATCTCGGTCTCTTTCCACTTCGTCTCGCCGTTGATCACTTCGCCCCGCAGCGAGCGGTACCAGCGTGCCTGGTATTTGCCGAGATACTTCTCCTGCTGGACGTGCACCTGCGACAGCCATTTGACGTTGGCGACGCCGTACCAGCCCGGCACGACGAGGCGGAGCGGGAAGCCCTGGTGGACGGTGAGCGGCTCGCCGTTCAGCTCCCAGGCGAGGAACGGCTCCGGGGTCAGCGCCTTCTCCCGCGTCAGCGAGCGACCGAATTGCTGTTCGACCTTGAACTTCTCGGCCCGGAACTCGACCTCTTCCTCACCCTTGTCGGCGCCGAAGAACACGAACTCCCGCGCCTCGGCTTTGACACCCGCCTTGTCGAGCACCGCCTTCAGCGGGACACCGGTCCATTTGCCGTTGCTCGCCAGCCCCTGGAACGGACGGCGGTTGCCCGAGCACTCGAAGCCGGCGACCAGCTGCTGCGGCTTCATCTTCTTCAGATCGTCGAGCGACAGCGACAGCGTCTGGTTCACCAGGCCGGTGACCGTCAGCCGGAACGCCGCCGCGTCGACCGCCGGATGGCCGTAGTGCTGGGTCGTGTAGAACCGGTCTCGTGGCGTGAACGGTCCGTCGATGGCCCGGATGTCCACCAGCCGGGTGTCGGCGCGTGGCGTCGGGTTGAAGGTCGGCGGGAGATCGGTGAACGGCACCAGCGTCTCCCCCTGGGCGAGGAGCGGCAGGGCCCATTCAGGAAAACCGAGAAGACCGAGGCCCGTGAGAGCCAGGGTGCCGCGCAGAACATCCCGACGGGAGTGCTGTGTGCTCATGTCCAACCCTTTCGGAAGGCGATTTCGGGAAGCTAGTGTAGCAACAATGGCGGCGAGCGTCCGCAGAACTTGCGTCAGCTACCCCCGAACCCGCGAACCCGCGAACCCCCGAACCCGCGAACCCGCTCACCATCCGGCCCGTACTCCGGCCCGCGCCGTCCGCGGCAGGCCGACCGTGAGAATCGGCGTCCGTCCGACGTCGTAGGCGGCATCGAGCACGTTCTCGATGGCGACGAAGGCGTGTACCCCGCGGGTGAGCGCGCGCGAGCCCATGAGATCGACGACCGTGGCGCGCCGCAGGGGCAGCAGGTTCAGGTCGTCCTCGAACTGCGTCCCGGTGACGCGGAGCTGGCCCGATGCCGTCCAGCCGGACCGCCCGTAGCGCAGGTCGAGGCCGAGCTGCGCCCGCGCTACCTGCGGCACGCGATTGTGCCGGGCCGTCGTGTCGCCGGCGAAGCGCGCATCGATCAGCGCGGCGGTGACGGCGGCCGTGAACCGTCCCGGTCGCCAGCCGGCCTCGAACTCCAGTCCGGCCGAGCGGACGCGATCCGCGTTCTGTCGCTGCTGCGTGATGAGGGTCGGCGTCCGCGACTGGGTCACGTTGGTGACCACGTCGTCGAGCACATTCCAGAATGCGCTGGCGCGCGCCGACAGCGTGCGACGACCGACGACGATGCCCCAGTCGCCGCCGGTCAGCCGCTCGGGCGCCAGCGCCTCGTTAGGATTCACCTGCGTGTTGCCGGTGCGGAACCCGCGATAGAGCTCGTTGAGCGTCGGGGCGCGAAAGCCGCCGTAGGCGGAGCCGCGGATCGAGACGTGGTCCGAGACCACGAATGCCGCCGACAGGCGCGGATTGACGGCCGTCAGCGTCTTGTCGTAGCTCGTGTTGTTCGCCGTCGTATGCCAGCCGTCGGCGTGGACGCCGGCGACCACCGTCAGGCGGTGGTGCACCGCCCAGCTGTCCTGCACGAACAGCGACCCGCTCTGCTGTTCGCCGCCGTCGTCGGTGACGCCGAGCACGCGGCCCTGCGCCAGTCGGGTTTCCTGCGTCTGGCCGCGGATGAACTTGCTTTCCGCACCGACGAGCAGCGCATGCGCTCCCAGCGCCCGGACCCATTGCGCCCCCACCCCGACGGCGCGCGTCGGGATCCGCTGGAGACGATTCACGTCCTCCGACGCGCGGTCGAGCGGCACGGCCGAGAAGGACTGGTCGTAGCCCTGGGTACCCGCGTAGGTGCGCGCCGACAGCAGCCCACGGGCGAGCGGGCCGGCCACGTCCACCCAGCCCCGTCGTGATGCCGTCGCATTGTAGACAGCCGGCGTGCCGTTGCGTCGATCCTCCGCAAAGACGTTCGCGCCGCCCTCGACGCGCCAGCCGTTGCCGGCCTGTCGTCCCAGCGTGCCGAGCAGCGACCGGTGATGCGATCCGGCGCGGACATCGATGGGCCCCCGGTCATCGCGCGCCACCAGGACGTAACCGTCGGTCGAGAACCACTCGCCGCTGGCGGTGTAGTGCCACCCGCGCGGCCGCCCGCCGGCGAAGATGGAGACCCGTCCGGTTCCGAGCGTGCCGCCTTCCGCGAGCGCCTGCAGGGACGGCCGCGTCGGATGCCGGGTGAGGATCTGCACGACGCCGCCGACCGCGTCCGCGCCGTAGAGGTCGCTGCCGCTGCCGCGCAGCACCTCCACCCGTTCGATCGCGGCCGCCGGCAGCTTGTCCCAGTAGACCCAGCCGCCGAACGCGTCGTTCAGCGGCAGGCCATCGGCCAGCACCAGCGATCGGCTCGACCCCGTGCCGCCCAGACCGCGCAGCGTCACCCCCTGCGCCGTCGGATTCGCGACTCGAGAGGAGGTCCGCCGCAACAATGTGAAGCCGGGCACCAGCTTCAGCGCGTCGTCGAGGGTGACGGCGGCCCGCGCGTCGAGGTCCGCGGCGGTGACCACCGAGACGGTGACGGTGGGATCGGCCCGCGGCGTATCGGTGCGCGACGAGGTCACGTTGATGGCTTCGAACACCGGCGCCGGCTGCAGGACGAACCGCTGTGGTGCCGGCGGCATCGGCAGGTCGACGGCCACGGCGGCGAACCCGGGCGACGCCACCGTCACACGCCTTACGCCGGTCGCCTCGTCACCAAGCGGCAGGCTGAACCGTCCGGTGCCATCGGTCCGGGTCGTGCGCTCGTCGCCGGTGGTCGCGACGCCGACGACGGCGTCGGCGACCGGGGATCCCGACGCGTCGACGACGACGCCAGTCAGCGTGACCACCGGCTGACTGGCGGCGGCCGGCCGGCCGTCGGCGAGACACGCCAACAGCACCAGCACCGCCAGCGCCACCGGCCAGGCGCCGTGAAAGGCTCCATGACGCATGAGTCGACGACTGTACCTGAAATCAGCCGCCCGGGCGGCGGCCGGTACAGGTACAATGTCGCGTTTCGCGCCGGACGGCTCCGGCGCAACTCCCTTCGCAAGCTCACCAAGGAGGTCTACGTGCGGCGTACCTGGCTGGCAGTGCTCACCCTCGGGATCGTGGTCGTCGGCGTCCTGAGCCTGCGCGAAGCGCGCCCGGCAGCGCAGTCCGCTGGCCGGCTGATTGTCTATGGCGACCTGTCGTTGTTTGCCGGCATCGGCAAGCCTGACAACTGCATGTTGAAGAGCCGCTACAAGCGAGGCGAGCCGGTCGGCTTCCGGATGACCGCCATCGATCCGGAAACCGGCAAGTACGAGCCGACGGCCGAAATCGTGGTCCATCTCGACTACGCAGGCCGAACAGTCGATGTGCCGATGCGCTACCGGGGCACGGCGAAGCAGCCGGAGCTCGAGTTCTGGGTGGCCAAGTGGGTCGTCCCGGCCGACGCGCCGACCGGCATCGTCCGGTACTCGGTGACCGCCAAGGACAAGAAGGGACGCACCGGCGACTTCAAGCCGTTCCGCCAGGATTTGTCCGAGCTGACGGTCGTCGAGTAGCACGTCGAGGGGCACCGGGATCCGGGGGGCACCCCGGGGAATCACGAGAATGCGGGAGCCGTCGTCGATGAGGTCTGGACATCGGGGGACATCGTTCGCGGCGGCTGTCACGCTTCGGCTCGTCGTGCCGCTGTCGGTCGCGCTCGTCGCGACCGCCTGCCAGTCCGCCACCGCTCCGGTCACGTCTGCCGCCGAGCCTGCCGCCGCCGCGGCGGCGGCCGATCCGGCCGGCGCCCGCTTGCGGCTGACGCTGGAGCCGGTGATCGCCGGACCGGTGCTGGTCGGCTCACGGCTCGCCGCCGCCGCCGATGGACTGCCGCCGAATCAGCCGGCCGAACTGGTCTGGGAAACCGTCACGGGCGAATGGCTGGTCGAAGACTACTTCCGCTTCAAAGGCAAGAAGTACTCGGAAACCACGATTGTCGTCGGCACGACCCGGACCGACGCCGATGGCCGGCTGTCGACCCAGTTCGCAGTGCCGGAGGACTTCGGCGGCGTCCACAACATCCTGGTCCGCATCGGCGGGCGAGCTGTCGCGCAGGGCGGGGTCGAGGTCATGCCGGCGTTTTCGCTCGTGCCCACCGAAGGGCCCATCGGGACGCCGGTGGAAGTTCGGGTGACCGGACTCGGCTGGCGGACGATGGACAGCACGTACGTGGTCAGTTGGGACAACGCCGAAGTCGGCTGGGTGTCTGCCGTTTCGACGAAAGGGACGGCCGTGGCGCGGTTCCGCGCCAGCGGGACGCCTGGCGATCATCCCGTGAAGCTCTACACGGGATGGACCGGTCATTCCTACTTGAACTACACGCAGGCGCCCAACGCCTACCTGCCGCGGCCGGAGTTCCTGTTTCGCGTCACGCCCGGCGGCGCGCCGGCGTCGGCCGTCGTCGAGCCGTACGCCGCCCAGCCGGTGCCGGCCGGCGACGCGGCGATGCGTGGCACCGCCGCGATGACACCATCGCAAGGGCCGGTGCTGACCCCGGTCCAGCTGTCGGCGTCGGGATTGCCGCCGCATGCGGCGGTGCATTTGATGTGGGGGACACAGGCGGGCAGCCGGGTCACCGAGTCGGGCTTCGGCGAGCGCGAGGACGAACTCGGTGCCGCGACGGTGGACGCGACCGGCCACCTGACGATGTCGCTCACCATCCCGGACGACCTCGGCGGCCTGCATGCGCTGGCGATCCGCAGCGGTTCCGACACGCTCGCGGTGGCGCACTTCACCATCGAAACCAGCATCGTCGGCATCACGCCGACATCGGGGCCGCCCGGCACGCCGATCACGGTGCACCTGAAGGGCGTCGGCTGGACCGACTACGACAACATCTACGTCGCGACCTACGACAACGCCTACATGGGATATGCGTGCGGCTTCAACAGCCAGGGGGACGTCACGCTGACGTTCGCGGCGGCCGGCGCGCCGGGCGTGCATCTCATCGACTTCTACCCCGGCATCTACCAGGGACCGGAGAACGGCCAGCAGGTCTATCGGCTGCCGCAGCTCACCTACGCGCAGGACCATCCGGGCAATCGGATTCCGGCCTTGCGCTTCGCCTTCACCGTCACGCCGTCACCGGCCAGACGGTCGCCGACGAACTGAGGGCGCGAAACCCACCCTCATGCGCCCGCGACGCGGCTGCGGAGGGTGCGCTTCCAGCTCTCGGACAGTGCCGCCACGTCGACCAGGGCCTTCGCGTCGCCGACCCGATGGTGCATGACCAGGTTGGCCGCGGCGACGGTCCACTCGGGGTGCGGCCGTGCGACCAGGGCGAATGTGTCACCGACGGCCACTCGGCCCTCACGGTGTACGCGAAAATACCAGCCGGTGAATCCATTCGCCACCGCCTGCGCCGCGAAATCCTTGATCCGCCACCGGCGGGCGAGTTTCCAGCACGGCTGTCTCGGTTGCGAGATTTCCACGACGGCCGAGCCGACGGCGTAGGTATCGCCCACACACACATCGCGCTCGGTGAGCGCCGTCACCGTCAGGTTCTCGCCAAAGCCGCCATCATGGCACTCTGCCGCCGCGGTGTCGCCGTCGGGCTGTCGGGCGATCTGGTCGCGCCAGACCGCATAGTGCACGGCGGGGTAGACGCAGATCGCCTTGTCCGGTCCGCCGTGATTCACGGAATCGGCATGCCCGTCGCCGGCGAGCCCGAGCGTTCCCAGCGCAACCGGATGGTCGAGTCGCCGCTTGAAAATCGCCGTCGTCCATGCCTCATCGAACCAGGCGGCCGCACCTGCCACCCCGAGCGACTCGGGCTGACCGACGAACAACGACTGGATCGCAGGTGGCGGCTTCGACATGGTTGCGGACGATCATAGCGCGCACCACGGCCGGGCCGGTTGGGCCTGCCGTACAATGCTCGGATGCCAAAGCTGACCGTCGAAGGGTATGGGACGTTCGACGTCCCACAAGGAAAGCGTCTCGTCAATGCGATCGAGCAGGACGCCGGCGTCGACATCCTGCACGCGTGCGGCGGCAACGCCCGCTGCACCACCTGTCGCGTCGAGTTCATTGCCGGCGAGCCGACGGCGATGACCGTCGCCGAGAAGGAACGGCTGGCAGCGCGCGGGCTCACCGGCGTCCGGCTGTCGTGCCAGCTGCTGTGCGACGCCGACATGAGCGTCCGCGCGATCAGCCGTCTCGAGGGCTCCGGTCGCCCCGATCCGGGTGGACCGCCGCAGGACACGATCACGCCACCGCCGCAGTGGACCTGACGCCGCCGTTTCGACATGCACCTGTACGACCTGCGCACGCCGGCGGTGCTCGTCGAGTTCGCCCGCGTCCGCGCCAACATCGATCGGATGCAGGCGCTGGCGACGCGCCACGGCCTGCGTCTCCGGCCGCATGCCAAGACCCATAAGAGCACGCAGGTGGCGGCGTGGCAGCTCGACGCCGGCGCAATCGGCATCTGCTGTGCGAAGCTCGGCGAAGCCGACACCTTCGCGGCGGCCGGTGTCGAGGACATCCGGCTGCCGTACCCGCTGCACCCGTCCAACGCCGATCGGCTGTTTGCGTTGGGCGACCGTGGCGTCCGCCTGTCGTTCATCGTCGATCGCGAGGACGTCGCCCTGGCGTGGTCGGCCGCGGCGCAGCGTGCGCGGCGCATCGTCGACGTCCTGGTGAAGGTGGACGTCGGCTTTCATCGCTGCGGTGTCGACCCCGGCCGGCCGGACGTGCCGCAGATGATCGCCCGCATCGGTGGCGCGCCGGGCGTGCGGCTGCTCGGCCTGCTCAGTCATGCCGGCCACGCATATCTGGCGGCGGATGACGGCGACCTGGCGGCCATCGTGAACGCCGAGGCGCGCCTGCTGCATTCGACCGCGACCGCCGCTCGTGAGTGCGGTGCAGCGATCGGCGAACTCAGCGTCGGCTCGACACCGACGGCGCGCTTCGTCGGCGACACCGCCGGCCTCACCGAGATGCGACCGGGCAACTACGTCTACTACGACCGCAGCCAGGTGGCGCTCGGCGCCGCCCGCGTCGAAGACTGCGCCCTGACCGTGCTGTCCACCATCGTCACCAAACACGGCGATCGGCTGATTCTGGACGCCGGCAGCAAGACGCTCACCACGGACCAGGTCGCGCGTCCCGGGCATGCCGGCTTCGGCGGCATCCTCGCCGATGTCGTGACCGCTGACGCGGTGAATCCGCACATGGTGATCGAGCGCCTGTCCGAGGAGCATGCCATCGTGCGGGTCACCGGGGAGACAGCCCTGAAGCCCGGCGACCGGCTCCGCATCCTGCCGAACCATGCCTGCGTCGTCTCGAACCTGGCCGACGAGGTCGCCCTGGTCGCCGGCACGCACGTCGTCGATCGGATGCCGATCGCCGCTCGCGGCAGGAACACGTAGCACGGGGGACCGGCCGGCGCGCCACCGCCGGCCACCCGCCGGGCGCGTCCTAGCGGGACAGCAGGTAGGTGGTCTTGATCGCGAACTGCCGGTTGCGCACCGTCGGCGTACCGACGGTATTGCTCTGCAATTCGTCGTAGGTGATGAAGATGTCGCTGCCCGGACTGTAGACGAAGTTGTAGCGGAAGCTCGTCGACAGCTGCTTCGTGTACGAGTTGTACTGCGACAGCGTCCGCAGCGACTGGCGCGGCGAGAACGAGAAGTCGACCCGCAGGATGCTGAGGTCGACGACGAAAGCGCCCCACGGCAGGTCGACGTCGTTGCGCGAGTACGACAGCTCGGTGGAGAAGCGGCTGCCGCCGCGCAACCCGGCGGTGACTTCATTGTTGACACGCGTGCCGTCGTAGAACGTCTGCGGCGAATACTGTACGCGGTAGTAGACGCGCCGCGCCGGGTTGCTGCTGAACATCGCGACGAACTCGTTGTACTGGTAGATGCCGGCCGGGATGGTGACCGTCGGCTGAATCCGGAACGGCACGTCCAGCCGGTCGTACCAGTTGTTCAGGAAGAAGTTCAGATACGTGCCGTTCTGGAAGCGGGTGCCGACCATGTGATGAATGCGGCGGGTCAGCAGCCGGTTCTGATGGTCGGTGGTCGTGATGATGTTCCACATCGGCTCCATCACGCGGATGATGCCGCCGGGCCTCGGGTTCCGCTCGATGTGGAACTTCGTCTGCCGGATGCCGCGGCGCGGCACGAATCCGACTTCGGCGTTGAAGTTGTCGTCGATGTTGGTGAACTCGGCGTAGGTCTGCCACCTGGTGTTCAGGAACAGCGCCCGCGCGTGAAACGCATCCTGGTCCGCGGTGACGTCCGGTGACGCCGTCCGGGCGACGAACGAATGGATGGAGAACGTGGACGTCGGCATCCACAGCCCGTCGAGCGCCATCGTCCGGTTGAAGCGGCCGGTGCCGATCTGATCCTTGTTGATGAACAGGCCGCCCAGCTTCGAGCGTCGCGACAGATCCTTGCTGTAGCGCGCGACGAGAAAATTGTCTCCCGGACTGCCGTTGGTGGCTTCCGTCTGGATGTTCATGACGGCGAGATTGTTGCCACCCGGCATCTTGCCGGTGACGCGGGCGCCGCCGACGATCCCGATCGGCTGGCCGGTGTCAGACAGGCCGATACGCCGGCTGAAGAACAGGTCGGTCAGACGCTCCAGCCCCTGGTTGCTGATCGTGAACGTCCCCGAGTTCTCGAGGAAGAAGTCCCGCTTCTCCGGGAAGAACAGCTGGAAGCGGGTGAGGTTCACCTGCTGCTCGTCGACCTCCGCCTGGGCGAAGTCGGTGTTCACCGTCACGTCGAGTGCGAGGCCGGCCTTCAGGCCGTATTTGACGTCGAGCCCGACGTCGCTGACGCCGCTGGTGACCAGGCTGCTGCCGCTGCGGTTCCGGCGTCCGCCACCCAGGTAGAACGGCTTCACGCGCAGATCGAGACCGCGATTCAGGTCGCGCATGCCGGTGAGCGTGCCGGCGCGGCTCAGCATCATGATGCTGTAGGGTTTCGGAATCGGCGCCCAGTAGACCTGCTCGTTCTTGTGGCGGATGCTGCGGAAGAAGTTGATGCCCCAGGTCTGCACCGGCACGTTGGGCGAGCGCAGCGTCACCATCGGGATTTCGAACTCCGCCGTCCAGCCGTCGCTCGTGCGGCGCGCCTCGACGTTCCACACGCCGTTCCAGTCGCGATTGACGTTCGACGATGCGCCGCGGGCGTTGCCGCCGCCCTCCTCGAAGATCTGCTCCTCGAGTTTGGCGCCGAGCGGGTTGGTGACGAACACGTAGCCGGAGCGGCGGTCGTGGAAGGTATCGAGGATGACCTGGAAGTTGTCTTCGTCGAGGATGCGCAGCGAGTCCCGGCGCATCTCGGTGGAGATGATGGCGGCGGGCGTCGAGTCGTAGAGGCGCACGCCGATGTACAGGTGATTGGCGTCGTACAGCATCCGTACTTCGGTGCGCTCGCTCGCCGGCTGACCGATGAACGGTTCCTGCTGCGTGAAGCTGTCGACGACGGTGGCGCGTGTCCACGCCTCGTCGTTCAGCACGCCATCGATGGCCGGCGGCCGCTGTCCGACCCGGGCGGGCTGGATCGTGAAGTCGCCGGGTGACGTGGCGGCGTTGGGCAGCTGGGCGGGCGGCGGGGCGGGGGTGCTGACGGTCGACGGTGGCTGATGGTCGTGATTCTGCTGCGAGAGGGCCGGCGACGGACAGATCAGGGCGAAAAGGGCAGCCGACATCCACACCCGCCCAGTACGGGGCCAACGCCCGGCATGAAGCATGCGACAGCGTAACATGGGGCGTGGCCGCCCTGGAGTGGTTGAGTCGCGTGACAATCGCGTGACCAATCCCGACCGGTTTCGTCCGTGTATGGCATCCTGTCGAGCGCACGACTGGCGGTGGAGGCGCTGACCCGGCGGGAGGTCACCCTTGACACGCTGCGCCTCGAACTGCCGTTTTCGGCCATCGTGCGTCTATCGATTGTCATGGGCAACCGCCGGGTGCTCCGGCTGATCGATCGCGTGGTGCAGCCGGGTCACCTCGTGGTGGATGTCGGAGCGCATGTCGGATACACCGCTCTTTACGCTTCCCTTCGTTGCGGCCCGGCCGGCCGCGTCCTGGCACTCGAACCGGCGGTCGACAACGTCGCCGTGCTCGAACGGAACCGGGCGCGGAACGGCGCTGCCCACATGACCGTCCATCGGGTGGCCGCCGGTAATCTTCCGGGCGTCCGGCCGTTCTTCGTGCGCGGCGCCGTCAGTGCCGTGAACAGCCTCTACCCGGACAGCATCTATGCGTCGGTGACCGATGTCTCGCGGGTGGCGGTGATCCGGCTCGACGATCTCGTGGGTCCGCTGCGCCGGCCGCCGCGGCTGGTCAAGATCGATGTCGAAGGAGCGGAGCTCGACGTGCTGCTCGGCATGCCGCAGCTGCTGCAGTCGCCCGATATCTGTCTCATTGTCGAGTGGCATCCGGCCCTGCAGCGGGCGTCCGGCCACGATCCCGAGGCCCTGCCGCATACGCTCTGGACGCTCGGGTTCGTCGTCCACGCGGTGACCCACCGGACGGTCACGCCGCTGGTCGCCACCGACGTCCGGCCGTGGGTGGCGCGGCTGACGCGTTCGCAGCGCCCGATCGAGCTGTTCGCCCACAAGGCCTGACGTCGGCGTCGCGGAATCGCCGCCGCCGGAACGACGATGGACGCAGACGCTTCTGCCGAAGCGCGCGCCACAGGTGATTCATGCGAGCCCGCATCCGGCACACCGGGACCGGACCGTCGAGGATGTCCTCGCCCGGACCGGGACGCCCAGCGCCTCGATTGCCGTCGTCCAGGACGGCCGGCTCGCCTACGTCAAGGCCCACGGCTAGGCGCGCCTCGGCCGCTCGACTTCGAGCCTGGCACGCGATGGACGGGATGGTCGCTGCGCGGCGGCCTGGTGGCGCGCGGGTTCACCATCGTTCACGGCCGCCGGCGGACGCTGCAGTTGACGATGTTCGAAACCCCGGACGGCACCTGCGAGCAATACCAAATCTCGGCCGTGGACTGACCGGACCCCGGCCGTTGCACACTGTTCGTCAGGGCCGCACGAACGGCTGGTGCGGAGAGCGCTATAGTTCCTGTTGTGATGCCGCCGGTGGCTGAACAGGCTCATACCACACCCCTGCGCGGTCGGGTTGCGCAGGACGTGCGTCTCGCGTTGCTCATCGTCGCCGTCGCCGGCGGCGCCTACGTGCTCGCCACCTCGGTCGGCGTGGTCGTCGGCTCGACCGTCGACACGACCTTCTTCGTCCTCGCCGGCCTGACGCTGGCCACCGGCTGGGCGACGCTGCGGATGCGGGACGTGCCGGTCAGCTTCTCGATATCCGATACCTTCACGATTGCCGGCGCGCTGCTCTACGGTCCGGCGGCCGGTGCCGTGCTGGTGACGCTCGACGCGATGGTGATGTCGTTGCGGCTGACGCGGTCGGGCGCCTTTCCGGTGCGCGTCCTGTTCAACGCGACGTCGACGGCGCTCGCGATGTGGCTGGCGGCGCAGCTGTTCTTTGCGACGAGCGGCACCGGTCCGCTCGCCAGCCAGCCGGGCACCATCCGCGAGGTCACCGGTCCGCTGCTGCTCTTCGCCACCGCCTACTTCATCCTCAACACCGGCCTGGTCGCGACCGCCGTCGCCTACGAGCGCCACGCCGGCATCACGGCGACCTGGCGTCAGCACTTCTCGGCGCTCTGGCTCACCTACTTCGGCGGCGCCGCGATTGCCGGCGTCCTCGTCCTGATGACCGTCGCACGGGTCGTCGACGTCACGACGCTGTCGCTCATCCTGCCGCTGCTCTTCATCCTGCACGTCACCTATCGCGCCGCCATCGACCGGGTGCAGGAGCAGGTCGAGCACCTGACCCAGATCGCGTCGTATGCCGCGGCCCTGCGATCGACGACCGACGCGGTGCTCGTCACCGACGCGTCGGGTCGGGTGTCGTTGATGAACCGCGCCGCCGAGGATCTGACCGGCTGGACGGAGGACGCGGCGATCGGCCGCCCGGTCTTCGAGGTCTTCCAGATCGAGCCCTACGATGGCGCCGAGGAGTCGCGCCCCGGTGACGGGGAACTGCGCGAGGCGCGGCTGGTCAGCCACGATCGCAGCCGCCGGCCGATCGAACACATGGCGTCGACGATTCGCGGCGAACTGGACGATCCGATCGGCACCATCAAGACGTTCCGCGACATCTCGGCCCGCAAGGCGATCGACGCCGAGCGGGACGGCCTGCTGAAGCGCGAGCAGCAGGCGCGTGCTGCCGCCGATGCCGTGAACCGTCTGAAGGACGAGTTCGTGACGACGATGTCGCACGAACTGCGGACGCCGGCGGCGGCCATCCTCGGCTGGCTGCGGCTGCTGCGCACCGGCAAGATGAGCGATGCCCAGACGCAGCGGGCCATCGAGGCGCTCGAACGCAATGCCAAGGCGCAGGCGGCGCTGCTCGACGATCTGCTCGACATGTCGGGGATCGTCCACGGCACGCTGACCCTCGAGCAGCAGCCGACCGACCTGGTGACCGTCCTCGAGAAGGCGGTGGATGCGGTGCAGCCGTCGATCGATCTCAAGGCGATCGATTTCGCGATCGAGGCGCCGGCCGATCCGGTCGTGCTGCAGGCCGACCCGGCGCGGCTGCGGCAGGTGTTCTGGCACCTGCTGTCGAACGCGGTGAAATTCACCGACGCCCGCGGCACCGTGCGCGTGACGATAGGAGTCGAACCGGGAGCGGTGGTGGTGGCGGTCGCCGACAGTGGTCGCGGCATCGAAGCGGAGGCCCTGCCGGTGATCTTCGAGCGCTTCCGCCAGGCCGACGGATCGACGACGCGCGCCCATGGCGGCGTCGGCGTCGGTCTGGCGATCGTACGCCACCTGGTGGACTCACATGGCGGCACCGTGACGGTGGAGAGCGAGGGCCGCGGCCGGGGCGCGACCTTCATCGCGCGCTTCCCGACCGGCAGTCGTACTGAGTCGGCCGGCAGCTAGTTGCCCCAGATCACCGTGTCCCAACCGCCGAAGAACGCCGTCAGCCATTCCCACCCGCCGTCGAATTCGAACGCGAACATTGGTTGCTCCTGAGTGTCGATGAACGCGACGCAGGAAGTTGCGCCGCCGTCATCGGTGATCAGGGCAAGCGTGGTGCCACGCCGGCCGCGCCGTCGCGCGCGATCCCGATGTGCCGCTGCTGCACGGAATCGTCCAGCCTTTCGTCACCCCGACCGCCGGCCGGCGGTCGATCGCCCGACGTTGGATGACGGAAATGAAATGCGATCACGGATTTGGTGTGTACGAAGCGTCGCCAACGCTCGCGCGACGACCTGCGGCGTCGCGCACGTGCACATTGCGCAGAATCCGCCGTCCGGATCACGATTTTGGTAGGTCGCCCGTTACTGCGGTGGCGTCACCGCGACGATCTCCTGCCCGACCACGGTCAGGCGGAGCGTGTGCGGCGTCGGCGCCGGCCACCGATCGCCCGGCGACGTGAGGCGGACGTCCGCGGTCACCTGCCGGCCGGTGCCGAGCGCGATGGCGGCGGCGAGGTGACCGCCGAGCGCCGCCGCGATTGATGGCCGTTCATCGGCCTGCTGATATACCTCGACCCGCGTGAGGTCGCCGCGATCGTCCAGCGCCGCAACCGCCCGGCGGACGACCGCGGTCGCCAGCGTCGCATCACGGCGG
The DNA here is from genome assembly GCA_902825985.1 of uncultured Acidobacteriota bacterium. GTDB lineage: Bacteria > Acidobacteriota > Vicinamibacteria > Vicinamibacterales > CAVVIG01 > VFZL01. Next base: position 79,619 of record CADEDC010000006.1, on the reverse strand, counting down.
GCAAACGCGTTGCGGGCGCGGTAGACGGGCAGCAGCAGCAGCGGCAGGAGCAGCAGGCCGACGAGCGCCGGCCGCCGGCGCGCCGCCGGCGTGTGCCGCCACCACGCCCGCCCGACCGCCGCGGCGACCAGGGCGGCACCGGCCGACGGCAGGCAGGCATATAGATCGGAGCGCACCGGCACCATGACGGTGACGCCGTAGCCGAGGCCGAGCCAGACGACGCCGCGAATCGCGATGTCGCGCTCGTCTGCGTCGAGCAGTGCGAGGCGCGGCCACCGGCGGACGACCAGCAGCAGGCCGAGGACCAGCACTGCGACGGCGAAGGTGGCCGCCCGGTCCGCGTACTCGAGGACGTTCGGTCCAATCACCGACGGCGCCAGACGGAGCGCGTAGTAGTCGGGCGCGTTCCAGGGCGTCAGGGCGCCACTGCCCGCCCGCAGGCCGAGATAGGCGGCGACGGCGGCAAACGCGGCGGCCGCCTGGCGCAGGCCGGCGATGACGGCCGGCCACAGGGCGTCGCCGGCGCGCCGCCGCTCGACCGCGTGCCAGACGACGAAGACGAGCGGCAGCAGCAGCGGTTCCTCCTTGCTGAGCAGCGCCAGCAGTGTCGCCACGCCGGCCAGGACCGGCCGCCGGCGGGCGAAGGCGAGCCCGGCGAGGACGGCGAACAGCGTCGCCAACAGCGACGTGCGGCCGCTGATCCACGTGAGCGCCATGCCGACGCCATGGATGTTGAACATCCAGACGGCGGCGCCGAACAGACCGCATCCGCGGCTCAGCCCGAACGCCCGGCAGAGCGCGGCGATGGCACCGGCGATCGCCAGGACGAGGGCGAAGTTGACCAGCCCGTAGCTCATCGACGTCAGCCCGGCGATCGGTTCGTTCAGCAGGAACGAGAGCGAGACGAGCGGGCGGTAGAACGCCATCGGCGCGCTGGTGAAGAAGCCGGCGACGTCGCCGGCCCCGTCGGCGCGGCTGTGCAGGATCCAGCCGAAGTCGTCCGAGATGAAGCCGTGCCCCATGTCGGGCACGTAGGCGAGCGCGAGGCACAGGAGCAGCCACGTGGCAATCGGCGCGTCCCAGCGATCGACGGTGTCCACGCGCGATCAGTGGGTCATCGCATAGACGATGACGTTGATGCCGAACGCGTAGCCCGGTACCGAGAACTTCTGGAAGTACTCGGGGTTCTCGCTCTCCCGTTCGTAGGAGTCGCCGAAGTCGGTGTTGTAGGTCATCAACACCATCAGGCGTCCGCGCTCGTCGTTCACCGCACGCAGGTGCGGCGTGCCGGTCGACGGGCCGCGCTCCGACGTCCGGTTGCGACCGTCCCAGTAGCCGATGCCCGGAATCTGCGGGAAGCCCGGCACCTGGAGCATCTGGTGGAAGACCGGATGGTCGAGCGGCACCTCGACGACGGGATACGCGCCCGACGGCAGCGCCTTGCGCAGCTGCGCCTCCCAGTTGTCCCAGGCGTCCTCGCCCCAGAAGTCGTCCGCCCACAGGAAGCCGCCGCGCAACAGGTAGGCGCGCAGGCTGCCGGCCTCGTCGTCGTCGAGATAGGCGCCGCCCGGCTCGGTCATCATCACGAAGGGGCAGTGGTTCAGTGTCGGATCGGTGAGCCGGACGAGCAGCGGCTTCGGTGTGCCGGGGCCGGCGTCCATGCTGACCGGCACGCGCGAGAGCTCGGCGAGGCGAATCGAGAGATTCTCGTCGGCTCGCGGCCAGTCGACGTTCCAGCCGGCGCCATCGCCGCCGCGGGCGTTGCGGAAGACCAGCCGGCAGAACTGGAACCCGCCGTCGAAGTCTTTGGGCGTGGCATACGCGGCCCGGCGCTGGTACAGTCCTCGGTTGCGGCCGAATTGTGCAGCGCCGAGCGAGGCGATGAGGACCAGCCCCGCCGTTGCCAGGCCGGTCATGACGCGCGCCGGTGCCCGCATGTCGATCAGTGTAATCCCAGGCTCGGACCGCCCCGATATCTGATTCGATGGAGACGCATTCCGCCGTGCCGCCGGCTGCTCCCGCGCGCCCCTGGGTCTGGGCGGTGCTGGCAGCACTGGTGACCCTGGTGCCCCTCTCACCGGGACTGACCGGATCGCGCATCTTCTATATCCGTGACCTGAGCTTGTACTTCTGGGGCCGCTACCTGTGGCTGCGCCACGAGTGGCTGGCCGGACGGTTTCCGTTGTGGGATCCCTACGTCGGCGCCGGGCAGGCGGCGGTTGCCGACGCCATGCACCAGATGTTCCTGCTGCCGGCCTCACTGCTGCGGCTGATTGGCAGCGAGGTGCTCGGTTTCAATCTCTGGGTGCTGGCGCCGTTCCCGCTCGCGGCGGTCGGCATGTGGCTCTTCCAGCGGCGCCGCTTCTCGCCGATCGCCTCGGCGCTCGGCGCCGTCGCGTTCGCGCTGTCCGGTCCGGTATACGCCACGTCGAACTTCCCGAACATGTCGTGGACCGTCGCCGGCATACCGTGGGTGCTGCTGGCGGCGGACCGGCTGGCGGCCGCGCCGTCGCTCCGCCGGCTGGCGTTGCTGGCGCTGGCGGCCGCCGGACAGGCGATGGCCGGCGAACCGGTCACCCAGTTCGGGACCCTGGTCGTCACCGGCGCCTTCGTGCTGTTCGTCACGACGCAGGACGTCGGTCCGACGTGGCTCGCCCGGGCCCGGCGCTGCGCGTGGGCGGGCGCTGGAATCGGACTGGGACTGCTGCTCGCCGCCGTCCAGCTGTTGCCGCTCGCCGACGCGGCGGCCCACTCGGTGCGGACCACCGCCCTGCGCACGACGCTGTTCTGGTCATTGCATCCGCTCGCCTTGCTCGAGACGGTGGCGCCGAAGCTGTTCGGCGACTACTACACCCATCAGTCACTGGCGACCATCCCCTGGGTGCCGGTCCTGAACAGCGGGCGCGAGCCGTTCTTCTTCTCGCTCTACCTCGGCGTGCCGCTGTTGGCGCTCGTCTGCTGCGGCCTGGTGGCCGGCGGGCCGCGGCGCTGGTCGTCGTTCTGGGCGGTGGTCGGAGGTGGCGCGCTGATTGCGGCGGCCGGCAGTTACACGCCCGTCTATCCATGGGTGAGCGCGTGGCTCCCGTGGCTCACGAGCTTCCGCTTCCCGGCGAAGTACATCGTCCTGGCCTGCCTGGCGGTCTCGGCCGGCGCGGCGGCGGGTTGGGACGCGCTGTGCTTGACGGCGACGGCCGAGCCGACGGCGCGGGTGCGACGGGCGCACCGGGCGGCGAGCGGCTTCGCGCTGGTCATGCTGCTGCTGGCAACCGGCGCCGGTACGGCCTGTCTGTATTACGCCACGCCGGTGGCGCTGCAGCTGTTCGATCTGGCGCGCCGTCTCCGATCCGGAAATCCGGTCGGCGCCGCCGAGTTCATGCTGGCGTCGCTGCCGCCGCAGGCCTCGGTGCTGCTCCTCATCTCGCTCGTGACGCTCGTGCTGATCAGGGCCGGCCGCGGCGCGACGCCCCTGGCCGGCGTGGCGCGCTACGCGCTGCTGCTGTTGGTGGCCGGCGACCTGGTCCTCCGCGCCTGGCCGGTCAACCCGACGTTCGATCCGGCACACCTGCGCGAGCCGGCGTGGCTGGCGCTGACGAAGGCCGACCCGCATGCCCGGTTCTACGTCGGCGGCAAGCGCGACGGGACCCTGGACGCGACCGACGTGCATTCGTCACGGGCGTTCCTGAATCCGCCCGGACTCATCGGCTCCGCCAGCCGCGCGGCGCTGAGCGGTCAGACCGCGTTCTACCCGTCGGCGTGGCAGGGGCGCGAGATGCTCTCCTACGATCTCGCGGTGCTGTGGCCCAGAACCTACCTGGCCGCCAGCCGCGAGTTCTTCGAAGACGCGGTGCCGGCCGAGCGCGACCGCTTCCTGCAGCGCACCGGCGTCCGCTACCGGGTGCTGACGCCGGCGATGGCCGGCGGGCGGCCGCCGATCGTCTCCGTGCCGTACTACCTGGAGTCCTCGTTGTACGACTTCGGCCCGGCCGTCGCACCGCGGGTCAGCGTCGTACCGCACGCCCAGGTCGTCCGGCATCCCGAGCAGCAGCTGCACGCGCTGTTCAACCCGGCGTGGGACGATCAGACCGTGCTGGTGACCGCGGTGCCGCCGGCCAGCGGCGCGCCCGGACCGCCCGCCGCGGCGGCGGCGCGCATCGTCGAGGACACGCCGAATGCGATGCGCATCGAGGCCTCGGCGCCGGCGATCGGTGGCTATCTACTGCTGCTCGACTCGTTCGCCGACGGCTGGCAGGCGACCGTGGACGGCCGGCCGGCCGCAATCGTGCAGGCCAACGGCCTGTTCCGGGCGGTGCGGCTGCCGCCCGGACGCCACCAGGTGGCGTTCGCGTATCGACCGCGGCTTCTCGTCCTGGGGGCGTCCATGTCGGCGTCGGCGCTGCTGCTGGTGCTCGGATGCCTGTGCTGGCCGTCGCGCGCCTCGGCGATCGCCGTCGTCACGGCGGGCTGGCGTTCGGCGGTTCCGCAGGTCGCGGAGCCCTGACCCGAGCCGCGCGGAATATTTCCCACTGCGGCTGGAAATTTCCGCCGTCAATCCGCGCAAATACAAACAATTCCGGGGTTTCTGGGCGCATTCGCGGCTGGTACACCTCCTGCAGTCTGGCCGGGCCGTTGCGGTCGCCAACCGACGGGGGTTGGTACTCGCGACTCATCTCACAGCCTGAAGAAGGAGCCCCAATGATGGCCGGAACGAAGCTCCACCTGGGAATCGCGTTCGGCGCGATTCTCGCCTTGCCGGGCGCCGCGATGGCCGCGGACGCCAAGCCGACGTTCACGAAAGACATCGCGCCGATTTTCCAATCGCGGTGCGTGAGCTGCCACGAACCAGGGTCGATCGCCCCGATGTCGCTGCGCACCTATGAAGAAACCCGTCCGTGGGCGCGCTCCATCAAGCAGCGTGTGCAGCAGCGGCAGATGCCGCCGTGGCACATCAACCGCGCGGTTGGCGTGCAGAAGTTCTCCAACGACATGTCGCTCACCGACGAGCAGATCGACACGGTGGTGAAGTGGGTGGACGGGGGCGCGCCGCAGGGCAACCCGGCCGACATGCCGCCACTCGCGCCGGTGACCAGCTCGCTCTACTGGCAGGCTGAGCGCGACGGCTACGGGCCGCCCGACATCGTCGTGAAGTCGGGCGAGTACACGATGCCGGCGGTCAGCCAGGATCAGTGGTGGCGCCCGCTGGTCGACATCCCGAACCTCACCGAGCCGCGCTGGGTGCGGATGGTCGAGATTCGGCCGTCGAACCTGCCGGGCCGCAAGATCCTGCACCACTCGATTGCCTATCAGGTACTCAGCCCCGAGAACGTCCAGGCCATCAACACCGGTGTCGGTGACAACCGCTTCGTGACCGCCGCCAGTCTGACGGCCGACGACGCCGTGAACCGCCGCCCGCAGCTGATGGAGTGGGCGATCGGCAAGGGCTACGACCGCTTCATGGACGGCACCGGCAAGCTCATCATGCCGGGCGAGAAGATCTCCTGGGACAACCACATCCACGCCGCCGGTGAAGCGATCACCGCCGGGTCCGAGCTGGGGATCTGGCTGTATCCCAAAGGCCAGGAGCCGACCAAGCGCAGCTACCTCGTCGGTTTCACCGGCCTGCGCAATGGCCCGCTCTCGCTCGACATCCCGCCCAACCAGGTGTCGCACACGGAAGGCTTCACGGTGCTGAAGGAGAACACCATCATCACCAACTTCCAGCCGCACTTCCATCTGCGCGGCAAGGCGATGCAGGTCGAGGCGATCATGCCGAACGGCCGCACCGAGACGATCAGCTACGTCGATCAGTTCAACTTCAACTGGATGACGAACTACATCTTCACGGACGATGCGGCGCCGGTGTACCCGAAGGGAACGATCGTCCACGTCGTGGCGTGGTATGACAACACCGCCAACAACAAGTTCAATCCCGATCCGACGCAGTGGGTCGGCTGGGGCGACCGCACGGTCGACGAGATGGCGCACGCCTGGATGAACGTCGTCTACCTGACCGATGCCGAATACCAGCAGCGGCTCGCGAAGCAGGGTGGCCAGCCCGGCATTCCGCCGCAGGGCAAGCGCCAGACCACGCAGCAACAGCAGTAAGACGTCGCCGGGGAGCCGCGCCGGTCACCGCGCGTCTCCCCGCCTCCCAATCCAGATTTGCACTTTGCGGCTGCACTTCCGGGGCGGCTGCGCGAGGGTCTTCGATGAAATCACAGAATGTTCTGCAGCTGTGCGCAGCGTTCGCCATCGCGGCGGGCGGGGCCATGGTGTCGGCGCAGCAGGCGCTTCTGCCGAGCGCACCCGCCAAGCAGTTCGGCGGCAGCATCGCGCCAGTCTATGAGGGCTGGTGGGACAACGCCGACGGCACCAAGACGGCGCTGTTCGGCTACTACAGCCGCAACACGCAGGAAGAAATCGACGTGGCGCTCGGGGCGAACAATCATTTCGAGCCGGGCGATCCGGACCGCGGGCAGCCGTCGCACTTCCTGTCCAGCCGCCAGTTCGGCATGTTCACGATCACGCTGCCGAAAGACTTCACCACGAAGAGCAAGCTGACCTGGGTGCTCAACGTGAACGGCTACAACGGCACCGCCAACGTGAACCTGTCGCCCGACTTCGTGATGAGCGCGGCGCGGTCGCTGGAGGAGTCGCCGGATCGCACCTACAACGTGCCGCCGCAGTTCGCGTTCGAACCGGCGGGCCTGAAGTTCACCATGCCGATGGCGAACCTGTCGACGGTCCAGAAGCGCACCGCCCAGGTCGGTCAGCCGATGCCGATCGACCTCTACACCTGGGATGACGCGAAGTTCTCGAGCGGCACCAACGCGCCGATGCGCAACCCGCCGCCGGTGGTGACGTATGTCGTGTCGAAGTACCGTGGCCCCGGCCCGGTGAAGATTGCCGAGACCCGTCCCAAGGTCGTCGCGACGAAGGGCGGCAAGCCGTTCGAGGCGTTCGAAGGCAAGGCGAGCACGACGGCGACGTTCTCGGAGCCGGGTGAGTACTGGCTGCACGTGACCGCGAACGACTACACCGGTCACGGCGGCGCCGGCGCCGGCTGCTGCTGGACGACGGCCGTCGTCAAGGTGCAGGTGGCCGGCACTACCACCGCGCGGACGACCGGTCAGCAGTAAACGGCGGCGCGCCCGCGCCACATCTCTCGCACCAGGCCGGGGTCACCACAGTGGCCCCGGCCTTTCTCATGTACCGACGCCGCCGACCGGGATCGCGGCCGCCGTCACCAGTAGCCCACCATCCGGCCGGCGGTGACCGCCGTCAACCAGCTGGCGAGCGAGATGGCCGCGAGGACGGCGAGCGTCCGGTCCTCCGCCCTGGTCGTCTGGCGGTGGGGCAGGGCGCGCCACGCCGCCGTGCGCTGCATGATGACGGCATTCGCCGCGCCGAGGGCGATCGCCGGGAACTTGATCAGCATGAACGGATTGCCCACGTAGTCGCTGGCATTGGCGCTGAGCAGGCCGAGTCCGCTGGTGACCGCGAGCATGAAGCCGGCGCCGGCGAGCGGCGCACCGATCGTCGTCAGCGTGACGAGCGGCAGGCGTCGCCACAAGCCCAGCATCCGGAGATCGAGCAGCAGGACGGTGCCGAACAGCGCCGCGATCCCAAGCAGATGCGCCAGGTTGACGATCGCGTAGGTCCACGGGCCGGTGTCGCGCATCAGGTGCCCGAGCGCCGATGACTCGAGCCACTGCAGAATCACGATTGGGCCGGCTCGTTTCGTCGGCGCGCGACGGTGCGATGTGGCGGCCGGTGGCGGTCGACCGTGCTACTGGCGATCCGGGTAGACATTGAACAGCCGGCCGTTCCAGGTCACCCGTTCGGTCTTGATCTCCAGCTTCCTGCGATCGCGATGCTTGTGCCCGTGCACGGTGACGTCGGCACCGACCGGGATGACGCCTTCTTTCAGACCCGCTGCGATGGTGCGGGCCGGCGGGGCGAGCACGACGTCCCACACCTGGTCCTTCACGCGGACCTTCATCGTCGCATGCGGACCCGCGGTGCTCACCGATGCTTCGACGACGCCGGTGAGGTCGGCTTCGGACACGTCATAGCCACCCCACCCATGATGAGCCGAGAGGCTGGCCGCGGTGAGCAGCAGCGCCGCGGCGAGAGCCGCGATGCCCGGGCCGACGCGCCACCGATGCCGTCCGTCGCGCATGACCACCTCCATCGGGTCATGCTACTCCACCGGTTCGACTCCAGGACAGCCCAGCCGGGCGCCGACCTCGAGCACGAACCGCTACGCTCATCCGGCGCCGACGTCGGCCACTCAGTGCTCGAGCCCGAGCCCGTAGCGGATGCCGCCAATCAGGTGGGCGCGGAAGACAGGATTCGCCCACGACTCCGGTTTGTGGCCGAGCGACGTGTAGAACACCCGGCCCTTGCCGTAGTCGCGGTACCACGACTGCGGGTAGTCGCCACCCTTCTGAATCGGCAGGCCGGTCAGGTCGGTTTTCGCGGTGTCGATGCTGAGAAGCACCTTGACCCGATCCCGCGAGAAGGCCATCAGGATCGGCAGCTGGCCGACACCCGAGACGTTCTCTTTCGGCGTCGCGGGATCGTAGACCTTCGGTCCGAAGATGTAGAACTCCTCGACGAACGGCCAGCTCGAGCCGAGCATCTTCGTCGCCGGATGGTTCTGGTCTTCCACCTTCAGGGTCGCGAACCGCTGCGTCATCCGGTCGGTGCCGATGATCGAGCGCAGGTAGTAGCCGCCGATCATCTCGCCGTATTCCGGGTAGTCGTAGAACGTCACCGTCGCGCAGTGCACGCCGATCACCGCCTTGCCGTTGCGCACGAAGTCGGTCAACGCCTTCTTCTGCTCGGGCTTCACCGGCAGGTTGCCGTTGGTGAACATGAGCACCGCGTCGAACTGTTTGAGGTAGTCGGCGGTGAGGAACGACATGTCCCACGCCGCGACCTCGCCCGGCTTCGGCGCGCCGCCTTCGGTGCGCCCATCGTTGCGAATCACCACCTCGAAGCCGCCTTGCGTCGCGATCTCGGGCAGCGCGGCTTCCGCGATCGGAATGCTGGCGTGCTTGAGCAGCGCCGCGTGGGTGAGCACGAGCACCTTCTTCCCGGACGGCGATGCCGGCTGCTGCGCCGCGGCGGCGCCGGCCAGGGTGAGGAGCGGGACGATGGCGAGCAGCGCGCGAGACAGGCGGTGTGACATGGGCCCATCCTAAATCAGCTGTCAATCGAATCGGCGGAACGCCATACCGGCGGGAACGCCATACGATACGATGTCTGCAAGGACGCCGTTCGTTGAACTCGCACCTGACGCAACTCCAGCCCTATCCCTTCGAGCGGCTTCGTACGCTCTTCGCCGGCGTGACGCCGCCGGCGCTGCCGCCGATTCGGCTGTCGATCGGCGAGCCGCAGCATGCGACGCCGCCGTTCGTCGGCGAGGCGCTGGCCCGGCACCTGGACGGTCTGTCGGTCTATCCGACGACCGCCGGCCTGGACCGGCTGCGCGAGGTGCAGGCCGAATGGTTCAGCCGTCGCTTCGGCATTCCGCCGCTGGATCCGGCCGGCCAGGTACTGCCGGTGAACGGCACCCGCGAAGCGCTGTTTTCGTTTGCCCAGGCGATCGTCGACGCCGGCGCGCCGGCCGCCGGTGCCCCCGTCGTCGCCTGTCCGAACCCCTTCTATCAGATCTACGAAGGGGCGGCGGTGCTCGCCGGTGCCCGAACGACATTCCTCGACCAGACCGCCGCGAACGGCTACGCGCTGGCCCTCGACTCGCTGCCGGACGCCGACTGGCGGCGCACGCAGCTGGTGTACGTCTGCTCACCCGGCAATCCGACCGGTCGCGTGCTGCGCCTCGCCGAGTGGGAGCGGCTGTTCGACTACGCCGACCGCTTCGGCTTCGTCATCGCGTCCGACGAGTGCTACGCCGACATCTACCCGGATGAAGCCAGGCCACCGCTTGGCGGTCTCGAGGCAGCCGTCCGGCTCGGCCGGCGCGACTTCCGGAACCTCGTCGTGTTCGTCAGTCTCTCGAAGCGCTCGAATGCCCCCGGCCTGCGCTCGGGCTGCGTCGCGGGCGACGCAGCGCTCCTGGCCCGGTTCCTCCTGTACCGCACCTATCATGGCTGCGCGATGAGTCTCGCCGTGCAGCACGCCAGCATTGCGGCATGGCAGGATGAGACCCACGTGGTCCAGAATCGCGCCTACTACCGCGAGAAGTTCGCGACGGTGGTGCCGATGCTCGCCCCGGTGCTGGACGCGCCAGCGCCGGAGGCCGGCTTCTATCTCTGGGCCCGCGTGCCGACGCCGGCCGGCGTCGCGGCTGGCGACGACACGGCGTTTGCCCGCGCCCTGTTTGCGGCGACGCACGTCACCGTGCTGCCCGGGCAGTTTCTCGGCCGCGACGCGCACGGCGGCAACCCCGGGCGCGGCTACCTTCGCATCGCTCTCGTGCCCCAGCTGGCCGATTGTGTCGAGGCCGCCCGACGCATCGTCGACTTCTGCCACGCGTGGCACCCATCCGACCGCGGCTGACCGACCCT
>CADEDC010000006.1:64604-68987 GCA_902825985.1 uncultured Acidobacteriota bacterium | reverse complement strand
CGCGGCTGACCGACCCTGACATTATGGATACCAAGATCCTCGAGACCCTGATCGACGCCGCCTTCGAACGGCGCAACGACATCTCCCCGTCGCAACTGCCCGACGGGCTGGCGCATGCCCTTGGCCACGTCATCGGCGAACTCAACGCCGGCCGGCTGCGGGTCGCCGAGAAGGTGGACGGCACGTGGACGACGCACCAGTGGGTCAAGAAGGCCGTGCTGCTCTACTTCCGTACCCACGACAATCAGCTGATCCCGGGCCCGGGAACGGCATGGTTCGACAAGGTGCCGTTGCGGTTCGACGACTACACGGACGAGCAGTTCCGGATCGGCGGCTATCGGATCGTGCCGCCGGCCGTCGCCCGAACCGGCACGTTCATCGGGCGAAACGTCGTCATGATGCCCTCGTACGTGAACATCGGCGCGTATGTCGACGAGGGGACGATGATCGACACCTGGGCGACCGTCGGCTCGTGCGCGCAGATCGGCAAGCACGTGCACCTGTCGGGTGGCGTCGGCATCGGCGGCGTGCTGGAGCCGTTGCAGGCCAATCCGACGATCATCGAGGACCACTGCTTCATCGGTGCCCGATCCGAGATCGTCGAGGGGGTGATCGTCGAGGCACACTCGGTGATCTCGATGGGCGTGTTCATCGGCCAGAGCACGAAGATCTACGATCGGGCGACCGGCCAGGTGTACTACGGCCGCGTGCCGTCCGGGTCGGTGGTGGTGCCCGGCAGCCTGCCGTCGGCCGACGGCGCGTATGCGCTCAATTGTGCCGTCATCGTCAAGCGCGTCGACGCGCAGACTCGCGCGAAGACCTCGATCAACGATCTGCTGCGGGACTGATCCCGACGACATGCCCGGTCACGCCACCCTGGACCTCGCACGCCAGCTGATCGCCTGTCGCTCGCTGACGCCGGACGATGGGGGAAGTCTCGCCCTCATCACCGACCGGCTGAGCCGCGCCGGATTCGGCTGCGAGCGCATCGACCGTGGTGCGGTCCGGAATCTGTGGGCGACGCATCCGTCATCGGCCGGCAAGCCGCGGTCGCCGGTCGTCTGTCTCGCCGGCCACGTCGACGTCGTGCCGCCGGGGCCGGTCGACCGGTGGACCAGCGATCCGTTCACGGCTGTCGAACGTGACGGCCAGCTGTTCGGGCGCGGCGCCGCCGACATGAAGGGCTCGGTGGCTGCCATGGTGACGGCGGTCGAGCGGCTCGTCGCGGCGCAGCCGGATCATGCCGGCACGGTGGCCCTGCTGCTGACCTCCGACGAGGAAGGCGACGCGGTCGACGGCACCGCCGCGGTCGTCGACGCGTTGCGCAGCCGCGGCGTCGTCATCGATGCCTGCATCCTCGGTGAGCCGACGTCAGAGGTGCGGTTCGGTGACACCATCAAGCACGGCCGCCGCGGATCGCTGAACGGAACGCTTCGAATCCTCGGCACCCAGTGCCACATCGCCTATCCGGAACGCGGCCGCAATCCGATCAACACCGCCCTGGCGGCGCTCGCCGAACTGGTTGCCACCGAGTGGGATCGCGGGGACGAGCACTTCCCGCCGACCAGCTTCCAGATCTCCAACATCCAGGCCGGCGTCGGTGCCTCGAACGTCATACCGGACGCCATGGACCTGAGCTTCAACTTCCGGTTCTCACCGCTGTCGCCGCACGCCGTGCTGGAGGCGCGCGTCCACCAGGTGCTGGAGCGTCACGGCCTCACCTACCAGTTGGCATGGACGCTGTCCGCGATGCCATTCATCACGCCGCGCGGGTGGCTCGTCGACCGCCTGGCGTCCATCGTGGAAGCCGAGACCGGTGTGACGCCCGCGCTGTCGACCGGCGGTGGCACATCGGACGGCCGTTTCCTGGCCGCCGTGGCGCGGCAGCTTGTGGAGTTCGGTCCCCTGAACGCCACCATCCACAAGCTGGACGAGTGTGTCAGTGTGTCGGACCTCGATCGGCTCGCCCGCATCTTCGAGCGGGTGGTCGCGAACGGCCTGGCGTGAAGGCACCACCCCGGCGAACCTGATATCTTCCACTCGTGGATCCGTTGGCCGGCACGCCGTGGAGCGCGGCGTCGACCGTTGCTGGCTTCGCCCGCGGACGTCCGAACCCCGTACTGGTGCACTGGGCCATACGGGAGCTGGCACGGTCCGGCCGCTTGCGCCTGCTCGACCTGGGTTGTGGCGCCGGACGCAACGCGGTGCCGCTGGCCGAAGAAGGCTGTGACGTCATCGGCGTCGACCTGTCGCTCGCGATGCTGCGTGCGGCGCTGGATCGTCGTCGCGCCGCGGCGCCGCGCGGACGCACGACCTGGCTGCTGTCGTCGGCGGACGTGCTGCCGCTGCGCAGCGGCAGCTGCGACTTCATCGTCGCTCACGGCATCTGGAATCTCGCCCAATCCGCTGCCGAATTCCGTCGTGCAACGGCCGAGGCGGCACGCGTCGCTCGCGCCGGCGCCGTCCTCTTCGTCTTCACGTTCTCACGACACACGCTCGCCGACGATGCCGAGCCGGTGGCCGGCGAGCCGTTCGTGTTCACCCAGTTTTCCGGGCAGCCCCAGTGCTTCCTCACCGAGGCACAGCTCGTCGCCGAGGTCCGGGCGGCCGGATTCGACCTGGAGCCCGGGACGACGATTCAAGAGCACAACCGTCCGCCGGCCGGCGCGCTGTCGACCGGGGCACCGGTCATCTACGAGGGCATCTTCCGCCGCCGCGCCTGATCGGGCCGATGCCGCATGCCGGCATCAGGCGCCGGGGCGGCGGCGCAGCGCATGCAGCTGGTCGCCGCCGAGCAGGACGGTGGTCGTGCCGTCGGCCGCCGTGGCGGTCGTCAGCTGTGGCAGCACGTCCAGCACCTCGTCGTAATGAATCGTCCGATCCATGCCGACGACCTGAAGGCGGTAGCGATGCGTATCGCGATCCGCGGCGGCCACGATGGCGAGCGCCGGCGGCTCGTCTGGCGCCAGGCGGACGGCCGCGGCCGTGGTGATCGACATGTCGGGCATCCGCCAGTCGAAACGGGAAGAGCCGTCGAGGCCCCTGAGGGTGAGCGTCTCGCCGCCGAATGCCAGCACGCGCTCGCGCGGCCAGTCGAGCGCCCCGAACGCCGAGCGGTAGCTCTCGGCCGCGTACGGCACCCGCCCGAGCTGGTGACCGTCCTTGTCCCACACGGTGACGGCGTCCCCGTATGTCAGCGTCACGACCCAGCCGGGTGTCGAGCCGGTTGGCGCCTGCACGGTGGTGATGACGCCGTTGGCCATCGGCCGGCGCCAGACCTCGCGGCCGTTGCTGTCGAGGCGCACGAGGCGATCCTGCGACGTGGCGTAGAACTCGGCCTCTCCGTCCCCATCGAGATCGCCTGGGCGAAGAGCGCTCGGCGGCAGTTGCGGATCCGGCTGGTAGTCCCACAGCCGCGATCCGTCGAGTGACAGGACGCGCGTCTCCTGGAATCCGCCGCCCATGTCGACACGCACGAGCCGTCCGTCACGGCGGGCCAGGTGCGAAAACCAGTTCCAGCGGGCGGTTTCACCGGCGAGGGTGAGCTGCGACCGCGTCGTGAACGTCTGCGGGTCCAACAGGTACAGCGTGTCGCGTTCGACGACGGCGATCTCGTCGCCGGGTGCGCCGTCGAACTCCCCGGTGAGCCGCCAGCCGGCACCGGGATGCACGAGCACTTTCTCGAACCTCCCGCTGCCGGTGCGGACTCCCGGCGGTCCGATACGTTCGGTCGCCCGGCGACGCGCCAAAACGGTTGTCGGAAAGAGGTCGGGACGCGCGAATCCGAGCGTGACGAGCCCGAGGCCGATGCCTGCCAGTCCGAGCGCCACCGCCCGCAGCCACCGCGGCGTCGAGGCCATCGCCCGCCCGACGACGTAGCCGGCCAGTGCGCCGGCCGGCATGCAGGCGACCAGGAGAACGAGCGGCGAGAAGACGAGCGCGATCGCGGCGGTCGAGCCGCGTGGGTAGACGAAGACCGCCAGCCGGATGCCGACTTCGGCGGCGACGGCAACGGCGCCGGCGCCAAGCACCGCCCACGGCCAGCGGCTGCCGCGGGCTGCCAGGATGAGGATGCCGTACGGTACGACCGCCCACCCTGCGAACAGCAGCAGCGGCAGCAACGTGGCAGGGGTGGCCGCCGACACGACAACCGCCGGGACGCTGCTGAGTACGACAATCGCCACGCCGCACGCGGCGGCCGCACGGGCGGCCTGATTCGAGGTGAACTGGACGAACGGCCAACGCTCGGGCACGACCTACCTATCGGCTGACCGTCACGGGGCGCGACGCCGATGAGTTCGACGATGCGCAGCGGCGGGATGGCACGGGCAGCGGGTGGACGGGATGCGCAGCAGCCGGACGAGACGCGCGGCAGCGGGACGG
>CADEDC010000006.1:41015-64504 GCA_902825985.1 uncultured Acidobacteriota bacterium | reverse complement strand
GCGGGACGGCAACTAGAATCGCACCGCGGTTCTCGCGGTCACTGCATTGAGCCAGGCAAAGGCGTACACGCTGTCGACATCGGCGCCGCCCTCGATGGTCCGGTAGCCGGCGGACAGTGTCCAGCGCGGCAGCGGCCGGTAGTTCAGGCTGGCCGCGAAGTCGAAGGCGCGCCCCTGCGGGGCTGCCGTCGCGTCGAGTTCAAGGGCCAGGTGCCAGCGCGGCGCCAGCGCCGCGTCACCGGCGAGATGGAGCAGCGGGACGAAGCCGACATCGGTGTTCTCTGCGGCGACGCCGGGCTGCGACAGGGCGATGCGGGCGTCGCGGACGAAGCCGGTGAAGCCGACGCGCCACGTCCACGTGTCACCCTGGAAGACGCGGAATCGCCAGGTGCCCCGGTACGAGCTGAACTGGTACTCGGCGCCGGTCCTGACCGGCTCGAACAGGCCCCCCGCGAACGCGATCGGGGCGGCGGGCGTGCCCTGGCCGTCGACGGTCAACGGGGCGTACACGAACCGCAGGTCCTGGCGTTCGGTGAGGTCGGCAGTCAGTTCCAGTCGCCACGCTGGCGTGCGGGCCGAGCCGATGAGATCGGCGATGGAGAAGCTGCTGCCGCCGATCGGAGGAATGCGGACGTCATTGCGTTGCTGCCAGACGCTGAGCCCTTCGACGCTGATGCCGATCCGGCCGGGACGTGGAACCTGGGCCTGCGCCGTCGCCGTGACCAGCAGTACGAGCCCGACCGTGACGAGTGTGCGCACGCCTGCCTCCTGCGGGTAGGACGCACGGCCGACGGCTTGCGGTCCGCCGACGGTGAGCCGCTCCACGCCGGGAATTCGCATGATCCGGTGAGGGCATGCCATGACCGGTCGTCGAGTGCTTCTGGTGTTGATCGTGGTCGCGGGGTTCCGGGCCGTGCCGGCGCTGGCGCAGGGGGGGCCGGGGTCGCGGCCGCCGGAACTGTCGCCCGGCGTCAAGGTGGATGGCGGCGGCACACCGTATCGACCGTGGGACGTCACCGTGTCCGGTGGTCTGCACGTCGACAACGAGGTGGGGGACGTGCCGGATGATCGCCAGGTCACCGTCCTTTACGACGATGACTGGCGGGCCGGCCTCGGCATTCAGGCGGACCTCGGGCGGTACTGGACGAGTCACCTCAAGACCGAGGTGTCCCTGGCCTTCCTGACCGGGCACGAGGTCTTCGGTGCTGACGTCGTGCCGGTGCCCACCGGGGAGGGGCAGGCCTTCTACCAGACCGACATCGCCCGCACGCATATCGGTGCCGCGGTGACGTATCAGTTCTTCGACAATGTCTTCGCCCACCCGTACGTCAGCGGCGGCGTCCGCATGAGCATCTTCGACCGGCACAAGGTCCGCAACGGCAGCGCCTGGGTCTCCGACCGGCTGACCTCGCGGGAGTATCCGATTCCTCCGCTCGAGGTGCGTGACCGCGACGTGTCCGCGCGGCCGTATGTCGCCGTCGGATTCAAGTCGTACTTCGACGAACGGGCGTTCGTCCGATCCGAGTGGTCGACCGCGTTCAGCGACCGGGGAGCCGTTCACTGGGTGCTGCGGCTCGGCTTCGGTGTCGATTTCTGACCGCTTTCTGACCGCACCTGACCGCGTCCGTCGTCAATCGCGCCGGAACGGATCACACAGAGAAGGAGGGTTCCCATGCGACGCATCCTGACCCGCATCACGGTGACCTGGCTGATGCTGTGGAGTATCGGCGGGCCGTCGCCGGCCTGGGCCCAGCCGACGGGGCCGGCCGAGCCGGCGTTGTGGCACGACCTGGTCGCGGCGCTCGAGCCCGGCGCGCCGATCTCCGTCCGGCTCAACGACGGGTCGCGGCACAAGGGCACGGTGCTGCACGTCGGCGACACGGCGTTCACGTTCAAGGCGCGAACCCGGATTCCGGTTCCGGCGCGCGCGATTGCCTTCGCCGACGTATCGACCATCGAACGGCAGAAAGGCTCGATGAGTCCGGCCAAAAAGGTGCTGCTCGGTGTCGGAGTTGGCAGCGGCGTCTACCTGCTGATGTCGGCGATATTGTTCGCGGCGCTCGGCGCCGACTAGCGGCGGTCAGGCGGGAGGCAAGCGGCGCGGGCGACGATTCGGCGCCGCGGCCGATACGTGCATTGCGGCGGCGTGTGGCCGGCTGAACCGGCGCCGATCGGGGCAGCCGGACAGCCGCGCCCGGGACCGGAAATAGTTGGCGTCCGGATGGCACCGGAGTCGTATACTCGGCGCTTGACCGGTCGGGGCTGTTCGCCCGTCCCGGGTCCGAAAGGGAGGCGCCATGTCACAGTCTCGTCGCAACTTCGTCCGGACCATTGGATTGGGCAGCGCCGGGCTGTCCACCTCGCTGCTGACCGGCGGCGGCCTCGCGGTCACGGCGTTCGGCGGCGTCGCCGAGGCGGCGGCTGCCGGCGACGACAGCGGCATCATTCGTCTCAGCAGCAACGAGAACAACCGCGGCCCCGGGAAGGCGGCGCTCGAGGCGATGCAGCGCGCCATGACCCCGCGGCTCGGTCGCGGCTACCCGCCGGACTTCACCGCCGATCTCGTGGATGCCATTGCCGAGCGCTACGCGGTCGATCGGACGGCGGTCATCATCGGCACCGGCTCCGGGCCGATTCTCGAAGCCGCGGTGCACGCGTTCTGTTCGGCGAGCAAGCCCATTGTCACCGCGGCGCCCACCTACATGACGTCCGAGAACATGGCGCGCCGTCTCGGCGTGCCGGTGAAGTCGATCCGTGTCAGGCCGGATCTGACGCTCGATCTCGACGGGATGGCCGACGCAGCGACGGGCGCCGGCCTGGTCTATCTCTGTAATCCGAACAATCCGACCGGCCTGGCGTACAGCGGTGCCACCATCGAGCAGTTCGTTCGCCGCGTGAAGGCGGCTTCACCTTCGACGGCGATTCTGGTCGACGAGGCGTACATCGACTACGCTCACGATCCGGCCATCAAGACGGTGGCGCCGCTGGCCATGGAACTGCCCGGTGTGTTCGTCACCCGGTCGTATTCCAAGGCGCACGGCATGGCCGGTCTGCGGCTCGGCTACGCCGTCGGGCAGCCGGATACCGTGCAGGCGATGCCGAAAGTGTGGCAACTGGGCAGCATGAATGCCCTGACGGCCGCGGCCGGCATCGCGTCGCTGAAGGACGCCGCGCACATCGCGGCCGAAGTCGCCGAGAACGCGCGGATTCGCGAGTTCACCCTCAGGGCGTTCAAGGACATGGGCTACGCCGCGCTCGACTCGCAGACCAATTGCATCTTCGTCGAGGTCAAGCGATCGGCCGCCGAGTTCCGTGATGCCTGCGCGGCGCAGAAGGTGCAGGTCGGCCGCGACTTCCCGCCGTACGAGAAGACGCACGCCCGAATCTCGCTCGGCACGATGGACGAGATGAAGCGGGCCGTCGAGGTGTTCCGCCGCGTGCTGTCGGCCCCGCCGGCCCGTCCCTCGGCACAAGGCTAGTTCCGGGATCGCCGGGTGGAGCGCTTACGGGATCGAACGCCCGTCGCGTGCCGCCACCCGGCAACGAGCCGAGAGGAGACCGATACGATGACGACGCCGAAGTCCGTCCGTGCGCGCCGCAGCCGGCGCGACATGCTGCAGTTGACCGCCACCGGCACCGCGATGTTGACCACCGGTGTGTTCGGCGCGTTGTGGTCCACCGAGGCTGGTGCCGCCGACCTGGGGTCGATCACCCCCCAGAACGGCAAGCTGCGCCGCGTCGTCAGCGGGCTCGACGCGGACGGCAGGTCGTTGATAGCGATCGATGATGCCGTGGATGTCGGCAACCTGTTCTCGACGCCGGCCGGCAAGGTGATGGGCGAGACCGGCAGGCCCGAACCGGCCGGAGCGTCGACAGCGGCGAGCGGGAAGACGCGCTGCTTCGTCGCCGCGATTCCGCCGCATGTCGGCGACAAGAAGCCGACACGTGAGAATCGGATCGGCTTCCACAAGGGCGACGGCATCTCCTATTGCTTCATCCTGAATGGTGCGCTGACCTACATGACCGACTCCCAGGAAACCATCGTCCGATCAGGCGACCTGATCGTCGAACGGGCGACGCTGCACTCGTGGCGCAACGACTCCACGGCGCCGGTCTCGATGTTCATCGTCACCGTCTCGGCCGGCTGACGGCCGCGGCGCGCCGGCGCACAGGATGGCCGCCAGCCGCAGCGGCCCGCTGAGGCCACCAACTGCGCGCGTTGCATGTCGAGACGGCCCCCTCCCGGTTCGCCGCGTACAGCCGTCTGCCCAGGCCGGAGTCGGGGAGGGCACGCGGGTCAGGTCTGACCGCCGCCGACCCGCGTCATCTCACTTCGGTGGCGGCGGACTCTGCCGCCATGTGCAGGTCGCGTGCACGCGCCGCCCTCGGCTGCCCGGGCGCCTACTTCATCGGCGAATGGTCGGCCGCGCTCATCATGGACGATGGCTGCGCGTGAAGACGATGCAGCGGCGGAGTCTACCTGAAACCAGGCTCTTCCGACGGACGGCCCGCGTCGCGGTGCCGGCGGCCCCGCTGGCGGAATCGTCGGGCCAGGGCAGCCAGCCTGGCCGCCGCATATCCAGGTTGATTTTCCAGGTGAGAGGTTCGAGAATGTCCTGATATTTCTTACGGTTATGAGTGAGGCCTGTCGCTCGGGTGCGCGGGAGTCGAGGCGTTCATGAAGCGGTTGGGTTTGATTGTCGTCTCGATCGTCACGGCCGTGAGTGACCCCACTCGGATGGCGGCTGCGGAAACGGCCCCCCAGGGCGCCCCTTCGGCGGCGCCAGTCTCGGCGCAACGTGCTCTGCTCAATCAGTACTGCACCACCTGCCACAGCGACCGGCGACGCGTGGCGGGCCTGGCGCTCGATGTGGCCAACGTCGATGCGGTCGGTGCGCAAGCGGCGACATGGGAGAAGGTCGTCGCCAAGCTGAACGCCAACGCGATGCCGCCCGTCGGATCGCCGCGCCCCAGCGACGACGCCCGCCAGGCATTCGTCGGCTGGCTCGAGCACGAACTCGATCGCGCCGCGGCGGCGCAACCGACGGTCGGCCCCACGAGCCCGTTCCACCGCCTGAACCGGACCGAGTACCAGAACGCGATTCGCGACCTGCTCGCGCTCGACGTGGACGCGACGGCCTGGTTGCCGGGCGACGATGCGGCGTACGGTTTTGACAACAACGCCGAGGTGTTGTCGATGTCGCCGACCCTGTTCGACGGGTATCTCACCGCCGCGAACCGGATCGCGCAGCTGGCCGTCGGCGATGCCACCATGGCGCCGGCGCTCACGTCCTTCAGGTTCCCGACGCAGCAGTTGCAGCAGGGGCGCCTGAGCGATGACTTGCCGTTCGGCGTCGAGGGGGGCGTGACGGCCCGTCACTACTTCCCGCTGGATGCCGAGTACCGGGCGTCGGTGCGGCTGACCGGCAGCCTGGCGCTTGCCACCCACATCGAGTTGCGGCTGGACGGCGTGCGCATCGGCGACCTGAAGAAGGCTGTGTCCCAGGGTGATGCCGACGGTGCTGGCGGGCGGATCGCCACCGTGACGTTCGCCGCGCCGGCTGGCGCGCACGTCCTCGCGGTCGTCTTCGTGAAGGGCCGACAGGCCGCCGAGGGACAGTTCCCGGCCTACTACCCGTGGGGGAACAATCCTGGCATCCTCGGCGCGCGCCCCTATCCGCATGTGGCGGCGATCGAGGTCATGGGTCCCTATACGCCGACCGGGCCCGGTGACACGGCCAGCCGGCGGCGGATCTTCAGCTGCCGGCCGTCCCGGCCGGGCGACGAAGACGCCTGCGCGACCACCGTGCTCAGCAGCCTCGCGCGCCGCGCCTACCGTCGTCCGGTCACCCGGGCCGACACCGGCGCGCTGGTCACCTTCTATCGCAAGGCGCGCGCGACCGGCGCCAGCTTCGAGGCCGGCGTCGGTGCCGCGATCCAGCGGCTGCTGGTCGATCCCGATTTCCTCTACCGCATCGAGGCCGCCCCGGCGACCGCGGGCGGCGGCGCCGCCTACGCGATCACCGACGTCGAGCTGGCGTCACGCCTGTCGTTCTTCCTGTGGAGCAGCATCCCGGACGAGGCGCTCCTGGCGACGGCGGAGAAGGGCACGCTGCGGCAGCCGGCCGAGCTCGAGAAGCAGGTCCGCCGGATGCTCGCCGACCCGCGCGCGTCGGCACTGGTCACCAGCTTTGGCGCGCAGTGGCTGTTCCAGCGCAACCTGCAGATGGTCAATCCGGACTTCTACGAGTTCCCGGATTGGGACGACAACCTGCGGCTGGCGATGGCGCGCGAGACGGAGCTGTTCCTCGACAGCCAGATCCGCTCGGACCGGCCGATTCCCGAACTGCTGACGGCGGACTACACGTTCGTGAACGATCGCCTGGCGCGGCATTACGGGCTGGCGAACGTCTACGGCGGCCACTTCCGGCGCGTGTCATTGCCCGACGAGCGCCGCCGCGGACTGCTGGGGCAGGCCAGCCTGCTGACCGTGACCTCGATGCCCAACCGCACGTCCCCGGTGGTGCGCGGCAAGTGGCTGCTCGAGAACATGATGGGCTACCCGGCGCCGGCGCCGCCGCCGAATGTCCCGGCACTGTCCGAGAACACGAAGGGGCAGGCGCCGAAGTCGGTGCGCGAGCGGATGGAGCAGCATCGCCGCAACGCAGTCTGCGCCAGCTGCCACGCGGTGATGGATCCGATCGGCTTTTCGCTCGACCAGTTCGACGCCATCGGCCGCTTCCGGACGCTGGAGCACGGTGCGCCGGTGGATGCCAGCGGCGCGCTCCCCGACGGACGCAAGATCGAAGGCATCGTCGGGCTGCGCGGCCTGCTGCTCAGCCGCCGCGAACAGTTCGTCCGCACCGTGACCGAGAAGCTGCTCGTCTACGGCCTGGGACGCGGCGCCGAGTTCTACGACATGCCGACGGTGCGCCAGATCGCGCGCGACGCCGTCGATCGCGACTACACCTGGTCTTCCATCATCCTCGGCATCGTCAACAGCCGTCCGTTCCAGATGCGGACGCGGAAAGGGTCGTCGTGATCGTCACGAAGCAAGCGATTCCCCGGCGGACCATCCTGCGCGGCCTGGGTACGGCGCTGGCGCTGCCGTTCCTCGACGCCATGGTGCCGGCGCTGACGGCCATCGCGAAAGCCGCCGCACCCGTGCGCCGGTTCTCGATCACGTACACGGGCAATGGGATTGCCGCGGGTTTCTACGAGCCGACGGCGGAGGGGGCGGCCTACGAACTCTCACCGATCCTGCAGCCGCTCGCCCCGTACCGCAACCGGGCCATCGTGCTGAGCGGCATCGACAATCCGATTGCCGAGGCGCTCGAAGGTGAACCGCGGGGCGGCCACGGTCGCATCCCGGCCGCCTTCATGAGCGGCACGCACTGCAAGCCGACGCTGGGCGGCGACTTCCGCGCCGGGACGTCGATCGACCAGATGTTCGCCGCCCACTACGGCCACGAGACCCAGCTCGCCTCGCTCGAGCTGACGACCGAATCGCCCGAGTTCGGCGGCAGCTGCGACACCGGTTTCGCGTGCGTCTACACGAACACGCTCGCGTGGAAGGGCCCGACCACGCCGCTGCCGATGCAGAACAATCCACGCGTCGTCTTCGAGCGGCTGTTCGGTGACGGCGGCAGCACGGATGCGGCCGTGCGTCTGGCGCGGCTCCGCGCCCGCGCCAGCGTGCTCGACTCGGTGCGCGAGAAGACGGCGGCGCTGAACGCGCGGCTGGGCGCCGACGATCGCTCGAAGCTGGATGACTACCTGCAGTCGGTGCGCGAGACGGAGCGGCGGATCGAGAAGGCGGAGGAGCAGAGCGATCGTGCCCTGCCGGTCGTCGAGCAGCCGGCCGGCGTGCCGGACACGTTCGAAGAGCACGCGATGATGATGTTCGAGCTTCAGTTGCTCGCCTTCCAGGCGGATCTGACGCGTGTCTCGACCTTCATGCTGGCGCGCGAGCTGAGCGGCCGCGCCTTCCCGCAGATCGGCGTGTCGGAAGGGTTTCATGCCCTGTCACACCACAGCGGCAGCTCGGAGAAGATCGAGCAGCTCGCCAAGATCAACGTCCACCTGCTCGGCCTGTTCGTCAAGTACCTCGACCGCCTGCAGCACACCCAGGACGGCGACGGTACGCTGCTCGATCACATGGTCCTGCTCTACGGCTCCGGGCTCGGCAACGGCAACCTGCACGAGCCGAAGCGGCTGCCGCTCATCGTCGCCGGCGGCGGCTGCGGCGAGATCGAGGGCGGTCGCCACGTGCGCTACCCGAGCGGCACGATCCTGTCCAACCTGCACGTCACGCTGTTGCAGAAGCTCGGCGTGCCGGTGACGTCGGTCGGCGACAGCACCGGTCCGCTCACCGGTATTTGATATGCGCATCGCCATCGCTGGTATCGTCGCCGTGCTGCTCGGATCGGCCGTCGCGATCGGGGCGGGAGCCGGGTCAGCCGAGCTGATCGATGCGGTTCGCCAGCGCGATCGCGCGGCGGTCGAACGGTTGCTGCAACAGAACGTGGATGCCAATGCCCGGCAGGGTGATGGCGCGACGGCGTTGCACTGGGCCATCCAGGAAGATGCCCTCGATATCGCGGCGCTCCTCATCCGCGCCGGCGCCGATGTCAACGCGGCCAACGACCTCGGGGTGACGCCCCTGATGGTCGCCGCCAGCAACGGCAGCAGCGCCGCCATCCAGACGCTGCTCGAGGGCAGGGCGAACGCCAACCTCGCCCCACCCGGCCGCGAGACCCCCTTGATGCTCGCCGCGTGGACCGGACAGCCCGAGGCGGTGGCGGCGCTGCTCGATGCCGGCGCGCCGATCGACGGCAAGGAGCCGGAGCGCCAGCAGACGGCGTTGATGTGGGCGGCCGCCCAGCGCCATCCCGAGGTGGTACGGCTGCTGGTTCGCCGCGGCGCCGACATCTCGGCCCGGACGAAGGTCGCCGCGGTGCCCGGCCGGCCGGCCCGGGACAAGGCCGGCTACACGGCGTTGATGTTCGCGGCCCGCAGCGGCGACGTCGAATCGGCGCGCCTGCTGCTCGACGCTGGTGCCAAGGCCACCGATGCCGCCGGCGACGGGATGACCGCGCTGGTGCTCGCGACGATCCGGGGCCACATCCCGGTGGCCCAGCTCCTGCTCGAACGCGGCGCCGATCCGAACGTGGAAGACATCGGCTACACGGCGCTGCACTGGGCGGCCGGGTCGTGGGAAACCGCCTTCACCACCAACGACATCACCACCGATCGCGAAGGCGAGCAGGAGTGGAACGCGCTCGTCGGCCTCAAGGCGGGCAAGCACGATCTCGTGCGGGCCCTGCTCGCTCGCGGCGCCAATCCGAACGTGCAGATCACGGCGACGCCGCAGCGCGCCGGCGCGACGCGGAGCCCAACGCTGCCGGAGTTGACTGGGGCGACGCCCTATCTCCTCGCCGCGATGGCCGGTGACACCACGCTGATGACGATGCTGAAGGAGGCGGGCGCCGACCCGTCGATCGCGACGAACAAGCAGTCGACGCCGCTGATGGCGGCCGCCGGGCTCGGGCGCGTCCTCGGCGAGAACTCGGTGGATGAGGCGAAGCTGCTCGCCGCCGCGAAGCTGGCGCTGCAACACGGCGCATCGGTGACGAGCGTTGACGACTACGGCAACACGCCGCTGCACTACGCCGCGTATCACCGCTTACCGACGCTGGTCCAACTCTTCGTGGACAACGGTGCGCCGCTCGAAGTGAAGAACATGTTCGGCGAGACGCCGCTGTGGGCCGCCGATCTGGTCATCCAGTGGTTCGGCGGCGGCACGTTCAAGGTCGTGCCGACGCCAACCGGCGATCTCCTCAGGAAGCTCGGCGCCAAGCCGATCGACGTGCCCTATGAGAAGCGGCCGGCCGACTGGCCGTGCAACGAAATCCCGCCGGCCGTCGTGCCGGACGCCTGCTGGTGAGCCGTCACCGATGACCGGGCGTTCGAGGATCGCTCGTCGTCTCTACCATGCGCTGGCGCCGACGGTGGCGGCGGCTGCCATGTGGGCGAGCCTCGGCGAACCGATGCGCGCGCAGGACGGCAAGGCCGCCTACACACGCGCCTGCGCGAGCTGCCACGGCGATGACGCAGGGGGACGCCTCGCACCCGCGCTGGTGCCGTTCACCCGCGGCTCGCAGGATTTCCTGCGCATCGTCCGTAATGGCAGCGGCGGCATGATGACCGGCGTCGCCGCCGCCGACGTCAGCGACGCCGATGTCCGCGCGATCGAGAGCTTCCTGCGCAGCCTGCCGGCGCCGGCGGCCGCGGGGTCCAGCGGCGCGAGTGCGCTGCCGGCTGCAGCCGCCGCACCTGTGGCCGGCGCCGCGACCGCGGCAATCGTCCGCGGACAGCCGGTCACCTTCGGGACCAGCGCGGTCCGCGTCACCGATCGCCCGGCCCCCGCCGGCAGCCCCGAACGGATGGTCGAGTGGTCGATGGTCGGCGGCGATCCGGGCAATGCCCGCTACTCGCCGCTCACCGACATCAACCTCGCCAACGTGAATCGGCTGACCGTCGCCTGGCGGTGGCGGCCGGAGGAACGCCCGTTGCCCGAGTACAACGTGGTGCCGGGGAACTTCACGTCGACGCCGATCATGATCGACAACGTCGTCTACGTGTCGACCAACTACAACCGCGTGGCGGCGCTCGACGCCGATACCGGCGCCGTGAAGTGGGTGTACGACCCGCGCGCCTACGAGGGGGGCATGCCGCTGCTGGCGGGCGGATTCCGTCACCGCGGTGTCGCGGCGTGGCGTGACCGCGACAACGGCAATGCGCTCCGGATCCTGCTGGCCAGCCGGTATCGGCTGATCAGTCTCGACGCCGCAACGGGCGAACCGGTCGCTTCGTTCGGCAGCAACGGCGTCGTCGACACCAGCCGCGATCTGAGCTGGTCGATCGATCCGGCGCACTTCGAGATGAACGCGGCGCCGACCGTCTACCAGGATCTCGTGATCCTGGGCAGTGCGATCGGCGACAACCTGCTGTACCGGAAGACGCCGCCCGGCGACGTACGGGCCTATCACGCCCGCACGGGTGCGCTCGTCTGGCGCTGGTCGTCCATACCGCAATCGCCCACCGACGTCGGTGCCGACACGTGGGTGGACGGCGCCTGGCGTGACGCGGGGCAGATCGAAACGTGGCCGGGAGTGACGGTGGATCAGGCGCGGGGCCTGGTGTATCTGCCGACCGGCAATCCTGGCAACCTGTATTACGGCGGTGCCCGGCCAGGCCACAACCTGTTCGCCGAGACGCTGATTGCGCTCGATGCCGCGACCGGCGCGCGCCAGTGGCACTACCAGCTCGTGCACCACGGCGTGTGGGATTACTCGCTCCCGGCGCAGGCCATGCTGATGGAGCTCACGGTGGATGGCCGCCGCATCCCGGCAGTCACGCAGCTGACGAAGCATGGCTTCGTCTTCGCCTTCGACCGCGTCTCGGGACAGCCGATCTGGCCGCTGGAAGAGCGGCCGGTGCCGCAGAGCGACGTTCCCGGCGAGAAGAGCTCGCCAACGCAACCGTTCCCGACCCGCCCGCCGCCGGTGAGTCCGCAGGGGGTGACACTGGACGATGCCTTCGACGTGACGCCGGAGCTGAAGGCGACGGCGCAGGCCGAGATGCGGAAGTACCGCATCGGTCCACTCTTCACACCGCCCAGCGTGCAGGGCTCGCTGGTGCGCCCGGGCCCCGGCGGCACGGTGAGCTGGGGCGGCGGCTCGTTCGATCCGGCGACCGGCATGCTCTACGTCAAGACGAGCAACCAGTTCGGCAACCTCCGCGTGCAGCGTTACGACCCGAAGACGAGCCGCAACACGCTCGCACGCGCCGCGGATCAGTTCTGGATCGGCTACGAACTGGTGGGCGCCAGCAGCAGCTTCAACGACGGGCTGCCGCTCAACAAGCCCCCGTACGCCGAACTGGTCGCCATCGACATGAATCGCGGCGTCGAGGCCTGGCGGGTGCCGTTCGGCTTCGGCGAGCCGACGCTCCGCAATCACCCGGCGCTCAAAGGCGTGGCGCTCCCTGACCGGCTGGGCACCCCGGGCACGCCCGGCTCGATCGTCACCGCCGGGGGCCTGGTGTTCGCCGGTGGCGGTGACCGCGCCCTCTTCGCATTCGACAAGCAGACCGGACGCGAAGTCTGGAACGCGCCGCTGCCTCGTCGCACCAGCGGGACGCCGATGACCTACCGGTCCTGGCGCGGTCGCCAGTTCGTTCTCATCACCACCGGATCCGGCACGGACCAGGAACTCGTCGCCTACGCGCTGTCACCGTGACCGGCCGGCGCCGTCAGCTCGGCGTGCGAGCTGGCGCGCCCGGCGGGGCTCGAACCCACGACCCCCGGCTTAGAAGGCCGGTGCTCTATCCAACTGAGCTACGGGCGCACACGAGGCCTGTGCAGGCTTCTAGTGTAGCCGTTCGCCGGCTCCGTGCGCAGGGCGCCGGCGGAACGCCACGTGGCTCCGGGGCGGAGCTCCACCCGCCGTCCGCAGAAGGTCTGTGACGCGCGCCGCGGCGGCGGTAGACTCACGGCGTATGACGACATCCATGCATCTGCCTCTCTCGTGGATCGCGGCCGGCGTCCTGGCCTGCGCCGCGCTCGTCGCCGGCGCGTACGTCGCGGGCGCGCAAACCGGTGGATCCGGCGGGCGGCCGAGCGACATCGACCCGGGATCGCGCAATCGACTGCCGGTCGTCAACCGCGATCGCCTGGACGATCGCGGCCGGTCGCTCTACGACAAGAACGCCGACGACGTGCGCACCGGACGATCCCTGGCCGGCTTCCAGGGGCCCAACGGCATCGTCCTCTACAGCCCGCAGGTCGCCGACAGCGATCTGCGGAAGAACGATTACCTGCGCTTCGAGAGCCATCTGGGACGCCGCGCCTACGAGGTGGCCGTCCTCGTCACCGCGCGCGAGATGAACCACCAGTTCGAGTGGGCGGCGCACGAGCCGGCGGCGGCGAAGGCCGGCGTGCCGCTCCGGGTCATCGAGGCGATCAAGCACCGGCAGCCGGTTGCCGGTCTCGATCGCCGGGATGCGGTGCTGATTGAACTGGGACGTGAGATCTTCGCGCATCGTGCCGCACGATCGGAGACATTTGCCGAAGCGCTCGCGCTGTTCGGGCCGCAGGATCTCGTCGACGCGGTGTCGACGATGGGACACTACGCCGGCATCGCCGTCCTGCTCAACGCGTTCGATCAGCAGCTCGCGCCCGGGCAGACGCCGCTGCTCCCGATGCCGTAATCGCCGGGGCCGGCTCCACCAGCCTGACGGTCGACCTGTCGCCGCGGGACCACCGCGGGAATTTTCCCCGGCCGTCGGGAATTGTCCGCGGACGACCGCGCGCTTCGGTTGAATTGCGCGCCTTTTTTGCCGGCTCTGGTGGGCATGCCTCTTGCCCCGCCGCTTCCGACTCGGACTGCCGCCGCGGCGGCGCGATGACAGGAGTAGCGGGACATGAGAATCGCGAAGAACGTGTGCTGGCGGCGCCTCGCGCGCCAGGCAATCACGGTGGCCGCGTTCGCCGTCGCGGTGGCGCCGCCGGCGTCTCGGGCGCAGACGCCGGCCGCGGCCGGGGACGTCACCTACACGAAGGACATCGCGCCGATCATTCGCCGGAGCTGCGAGAAATGCCACCGCCAGGACGGCGTGGCGCCGATGTCGCTGCAGACCTACGAGGAGGTGCGCCCGTGGGCGCGCGCCATCAAGACCCGGACGGGCATCGGTCCGCGCGCCGGCGTGATGCCGCCCTGGTACATGGAGAAGAACATCGGCATCCAGCAGTACAAGAACGACCCATCGCTCACCGATGTGGAGATCCAGAAGATTGCCCGCTGGGCCGACAGCGGTGCGCCGCGTGGCAACCCGAAGGACCTGCCGCCCGCCGTCACCTACGACGACAGTGCGTGGGCGATTGGCACTCCCGATCTCATCGTCAAGACCACCGACATCCTCGTCAAGGCGAACACGCCCGACTGGTGGGGTGAGATCGAATCGGTGCCGACCGGACTGACGGAGGATCGCTACGTCGTCGGGCTGGAGGTCAAGGAGGTCAACGACGCGCCATCCGGCGGCGCGGCCCGCGACACGGTCGGCAGCCGTTTCGTCTTCCATCATCTGATCTGGAGCACGAAGGTGCTCAGGCCGGGCGAGGAGTTCGCCTCCGCCGATTCCGACGACGACGCGACGTCGTGGCCCGTGCACGAGGTCGGCCGCGAGGCCGACTTCTTCGACGATAACTCGGCCCGGCTGCTGAAGGCGGGATCGAGCATCGTGTCCGACTCGGCACACCTGCATTCGAACGGCCGCGACACGAGGTCGCATCTCGAGATCGGCTTCAAGTTCGCGCCCAGGGGCTTCACGCCGGCATTCAGGCGTTCGCTCATCGCGCTCGGCAACGGCGTCGACATCGACGTGTCGCCGATGCAGAAGGATCAGACGATCCACGCCTACGCGGTCGTCAACGAACCGACGAAGATCCTGTCGTTCGAGCCGCATCTGCATGCACCGGGCAACCGCATGTGCCTCGAGCTGATCTGGGGGTACAACATCCAGACGCTGAGCTGCGTCGGCTACGATCACAACTGGGTGCGCGGCTACAACTACGACGACGACCATGCGCCGCTCGTCCCCAAGGGCGCGATCCTCCACATCATCGGCTACTTCGACAACACCCCCGCGAACCGGAACGTGCCGGATCCGCGGAACTGGTCGGGGTCCGGCAACCGCTCGATCACCAACATGTTCATCGATCTCGGCAATCGCGTGTCGCTGAGCGAGGAACAGTTCCAGAACGAGATGGCGAAACGCCGCGAGAAGCTGAAGTTGACGCGCAACTCCGTCGTGATCGGCTGTCCGCTCTGCAACATCGTGCCGGCCGGTCCGCCGCAGCGCACCCAGCAGCAACAGCAGCAGGGGCAGCAGCAGTAGGGAGGGCACGATGGGTCGTCTGATGCGAAGCGTGACGATGGTCGGCTGGGGCGTCGCGGTCGTCCTCGGATGCGCCCTGCCGGAGGCGGGTGCGCAAACCCTGTCCTACTCGAAGGGGCAGATCGTCCTGCCGGCCTACGAGGGCTGGGAGGAGCGCGCCGACGGGTCGAGATGGTTCGTCTTCGGCTACATGAACCGCAACTGGGAAGAGGAGGTCGACGTTCCGATCGGGCCGAGCAACACCTTCAATCTCGGGGCGGATCTCGGACAGCCGACGCACTTCCTGCCGCGCCGGAACCGTTTCATGTTCCGGGTGCCGGTGCCGAAGCACTTCACCGACAAGGACGAGCTGATCTGGACGCTCACGACGCAAGGGCAGACGATGAAGGCGTACGGCACGCTTCGCGTCGACTACAAGATGGACGACATGATCATCGCGTCGGAGACCGGTGCGCTCGGCGCCGGTTCGAGCAGTCCGGAAGTGCGCGCCAACACACCACCGGTGGTGACCATCCAGGGCGCGCAACAGATCACCGTCAGGGTCGGCCAGCCCATCGAACTCGTGAGCGTGCTCAAGGACGATGGCATTCCGCGCCGCCGCGCGTCGGGGCTGGCGGGGGCGGCGGTGTCGAACGCCGGGTCGCGTTCCGACGCGGCGGTGGTCGCCAACGCCAACCCGAACGCCCCGGTGCGGGTGAATCGCGCGATGGCACCGCCCTTCCGCGTCACCGTCGGCAAGAACGTCGGATTGCACAACGCCTGGTTCGTCTACCGCGGCGATGGCCCGGTGCGCTTCGATCCCGAGCAACCGACGGTATGGGAGGACACCCGGGCCGGTGCCAACTCGCCGTGGGCGCCGATCTGGGCGCCGCCTGACATGCCGGCCGACGGCAGGGTGACGGTGAAGGCGACGTTTGCCGAGCCGGGCACCTACACCCTGCGCTCGCGTGCCGACGATGGGGCGCTGACCGGCGACGACGAGATCACCGTGACCGTCATCAAGTAGGTCGGCGCGGGTCCCGGCGGCTCACTCCACCCCGGATGGACCGACAGCGACGGCTCCGATGATCCAACGGTTGGGCAGCGGTTTCGGCCATGCAGGATCGACGCGGAACGTCGGCACCGGACGGCTCCGGTGACCGTCGGCCGGTGACGGCTGCGCGGGTGTCTGTCTGAAGGAAAGCAGCAGCGCGGGGAAGACTGCCACCGCGGTGGCCAGGCTCACGAGTGTGGCGGTCCGGGTGCGAG
Organism: uncultured Acidobacteriota bacterium; assembly: GCA_902825985.1. GTDB lineage: Bacteria > Acidobacteriota > Vicinamibacteria > Vicinamibacterales > CAVVIG01 > VFZL01. Next base: position 48,298 of record CADEDC010000006.1, on the reverse strand, counting down.
CAGAGAGCGTCGACATGGCCAGTAGTCGACAGTCTACTGCCGTCCAGCCGGCGTCGTGCGGGCTCAGCCGTGGTCAGGCGGCTTCGTGTTGCGGATGTGCCGGGGCTTCCTGGCTCCAGCCAGTGGCTTCCCAGCGCTGGCGGATCCGATCCGACCAGCGCACCGCATCCTCGAGGCGATCGCAGTGTTGGGCGGCCAGCGGCAGGCTGTCGTAGGTGACCCGCACTTCCAGTCCGCCCGGTGCGCTGTGCTCGGTGCAGGTGATGGAACGACCGTCGTGCCAGAGGGTCCAGCGGATAGTGGCGTCGCTCATACCGTTGGCCTTTCCAATCGGCGTACCCGGAAAGACCCTTCAAACAGGCCGATCTCGAAAGTGCAGCCGCATGCAAGGCCGTCAGATCGTGTAAAAAATACCCAGCTCGGCCGCCGTCGTGGGGGACCAACCCCGTCTTCGGCGTGCGACGCGGTCTGGAGCGGTCTGGCGCGGTCTGGCGGCGCATGAGGCGCGGCATCGACCGGCCGGCCGTCGTTCGGGCAGAGCTATGGAAAGTTGAGGCTGACCGCGAAGTTCATCGACGACTGCAACTGGCCGACGTCGAACAGGCGAACGCAGTAGTCGCCGGCATCGACCTGAGCCGTCAGCTGCGGCGACGATCCGGCGGCGGCCACGATTTCCCGGGTCACCAGGCACTGGGTGCCGTTGCCGTTCCGCAGTCCGATGGCCAGCCCGACGAGGACGCCCGGCTGATCGGCCGCCGTCAGCGTGGCGGTGAACGTGCCTGACTGGATGGCGGTGATCATCCTGACGGCCGATCCCTGCACCGTGAGGTTGCTGGAGAAGGTCTCCGTCACCGGGCTCGACCGCGTCGTCGGGGCGGTCGGCGTGGCGTCGTCGCCACAGCCGGCGGCAGACAGCGCCGGCATCAGGCACGTGAGCAGAAGCAGGAGACGCGCGGTCATGGCATCAGTGGACGGCACCGGGGGTTACGGACGCTGGATGCGCACGGCGAAATTCGAGGCCGTCGCCAGGTTGCCGGGATCTAGGAGTTGGACGCAGTAGGTGCCGATGACCACCGGATGATTGAGCTGCGCCGCCAGTCCCGGCGGCGTGGTGGTGGCGTTGGTGACGCTGCATCCCTCGCCCACCGGGGTGCCGACGCCGATTTGGAGCACCGCATCCAGGGGCCGGCCGGTGGCGGCGTTCGTCAGGCTGCCGAGCGTGATGCTTGCCGTGCCGGTTCCGGTCGCCTGGAACGAGTAGAACCCGAGCGCGCGCGGCTGCAAGGTGCCGGTGTAGATTTCGACGGCGGCCGCGGTGCTCGTGCCGGTCGTCGGCGTCGTCGGCGTGTCGTTGCCGCAGGCGGCGGCGCCGAGCAGCACACCGAGGACGACGGCGCGCGCGAACGACGGGAAACGTGACACTCCAGGCATGATTACGGCCGGGCGATGAGGACGCGGAAGGCGACCGGAACGGTGAGCGTTCCGGCGTCCATGATTTTGACGCAGTAGACGCCGGGCGGCTGGGTCACCGAAATCGCTGGTGTCTCGCTGGCGGAATACGCCGCCGTCGAGGCCGTCGAACAGCCGGTGCCGGCCGGAAAGCCGGTGCCGATGTTCACCGGCGTCGCCGCGTCGGCGCCGCCTTCCGTGAGGCGCGCGAGGGTGATGTTCACGGTGCCGTTCTGCGGCACCGTGAACGAATAGAACCGCGTCGCACCGACCGCCAGCGTCGCTTCCCAGACTTCCGTCACCGTGGGGGGCGCGATGGTGGTCGGCGCGGTCGGCGTCGATGCCGGGGCATCGTCGCCGCAGGCGGTGCCGAGCACCGCCACCAGCACGCAACCGGCGATGTGCTTCATATCGGGCGACAGGAACAAGACGGTATTGTCCATCGAGATCAACTGTGCTGTCCAGGCACGCCGCCGGCGCGCTAAGATCGACGCCAGTGCGCCCCGGTGCCGGGGCGGCATCATCGCCATTGTGAAGCGCACCCAGCCGCCCTCCGCGCCGAAGGCCCGCCGACCGCCCGGCGAGCGCCCCGGTCCATTGGCCGCCGCCCGCTCGGCACGGCGTCGCGCCGAGGACGCGCTCAGGGACAGCGAGCGCCGCTATCGCGAACTGGTCGAGCACAGCCTCGGCCTCATCTGCGCGCACGATCTCACGGGACAGCTGCTGTTCGTGAATCCAGCAGCCGTGCGCTCGCTCGGGTACGGTCCCGGCGACTGGGTCGGCCGCAACCTGCGCGAGTTCGTGCCGGTGAGCGCGCAGCCGCTGTTCGACGACTACCTGCGCCGGATCACCGCGCGGTCGGTCGACTCCGGTCTGTTGCGGCTGCTCGATCGCGGCGGCAGCGAGCGTGTGTGGATGTATCACAACGTCCGCTACGAGCAGCCGGGTCAGGCCGTCTACGTCGTCGGCCATGCGCTGGACATCACTGAGCGGGTGCTGGCCGAGCGGGCCATCCGCCGCAACCGCGCGGACCTGCGAAAGGCCTACCGGCAGCTCGATGAGCGGGTCCGCAAACGGACGGCCGAACTCGAGGCGGCGAACGATCAACTGCGCGCCGAGATCGCCGAACGGCGGCGTGCCGAGGAGATGCGCGAAGCGGTGATGCTGCGGGAACGCAACACGCTGGCGTTTCTCGCCACCGCCAGCGACCAGCTCACGCGGGCGCTCGACTACGACGCGACGCTCACGACGTTCGCCCGCCTCCCGGTGCCGTTCCTCGCCGACTGGACGACGCTGTACACGCTGAACGACGAGGGGGCGTGGCGCTGCGTCGGCGGCCGCGCCAGCGACAGCGCCCACAAGGCGGGGTTCGCGCAGCTGCTGTCGCTGCCGCCGCATGCGCTGGAGCCGGATGCGCGCGTGTCGGTCGCGGCACGCGCACGGGCCGTCCAGGTGGTGCACGACAGCGCCGTCGACGCGGCGGCCGACGCGCTCGTCCGGCTGCTCTTTGGCGGCGGCGTCCATCTGCCGTACCTGGCCGGTTTGCCGTGCCGCAGCGCGGCGGTCGTGCCGCTCGTGCTCGACGAGCGGGTCATCGGCGTGCTGACGCTGGGGACGGCGGACGCCGGCCGCTATCAGGCCGCGGAACTCGCCGTCATCGACGACCTCGTCCGCCGCTGCCGCATCGCCCTCACGCAGGTGCGGCTCTACCGCGAGGCGCAGGACGCCAACCGCCTGAAGGACGAGTTCCTCGCGACCTTGTCGCACGAGTTGCGGACGCCGCTCAACGCCATGCTCGGCTGGGCGCGCATTCTCAGGAGCCGGCCGCTCGACGACAAGGCCGACCATGCGGTGCAGGTGATCGAACGCAACGCCGAAGCGCAGGCGCGGCTCATCGAGGACGTCCTCGACGTCTCGCGCATCATCACCGGGAAGCTGACCCTCGAAGTCGAGCCGGTCCACTTGCCGGCGGTGGTCCTGGCGGCGCTCGATTCCATCCGTCCGGCCGCCAATGCCAAGAGCATCAAGCTGGTCGAACAGTTCGAGCCGACGGCGACGGTCAGCGGCGACCGCCACCGGCTGCAGCAGGTGATCTGGAATCTGCTGTCGAATGCGGTGAAGTTCACGAATACCGGTGGGACGGTGACGGTCACCCTCCGCGACATCGGCGACAGCGTCGAAATCAGCGTCAGCGACACCGGAGTCGGGATCCGTCGGGAAGTGTTGCCATTCGTCTTCGATCGCTTCCGCCAGGCGGACCCGTCCACGACCCGAAGCCAGGGCGGGCTCGGGCTCGGCCTGGCGATCGTGCGCCACCTCGTCGAACTGCACGGCGGCAGCGTGCGGGTGCGCAGCATCTTCGGCCAGGGCACGACCTTCAGCGTCGACCTGCCGGGCCTGGCGGCCGGCGACACCGACGTGCCGACCGGTCAGATGGTGTTCGGGGGCGGCCTGCTGCTCGGGACACCCGACCTGCTGCTGCGCGGCGTTCGCGCGCTCGTGGTCGACGACCATCAGGACGCCCGTGAACTGGCCACCGCCGTCCTGCAGACTGCCGGCGCAGTACTCGAGACGGCGGCGTCGGTCTCCGATGCCCTGGCGGTGGTGGCCCGCGAGCCGATTGACGTCCTCGTTGCCGACATCGGGCTGCCGGGCGAGGACGGCTACGAACTCATCCGGCGGCTCCGTGAACGGGAGCAGGGCACCGGCCGTCGTCTCGTCGCGGTCGCCCTGACCGGCTACGCGCGCGCCGAGGATCGGGTGCGGGCGCTCGAGGCCGGCTTCGACCGCCACATCGTCAAACCGGCGGAGCCGGCGGCGCTCGTCATGACGCTGCGCGAACTGCTCGATCGCGAGTGACGCCGGGCCGGTATGGCGGCGCGGCGGCGGGCGTGACGCGGCGCGGCTGGGGCGGCTGGGTCGGGGCTCAGAAGGGCCGCCTGAGGCGCTCCTGCAGCGCGTCGCGATAGCCGCGACTCATCGTCAGCCGGGTGCCGCTGCGCAGCACCACGACGTGCTCGCCGTTGAACGACGACCGCAGCTCCAGGATCCGATCGACGTTGACGATGGTCGACCGATGCACGCGGACGAAGAGCCGCGGGTCGAGCTGCGACTCCAGGCGGTTCATCGTCTCGCGGATGAGATGAGCCTGCGCGCCGACATGCACCCGGATATAGTTGCCGGCCGCCTCACACCAGTCGATGTCGGCGATCTTCACGAAGTAGATGCGGCCGCTGGACTTGATGACGAGCCGATCGCTGACCGGAGATGCGGTCGCGGCCGGCGGCGCCGGCGGGCGGCCGGCGGCCGGTGGATGCGCGTCCGGCAACAGGTCGAGAATGTGGCGGCCGAGCGACGTCGCCCGCCGCTGCGCGAGGTGCTCGCGCGCGTAGGTGAGGGCCGAGCGGAATCGCTGGGCGCTGAACGGCTTCAGCAGGTAGTCCAGCGCGTGGATCTCGAACGCCGGCAACGCGTAGGTGTCGTGTGCCGTCACGAAGACCACCGCCGGACGCCTGGCCGGGTTGAAGGCACGGGCCAGGTCGAGACCGTTCACCTCGGGCAGCTGGATGTCGAGGAAGACGAGATCGGGCGACGCGCTCGCGATGGCCGTCGCCGCCTCGCGCCCGTCGGCGCAGGCGCCGATGATCTCGATGTCCCGTTCCTCGCCGAGCAACGCGAGCAGGCGGTCGCGCGAGACCGGCTCGTCTTCGACGACCATCGTCCGGATCTTGGTCATTGTCATGCCACACCCACCTCGACCGGGTCCAGTTCGGCGGCGGCCTGCCGGTACGGAAGGATCACGGTGACCCGGAACCCGTCCTCGACGTTGGCGAATGCGAAGGTGTGCGCGCCTGGATAGAGGTGCTCCAGGCGCGCCCGCGTGTTGCTCAGCCCGACACCGCTGTTGAGCGCGGCGAGACGGTCGGGCGGCACCCCGTAGCCGCTGTCGCGGACGTGCAGCGTCAGCCGATCGCCGTCGCGTGTCGCGTCGACCGCGATCGAGCCGGCCCGGCTGAACGGCGCGATGCCGTGACGCACGGCATTTTCGACGAGCGGCTGCAGCAGAAGGTTCGGCACCAGGGCGTCGAGCGCCTCGGGATCGATCTGCATGCTGACGCGCAGCCTCGGACCGAACCGGGTCTGCTCGATGTCGAGGTACTTGCGCAGCGCGTCGAGCTCCCGGGTCAGCGCCACCTCCTGCTGGCTGGAGGTGTGCAGCGCCATCCGCAGCAGGTCGCCGAGTTGGTCGAGCATCGTATCGGCGGCGTTGACGTTGGTGCGAATGAGGCCGGCGATGGTGTTCAGCGTGTTGAACAGGAAGTGCGGGTGCAGTTGCCGCTGCAGCGACTGCAGTTGCGCCTCGACCAGGCGGGTTTCGAGCTTCGCCGCCTCGAGGGCGCGCCGTTCGGACTCGCGGCGGTAGGCGAGCGCGTGGGCGAGCCCGACCAGGAACAGATAGGTCATCAGCTGCCAGTCGAACTGGCGGATGTACTCGCCGCCGGCGCGCACCCAGAACGGCCGCTCTGCGCCCAACCCGGCCGGCGTGCCGAACGTCGATGTCAACAGGGTGCGGAGCGCGATCATGCTGCCGGTGTGCACGATGCTGTAGCAGATGGCGCCAGCGCCGTGCACCGCCAGCTGCTGCCACCAGCTCGTGTGCCCGAGCTGATAGCGCACCGCGAGGCGCATGATGAACGGCGCGAGCAGTGCCGGCACATACCAATAGGCCAGATTCAGAATCGAGATCTGCAGCCAGTCGGCCGGATAGAGCGGCTCGTCGTTCAGCCGCATCAACAGGACGATCTGAATCGTCGATGACACCCCGAACAGCGTCGCGATGTTGAACATCGCCCGCCGTGGAATCCGCGTGTCGGTGGCCGGGGCGGTCATCCAAGCACTATCGAGCCAGAGACGGTTCCGGATCAAGATCGCTCTCCGATCGGGTCGGCCGTTCACCCCCGCTGCCAGGTGGTTCGTCCCAGCCAATTGTCTTCGGATCCCATTTCCATTGTGGCGCCGCGCCGCCCAGCCGCACGATGCCGCCACCGAGGGGGGAGAGGCTCATGCTCACGCTGGCGTCGTCTGTCACGGTCCTGCAGCTCCTCGTCAGTCCGGAGGCGATTGTGGCGGACGTGCCGATTGCGACGGTGGCGCGGGAGGTGCGGGCCCTCTGGGCCCCCTACGTCGAGGTCGTCGTGGCGATGCCTGGGACGCCTCTGCGCCCGGCCGATCACACGGTCGAGCTGCGGGTCGCCGACCGGCTCCTCGCGCCGGGACACCCGGCTGACGGGGATCGCGGCTCGCTCGGGTGGATCGAGTTCGTGAACGGCGACCCGCAGCCGGTGATCACCGTCTCGCCGGAGCGCGCCCGTCGCATGATGGCGAGCGCGAGCTACCTGGGACAGTCCGTGCGGAGCCTGCCGGCGGCCCTGGTCCACCGGCTCACGGCGATGGCGGTCGGGCGGACGATTGCCCACGAGCTCGGCCACTACCTGCTGCGTTCGACCGCCCATGCATCCACCGGCCTCATGCGCGCGGCGCTGCGTCCCCAGCACATGCTCGAGCCCGCGTCGCGCTTCCGCCTGACGGCCGATCAGATCGCGGCGCTGACGCTGCGGCTGGCGCCGGCAGTCGCGCGGACGCTGCCGACCGAACCGCCGGCGGTTGCGACCACCGCTAGGGCGTCGCCGCCGGTCTGGTGATGACGATCGGCGGCGAGGTCCAGCGCTCGACGTCGGCACTGCTGGCGGGGTGGCCGCCGGCTTTGAGCGCGCGCAGCTCCAACCGATAGGCGCCGTTGGGAACCGGCACCGGCGCCGAGCCGGGCGTCGGCG
>CADEDC010000006.1:0-40915 GCA_902825985.1 uncultured Acidobacteriota bacterium | reverse complement strand
GGCGAGCCACGGAAAGTCCGCGGCAGTTGGTGTCAGAGCGGTAATCGCCTGGTAGTTGCCGTTGTAGCCGAGGTACGGCACGCGCAGCACCGGGCCGCCATCGTCGGGGGTGAACGTGATGTAACCGCCGAAGAGGCGGGCGGCGGGCGCCGCCGGTGGCGTGATGCGGACGAACACATCGCCGCCGCCGGCGAGCCCGGACACGCTGAATGCGACGGTCGCGAACGACGCGACGATGGCCGGGCTGAAAGTGCTCGCGCCGGTTGCCGGCGCCGGCTGGTGTCCCAGGGTGTAGGTCACGCCGTGCTTCGCCGGCGGGACCGCTGCTCCGTGGACCGTGAGGCGCGCGACGATCGGCATGCCAGTGTCGAAGTCGCCGAGCGCCAGCCGCGCCGGCGTCACGGTCGCGGCGGTGAGCACCGCCTGGTCCACCGCGATCATGCCGGCCCCCTGCCGGTGCACGACGTCGAGGAGGCCGCTGTCGGGCGCCGACGACAGCGCGTGCGGAACAGCGGTGTTCTGGACCCGCGTGAGAGCGTCGGCCGGCGACAGGCCGGGCCGTGCCTCGAGCAGCAACGCCATCGCACCAGCGACGTAGGGAGCCGACATCGAGGTGCCGCTGATCGTGCCGTAGCCGCCGCGTTCCAGCGGCAGCGTCGAACGGACGGCGCCGCCGGGTGCGCCGAGGTCGGGCTTGAGGGCCAGGTCGGCGGTCGGCCCGTACGACGAAAAGGCCGAGATACGGTTGGCGGTCGGCAGCGGCTCCTGCACGGCGTCGGTCGTCCAGGTCAGCGTGACGGCACTGCCGGCCAGCCGATGGCTCAGCAGCGTCCCATCCTCGCCCGAGATCGACACCACGGGGATGGTCGGTAGACCGGTGCCGGTCAACTCGATCGGGATCCGGCCGGGGGCATTGTTGTAGACGACCGCCGCGACGGCACCGGCGGCCTGTGCGTGGCCGGCTTTCACGGCAAAGCCGCAGGTGCCGCGACGGATGAGCGCGATGCGGCCGGCGAGACTGTCGGCCGGCAGCGGGCCGCACGCATCCGCGGTCGCGGCAGCGCTGCCGGTCCGTGCGAGCGGGCCGCCGCCGCTCGTCGGGACGATGGCCGAGCCGGTCGCCGCGGTGTAGCCGATGCGCCGGTCGTCGGGTGTCACGCTGAACGCAGCGACGCTCGCGAACGCGTTGTCGAACGACGCGACGCCGATGGTGTCGCGGCCGATGCCGGGCGCGGCGGCGGCGTAGAGACCGTTGCTCCCTTCGTTGCCGGCCGACGACACCACGATCATCCCGCGCTGCGCCAGGCGGTCCGCCGCCTGCGCCGTTGGATAGTCCGGCCACTGATAAGGTGTGCCGATGCTGATGTTGAGGATGTCGGCGCCGTCCTGGTATGCGCGTTCCATCGCCGCCAGCATCACCTCCGTCGTCGTCGGGCCGGCGCAGCCGAAGACGCGGTAGGCGAACAGGTCGACCTTCGGCGCGACACCCGTGATCACGCCGTTCGCGCCGATGATGCCGGCGACGTGGGTGCCGTGACCGTCGCAATCATCGGGCAGCGGATCGGGCACCGGGATCGGGCTGTAGCCGGGCGAATTGCGGTCCGGATTGAAGGCGTCGCCGACGAAATCCCAGCCCTTCGACACCCGGCAGTCGATCCCGAAGCAGCCGCCGAAATCGGGATGGTCGTAGTCGAGGCCGGAATCGACCACGGCGACACGGACCCCGCGACCGGTGAACCCCCATCCCTGCTGGAGCCGTTCGACGCCGGTCGTCGTCCGGGCGGTGGCGAGCGTGCCTTCCGGCTGCCCCCCGGCATCGGCTTGTGCGCGCCCCGCCGCGACAACCGGGTACACGGCGCGCACGCCCGGCACCGCCCGCAGGGCATCGGCACCGTCGGCATCTGTCTCGACCGCCAGGCCGTTCCACAAATCGCGGAAGTGGCGCGACTCGCGATAGGTGATGCCGGCCCGCGCGGCCGAGAGATGGAAGCGTTGCGCTTCGGCATCGAGCTGTGCGAGAGCGGTGCCGTCCGCGGCCGGCGGGCTGACGAGCTCGACGAACCAGGCCTGCGGCGCGTCGCCTGGCAGTTGCATGACACCGGTCGGCGGCGGAGCGGCCTGACCGATGAGCGGGGCGGTGGCGCACAGCAGGGCTGCGGCCGTCGCAATCAGGCATCGTCGCATGTTGGGGGTCTCGCGTTCGCGCGAGGAAGTGCCCGCATCTTAGTGGCAGGCCGCTGAAATCCACAAGAGGCGCACCTGTGCTATTTTGTGCGTCGCCCTTGACGCATGTTGCGTTCTGCGGCGGTCCGTCGATGACGACTGCTGCAACCTGCGCACTCCTGACGATAGGCGAGGCCGGCGTGACCGAGTGCCGTGACGGTGGCGCCGCCGAGGTGCGTCGGTCATGATTCGCGCCGTTCGGCTGCTGCTGGTCGAGGACGATGCGGCGGATGCCCGCCTGGTGCGCGACATGCTGGCCGTCGTCACCACCGCACGCTACAGCGTCACGCATGTCGAACGGTTGTCCGAGGCACAGGCGGCACTCGCACGCGAGCCGGTGGATGTCGTCCTGCTCGACCTCGGTCTGGCCGATTCGTCGGGCCTGCAGTCGCTGGTCGGACTGCGCGCCTGGACGCTGGCCGTCCCGGTGATCGTGTTGACCGGCAGCGACGACGAATCGGCCGGCCCGTCGGCGCTCCATCTCGGCGCCGAGGATTTCATCCGCAAGCACGAACTGCAGCCGGCGCTCATCTCACGCGCCATCGAGTACGCCATCGATCGGCACGTGGTGCGCGGCGAGCTGCGCGACAGCGGCGCCCGGCTCACCGGCATCCTCAACTCGGTATCGGACGGCATCATCTCCATCGACGATCAGCTTCGGGTCATCCTGGTGAATCCGGCGGCCGAGCAGATGTTCGGCCGGCCGGCGGCGGAGCTGGTCGGCCGCCCGCTCGACGCGCTCCTGCCGCGCGGCGTCCGCGACCTGCATCCGGCCTACATTGCGGAGTTCGCGCGCACCGGCGTCACCCGGCGACCGATGCACTACGGCACGGTCACCGGCGTGCGTGCCGACGGGGCACTGTTCCCGGTCGAGGCGTCGATCTCGCAGGTCGTCGTCAACGGCCGCCCGATCTTTACCGCCATCCTGCGTGACGTCACGGAACGCCGGCGGATGGAACAGTCGCTGCAGGAGAGCGAAGCGACCAACCGGGTGCTGTTCCAGTCGCTGGCCGACGGGGTCTTCGTCGCCCAGGAGGCCTGCTTCGCGTTCGCCAACCAAGCCCTGTCGACGATGCTCGGCTACGAGGCGGCGGAGTTCCTCGGGATCCCGTTCCAGCGCGTGGTGGCGCCGGAGTTCCTCGAGATGTGGATGGACCGCTATACGAAGCGGATCGGCGAGGGACCGGAGCCCTCGGGCCACTACGAGGTGCAGTTCCTCCGCAAGGACGGCGAGCGGCTCTGGCTGGAGCTGCGCGCCACCCGTTTTCGCTGGCTCGGGCGGCCGGCGGTGCTCGGCATCCTGCGTGACATCTCCGAACGCCATGCCGCCGACGAGCGGCTGCGCCAGAGCGAGGAACGCTTCCGGCAGGTGATGGAAAGCGTCAGCGAGGTGGTCTGGCTGACCGACATCGCGAAGAGCCAGATGCTGTACGTCAGCCCGGCGTACGAGGCGGTCTGGGGGCGCACCTGCGCCAGCCTGCAGGATTCACCGCAGGACTGGATCGACGCGATTCACCCCGACGATCGCGACCGCGTCCTGCAAGATGCCACCACCCGGCAGGTGTCCGGCGACTACGACGTCGAATACCGGATCGTCCGGCCGGACGGGCAGCAGCGCTGGATCCGCGACCGCGCTTTTCCGGTCCATGACAGTCGCGGCCGCCCGGTCCGGATCGCCGGCGTCGCCGAAGACATCACCGACCGGCGGCGGCTCGAAGAGCAGGTGCGGCACACCCAGAAGATGGAGTCGATCGGCCAGCTCGCCGGCGGCGTCGCCCATGACTTCAACAACTGGCTCACCGTGATCTTCGGCTACGCCGAGGTGCTGGCCGAGCGGATTGGCGAGGACGAGTACTCCACCCAGGCGCTCGCCGAGATCCGGCGGGCCGGCGAACGGGCCGCGTCACTCACCCGGCAGCTGCTGGCGTTCAGCCGCAAGGAGGTGCTGCAGCCGCGCGTCCACGATCTCAACGTCATCGTCCGCGACACCGAGAAGATCCTGGAGCGCGTGCTCGGCGAGGACGTCAGCGCCCGGTTCCAGCTCGCGCCGCAGCCGCTGCGCGCCCTCGTGGACTTCAGCCAGTGGGTGCAGGTGCTGATGAACCTCGCCATCAACGCTCGTGATGCCATGCCGCTCGGCGGGCGGCTGATCGTCGAGACCCGTGCCGTCACGCTCCAGCCGGCGGCGATCGCGTCGCATCCGATCCTGTCACCCGGGGACTACGGCGAGCTCACGGTGCGCGACACCGGCGCCGGGATGGCACCGGACGTTGTCGCCCGCGCCTTCGAGCCGTACTTCACGACGAAAGGGGTGGGGAAGGGAACCGGGCTCGGATTGTCGGTGGTCCATGGCATCGTCGAGCAGAGTCGCGGCGCGATCGCCATCGACAGCCAGCCGGGCGCCGGCACGACGGTGCGGATCCTCGTGCCGCTCGCGGCGGCCGCCGAGCTCCGCGACGCGGACGCGTCGACGGATCGCCGGCTCAACGGCCACGAAACCATCCTCTTCGTCGAGGACGAGGCGAGCCTGCGGCGGATCGCGGTGCACGGCCTGCGGGCCCAGGGCTATACCGTGGTCGAAGCGGCCGACGGACGCGAGGCCATCGGCATTCTGCACGGCCGCCGGGACATCGATCTGCTGCTCACCGACGTCGTGATGCCGGAGGTGGGTGGGCGACAGGTGGCCGAACTGGCGGCGTCGCTGTACCCGGACATCAAGGTTCTCTACATGACCGGCTACACGAACGATGCGGTGGTGCGCCACGGCCTGCTGGAGGAAGGCGTCAACCTGTTGCACAAGCCGTACACGCCCGACGGCCTGTATCGGGCCGTGCGCGAAGCGCTGGAGCGTGACTAGCGGGCCGGGACCGCGGCGGCCGGCTTCATCACGCCTTCGGCCAGCGTGCGGAGGTCGGCGCGCCACCAGTCATCCGATCCGGCGGTCTGCGCCTGATCGACGCCGACGACCAGCGAATCGCCCGGATCGATGGTGCCGACGTCGAGGACCATCGCCGAGAACTTCGTCTCCTTGACCTCCAGCGTGCGGCGCCCCGGCGCCACCTGCCGCGCCTTCAGCCGCCGGTCCTTGTCGAATACCAGCACCGTCACCGTGAACTGATCGAGCGGCGTGGCGGTCTGGTTGGTGGCGCCGTAGAGCAGCACCATCGGCGCTGCGTCACTGTTGAGCAGCTTCACCTGCTCCAGCTTGACCGGAGTGCCGGGCGCATCGAGGACCGTGACCGTCGCGGCGATGACGTCCGGCTGCAGGCGCGTGAGCAGGAGGATCGCCACGCCGAGGCCGACGATCCGTGCGGTTGAGTATCGACGTCTGGCTCCTGGCACCGGTATCTCCTTCAACTGTGTCGGGCATCAATCACATCGCGTGCCGATGTCGGATGGATCCAGCGACGCATCCGGCTTTCTGGATCTCGGTAACAGCCGGGTGACTTCGAGCGCCGGCGTGCAGCCCTTTCAATTGACGGGCTGCACCCGCGGCGTTACGCTTTGTCGCTCAAAAATTGATACCACGTTTCCGTTCTTGGCCAGGCTTCATTCGCACGAACCGGTAGTTCTGGGAGTTGCTCAAGGAGGCATCGGAATGGCACGGACACTCGGGTTGGGAATGTTGCTGGTCGTGGCGCTGCTCGCGTCGCCAGGTCTGGCACGCGCGCAGAGCGCGATCTCCGGGATCATCAGGGACACCTCTGGCGCCGTCATGCCGGGCGTGACCGTCGAGGCGGCCAGTCCCGCCCTCATCGAGAAGGTGCGCTCGGTGACGACCGATGGCGAGGGGCGGTATCAGATTGTCGATCTGCGCCCCGGCGTCTACACGGTGACGGCGACGCTCGCGGGTTTCAACACCGTCAGGCGTGAGGCGTTCGAGCTGCCGGCCAACTTCACGGCCACCATCAACCTGGAACTGCGGGTCGGTGCGCTCGAAGAGAGCATCACGGTTTCGGGCTCGGCACCGGTCGTCGACACGTCGACCGCCGTGCAGCAGCAGGTGCTCAGCCGCGCCGTGCTCGACGCCGTGCCGACGGGACGCAGCGTGCCGACGCTCGGCGCGATGCTGACCGGCGCCCGACTGGCGCTGCCGGATGTCGGCGGCACCTCCGGCATGCAGAACCGCGACCTGACGGTCCACGGGTCGGACGGCCGCGATACCACCTTCATGGTGGACGGCATGGTGCTGAACGGTCTCGAGGGGGACGGCAGCGTCCAGAGCTACTTCAACGACCTGATGTTCGAGGAGGTCAGCTATCAGACCAGCGGCATCAACGCCGAGACGTCGGCCGGCGGCGTGCGCGCCAACATGATTCCGAAGGACGGCGGCAACGAGTTCCGCGGCACCGCGTTCCTGTCGGGCGGCAACGAGAACTTCCAGTCGGACAACACCGCCGACGCCCTGACCCGTGGCCTGAGCGCCCCAGACGCGCTGAACAAGGTCTGGGACGTGAACGTCTCGCTCGGCGGCCCGATCGTGAAGGACAAGCTCTGGTTCTTCTCGTCCGGCCGCGACTGGGGCGTGTACCAGTACATCGCCAACAGCTTCTACCGCTACGGCGATCAGGCGGGTGTTCAAACGATCGACGACGCGCGGATTTCGAGCGCGCTCGGCCGCCTGACCGGCCGGATCGGCGACAAGCACAAGATTGCGGGTTACCTGGATCGCATCCGCAAGTTCCGCGGCCACGAGCCGACCCAGCCCGCCGGGCTTGCCAATGCCGCGATTGCCGGGGAAGCCACTGATATTCGCGCCCCGAAGCAGTACTACACGAGCGAGATCAAGTACACCGGTACCCTCACGAGCAAGTTCCTGTTCGAGGCCGGCTTCGCGCTCAACAACGAGAGCTACGACCTGACGCCGCAGGATCTTGATTCGGTGCCGCAACTCGAGCAGGGCGGCCGGACGCCCACCAACGCCGGGTACATCCCGAAGCGCGACGTCGTGCTGCAGACCGCCTTCGATCAGTACGACGGCGGCGTGTATTACCGCGAGCCGGTGCGCAAGACGTTCGTCACGTCGGCGTCGTACGTCACCGGTTCGCACAATATCAAGGTGGGCTGGCAGTACGGCTGGGGCTACTTCTGGCGGCAGCGCCGCATGGCCGCCGACCTCACCCAGGTGTACCGCAGCGGCGTGCCATCGCAGGTGATCATTTTCAACACGCCGCAAAGCAGCCAGAGCAACATGGACGCCGACCAGGGCATCTACGCCCAGGACCAGTGGACCATCGGCCGCCTGACCGTCAGCCCAGGCATCCGCTGGGAGCAGTTCCGCGGCTCGATCGAAGGGCTCAATGTCGGTGCCGGCCGGTTCGTACCGGAACGCAGCTTCCAGACCGTCGACGATGTCCCGAACTGGAAGACCGTGTCGCCGCGCATCGGTGTCGCGTGGGACGTCGAGGGCAACGGCAAGACGGCCGTGAAGTTCGGCTGGGGGCGCTACATGCGCGCCTACGGGACCGGCTTCGCCGACACCTACGATCCGAACATCTTCACGTCGGCGACACTGGCGTGGACCGACCTCAATGGGGACAACATCGCGCAGGGCGGCCTCGCCTACCAGGCCAATGGTTCGCGCGTCGCCTGCACCTACCGGACGGCCGGATGCGAGATCGACTTCTCGAACCTGGCGTCGAACTTCGGCACGCGACGTCAGCAGACGTTCGATCCCGACATCCAGCGGCCGTTCCAGTACGAGATGAACGCGAGCATCCAGCGCGAGGTGGTGCCTGGCACGTCGGTGACCTTCTCCTACTTCCGCCGCGACTACAAGAACATCATCTGGTCTGACAACATCGCCATCGACCCGTCGGACTACACGAAGTACACGGTGACCAATCCGCTCGACCCGAGCCAGACCGTCGACATCTACAACCTGAGCGCCGCGAAGGCCACCGCCTTCAACCTGCTCGATCAGAACTCGGACAACAGCCGGAAGTACGGCGGCATCGACGTGAACTTCCAGAGCCGCTGGAAGGGGCTGAACGTGTTCGGTGGATTCAGCATGGGTCGGACGTTGCTCAACTACTGCCAGACCGAGGATCCGAACAACATGGCGTACTGCGACCAGAGCCAGTACGACATCCCCTACTACAACCAGGTGAAGCTGAACGGCTCGTACACGCTGCCGTGGAAGCTGCAGGTTGCCGCGACGGTCCAGAGCTACAACGGCGACGCCCGCAACGGCAGCTACGACGGCGCGCAAGGGGCGACCAGCATGGTCGACCCGTCCCTGCGCGCGACCTGGAACGTCGACCGCGCGACGTTCCTGGCGGCAACCCGCGCCGCCGGCTACAACAACGGCGCCGGCGCCACGCTGACGCAGTCGTCGGTCAACGTCCAGCTCATCGCGCCGGGCACCAAGTTCCTCGGCCGACAGAACCAGGCGGACATCCGGCTGAAGCGGACCTTCCAGTTCGGCCGCTTGCAGCTCGAAGCGCAGGCTGACGCCTACAACGCGTTCAACTCGGGCGTCGTCCTCTCGAGCGTGCAGACCTTCGGTTCGGCGCTGGACCGGCCGGCGACCATCCTCCAGGGCCGCCTCTTCCGCTTCGGCCTGCAGACCCGCTGGTAGGTCGAGCGCACTGCTTCCCGTCCCGCACGGCCGCGCTCGTCGCAGCCGTGCGGGACATTCGACGAGGCCACCGGTCAGCCGCGTGCCGGTCGGCCTCGTAACCAGCCGTGGGGGATGGTCCTCCGAGCGCAGTCATGGCAGCCATCCACATCCTCCTGTCTCTCTACGATGAGGCGTTCGATCACAAAGCCTGGCACGGCACGACCCTCCATGGCGCGCTGCGCGGACTTGATGTCGAGACGGCGTCAGCCCGGCCCCAGCCAGGTCGGCACAACATCTGGGAAATCGCGGTGCACTGCGCCTACTGGAAGTACACCGTGCGGCGCCGCTTGACCGGTGCGCCACGCCGAGGATTCGTGCTCCCCGGCAGCAACTGGTGGATGCGTCCCGATGGCGATTCCGGGCGCCGGGCGCTCGCGGCCGACCTGCAGTTGCTGGTGGCGGAGCACCGCGCGCTGCGACAGGTCATCGCCGGCCTCTCCGACCGCGCGCTCGCCAGCCCCCTCGGCGACCACACCGTCGGCTGGACGATTCGCGGTGTTGTCGCGCACGACCTCTACCACGCTGGGCAGATTCAACTCATCAAGAGACTGGTGCGCCGGTAGCCGATCCGACCGGACGCGACGGGCATCACATCGCGGACGCCAACCGCACGCGCTCGGCCACCGGCTCGGGCTGCGCGGCGATGTCCTGCATGATGGCCAGCAGGCGATCGACACGATGCGCGCAGCTATGGGCGCCATGAATCGCCCGCAGTCCGGAGAGCGCCAGGTGGCGGCGCGTGCCCGGCCGTTGCAGGAGCGCCTCGAGATGCGCCGTCATCTCGTCGCCATCCTCGGCCACCAGGAAGTGTTCGCCCGGCGTCGCGAGCCCTCCCGCGTCCTGCCAGCGCGCCGACACCAGCGGGATGCCGCAGGCCATCGCCTCGAACAGCCGCATCGGCGGCACGCCCGGCAGCGATGTCAGGTACGGGGCCCGCGGCAGGTGCACCGTCACCTTGAACTGGGCAAAGACGTCCGGGACCTCGCAATTGTCGACCCAGCCCCGATACTCGATGCCGGCGCCGGCCAGGCGCGCGATCACGGCGTCCGGGTAGCCGGCACCGTAGACCGCGGCGCGCGCGCCGAGACGTCTGACCGGCGCCGCAAGAAACTCGTCCAGGGCGTTCCCGCGCTGCTCGTCACCATAGTTCCCGACCCACACCACGTCGCCGTCAGGGACGTCCGTCACGGGCACAATCTCGCTGAGCGCGGCGGTGCCGGGCGGCATCGTCGCGTGATGTCTCGGGTAGAAGACACGGACGTCGGCCGCGAACGGCAGCGTCCAGGCATGTCGCGCCCACCCGCGCTCGAGGTAGAGGTGTGTGATGGCATCCCCGGCCGTCAGCACCCCATCGAAGGGCCGGAGGTCCAGCTCGGCGAGACGGGCCGGCTCCGTAATCGAACGGTGGTTCGTGTCGTGCAGCAGCAGCCGGTAGTGCCCTGCGACCGCTCGATGGCGGGCGATCTGGCGGATCAGCCGCGGGTCGTTCGACTCGTGCACGATGACGAGGTCGGCGCCAGCCAGCATCGCCGTCAGGTTGAGTGCGTGCAGTTCGTAGCGCTGCCTCGTCAGCATCGGATAGGCATCGGCCAGGTCGGGCGCTTCTTCGCTGCACAGCTGGCAATCGCCGGGACGGCTCCCGCCGTCGCGTGGCTCGAACAGCTGCACGTCGTGACCGCGCGCCAGCAGTTCCGTGGCGATGCCGCGGACGAAGTGGTACGCCGGCGTCGTCCAGTCCGACGTGAACGTTTCGTAGAACAGCAGGATTCGCACCTGCTGATCCACAGCAAGCCCGGTTCCGCTTCGGATTCGCGCGAATGGCCGGCGCATGTCCCTGCCGTTGCAGCCAATGTGCAACGACTTGCTGCGGTTGGCGTGAGCCTTCCACTGTGGAAAGCCGACTCGGCTTTTGGCTGTTCCGCTGAGTTGTGGCACGATGCACGGTGCGCCGTACCGACCGGTGGCGTGCCCAACCATGTCCTCCGCCGTCGTCATCCCGCCTCTCGACATCCCGCCGCTCGATCCGGATGAGGTCCACGTCTGGACGGTGTCGACCGAAGCGACGGCCGAAGAAACCGAGGCGCTCGTCGCGTCGTTGTCGCCGCACGAACAGCATCGCGCGGCCCGGATGCGCCTGCCGGATGTCCGCCGCGACTTCATCGTCGGGCGGGCGCGTGTGCGACACGTCCTCGGACGCTACGTCGACCAGCCGGCCCATGAACTTGACGTCGTGACCCGGGTGGACGACAAACCGCTGCTGGCCGGTGCACCGGGCTGGTTCGACTTCAGCTTCACCCGCTGTGGCGGGTGGCACGCCTGCGCGGTCGGCCGTGACCGCCGCATCGGCATCGATGTCGAATGCCTGACCGATGCGCACGACGCCTCGGCGATTGCGGCGACGTATGCCTCGCCGGCGGAATCGGCGTGGATTCGCGATCTTCCGCCGACCCGGAGGCGCGCCGCGGTCGCCGACCTGTGGACGAAGAAGGAGGCGTTCGTGAAGGCCGTTGGCACCGGCCTGCTGGCGCCGCTGCACGCTTTCAGCGTACCGCTCGAGGGCGACGGCTTCGTCGACGCCCCCCTCGCCGAAGCACGCCGGCGCCACCAGTGGATGCTGCGGTCGTTCACGCCGGCACGCGGTGTGACCGGTGCGGTGGCGGCGGAAGGGGCGTGGCGGCTGACGCTGTTGAGGTATCCGGCGTAAGCAGCGCGGCGCGCAGCACGTCGGCGGTCGCGCGGACCTGCGGTTCGAGCAGCATCGTTCCGTGGTTGCCCGGCAGCTCGTGATAGACGATACGCGGCGCGACGGCGCGCCACCAGTCGCGCGTGTCGTCCTCGTCGCGGCCGTCGCGAGCACGACAGAAGCACACGGCGCCCTCGTACTGACGCGGCACGTAGTTGGCCAGCGCCACCTCGTTCGCGGTCCGCACGCGTGACAGTCCGTCCAGCAGCGAGAGTCCGGCGTCGCCCACCTGCTGCGCCAGGCGCGCCTCCCCGATCCGTCGGGCTTCCCGACGGTCCCGCTGCAGCCACGCACCGTAGCGCCGCCATCCCAACCGACGCAGCGCCCGCGCATGCGACAGGCCACGCCGCACCCGCGGGTAGATCGTCCCGACGAAGCCGGGCAGCCGCGTCAGAATGCGGACGGATCGCGAGCCGGCCAGCGGCGGGAAGCCGGTGTCCATCAGAACCAGCAGCCCGACGACATCGCCCCGTTGACGCAGCTGGCGCGCCATCTCCCACGCGACGACGCCACCGAACGACGCTCCGCCGATGGCGTACGGTCCGGCGGGCTGCACGCGATGGAGCTCCGTGATGTAGGCCGCCGCCATCTCGGTCACCGAGCGGCGCGGCGGCGCCTGGCCGTCGAGACCGCGCGACTGGAATACCACGACGCCGATGTCTCCGGCCAGCTGCCGTGCGAGATCGCGATAGATCACGGCGTGCCCGCCGGCGGCGTGGACGAGAAACAGCACTGGCGCATCCTTTGCCGGGCGAGGCTGCAGCGCGATCAGCGGCTCGGGATCGAGCGGCAGCCTGGGCGCCTCGTCATCGATCGCGGCGGCGAGCCGGCGGACCGTCGGGGCATCGACCAGCCGCGTCAGCGGCAGTCGGCTCCCCAGACGGTCGGCGATCAGCGCGAACACGTACGCGCCGAGGCGCGAGTGGCCACCGAGGTCGAAGAAGTCGTCGTCGACACCAATTCCGTCGCGCGCGAACGCTTCCCGCCAGATGGCGAGCACGGCATGCTGTGTCGGCGTCTCCGCCTCGGCCGCCGGCCGCGGCGCCTGGTCAGCGTCAGGCACCGGTGACGGCAGGGCGGCCCGGTCGATCTTGCCGTTCGCCGTCAGCGGCAGGGCGTCGAGCGTGACGAACTGCGACGGAATCATGTAGTCCGGCAGTGACGACGCCAGGCCGCGGCGCAATTCCGACCCGGCCGGCCGGCCGTCGTGCACGACGAGGTAGGCGACCAGCTGGCGCAGGCCCTGTGCGCCGTCGCGGGCGACGACGACCGCGTCACGGATGCCCGGGAGGCGCCGCAGTGCGGCTTCCACTTCGCCCGGCTCCACGCGGTTGCCGCCCACCTTCACTTGATGATCCAGGCGTCCGAGACACTCGACCCCGCCGTCGGCATGGCGGCGGGCAAGGTCGCCGGTGCGGTAGACGCGGCGGCCGTCCGGTGCCGGCAGCGTGACGAATCGTTCGGCGGTCAACTCGGGACGACTGCGATAGCCGCGTGCCAGGCCGGCACCGCCGATACACAGTTCGCCGGTCGATCCGGCGCCGACCTCGGCGAGCCGATCGTCGACAACGTGCAGTGTGCCGCCGTCGATCGGGTCGCCGATCAGGATCGGGCCGGCCGGCGTCACCCGCCACAGCGACGACCACACGGTGGTCTCCGTCGGTCCGTACATGTTCCAGAGATCGACTCCGGTCGCGAGCAGTGCGTCGGCCAGATCGCGCGGCAGCGCCTCGCCGCCGCACAGCGCCTTGACGCCGCGCCCGTCCCGCCAGCCGGCCCTGAGCAGCAGCGACCACATCGCCGGCGTGGCTTGGACGACCGAGGCGTGCGATGCGGCGATGCGGTGCGCCAGGGCCAGCGGATCGGTCGCGGTGTCGCGATCCACCAGGACGATGGTTGCGCCGACGCTCAGTGCGCCCCACAGTTCCAGCACGTGGAGGTCGAACGAGACGGTCGTGTGGGCGAGCACGCGATCGGCGGCCGACAGGCCTGGCGTCCGCTGCATCGCGCGGACGAAGTTCGCGACGGCGCCGTGTGCAATCTCGACGCCTTTCGGCAGGCCGGTGGAGCCCGACGTGTAGATCACATAGGCGAGGTCGCCGGCGGCCGGCGCGCGCGCCGCCGGGATCGACGCCGGCGGGTCGGACCGCCAATCCCATCCCGTGTCGGCGATCGTGATCGCGGCGCCTGCGTCGGTCGCCATGTAGGTCTGGCGGTCGGCCGGCAGCGACGGGTCAATCGGCACGTACGCGGCGCCGGCCTTGAGCACGCCGAGCAGCACCGGCACCAGCTCCGGCGAACGGGAGACCGCGACCGCCACGACCGCGCCGTGGCCGATTCCCCGCGCGACGAGACGCCTCGCCACGGCGTCGCTGCGAACGGCCAGTTCGGCGTAGGTCAGGCGGTGTCCCGGCATGTCGACGGCGATCGCGTGGCCCGTGTCGCGGGTGGCGTGCGCGATGAGGTCAAGCAGTTGTGCGCCCATAAAAAGTCCGCGTATCATTCCCAGCGGCGTTCAGGTCAGCCGTAGCAGCCGCATCGGGTGTCGTCGCAAAACCGGACGCCAGACCCGGCAGGGCCTGAGCGCCCCACGGAGAATTGGCGTCGCCAAGGAGCAGGCCGATGAATGGACGGGACATGCAGCGTTCAGTGAGTCGACGGAAATTCCTCAAGGAAACCGTGACCGGCGCCGCCGCTACGGCCGCGATTGCCCACGCCGGCTCGGCCGCTGGCCAGGCGCCGCCGGCCGGCGTCGCCGCTTCTGGTATCAAGATTCCTGCCGAGTTCAGCGCGGCCACCGCCGCGCGCGGCAGGGACTACACCTTCCCCATGACCGGCGCGGAGGTCTTTGCCAAAGCCTGCAAGGACGAAGGGGTGGCGGCGCTGTTCTGCTGCCCCGGCAACTACACCGTGACGCATGCCCTCGCGGCGGCGGGCATTGCGGCTTACGGCGGCCGTCACGAAGGCTCGATGGCGCATGCCGCGGATGCGTTCATCCGCAGCACCGGCGAGCTGGCGATCGCCTCGGGCACGGAAGGCCCCGGTTTCACCGACATGATCTGTGCGATTGCCTGCGCCAATGCGGCCCGCACCCCGTTGCTCATCGTCGCCAGCAACATGGCCATGGGGCAGGAAGACACGGAAGCCGGCATCCAGCTCGGGTATCAGCAGCCGACGACGGAAGGTTTGAAGAAGTACGGCAAGCGGCTGATCAACCCGCGCCGTGTCCATGAGTACGCCGGCTACGCATTCCGCCAGCTCAGGAGTGGCGTGCCGAAGCCCGTTCATCTCGACTTCCCGTCCGAGGTCGCCTCGGCCCGATTCAAGGATGCGTCCGAGCTCGAGTTCTTCCACGAGAAGGCGCTGTATCGCACCGACTCCCGTCCGGCGCCGTCCTCGAAGGACATCGCCAGGGCCCTCGACATGATCAAGACGGCGCAGCGACCGATGATCGTGTCGAGCAATGGTGTCTTCTACCGCAAGGCGTGGGAGCCGTTGAAGCGATTCGCCGAGAAGGCGCAGATTCCGGTGGTCGAGTCGGGCGCGATGAAGGGCCAGTTCTCGGACGCGAGTCCGCTGTCGGCGAATGCCGCCCCGGCGGCGCTCGCGAGCGCCGATCTCGTCATCTTCGTCGGCCAGCACTGCATGCCGACGGTGGGTGAGTTCGCGTTCGGGCCGGACGCCAGGTTCATCCGCATCGACCAGCAGCACGAGGACATCGGACGCAACATGCCGATCGACTTGGGCATCGTCAGCTGCGAGCTGGCGGCGCTCGAAGCGCTCGCCGACCTGACACCCAAGATGACCCACGTGCCCTGGCTCGCCGAAATCGCCAGTGCGCGGAAGCGCTTCGAAGACCAGAACCTCGAGTACTACAAGACCGGCATGAGCTACACCGACGCGGTGCATCCGTCGGTCATCGCCAAGGAGCTCGGCGATTTCCTGTATCGAGGGAAGTTGCCGAAGGAGCAGACGACGATCGCGTCGGGTGGATTCGGCATCGCGCGCTACGTCCGCCGGGAGCTGCGCAGCTTCAGGCCGGGTCAGATCATGAACGGCGCCTACCAGTACGGCGCCATCGGGCCGGATGTCGGATACGCGGTGGGGGTCGCCGCCGGCGTGCAGATGGGTGCCGGGGTCCAGGCCGCCTACAAGGGCGCCCCGATCGTCTGCGTCACCGGCGATGCCGGGTTCGGCTACACCGCGATGGAGATCGACACGATGGCCAAGCATCGCCTGCCGGTGGTCGTCATCGTCTACAACAACAACGCGTGGGGGACGTGGGTCCAGGCCGCCGAACAGCCGCTCGCGCTGCCGATTCACCTCTTCCAGGAGAACCTCCGCTACGACAAGCTTGCGGAAGCGCTCGGCGGCCACGGTGAGTACGTGACGGCGCCGGCACAGTTCCGGCCGGCGCTCGAACGGGCCTACGACGTCGCGGCGAACGAACGACGACCGGTGGTGATCAACTGCCAGGGCAAGAAGGAATTCTGGGATCGCACGAAGTTCCCACCCGGGTCCCTCGGCAAGATCGAACCGGGCTGCATGTCCTACTATCACTGAGTGGCGGTCACCCGACAGCGTCGGCCGGCTCGTCCCGACCTGGGGACGAGCGCCGACGCGGTGTTTCAGAGCTACGCGGACCGCGGCGTGTTCCGCGGCTTCAGCGCCAGCGACGGGCCCGGCGGTCTGCGGCAGTATCGATTCACCTGGTTGACCCGCCGGCCGATGCTGGTCACCCTGTCCGCCAGCCGTCATGCGTTGAGATTTCCCCATCTCTTCCCGTCGGTCGGTCACACGCCAGGTGTGGCGGCGAGCCTCAAGGCCGCGCTGGCTGAGCGCATGACCCGATCGGCGCCGCCACACCGCCGGATTGACCCGAAGCGCGCTACAATTGTCGGCCGTATGTCGGGTGGCGATCTCTCCTTGGCCGTGACGATACACACGCGCGACGGCGCCCTGGCGATTCGCGCGGCCCTGGCGGTCGTCAACGATTTGTTCCAGGTCCTGCACGAATGCTACCCAGACTATCTCTCGTCGCAGTTCGGGATCTCCGACGAATAGGCCGTGGAGGCTGGCTGGCCGCCTGCACCGTGCTGGCGGTGGCCGGCGCGCCCGCCGCGGCGGCATTGTCGGCCCAGGGCGCCGCCCTGAGTGCCACCAGCCCGCGCAAAGGCGGCAACCCCGAGGCGGCGAAGCTGACCAGTCCGACCCCGGACTCTCCGGAGGGGCGCGCTGCCGGCCGCCGGACGTATCAGCGGCTGTGCGCGCGCTGCCACGGCGCCGAGGGCAAGGGCGACGGCGGCGGTGCCGGCGCCGGCGGCCAGCCGGCCGACTTCACGGACGACACCTGGCTCTTCGGCGCGTCGGCCGGCGAGGTCTTCACCGTCATCAGGGACGGGACCTCAGCTGACATGGATAGTTACGCCGAGCGTATTTCCGATACCGAGATGTGGAATCTCGCGCACTACATCCGCAGTCTTGGGCCGTCCGCCGCGCGGCCTTGAGGCAAGACCACGGGCACGGAAGCTGCTTCCGCGGGCGGCGTTCATCATCGTTTGCTCATGGCCGGCACGTTGGGAGTGATCGGAGGAGGGAGAGCCATCATGCGTAGTCGTGTCACCCGTCTCGCCCTGGCGTTGTGGGTGCTGATGCTGCCGACCGTGGCAGCCGCCCAGACCAGCGCGATCGCAGGCGAAGTGAAGGACACATCGGGAGCCGTGCTGCCCGGTGTCACCGTCGAAGTGGCCAGTCCGGCGTTGATCGAAAAAGTCCGCTCGGCGACGAGCGACGGCAACGGCCGCTACAGCATCACCACCCTGCGTCCGGGCGTCTATTCGGTGACGTTCACGCTCCCGGGCTTCAGTACGGTGAAGCGCGAGAACGTCGAACTGACGTCGGACTTCACGGCGACCGTCGACGGCGAACTGCGGGTCGGCGGGGTCGAGGAGACGATCACCGTGGCGGCAGAATCACCGATCGTCGACGTCCAGAGCATCACGCAGCGGGTCGTCATGACTCGCGACGTGCTCGACTCCGTCCCGACCGGGCGCAACATCCAGGCGGTCGGCATCATGATCCCGGGCACCTCCATCGCGCAGGGCGGCGGTGGTGCGCTCTCGCGTGACGTCGGTGGATCCGGCGGCATGCAGCAGTCGCCGCTGCAGTTCCGCGGCTCGGGCGACACAGTGCAGACCATCGAGGGCGTTCGCCTCAACAACCTGTGCGCGCAGGGCGCCTACTCGGGCGTCTACTGGAACGACGGCTCCTTCCAGGAACTCAGCTATGTGACCGGCGCCGACTCGGCCGAGATGGGCCAGGGTGGCATCCGGGTGAACATGGTGCCGCGCGATGGTGGCAACTCCTTCCGTGGAAGTCTGACGACCAACTACGCCGGCGAGTCGTGGACCGCGAGCAATCTCGGCGACAACCTCGCCGGTGATCTCACCTTCAACCGGAACAACCGGCTCACCAACGTCGGCAACATCCAGCGCGTGTGGGATTTCAATCCGACGATCGGCGGCCCGATCCTGCGAGACAAGATCTGGTTCAACTACACGTTCCGCTCGTGGGGGGTGAACAAGTACGTCGCCGACAGCTACTTCGATGCGAACCCGTCGCCGTTCGTCTACACCGCCGACACCAGCCGTCCCGGTATCGACGACGGCAACATCTGGAGCAACGTCGGCCGCGTATCGGCCCAGGTCACGAGCCTCGACAAGGTGTCGGTGTACTTCGACAAGCAGCAGAAGTACCGCAATCACTGGGGCATCTCGGCGATCGTGCCGCCCGAGGCGGCCGGCGTCCAGGTGACGCCGACCAACTACGTCGGCGTCGGCAAGTGGACCCGCACGCAGACCAGCCGACTGCTGCTCGAGGCGGGATTCGGCATCTACAATCAGACCTACACCGAGCTCTACCAGCCGTCGGTCACCGGCAGCGACGTCAAGGCCTTCGATCCCGATCTGATTCGCGCCGCTCGCGTGTATTCGGTGCTGGACCAGTCGAACGGCCGCATCGCCAACGCGTGGAACGTGCCGCAGCAGAGTTCCTCGGTGCTGCGGACCTTCATGGCCGCCGCGTCGTACGTGACCGGTTCGCACGCGTTCCGTGTCGGTGCGAGCGTCTCGGAAGGCGACTGGCGCCGCATCCGCGTCTACTCGGGCGATACGTCGGCCGTCACCTACAACGCGGGCGTGCCAGTGCAGGTCGTGCTGCAACTCCCGTGGGATCGTCGCAATGGCATCAAGGCCGATACCGGCATCTTCGCGCAGGATCGCTGGGCGATTGGCAACGTGACCTTGAATCTCGGCCTTCGCTTCGACTGGTTCCAGGGCGAGACGCAGGAGAGCGAGGTGCTCCCGAACCGCAACAGCGGTGGATTCCGATTCGAAAGATGTCCGGACGGACAGAACAATCCGGCGGCCGGCTGCGTCGGTCAGGTCCAGAACTGGAAGGATATCTCGCCGCGGGTCGGCTTTTCGTGGGACGTCTTCGGCAATGGCAAGACCGCCATCAAGGCCAGCGCCGCCCGCTACGTCAACGGTCAGACGGTGGCAGTCGCCGATGACATCAACCCGGTGAGCGCGCTCTCGCTGACCGACACCCGGCCGTGGACCGACCGCGACGGCAACGGCCTGCCGTACGACGCCGCCGGCGCCCTGCAGAACAACGAACTGTCGAATTCGATCGCGACCCCGACCTTCGGGCGTAGCATCTCGACCACGTCGTACGACCCCGAGGTGCTGAACGGCTGGTTCAAGCGCGGGTTCAACACCGAGTACACGTTCGCCATCCAGCACCAGCTGGCGGACCGCATGTCTGTGAACGGCGGCTGGTACCGTCGTGCGTTCGGCAACCAGACCTTCACCGACGACCTGCGGTTCAACCTGGCGAGCTACGACGGGCCATTCTGCATGACCGCGCCTGCCAACGCGAACCTGCCGAACGGCGGCGGTTATCAGGTGTGCGGCATCTACAACCTGAAGCAGTCGGTGTTTGCCCAGGACCTGCCGGCCAGCAATCTGGTGCGCTTCGCGAGCGATTTCGGCGGCATCGAGAACGTGTATCAGGGGATCGACGTGAACCTCGACTGGCGCCTGCCGCGCGGTGCGTTCGTTCGCGGCGGCCTCAACATGCAGCGCCGGCGCTTCACCAACTGCGGCCTCATCGACGGGGCGGGGCCGGATGCCGTGCTGCCGGCCGGTGCCCAGACCGAACTGGGCACCGAGATCTATCCGGACGATCAGGGGCGGTTCTGCGATCGGACCTATCCCTATCGGCCGGACGTGAAGTTCATGGGGTCCTACACGCTGCCGCTGGACATCCAATTCAGCGCCACCTATCAGTTCACCCGCGGCATTCAGAACGGCGGCGCCGGTCCCAGCCTGCGCGCCAATTGGGCGGTCACCAACGCGGTGATCAACCCCTTCATCGGCAGCAACTGGACCGGGGCGGCGTCCCGGACGGTCGCGCTCATGAATGAAGGGTTCGACTACGGCGACGACAACCTGAACCAGGTCGATCTCCGCGCCTCCAAGCGGGTGACGATGGGGCGCGCCCGGCTGCGCGTCGATTTCGACCTCTACAACGTGTTCAACAGCAACTGGGCGTACACCCGGAACGTCACGTTCTCGACCTCGACGACGGCCGCGGCCTGGCTCCGGCCGACCAACGTCCTGCAGTCGCGTTTCTTCAAGATCGGCGCCCAGTTCGATTTCTGAGACCACGGCCGGTCCGCTCCACCCGCCCGGCCGGCCAGGTTCGCCGACGGCGGTCACTCCCGTCTGGAGTGGCCGCCGCGTCGTGTCGCTGGTGCGCGCGGTCGCGGCGCGCTACGATCGCCTGCTGTGAACCGCCCACGCTGCTTCGTCGCGGTGGCCCTCGGCCTCGTGATCGGCGGCCCGGCCTGCCTCGGGGCACGGGCGTGGCTCCGGGCGGCTGCACCGGGCACGCCGGTAGCCGGCGCCGCCTCCGCGGCGCAGCCGCACACCCACCCCATCCAGCAGATTCCGGTGGTGCCCGACGAACTGCTGGGACGTCGGGTCACGCGTCGCGACGGCATCGGCGCGGCCCACGACGCCGTCGGCACGGCATCGCGCGAGGCCCAGGCGTTCTTCGACCAGGGGCTCGCCTACATGCACGGTTACGTCTGGGTGGAAGCGGCCCGCTCCTTGCGCGAAGCGCTGCGCCACGATCCGGGGCTCGCCATGGCCCACGTCGCGTTGTCGCTCGTCTATACCGAGCTCAATCTGCCGGACCGGGCCGGGGACGCCCTCGCCCGCGCGACGGCGCTGTCTGGCGGCATGAGCGCGCACGACCGTCAGCATCTGGCCGTGCGCCAGGCGCAGGTCGCGGCTGAAGCGGCGCCGCGCGATGCCGAACGCCTGACGGCGTTCCGCACCGCCATCGAGCGCGCCGTCGCCGCGTTCCCGCGCGATGTCGAGCTGCTGCTGGCGCGCGGCATCGCCGAATCCAGCGACCCGGCGGATCGCGCGCAGGGCGCGGTGGCGGCCGGCATCCCGTACTTCGAGCAGGCCCTCGCCATCGCACCGGGCCATGCCGGCGCGCATCACTACCTGACACATGCCTGCGAGAACGCCACGCGGCTGACCGAGGCGGTCCGGCATGCCGCCGCATTCGCGGCGGCGGCGCCGGCGATTCCGCACGCGCAGCACATGCACGGTCACGCGCTGCGGCGGTCCGGCCGCATCCACGAGGCGATTGTGGCGTTCGAAGCCGCCCATGCCCTCGAGGTGGCCTACTTCCGGGCGGAGCAGGTGCAGCCCGGGCAGGAGTGGCATCACGAGCACAACCTCGACCTGCTCGCCGCGTCGTACCGCTACGTCGGCCAGATGGCGAAGGCCGGGCAACTGCTCGAGACCGCGTTCAACACCCCGTCCGCCCTCGCGGTCCAGCTGTTCAACAAGCGGGAATGGCCGGAGTTCCTGATCGCGCAGGGGCGCACCGCCGACGCCCTGACCGCCGCCGGCGTCCTGGCCGGACATCCGGTGACGCTCATCAAGGCGACCGGACACATCGAGGCGGCGCGCGCGATGATGGCGGCGAAGCGCTTCGCGCCGGCCGCGGCGTCGGCCAATGCGGCCCTGCGGGCCCTGCGCACGGCCGCCGATGGTGCGGCGCTGGTCGGTCCAGCCTTCGAGGCGATGCAGGGCGAGTTCTTCCTGCGGACCGGACAGCGTGACAAGGGGCGCAGCATGCTGCAGGCGGTGGTCGCGCAGTTGCGCGCGGCACCGGGGCCCGACAACTGGGCCCAGGCGCTCTTCGCCATCGAGGCGATGGGACGTGCCGCCCGTGAGTCCGACGACTGGGAGTTCGCCGCCTGGGCGGCCGATCAGATGCTGGCCCACGATGCACTGTATGCCGGCAGCCACTTCGCCGCGGCGCTGGTCGCGGAGCATAATAAGCAGGCCGACCGCGCGCGCGCCGCATACGCCAGGGCCGCCGCACTGTGGCAGCAGGCGGACGCGGACCTTCCCGAACGCCGCCTGGCGATGGCGCGCGGCAAGTGACACATCGGCCAGTCGGGCCGGCAGGACCGGCCGCTGGCAGGAGGACGTTGCGATGACAGTGATGACGTGGGCTCGTGCGGTCGCCGCGCTGGCGCTGGCGGTGACGCTGTCCGCCGGGAGCCAGGCGGCCGCCCAGTCGAAGGTGGATGTCACCGGCACATGGGCCTTCGACGTGAACACCGATGCCGGCGCCGGTGCGTCGACCGTCACCTTCAAGCAGGACGGGGAGCGGCTGACCGGGCACTATTCAGGCACCACGCTCGGCGAAGCGGACCTGACGGGAACCGTGAAGGGGCAGGCGGTCGAGTTCTCGTTCTCGGTGAACATCCAGGGCAACCCGCTGGACGTCAGCTACCGCGGAACGGCGGAGGGCCAGGACGCGATGAAGGGCTCGTTGACCATCACCGCCATCGGCAACGGCACGTTCACGGCCAAGCGAACGAAGTGAGCACGCCCGAGCGATCCGGTCCGGCCACGGTCGCCCGCCTGATGCGCGAGATCGAAGACGAGGTCCGCGAGCAGCGGCGCGCCCGCCTGCTGACCCGCGGCGGCCCGGAAGAGTACGACGACGAGGCGGTGTTCGCGATCGTCGAGCAGGTGCTGCGCCGTGCGGTGGACGATCGGGCGCCACACGCGCTGCTGATCCCGGAGTTGCTGGATAGCGACGAGGACTGGGAACTTCGTCTGCCGCTCGAGTTCTCGACGCATCGGACGCTGACCGGCCCGCTCGTCCTCTTCGTGAAGCGGCGCATCCTGCTGCCGCTGATGCACTGGCTGTACGAGTACAGCCTCGAGAACTTCCGTCGTCAGGCGCGTGTGAACCGGCTGCTGTTCGCCTCCATCGAGGAGCTCGCCATCGAGAACGCGAAGCTGCGCCTGCAGCTCGGGATGGCTGCCGACGAGGATGGCGACGGCCGCATCGGGTGATGCGACTCGCCTGCGTCGTCCATCGCTTCGGCGCTGACATCGCCGGCGGCTCCGAAGGCCACTGTCGGGTCATTGCCGAACGGCTCGCCCGGCAGCACGACGTGACGATCCTGACCACCACCGCCAGGGATCACGTGACCTGGCGCAACGAGCACCCGGCCGGCGGTTCGGAGATCGGGCCGCTCCACGTCCGCCGCTTTCCGGTCGTCCGCCAGCGCGCCATCCGCGAGTTCGCCGACGTCTCCGAGGCGGTGTTCAGCGGCAACGCCTCCGCCGCGGTCCAGACCGACTGGTTCCGGCAGAATGGTCCGGAGGCGCCGGCCCTCATCGACCATCTGAAGACGCACGGCGGTGACTACGACTGGATCCTGTTCTGGTCGTTCCGCTACTACCAGAGTTTCTTCGGCGTGCCGGTCGTCGCCGACCGTGCCGTCCTGTTGCCGACCGCCGAGGAAGATCCGGCCATTCGTATCGGCGTGCTCGGTGCCTATTTCGCGCTGCCAGCCGGCATGGTCTACCTGACGCCGGAGGAGCAGGCGCTGGTGGAGCGGCGGATCGCGGGTCGCGTGCCGCCCTCCTGCACCATCGGCTGCGGACTGGACGCGCCGCCGCCCTACGACGCGTCGGCGCTCGCAGCGGTCGGTGTGACGTCGCCGTACGTGCTGTACCTCGGGAGAGTCGACCCCAACAAGGGGTGCGACACGCTGCTCCGCTTCTACCGGCGGTGGGCGGCGGCCACCGGATCGCGTGTGCCGCTGGTCATGGCCGGTCCGGCCAACATGGCGATGCCGGCGCACCCCTCGATCCGGGCGCTCGGCTACGTCAGCGCCGCGGTCCGTGAAGCGCTGCTCGCCCAGGCCTCGGTGCTGGTGGTGCCGTCGCCGTTCGAAAGCCTCAGCATGGTGCTGCTCGAGGCGTGGAATCACGGAATACCGGCGCTGGTGAACGCCCGCTGCCGGGTGCTCGAGGGGCAGGCCCGCCGATCGGGTGGCGCCCTCGCCTATCGAAACTTCGATCAGTTCGCCGCCGCACTGGGCCGCCTGCTCGATCGGCCGGAACTGGCCCGGCAGCTGGGCGCCGCCGGGCGCGGCTACGTCGAGCAGACCTATCGCTGGCCGACCGTCATGGCGACGCTCGAGCGGTTCCTGGCGACGCTGCACAGGGCGGCCGACCCGGAGTGATGGCCTGGATGCGGCATCGACGTACCTGCTTTTGGGGAGATGGAGTACGCCTCGACGGGTATCCCGACGATGGGTTCTTGACTCTGGCGCAGGTTGCCGTATAGTCCTCGGCACAAGGAGCGCGTCGTTGATGCATCAGTGGCTTCGTACATTAGGAGTGGCGGCGGCAGGCGCGGCAATCGCGGCGGCCGTCTCAGTGACCTCGACATCAGTTTCGGGGCAGCAGGGTTCGGCATATCGGGCGCCCCGCGCTGCCGATGGACATCCAGATTTGAACGGAATCTGGCAGGCGTTGAATACGGCGAACTACGACCTGCAGACGCATGTCGCCAGGCCGGCCCTGGCCCTGCGGCCAGGCCCGTATGGCCCGGTGCCGGCCGCCGCGGTGCTGGCCCTGGGCGCCGTCGGGTCGGTGCCGGGCGGTCTCGGCGTGGTGGAAGGCGATGAAATCCCCTACAAACCCGAGGCGCTGGCGCAGAAGAAGAAGAATCAGGAGAGCTGGCTGACCTCGGATCCCGAGATCAAGTGCTACCTCCCGGGTCTGCCGCGCGCGACCTACATGCCCTATCCGTTCCAGATTCTGCAGAGCTCGAAGGCGATCTTCTTCGCCTACGAGTACGCCGGGGCGACCCGGAACATCTACCTGAAGGATCCGGGACCGGCCCCGGTCGATTCCTGGATGGGGCAGTCGGTCGGCAAGTGGGAGGGCGAGACGCTGGTCATCGACACCCGCGGCTTCAATGCCGACACCTGGTTCGACCGCTCGGGCAACTTCCACAGCGAGCAGCTGCATCTGGTCGAGCGGTTCACGCGAACCGGTGCCGATCACCTGCAGTACGAAGCGACGATCGAAGACCCGCAGGTCTTCACCCGGCCGTGGAAGATCAGCATGCCGCTCTATCGCCGCATCGAGCGGAACGCACAGTTGATGGAGTTCAAGTGCGTCGAGTTCGTCGAGGAGCTGATGTACGGCCAGTTCCGGAAGAATCCGCTGCCGCGATAGCGGCGGAGGTACCAGCGCCCGGTCCACGCAGGACTGACGCGCCGGAACGCAGGAGAACGTGATGCGGACACCGACGCGGCACCTCGGAATGGTCGGCGCGGTGACCTGCTGCGGTGTGGTCATCGCCCTGGCCTCGACGACCGTCGATGGCCAGGCGGGGCGACGGCAGGTGTCCCGGGCCACGCAGTCGGGAGCGCGGACGCCGGACGGTCGTCCCGACCTCCAGGGCGTCTACGACGTGGCGACGCTGACGCCGCTGGAACGGCCGGCGGCGTTCGGCACCGCGATGACGATGACAGCGGATCAGGCGCGCCGCCTCGAGCAGGCCGTGCAGGACCGCAAGGCGCGGGCAGATCTACCGAGCGATGGTAATCGGCCGGCGCCGCCAATCGGCGGCGATGGGTCCACTGGTGCGGCCGGAAACGTCGGTGGCTACAACAACTTCTGGGTCGATGCTGGCGACCAATTCGTCACGATCGACGGCCAGAAGCGTACGTCGCTCATCGTCGACCCGCCGAACGGTCGCCTGCCGGACCTGCTGGCTTCGGCCCGGCAGAGGAACGCCGCACGCGTCGTCCGGACGACGTCCGACGAGACGGAGAGCAACGACCCGGGTCTCGAGGGGCCCGGGGCGTACGACGATCCCGAGCGGCGGCCGCTCGGTGAGCGGTGCCTGCTGGGGTTCGGCTCCACGTCAGGTCCGCCGTCGCTGCCGGTGCTGTACAACAACCTGCACCAGATTGTGCAGACGCCGGACCGCATTGTGATCCTGAGCGAGATGGTGCACGACGCTCGCACCATCAGGATGGCCGCCGAGCATCTGCCGCCTGCCGTGCGGCTGTGGATGGGCGATTCCGTGGGGCGGTGGGAAGGCGATACGCTGGTGGTCGACACGACCAACTTCACGGACAAGACCAGGTTCCGTGGGTCGAGCGACCAGCTGCACGT
The DNA here is from genome assembly GCA_902825985.1 of uncultured Acidobacteriota bacterium. Lineage (GTDB taxonomy): Bacteria > Acidobacteriota > Vicinamibacteria > Vicinamibacterales > CAVVIG01 > VFZL01. The sequence goes on along the minus strand of CADEDC010000006.1, from coordinate 14,736 downwards.
CGTCGAGCGTTTCTCGCGTCTGGACGATCGGACGCTGCTGTACCGGTTCACGGTGGAGGATCCGACCACGTGGACTCGGCCATGGACGGGTGAATACACCTGGCCACAGACGGATCAGCTTTTGTACGAGTACGCCTGTCATGAGGCGAATTACGCGCTCGCCAATATCCTGAGCGGGGCACGCCAGCGGGATCGAGAAAGAGCCGCCGGCGGGGCCGCAAACAGGTAAAATGGTGCGCGCGGGAGGAGACGAGAAAAGAATGCGCAGAACACGATTCGTCCTGGCACTTGGAGTTGCGGTGGCACTGGCTTCGGGTGCTTCCGTGCGCGCTCACCATGCGTTCGGCGGTGAATTCGACGCCAATCGACCGGTCCTCCTGAAGGGCGCCATCACCAAGGTCGAGTGGGTGAACCCGCATGCGTGGATTCACATGGCAGTGAAAGAGGTGACCGTCGCCGGCCAGAAGCAGACGCCGAAGGCGGGGGAAACCTGGGCGGTCGAGGGGGGCACGCCGAATACGCTCCTCCGCCGCGGGATCACGCGCGACACGGTCAAGATCGGCACCGAAATCGTTGTCGACGGCTACCAGACGCGCGATCACACGCTGACCCGCGCGAACGGTCGTAACATCACGTTCGCGGACGGGCGCAAGCTGTTCATGGGCTCGTCCGGCACCGGCGCGCCGAAAGATGGCGCCGACGCGACCGAGCCGCCGCGGTAGGCACGGCTCGACGACAGTCCTGCGGAAGGGGCGCCCCGGCGTGGGGCGCCCCTTTTTTCTTACACGGGGTCGCTGCATGCGCCGTCCGGGTGTTCGTGTCCTCCCGCCGATCGTGACCGCTCTGGCGCTCGCAGCGGTGCCCGCGGCGCCGATCGCCCAGCCGCCACAGGCCGCCCCACCCCCGGCGTCGAAAACGCTCCACCGTGCCGCGCACGCAAGAAGGGCGGCCGGACATCCCAGGGCACCTGGAACTTCGGCTCGCTCACACCGCTGGAGCGTTCCGCTGACATGGCCGGCCGTCCGACGATGACGAAGGCCGAAGCGGCACGGTACGACCGTGGCAACGTGCTGGCGCTGGAGCAGGCAGGTCCTGCCGAGGTGGATCAGGGCTCGCCAGCATGTGCCGGCGGGGGCACGCGGCCGCGCGATCGAGAAAGGGCCACCGGCGTGGCGGCAAACAGGTAAGATGGCCTACGTGGGAGGAGACGAGGAAAGAATGCGCAGAACACGATTCGTCCTGGCACTTGGAGTTGCGGTGGCACTGGCTTCGGGTGCTTCCGTGCGCGCTCACCATGCGTTCGGCGGTGAATTCGACGCCAATCGACCGGTCCTCCTGAAGGGCGCCATCACCAAGGTCGAGTGGGTGAACCCGCATGCGTGGATTCACATGGCAGTGAAAGAGGTGACCGTCGCCGGCCAGAAGCAGACGCCGAAGGCGGGGGAAACCTGGGCGGTCGAGGGGGGCACGCCGAATACGCTCCTCCGCCGCGGGATCACGCGCGACACGGTCAAGATCGGCACCGAAATCGTTGTCGACGGCTACCAGACGCGCGATCACACGCTGACCCGCGCGAACGGTCGTAACATCACGTTCGCGGACGGGCGCAAGCTGTTCATGGGCTCGTCCGGCACCGGCGCGCCGAAAGATGGCGCCGACGCGACCGAGCCGCCGCGGTAGGCACGGCTCGACGACGACCGTCTTTGCGGAAGGGCGCCCTTTTCGGGGCGCCCTTTCTTTTTGTTGTGTCGCGCGGCAGCCGAGCGACGATGGGAAGTGATTCCGCGGACTAGCTCAGTCCGATCATGCGGGCGGTGGCGGTGACGACCGACCAGAGGACGATGGACAGGCCGCCCACCAGCTTGGCCTGAAGCGAGTCGCTCCGCGACTCGTCCGCCGTCACGACGCGCTGCCGGATCGTGAAGGTATAGATGAGGGCGACCGCGAGCACGGCCATCTTGAACCAGAAATAGAAGTTGTAGTAGTTGCGAACGGCGAGCGACACCAGTTGCGGGGCACCGGTGATCGCAAGCCCGACCAGGCCGCCGATCAGCCACGGTCGCGCATCTGCGGCCACTCTGGCGACCGACTGCTCGCGCAGGCCGGTGCCGAGCAGCCGAAGGTCGACGAGCAGCAGCGCGCCAGCGAACACCGCCAGGGTCAGCAGGTGAAGGACGTTGAACGCCGCACCCGCCCACCACGAATTCTGGACCGCTGTGGTGAACGCACTGGCCTGCATCCACTCGAACATCCGCAGCAACATCGGCTCAATCTCCTACTCGAAGGTACTCAAATCGGCCATGGCCACCACGTGTCGATCCAGTTGTACGCGGTGAGGCGGCCGAACACGAGGACGCCGGCCCACAGGACCAGCCCGATGAAGCCGGCGCGCCGGGCGCCTGGCGGTGGCACGGGGGCGGTGTCCCACTGTGCCACGGACTTGTAGGTCGTGAAGTGGAAGACGAGCGCGTTCAGCCCGGCGAGGGCCATCAGTGCCATCTTCAGCCAGAAGAAGATCTTCGGATAGTAGCGCAGCGGCTGGGCGTAGACCAAGGCCAGGCCGGTCAGCCCGTTTGCGCCCATCGCGAACATCTGCCACGGGAACAGCCGGCTCTGCACCTGCGACACCCGGGACGATCGGTGGCCCCATCCAAGGAGCCGGAGATCCATCATGAGGATCAGGCCGGCGAACATGATGATGGTCACGACGTGGATGGTGAGCAGGATCGCGTAGCCGTAATCCGACTCGCGCAGCGCGATGCTGCTCTCGAGCGAGTCAATCCACAGGAACAAGCTCCGAATCATGAGCGACCGTATCCCGGTGTCAAAGGTTTCGCGACGGGCGGCTTCTGCAGTGGGAGTGCCCCAAAGGCAGCCACCAGATGAGGCGAGGTCACAGTGCGTCGGAACTGTATCCCACGCATCGAAACGTCGTCAAGGCGCGATCGCGTCAGTGCCGCGTGAAGACTTCGTCATGAAAGCGTCAGGGTCACTTCTTCGCCGCCAACCCGCGCAGGTGATGGATGACGGACCAGATGTCGTCATCGCTCAGGCCCTTCTGCGGCCGCATCACGTCGAAAGGCGCGATGCCCTCACGGATGATCTTGAAGATCTCGGCGTCTGTGCTGCCATGTTTCCACTCGGCATCCACCAGATTGGCCGGCCTCGTGCCTGGGGGGGCCGCAATGCCGTCCCCCTTGCCGCTCAGCCCGTGGCACGAACGGCACAGGCGCCCATAGACGGTGGCGCCTGCCTTGCGAGTGGCGTCGGTCGCCGGAATCGGTTTCGCGGTGCGCTGCAGCGCGATCGCGTCGGTGAGCGCCCATGACGCGAACGTCAGGCAGACGACGATTGCGGCGTTCGTCAGCCGCCTCGAGACACGGTACATGTGACATCCTCCCTGGAGAAAACGCGGAGCAGTATACCTTGCCGCAAGACGTGATGTGGCGTGCCGGCAACGCTCGCCGGCTTGACTTGTTTTCGAACCGCAGTGTACAGTCCGCGGTATTCAACGTTCGAGAGCTTGCCGAGACCGTCGCGCATCGGGTCCCGCCCGCGGCTGACTGTTCCTGCGGCCCTCTTGTCGGAGGTGGATCATGAAGGGCGTGCGATGGTTCCTCAGTATGACGGTGATCCTGGCCGCGTGCGGCGGACAGGCGCCGAGCGAGCCGGCGGCCCCGGCGCAAGCGCCGGCACCTGCGCCGGCGGGCTACACGGCGAGGCCCCACTCGAGTCTTGCCGAGGTCATGCGAGCAATCACCTTCCCAGCATCGAATACGATCTTCGATGCGCAGACGCGCGATCCCGGCGCGCCGCAGAAGGAGGGCTCGCGAGAGACGACGACCGAGAAGTTTGCCAGCCTGTACGGTGGATGGCAGCAGGTCGAACTGGCGGCCATATCGCTGATGGAAACCGCCAATCTCGCCACGATGCCAGGTCGCCTGTGTGAGAACGGCAGGCCGGTGCCCATCGATCGCGAGGACTACCAGAAGGGCATCGCGGGGCTCATCGAGGCAGGACAGGCCGCTCTCAAGGCCGCCAAGGCGAAGAACGTCGACCAGATCGTCGACGCGTCGGGTGTCGTCGCTGAAGCGTGCGGTGCCTGCCACGGGATCTACCGCGACGTCGACATTCCCGGTCCCGGCCAGCGCGAGCGCTGCACGCCGCCGCCGGCGCAGTAGCGATCCGCCCGTTCCCGTCGACTATTCCACGCACGTCTCGAGCCGGACGCCTGTTCGTCCGGCTCGAGGCCGTTCTGACGTCTCCCGGTCCGTCGTCCACCTGAGCATGCGTGTTGAGCGATAACGGCCGACCGCCTATTATAGGGATCGGGATCGCGTCGCCATGCGGAGAAGACTCATGCGTCGTGCCATGCCAATCGCCCTGGTCGTCGGTGCCATCGCCTGCGCTGCCTGCGGCGGCGAGGCGCCACCTTCGCGTTCTGCCACGTCGGATGCCGCCGCAGCCGCGCCGCCCTACAAGGCTGTCTCCGACATGAGAACCCTCATGAACGCGGTCATCGAGAGGCCGGCCAACGTCGTGTGGGAATCGGTCGGCGAGGTGCACACGCCGAGCGGCATCGAGGCGAGGAGCCCGAAGACGCCGGAGGAGTGGCAGACCGTTCGTGATGCGGCGGTCACCCTGACGGAAGCGGCGAACCTGCTGATGATGCCCGGGCGAGCCTGGGACAGCGGCGAGTGGATGGGAGCAGCCGCCGGGCTCATCGTCGAGGGTGAGCGCATGATCGACGCGATCGATCGCAAGAGCACGCAGGAGGTGTTCGACGTCGGCGCCGACCTGTACGAAGCCTGCGTCCGCTGCCACAGGCAGTATCTGCCTGGCGTCAGCGAGATGTACAAGTAGGCGCCGCGGCGGCGCTACTGCGGCACGTAGTCGAACGACACCTGCAGCGGATAGCGCTTCTGTACCGGCGGTGCGAATTCGTCGACGATGGCCGGCAGCGCCTTCACTTCGAGCTTGGTGCCCGCCGGCAATTCAATCGGCTCCTGCAGCCAGTAGCGCCGGTACCACAGTGGCTGTGGGGCCTGGAACTTCATGACTGTCACGCGCCGATTGTTCGGTAACACGGCTTCCACGACCGCTTCCTTGTAGCCCTGGTCGAAACTCGGTCGCAGGGCCAGCAGGCGCGCTCCCGTCTTGAACACGCCGGCGAAGCTGGTCGCATCCGTCTTGGACCCGGTATCGGGCCCCTTCACCTCCAGCGCCTCGATGCTCTTGCCCGAGAGCGGCGCATCGGTGAAATAGAGGCCGACGGTGGTCTGCTCGGATTTCGCGTTCTGCTCGTCCATCCACGACTTCTTGTAGTGCAGCTTGAGGGTCAGCACCGCGCCGGCGGCGATCCTGAAACCGGTGCCGTTCGGCGCCGCAATGGCGTCGTGTCCGGGCACCCAGAGACCGAGGATCGGACCGTTCTGCACGCCGACTTCGACGTCACGCACCAACGAGGCATCGCTGGGCAGGATGTCGATCGCCTTGACCCATTTCTCCTCGGTGATGCCGCTCGGCAGGGTGACATCGACCTGGTCCTCTTGCATCCCGACCGGCAGTTCATGGGGCTTGGTCATCTTGACCTGAAGGTCGGGCGGTCCGCCCGGCCACGGCGCCGGCGGCGGCACCTCGGGCACGGTCTGGTTGCCGATGGGGCCGTTGGGCGTCCCGCCGGTCGCCCAGGTGACGAGGACGTCGAGCTCGCGCGTCGGGATGTAGTGACCGCCGCGGACCGCCGGGCCGGTCGGATCGGCGTACCACGGCGGCATCTTCTGCCCGACCAACTGCTCGCGCATCGACTCGGCCCACGGCATGGCGTCCTGATGGGTCAGCAGCGACATTGGCGTCGGGCCGCCCGGGTAGTGGCAGCGGCCGCAGCGATCTCGCAGGATCGGAAAGACATGTTCCGTGTAGTTGTACTTCGACGTAATCGCCTTGTGCGCCTCGGCGATCGGCTGCAGCGAGCCGATGAGCGCCACGCCGAGCCCCACCGTCGTGAGCGCCCACGGATGACGGCAGGCGAACTGTGCGATCGGCCTAACGAGACGCGCCATATGCCGCCTTGATGTCCGCGAATGCCGCGGAGAACGTATTGAACGCCTCGGTGATCTTCTCCTTGTTGCCGAGGTCACCGTAGAAGTCGAGATCCCACGCGGCCAGCACGAGGCGTCTCACGGCGGCGGTGGCCTGAGCCTGGCGCTGGGTCGGGAGCGAGTTCACCGTGTCGCCAACGGCCAGGGCGATGTCCTTGCTCAGCAGAGCCGGGATGTAGACATAGCCGAACTGCCCGTCGTTGATCGCGACCTCAACCTCTTTCGTCCGTTGTTCGAGCAAGGCGACGAGTTCGGCAGGCGCACTCGGAAGATTGTCGACGAGCTGAGCCGCGTCGGTGCGCGACATGGTGGCGGCGCTCGCGGTCTGACGCATGGTGCCACCCGGCGCCGGTGACGCGTCGACGGCTGGCGGTGGTGCCGCTGGCGCGGTTGGTGCCGCCGGTGGCGGTGGCGGTGGTGGTGGTGGTGGCGCGGCTGCCGCAGCGACGCGCGGTGCGTTCTGCGCCGGAGCCGTTGTCGTGCCGGCGGTCGCCGGTCTCGCGGCGTTCGCGGCAGCGGCCGGTGTGGCGGTGTTCGCGGCGGTTGTCGCCGGCGCTCCCGAGGCCGCCGTCGTGCGCGGCGCGGCCGGTGCCGGCGGCGCCGTCGGCGGTTCCTTCGAGTACTCGGTGAAGATGAAGTCGAAGCGGTTCTCCGCCGTCTTCGCGTCGAACTTCAGCTTCGCCACCAGCTTCACCGGCGTCGCCTTCGACGGCTGCGCCGGCATACCCTTGATTTGTGCTTCGAGGGTCTGACCGTTGCGCGACGGTGCGAGTGGGAACGACGCGACTTCCTTGCCCGCCTGCTCCATCACGATCCGGCCGACGAACCCCTTCGGGGCCAGCGGCTTGGTGAAATTGTCGTAGAAGAAGACGCGGAACAGCCCGGCGCTCGGGTAGGTGCCCTCGAGGTGGTGCCATTTGTCTTCGGCCATGAAGAACGACCCGCCGTGGCGCGGGTTGTGATCGCCGTGCGCGCGCAGTTCGGTGATCATCTTCCGGCTGCTGCCGTTACCGCACTTGCCCGGGTCCGGCAGCTTCACGTTCGGCCGATCGCCGCACGTCCAGAACTTCGCGACGATTACCTGCACCAGCTCGCGCTTGTCGATCGGGCACACGCCGCCCTTGTCACGAATGACCGCCGCGTGATTCGGGCACGACCAGGCCGTGTCGATGCGCACCGGTTCCAGCGGCATCTTGCAGATGGGACAGCTGCCCGGCTTGTCGTCGAGCACGTCCGCATCCATCGGACATATGTATGAGATGGGCGGCAGTTCCTGCTGGGCCGCGTGGACATGCGATGGTGCGTCGGGCAGTTGCGCGCCGAGCACGGCGGTGGCAACTGCGGCGTTGAAGAGAAAATGTCTGAGACGCATGGGTCCATCTTACCGGATTCAGGGCCGGCGGTCAGGCCCGTCGGACGTCAGCGCAGCCGCCCGCTCGGCCAGCCGCCGCACCCGTCCTCCGAGGCCGGCAAAACGCGGATCGTCGGTCTGCCCGCGCACGTAGCGCACGTAGATCTGCTGCAGCACCACCGCCAGCTTGAACAGCGCGAACGTCTCGTAGTAACCGATGCCGCTGAGGTCGAGGCCGGTCTGCGCGGCGTAGCGGTCGAGGATGGCCTGCCGGTGCCACCAGCCCGGGCGGTCGGTCACGGTGCTGAGCGCGTCGTGCCCGCCGTCCGGCGCGCCGCTCGACGGCGCCAGCCAGTAGCCGAGCAGGATTCCGAGATCGACCAGCGGATCGCCGAGCGCGCACATTTCCCAGTCCAGCACGGCGACGACCCGCGTCGGGTCGTCGCGGTCGAGCATCACGTTGTCGAGCTTGAAATCGCCATGGACGACGGTCGGCCGCGCCGGGTCGGGCGGCAGGTGCGACGCGAGCCACGCCGCCGTCGCCGCCATCGCCGGCAGGTCTTCGGTCCGGGCGCTGGCCCAGCGGTCGCTCCACCCGCGCACCTGGCGGGCGACGAACCCGGCCGGCTTGCCGAGTGACGCCAGCACCGGCGTGGCGGCGTCGACGGCATGCAGGGCGGCCAGCGCGTCGACCACCGATCGGCTGATCGCGCCGCGGACGTCTTCGTGGCCGGCCACCGCCGGCGGTTCGTCGTGGCGGATGATCACGCCCTCGCGCCGCTCCATCACGTAGAACACCGAACCGACGATCGACGTGTCCTCGCACAGGAGCAGTGGCGTCGGGGCCGGCGGAAACAGCGGGTGCACGGCCGACAGCCAGCGGAACTCGCGCCCCATGTCGTGCGCGCGCGGCGGCACCGGACCGAGCGGCGGCCGGCGCAGCACGAGCCCGACCGAACCGAATCGCAGCAGATAGGTGAGGTTGGAATGGCCGCCGCCGAACTGCTCGACGACCAGATCGCCGTCCAGCGTCCCGGGGCGATGGTGCGCCGCGAACGCCGGCTGCCGCGGCAGCGCCGTGCGCAGGTACGCCGTCAGCGCCGGCCAGTCGAGCGCCTCGCTCTCGCGCACCGCGCGTGTGTCGTCCGGCACGGCCGCCTAGACTATCATGCGCCCCAGGAGCTGGATGATCCGCATGCCGAGCCCGACACCCCGCGTCGCCGACCTTGCCGCCCGTATCACCGCCTTCATGGACGAACACATCTACCCGAACGAGATGGCGTTCGAGCGCGAGATTGCCGCCGGCGACCGCTGGCAGCCGACGGCCATCGTCGAGACGCTGAAGGCGAAGGCGCGCGGCGCCGGTCTGTGGAACCTGTTCCTGCCGGCGAGCGAGTACGGCGCCGGCCTGACCAACGAGGAGTACGCGCCGCTGTGCGAGCTGATGGGACGATCGCACGTGCTGGCGCCGGAGGTCTTCAACTGCTCGGCGCCCGATACCGGCAACATGGAGGTGCTCGTGCGCTACGGCACACCGGCACAGCGCCGGCAATGGCTCGACCCGCTGCTCGCCGGTGAGATCCGATCGTGCTTCGCCATGACCGAGCCGGCGGTGGCGTCGTCGGACGCGACGAACATCTCGGCGCGCATCGAGCGCGACGGCGACAGCTACGTCGTCACCGGCCGCAAGTGGTTCATTTCGGGCGCCGGCGATCCGCGCTGCCGGATCGCGATCGTGATGGGGAAGAGCGATCCGGGCGCCGAACGCCACCGTCAGCAGTCGATGATTCTGGTGCCGATGGACTCGCCCGGCGTCCGCGTCGTCCGCATGCTGCCGGTGTTCGGCTACGACGACGCGCCGCACGGCCACGCGGAGATCGTGTTCGACGGCGTCCGGGTGCCGGCCGCCAACCTGCTGCTCGGCGAGGGCCGCGGCTTCGAGATCGCGCAGGGCCGCCTCGGACCGGGCCGCATCCATCACTGCATGCGGCTCATCGGTCTTGCGGAACGCGCGCTCGAGACGATGTGCCGACGGGTCCAGGCGCGCGTCGCGTTTGGCCGGCCGCTCGCCGAGCAGGGGACGATTCGCGCCGACATCGCCGAGTCGCGGATGGACCTCGACCAGGCGCGGCTGCTGGTGATGGACGCCGCCCGCCGGATGGACAGCGTGGGGAACAAGTCGGCGCGCAACCAGATCGCGATGATCAAGGTCGTGGCGCCGCAGGCGGCCCAGCGGGTGATCGACCGTGCCATTCAGGCGCACGGGGCGGCCGGGGTGAGCGACGACACGTTCCTGGCGCGCGCCTGGGCGCACGCCCGGACGATTCGCCTGGCCGACGGGCCCGATGAAGTGCATCGGGCGGCAGTGGCGAAGTTCGAACTCGCACGATACGACAGCGCGCCCCCCGTGCCTCGCGAGTCGCAGCGCCCGGACTAAGGACACAGGCATGCGCAGCATCGTCGGTGCCGGCGCGCTCGTCCTGATGGCGGCGGCGGGCCTGGGACAGCCGGGCGGTCGCACGCCGCCGAGCCAGTCGCCCGCATCGTTCTCGGTGGTCGACGCCAGCATCACCGACCTGCGCACGGCGCTCGAACAGCGACGGACCACATCCCACGCGCTGGTCAGTGCCTACCTGGCGCGCATCGCCTACTACGGGACCGTGTTGCACCCGGCGCTCGCGGTCAGCCGCGCGGCGCTTGCCGACGCCGACGAACGCGACGCCGAGCGGCGGGCGGGCCGGGTGCGCGGCCCGCTGCACGGCATTCCGATCGCGTTGAAGGACAACGTCCACACCACCACCATGCCGACTACCGGCGGGGCCCTCGCGTTCGCCGGTTTCACGCCGCCTTACGAGGCGACGCTGACCACCCGGTTGCGCGACGCCGGCGCCATCATCATCGCGAAGACGACGATGACCGAACTGGCGAACTGGGTGGCCGGGGCGCCGACGCCGATGCCGGCGAACTACAACGCGATCACTGGATTCGGTTTCAACCCCTACGATCCCCGGCGCGATCCGCGCGCGACGCCGGGTGACGGCCGCCCCGTGATGCCGACCGGTGGGTCGAGCTCCGGCATCGGGACCGCCGCGAGCCTGTGGGCGGCCAACGTCGGCACCGAAACCTCCGGCTCGATTCTCAGCCCGTCGAATCAGACCATGCTCGTCGGCATCAAACCGACGGTCGGACGGATCAGCCGCCACGGCATCATCCCGATCACCGCCGACCAGGACACCGCCGGACCAATGGCCCGCACCGTGACCGATGCCGCCATCCTGCTCGGCGTGCTCGAATCGCCGACCCGCGACCCGAACGACGCCGCGACCGGCCGGTGCACACCGCCGGCCGGCGGCGACTACACGCGCTTCCTGCGCGCCGGCGGGTTGAAAGGGGCGCGGATCGGCATCCCCCGTGCCTACTACTACGAGCCCGGGCCGGTGACGGCGCTGCCGCGCGGCGGGCTCGAGGCACGACAGGTGGCCGCGATGGCCGAGGCGATGGCCGTCCTGAGAGCGCACGGGGCGGAACTCGTCGACCCGGCGAACCTTCCGAGCATCGTCGCGGCGGATCGGCAGCGGAACGTCCTGGCTTGGACCAGTTGTGCAGGCCGTGGCGAAGGGCGCGGCGGCGATGCCGGCTGCTCGAGCGTGCTGAAGTACGGCATGAAACGCGACTTCAACGCCTGGCTGCGGTCGTTGGGGCCGTCCGCACCGGTGCCGACGCTGACCGCGTTGCGGGAATGGAACGAGGCCCATCGCGCCGCCGGCGCGATCAGGTACGGGCAGGCCGCGCTCGACGTATCCGATGAGATCGACCTCGAACGTGATCGCGCGAAGTACGACGCCGATCGGGCTCGCGACCTGCAGCTCACGGCGACCGATGGCCTCGACGCCGTCATCCGGCGCGAGCGGCTCGACGCGGTGCTGTTCCCCGGCGGCAGCGGCGCGTCGATCGCCGCCCGACCGGGCTATCCCAGCGTGATCGTGCCGTTCGCGATGGTCCCCAATGCGCCATCGCCGCCGCTGCCGGCGGCCTTCGACGCGCAGCCGCAACCGTACGGGGTGACGTTCACCGGCCTCGCCTGCAGCGAGGCACGGCTCATCGAGCTGGCGTATGCCTTCGAACAGGCAACCAGGCGGCGGATTCCGCCGCCCGGCCTGCCGTAGCGTCGGCTTACTCGATGCGGAACGGCGCTGCCAACGTCGCCATCCCTGGATCGTCGGCGACCACGACCGTGCCGACCGATTGGACGAAGCCGGGGGTCGGCATGCACGATCCGGTCGTCGCCAGCTCCGCCGGCGATGAGACGGTCTCCATCGAATTGACCGCCGTCGTATTGGTCGACATCGGATCGACCTCGCGTGTGTAGACGACCTGGGTGCCCATGACCTGGCCGAAGAAGGCGAAGGCCGGTCCGTTCCAGTTCACCAGGTAGCGCGGTCCCGAGCAGTCGTCCGAGGCGTGCATGAAGGAAATCGGCGCCTGCGTGAAGCCGCTGACCGATACCGGCATCACGACGCGATCGCCGTCGATGTTGCGCAGCACCAGACCGCTGGCGAAGTTGACCACGGACCCGACGCGCGCGCCGTTGATGTCGAGCACCGCCTGGCCTTCGCCGCGACCAGCCGGGCCCGCCGGTCCCTGAATCCCCTGCGGTCCCTGCAGCCCCATCGGACCTGCTGGTCCGGCAGGCCCAACCGGGCCAGCGGCACCCGGGGCGCCGACCGCTCCGGTCAAGCCCTGGGGTCCCTGCGGACCCTGGGAGCCCTGGTTCCCCTGAGGACCTTGCGGCCCCGCCGGTCCCACTGGGCCGAGCGGCCCGGCGACTCCTGCCGGCCCCACCGGGCCGGTCGCGCCTCGCGGACCTGCCGGTCCCATTGGACCCGTGGGACCCATCGGCCCGGCTGGACCCGCGGGGCCCATCGGCCCGGTCGTCCCGGCCGTCGTCGTCGTCGCGACCGTGGGTGTATTCGACGGCAACTCGATTGAATTCGGTCCGCAGCTGCGTCCGGAGATGACCTGGATGCGCCCATTGAGCGACATGCAGATCCGCTGATTCTTGCGGTTGTCCTTGCCGCGCTGGTCCGCGTACAGCGAATACGGGGTCAGCGCACACGAAATCACGGCGACGGCGACGGTGAAGGTGGGGAATGTCATGCCTGTCCCATATGCGGGTTCCGTCGCAGTTTCGCTTTGCCCGCAATTATCACAAGGATTGAGGCGAAAGTGTCCCTTCGAGTCCGTTGGATTGTGTTCCAATGTGGAACAATCAAATCAAATTTCGCACTTCCAGAAGCGTTATTGTTCTGAATCGGAGCATGAGGCCGCGGTCACTTTGGCACGATCACCGTCAGCGGCCGCAGCATCGCCGCCGGACTGGTCGCGGCGCCGATTGCCACCGGCGTCGACACGAAGTGCTCGTAGACCACCAGCCGGTGGCGCGCCGCCCGGCGCGTCGGCCGGAGGTCGATGGTTGCCTGCCCGCTGCCGGTGAGGGCGACGACGTGGCTGCCGGGATCGGACCCGAAGCGATCGACGGCGAGCGCGATGGCGTTCCGCGCGTCCAGCAGGTGTCCCCAGCCTGCGACCCGGGCGCTGCCGGCCAGCGACCGTTCGACGACGCGCAACTGCTCACCCGTGCCGGTCTCGACCTGCCAACCGGGAGCAGCGGTCCCACGGCGCTGGGTCAGCACGGCCCGCTCCGCCCCGGTCCGGAACGCCCCGTACGTGGCGTTGTCGGTGCCGAAGTCCCAGGTCCATGGGTAGGCACCCAGCGCGAACGGCGTGTCGAACCGCAGGCCGTGCACCCGGCGGTCGGGATCCAGGACCTCCGCGGTGACCCTGATCCACGTCTTGCTGTTGGGCAGTTCGCATGTCAGCGTCACGGGTACCACGGTCCCGTCGCCGAGCGTGACACGACCGTGATAGCGGATCACGACGAGCAGCGGCCCCGCCTTGACGACGTCCACCTGTATCTCGCCGGCTGCCCCGAACGGGCGCGGCGCGCCGGCGCTGTCGATGACCGATAGCCCGTTCGCGCCGTCGCGGATGATCTCACCGCGGTAGCCGACCGACGCGAGCAGCGGCCAGGCGCGGCGGCCGAGGCGGACGCTGCCGACGGTGACGTGGGCGGCGTCCTCGTGGACCGACAGCGCACTCCGCGGTGGCGCCGGAGCGGCTGCGGCGGCATCGGTCGCTGCCGTCACCCGGAGGCGGCGCTGCTCGCCGGCCGCCAGACTCTGGTTGAAGTCGACATCCACCTGGCGCAGCGACCCGTCATCCCATCGGCTGACCGTCGTGAACTGCGCCATCACCGCCTCGTCGCCGGCGCGCAGCCGCAGCCGCGCCGTATCGCTGACCGCGCCGCGCGGCCAGGCGATCGTCGCACTCACCGGATACTCGGTGCGCCGGATGCCGGCCGGCTCGCCGATGGTGAACTCGACCGCGGCCGGACCCTGCGCGCCGGTCGCCGTCAGGGTCACCAGGGCGCCGGCCAACGCGATCAGGCCGCGAGTCCGTCGGTGGATTGCGCCGATCCCGCGCGACATCGTCATGCTGTGCTCCGTCTGGGACCCGACGGGTCGTCAGCCGTCGGCCCGGGCGGGCAGGATAGCAGAAGTGTCGCGGCGGTCCGCTTCGCGCTACAGTCTCGCCATGGTCGTCACCTCGCGGCGCGCGTTCCTGTGGACGGCCGGCCTGGCGGCGCTGGCGACCGCCACCGGTCGGACGCAATCGCGCCGGGTCCGCACGCTGGTCGGTACCGGCACCGCCGGCTACGCCCCGACGGTTCGCGATCCCGCGACCACGCCGGTGTCCAACCCTTACGGCGTCGTCATCGGTCCCGACCGCGCGCTGTACTTCTGTGAGTACGACACCGGTCGCATCCGCCGCCTGGACCTCGAACGTCGCCGGGTCACGACAATCGCGGGCACCGGCGAAGCGGGCTACGCCGGCGACGGCGGACCGGCGACGCGGGCGAGGCTGGCCGCCCCGCACGAACTGCGCTTCGACCGCCGCGGGCATCTCTTCATCGTCGAGCGCGACAGCCACGTGGTGCGCCGCATCGACGCGCGGACCGGCATCATCAGCACGGTGGCCGGCACCGGCGTTGCCGGCTTCGGCGGCGATGGCGGCGTCGCCACCCAGGCACAGCTTCGGCAGCCGCACAGCATCGCCTTCGACGCGGACGGCCACCTGCTCGTCTGTGACATCGGGAACAGCCGCGTCCGCCGCGTCGATCTGCAACGCGGCACGATCGCGACCGTTGCCGGCACCGGCGAGCGC
>CADEDC010000005.1:6296-125708 GCA_902825985.1 uncultured Acidobacteriota bacterium | reverse complement strand
CGAACATCCTGCTGATCGGCCCGACCGGCACCGGCAAGACGCTGCTGGCGCAGACCCTCGCCAAGCTGCTGTCCGTCCCCTTCACCATCGTCGATGCGACGACGCTGACCGAGGCCGGCTACGTCGGCGAGGACGTCGAGAACATCATCCTGAAGCTGCTGCAGGCCGCCGGGGGCGACATCGAGAAGTGCCAGCAGGGCATCATCTACATCGACGAGGTCGACAAGATCTGCCGGAAGGACGAAAACCCGTCGATCACCCGCGACGTGTCGGGCGAGGGGGTGCAGCAGGCCCTGCTGAAGATCCTGGAAGGCACGGTCGCCAACGTCCCGCCGCAAGGCGGCCGCAAGCATCCGCACCAGGAGTTCTTCCAGGTCGACACGACCAACATCCTGTTCATCTGCGGCGGGGCGTTCGTCGGCCTCGAGAAGCAGATCGACCGGCGCGTCGGCAAGAAGACGCTCGGCTTCAAGGCCGAGGTGAAGTCGGTGCGCGGACGCGACATCGGCGCCACGCTCGAACAGTTGGAGCCTGGCGACCTCATCAAGTACGGGCTCATCCCCGAGTTCGTCGGGCGGCTGCCGGTCATCGGCACGCTGCACGAGCTCGACAAGGCGGCGCTCGTCCAGATCCTGACGCAACCACGCAACGCGATCACGCGTCAGTACATGAAGCTGTTCGAATACGAGAACGTGAAGCTGCGCTTCACCGACGACGCACTGGAGGCCATCGCCGAGTCGGCCCTCGAACGGAAGATTGGCGCCCGCGGCCTGCGGATGATCATCGAAGACCTGATGCTCGATCTCATGTATCAGGTGCCGAACCAGAAGAAGGTGCGCGAGGTGACGATCACCCGCGAAGTGGTCATGGCCAGGGACAAGCCGATCGCGCTCATCGAGAAGGCTGGCTAGCGCGACGCGACGCATGCCGAATCGGGTCCCCCGCCTCGTGACCGCCCGGAGCCGGGTGACCCGATCAGTTCCGATTCCCGATTTCCCGACGACACAATTTCCCGAGTTCGCGGTTTCCGGTAAAAAGTGACCCCCATGGAGTCCTCGTTGGAAGTCTACGAAACACTCCCGATCGTTCCGCTGCGCGACGTCGTCGTCTTTCCGCACATGATGATGCCGTTCGTCATCGGCCGGCCGAGCTCCACCCGGGCGCTCGAGCATGCGCTGCTGAAGGACAAGCGGATCTTCCTCGCCGCCCAGCACGACGCCTCGGTCGACGACCCGCGTCCCGAGGACATCTACACGATGGGGTGTGTCGCGAACGTCGTCCAGAGCCTGAAGCTGCCCGACGGCAACATCAAGGTGCTCGTCGAAGGAGTGGATCGCGCCCGCGCCGTCGAGTGGAAGGAAGACAAGGGGTTCTATCGCGTCGTCGTCAAGGTGCTCGCCAAGCAGCGTGAGACCAGCGGCGACGCCGAGACGACGATGAGCCGCGTCGTGTCGCTGTTCGAGCAGTACGTCAAGCTGTCGAACAACCTGCACTACGACGCGATGATTGCCGCCGTCCGCGTCGACGACCCGGGCAAGCTGGCCGACACCATCTCGGCGCACCTGCTGGTCGGCGTCGACGAGAAGCAGAATCTGCTCGAAATCTTCTCGCCGATCGAGCGGTTGAACCGCATCGCCGGCATCCTCGAGATCGAAGTCGACAAGCTCCAGGTCGATCGCCGCATCCAGTCGCGCGTGAAGAAGCAGATGGAGAAGGCGCAGAAGGAGTACTACCTCAACGAGAAGATGAAGGCGATCCAGAAGGAACTGGGCCGCAAGGACGAGAAGGGCAACGAGGTCGACGATCTGAAGAAGAAGATCGAGCAGGCCAAGATGCCGAAGGACGTCGAGGAGAAGGCCATCCAGGAGCTGAAGCGCCTGGAGGCGATGCCGCCGATGTCGGCCGAGGCGACCGTCTCGCGCAACTATCTCGACTGGCTGATCGCCGTGCCGTGGCACAAGAAGACGCGCGAGAGCCGCGATCTGAAGCGCGCCGAAGAGGTCCTCAACGAGGACCACTACGGGCTCGAGAAGATCAAGGAACGCATCATGGAGTTCCTGGCGGTGCGCGCCCTGGTGAAGAAGCCGAAGGCGACGATCCTCACGTTCTCCGGCCCGCCCGGCGTCGGCAAGACCTCGCTGGCGAAGTCGATTGCGCGTGCGATGAACCGCAAGTTCGTCCGCCTGTCGCTCGGCGGCGTCCGCGACGAGGCCGAGATCCGCGGCCACCGCCGCACCTATATCGGCGCCTTCCCCGGCCAGATCATCCAGATGATGAAGAAGGCCGGCAGCATGAACCCGGTGTTCCTGCTCGACGAGGTCGACAAGATGTCGATGGACTTCCGCGGCGATCCGTCGGCAGCGCTGCTCGAAGTGCTCGATCCGGAGCAGAACAACACGTTCCTCGACCACTACCTCGACGTCGAATACGACCTGTCGAACGTGATGTTCATCTGCACGGCCAACGTGCTGCACACCATTCCGCAGGCGCTGCGCGACCGCATGGAAGTGCTGCAACTCGCCGGCTACACCGAACTCGAGAAGATCGAGATCGCAAAGAAGTTCCTGGCACCGAAAGCGGTCGAGGGCGCCGGCCTGACCAAGGACAACATCACCTTCACCGACGAAGCGCTGCAGACCGTCATCCAGCGCTACACGCGCGAAGCCGGTGTCCGCAATCTCGAACGCGAGATCTCGTCGATCTGCCGCAAGGTGGCGCGCAAGGTCGTCGTCGAGGGGGCGTCGTTCAGCGAGGAGATCACCGCCGACAAGGTGACGCAGTATCTCGGCGTGCCGCGCTATCGCAGCACGATGGCCGAAGAGACGAACGAAATCGGCATCGCCACCGGACTGGCGTGGACCGAGGTCGGCGGCGAAATCCTCGTGACGGAAGCGACGCTGATGCCGGGCCGCGGCAAGCTGACGCTCACCGGCAAGCTCGGTGACGTGATGCAGGAGTCGGCGCAGGCGGCGATGAGCTACGTCCGGACGAAGTCCGAGGAGTACGGGCTGCCGCACGACTTCAACCGCAAGAGCGACATCCACATCCACGTGCCGGAGGGTGCCATCCCGAAGGACGGCCCGTCGGCCGGCATCACGCTCGCTACGGCGCTCGTATCGGCGCTGTCCCGGGTGCCGGTCCGCAAGGATGTGGCGATGACCGGTGAGATCACGCTGCGCGGGAAGGTGCTGCCGATTGGCGGCGTCAAGGAGAAGGTGCTCGCCGCGCATCGTGCCGGCGTCAAGAACATCGTGCTGCCGAAGGACAACGAGAAGGACTTGGCAGACATTCCGAAGAACGTGCTGGATACGTTGAACGTCTACATGGTCCAGACGATGGACGAGGTCCTGAAGATCGCGCTGACCGAGCCGCTGTCCGGTCGTCTCCCTGCCGAGGCGCAGGCGGGCACTGACGAAGGCGCCATCACCGACGACACCATCACACATTAATCGGGTGGACATGGCAGGCACGGCAGGCGAGGCGGGCGGGGAGCACATCCCGCGTCTGCCGGCCCGGCCCGCCCCGCAGGCCCCGCCAGCCCCGTGAAGATAGCAGCCGAGTTCGTCACGAGCGTCGTCGATGCGTCGGCCATCCCGGGGCGCCAGATCCCGGAAGTGGCGCTGATCGGGCGCTCGAATGTCGGCAAGTCGAGCCTGATCAACGCGCTGGTGCGTCAGCGGTTGGCGCGGACGAGCGCCGCTCCGGGCAAGACGCGGTTGATCAATCTGTACCGCGTCACGGTGGGAAACGGATCGCCTCGCCTGCTCGTAGATCTGCCAGGGTATGGCTACGCCCGGGGCGGGACGGCGGCAGCGGCTGAGTTCCAGGCGCTGACGGAATCGTACTTCGGACGGGCGTCCGCTCACGGACAGGTGGGCGCCCTGCTGCTGGTCGACGCCAGGCATCCGGGCCTGGCCAGCGACCGGGCGGCATGGCAGTGGCTCCAGGCCGTCGTCGACCACACCGCCGTGGTCGCGACGAAAATCGACAAGCTCCCGCAAGGTCGACGGATCCGAGCGGTGAGAGAACTCGAATCCGTCTTCGAAGACGCCGTGCTGCCGGTTTCATCCGTCACTGGCGAAGGATTGGACGAACTGTGGAAACTGATCGACAGGCTGCCGAACAGCCCCAAACCGCACCGGCCCAGCCCGCCAAGGGCAACGCCCCCGAAAAAATAGAGCGGATCGATCTCGCGACGCTCAAAGACATGAGCGTCGGCGCGCTGACGAAGATCGCCAAGCAGCTCGACGTCCCAGGGGCGACGGGCATGCGCAAGCAGGAACTCATCTTCGAGATTCTGAAAGCGCGTGCCGAGAAGAGCGGTCTCATCTTCTCGGAAGGCGTCCTCGAGACGCTGCCCGACGGTTTCGGCTTCCTGCGGGCCCCGGATTACAACTACCTCCCAGGCCCGGACGACATCTACGTCTCTCCCTCCCAGATTCGCAAGTTCGACCTGCACACAGGCGACACGGTCTCGGGGCAGATTCGTCCGCCCAAGGATGGCGAGCGCTACTTCGCGCTGATCAAGGTCGAAGCGGTCAACTTCGAACCGCCCGAGAAGGCGCGCGAGAAGGTCTTCTTCGAGAACCTGACGCCGCTCTACCCGCAGAACCGCATCCTGCTCGAAACCGATGCCGAGAACCTGTCGGCCCGCGTCCTCGACCTGATGGTCCCGATCGGCAAGGGTCAGCGCGGCCTCATCGTCGCGCCGCCGCGCACCGGCAAGACGATGCTGCTGCAGAACATCGCCAACAGCATCACGAAGAACCACCCGGAGGTCTACCTCATCGTCCTGCTCATCGACGAGCGGCCGGAGGAGGTCACCGACATGCAGCGCTCGGTGCAGGGCGAGGTCATCTCGTCGACCTTCGACGAGCCGGCGCAGCGGCACGTACAGGTGGCCGAGATGGTCATCGAGAAGGCCAAGCGGCTCGTCGAGCACAAGAAGGACGTCGTCATCCTGCTCGACTCGATCACGCGCCTGGCGCGCGCCTACAACACCATCGTGCCGCCGTCGGGCAAGGTGCTGTCAGGCGGTGTCGACAGCAACGCGCTGCAGCGGCCGAAGCGCTTCTTCGGCGCCGCCCGCAACATCGAGGAAGGCGGCTCGCTGACGATCATATCCACCGCGCTCGTCGACACCGGTTCGCGCATGGACGAGGTGATCTTCGAGGAGTTCAAGGGCACCGGCAACCTCGAGATTCACCTCGATCGGAAGCTCACCGACCGGCGGGTGTTCCCATCCATCGACATCCAGAAGAGCGGCACCCGCAAGGAAGAACTGCTGATTCCCAAGGAAGACCTGAACCGCGTGTGGGTGCTCCGCAAGGTGCTCACCCCGCTGTCTCCCGTGGAAGCCATGGAGCTGCTGCTCTCGAAGATGGCGAAGACCAAGACGAACCAGGACTTCCTCAGCTCGATGAGCAACGGCAAGGGGTAGCGGCGCCCGCCCGCCCTCTCGCAGTCGCCGGTATCGGTCGGCTCCATCGAGTCGACCGCTACCGAAGTTCGATCCCGCCGCAAGCATCATCCCCGTCAATCCGCCGCCGGTGTCGCAGGCGCCTGTCAACGTCGGGTCCGCCCCGTCGACTCGCCGATTTGATGGTAGGCTCGCGCTTTCCCGCGGCATAGCGTCGCGGGCGGAGGGAATATGACCCACAGACCGGTGCTCACATCGACCCTGTTAGCCGTGGCCCTGCTCGTCGGCAGCCACGACGCACGCGCCGAGGACGGCGGACGTCCGGCGTGCCACGACTTGCCCTCTCATGCCGCGCTGAAGGCGGCGCTCACAGCCGCACGCAACGCCGCCAATGGCGGCTTCGGGCTCGACATGTGGGCGACGGTGGTGAATCGGGACGGCGTCGTCTGCGCCGTGGCCTTCACCGGCGACAACCGGGGCGACCAATGGCCCGGCAGTCGCGTGATTTCCGCACAGAAGGCGAACACGGCCAATGCCTTCAGCCTGCCCAATCTCGCGCTGTCGACGGCGAACCTCTACACGGCGACGCAGCCGGGCGGCAGCCTGTTCGGCCTGCAGGCGAGCAACCCGGTCGACACCCGCGTCGCCTACCGCGGAAACGCCGCCAGCTTCGGGCGGCCCGGCGATCCGATGGTGGGGGGACGCATCGGCGGCGTGAACGTATTTGGCGGCGGCCTCGCCCTCTACAACGCGGATGGCACGCTGCTCGGCGGCCTCGGCGTCAGCGGCGACTCGTCGTGCGCCGATCACAACATTGCCTGGCGGACGCGAAACACGCTGGGCCTGGACTTCGTTCCCGCCGGCGTCAGCGGTGACGGGGCGCGGCGCGACAACATCGTCTACGACATCACGCCACAAGCCGGCCAGATGCCGGGTGAGAGCGCGGGCGGCTGGGGCCATCCCACGTGCAGCGCCCAGGCGACGGCGGTTTCGGCGACGCTGCCGGCACACCCGTAGCGGACCGGTGCCGGCGGCCGCGGCGGTGCGGCGGACGGGGCGCGGCCGGAGTCCGCGTCCTGGTCCGGTGCGATGCCGCGGGTGCGCGCCCGGTGGCGGCCGCGCGTTCAGTCCCGGGACAAGGCAATCGCGGCAGCCACCGGCATCAGCACCGCCACACAGACACCGGCGACGAACATCAGCCACAACGGGCCGCCATCGGCCATCGACGACAACGCCGTCGCGACGTCGGCCCCGAACACGTGAGCCGCGACATCCCGTGCGCGGTACAGGGATCCGCGGATCCACTGAGCGCCGACCAGCGACGCGGCGAGCCCCAGCAGCGCGGCCATGCTGATACTCTGCGCCAGACTGATCGGGCGCTCGACGGCATGCGCCGCCTCCAGTCGCGACCGAACACGGGCGCGCCACCAGATCTGCGATGCCGTCGGCAACGCACACTCCGAGAGTGCCGCGGCATGGTCGGCGCGCAGCGCCTGGACCAGCGCCACGATCTCACGGCATGAGGCGCACGCCGCCAGGTGGGTCTGCAGGTCGGCATCCAGTCCGGCGACGGTGACGCCGCTGGCGAAGCGCGCCAGCAGCACCGGCTCGTGGACGCAGGCGTTCCGGCTCATGCCGCCCCCCCGAGCAGGACCGCAAGGCGGCGCCGTGCCCTGAACAGGAGCTGCTTGACGCTGCCGCTGGTCAGCCCCGTCCTCGCCGCAATCTCGTCATGCGAGGCGCCCTGCGCGTACGCCAGCCAAAGCAGCGACCGCTCGCGGGGCTTGAGCCGGGCCATCGCCGCGCGCAGTCCGGTCACATCGGGTCCGGGCGTCCGCGGTGCGGCCGGTTCAGATTCACCCGGCAGCGCGGCAAACTCCAGCCGAGGGCGGCGGCGATCGTCGAGCACGAGATTGGTGGCGATGCGGAACAGGTAGTGACGCTGGTGTTCGTCGGATGCGAACTGACGGCCGCTCTTCAGGAATCGGTAGTAGGTTTCCTGCAGCAGGTCATCGGCGCGCTGGCGATCGCCGGAAACGCGGGACAGGTACGCCCACAGCGGCTGCGAGGTGCGCTGATAGAAGAGACGGAACCTGTCCTCGTCCATGCCGAGCACGACTTCCGTCCCAATGGCCGACGTGGTGACGTCGTCGAGCGCCATGGTGGCATCATCCATGGTGGGGCTCCGGCGCGGTGAGGAGGCCGAGCCGGCGTGAGAGCCGGTACGACACGGCGGCCGACAGCAGGAAGCCGGCGCCTATCGACAGGCCGACGGCGCCCAGCATTGCCAGCAGCGACGAGACCTCCGCCAGTTCACCGCCACGATCGATCGCTCCGGCACAGATGAGAATGCCAATGCCGAGCACGGCGATCACCATCCCCATCTGCACCGACCAGAGGATCCGGTTGACCGGAGCGGCGAGCGCCGGCCTGGCCACTTCGAGTGGCGCCCCGGATTCCAGGAACTGCCGGCCGGCAGGAGCCTGCATGTAGGTCAGCACGTCTTCGGTCGATGACAACCGCTCGAGCACTTTGGCGTGGGCATCCGCCTGCACCCGCAAGGCGCGCTTCCAGCGTTGGTGGTCCATCAACGACCGGATGACCCAGGCCAGGACGCCCAGCAGCGTCATGACTCCGAGAAAGGTGAAGCCGCTCTCCATGATGTCCTCGATGACGCGCACACGCTGGGTGGCCGGCGATTCGCTCGTCAGCACGTGCGAGGCGCCGAGGTAGTAGGAAGGGTTTCTCAGAATCTCGGGGTGCGACGCGAAGAAGCCGGCCAGCTCCGGGTGGGGTTGCAGGTAATCGGCGTTCGAAGCGAGCGACGGGCTGAGCCGCAGCACCTCGCGCAGGGCCGGCGGATATCCCCGCAGCAACGACGACAGCTCGCTGCGCACCTGCTCGGCGCTCTGGGGCGACACCGGCGCGGCCGCCGCCGCAAGCGGCGGCGCGGGGGTCGGAACCGCCCCTGCCTGCGCCACGACCGACACCGCGCCCAGCCACCACGCGGCTCCCACACCCAACAGACCTGCTCTCATCGATAGCGCCTCCACTCAGCTACTACGAGCCGGACCGACGGAAGTTAACAGACCGGCGGCTGGCCGGCGACCGTCGCCGGCTGCTTCTATAATCGCGGAATGCGTGATCGGAGGTTCGGGCGCGCCGGTTGGCGAGTGTCCGAGATTGGCTGTGGTATGTGGGGCATGGGCGGCTGGACCGGATCCGACGATGACGAATCGCGGCAGACACTAGCCTACGCCATCGCGCGCGGCTGCAGCATCTTCGACACGGCATGGGCCTACGGCGAAGGGCGCAGTGAGCGGCTGCTCGGAGAAGCTCGCCGCGCGCATCCACACGCGCCGATGGTGGTGGCGACCAAAGTGCCGCCCAGGAACAGGCGCTGGCCGGCCCGCCCCGACGATGCGGTGGCAGACGTCTATCCGGCTGACCACATCCTGGCATCCACCGAGGCGAGTCTGACGAACCTCGGACTCGATGTCATCGACCTCCAGCAGTTTCACGTGTGGAGCGACGCCTGGGCCATGGACGAAGGGTGGCGACGCGGTGTCCGGGCCGTCAAGGAACAGGGGCTCGTGAAGGCGTTCGGAATCAGCGTCAACCGCTGGGAGCCGACGAACGGGCTGCGGGCCCTGGAGTCCGGGCTCATCGACAGCGTCCAGGTCGTCTACAACATCTTCGACCAGGCAGCGGCGGACGAGCTCTTCCCCTACTGCCAGGCGCACGACATCGCGGTGATCGCGCGCGTGCCGTTCGACGAGGGGAGCCTGACCGGGACCCTGACCGCCGACTCGCGCTGGCCCGAGGGCGACTGGCGGAACAGCTACTTCACCCCGGAGCGGCTTGGTGAGACGCTGGCGCGGGTCGAGCGCCTCCAACCGCTTCTACCCGAGGACATGCCATTGCCAGAGCTGGCGTTGCGCTTCATCCTGGAGCATCCGGCAGTCACCACGACCATTCCGGGTATGCGTCGGGTGGCGCACGTGGCCGCCAACGTGGAGGCCAGCGACGGCCAGCCGCTTCCCGTGAGGACCGTGGACGCGCTCAAAGCTCATCGTTGGAACCGGTCCTGAGTCCCGGAGCCGGGAGAGGCCCGGGAGCCGTCCCGCTCGGGCAAATGCCTGGGCAGACCGGCGCGGGTAGGCCGACCCGACCGCCGCACGCGCCTCCTGTATAATGGTGGTTTCGCAAAGAGGAGAAGTCGTGAAGGAAGGCATCCACCCGAAGTATCTGGACGTCGAGGCCCGGTGCGCGTGCGGGGCGACTTGGCACACCCGCTCCACCAAGCCTGAGCTGCATCTGGAAATCTGTTCCAGCTGCCACCCGTTTTTCACGGGTCGCCAGAAGCTGCTCGACACCGAAGGCCGCATCGAACGCTTCACGAAGAAATTCGGCGCGCAGACCTCGGAAAGCCGCAAGGCGGCCGCGAAGGCCAAGAAGGAACCGGTCGTTTCGCGCTAAGGCGGCAGGCGGGTCTAGAAGAGAGGTCGCTCGGGTGACCTCTCTGCGCTCATCTTGCGCTCGATCCGCTCGAGGCGATGCCGGACGGCCTGGTTGCGGGTCGTCGCGAGACCGATCTCGAGCGTGCGCAGGGCAAAAGTACGGGCCGAGGCGAGGTCACGCACCCGGTGTTCGTGGTGGACCGCCAACGCCTCAGCCGCCTCCCGCGCGACCGCGCGGGGGCAGCCCGGAACCTCCAGCACCTGCCGCCAGCGTTCCGCCGCCACATCGTGCCGGCGGCAGCGCCGTGCCATCTGTGCGAGGGCCCGCAGCGCCTCGACACGCACCAGCAACCCGCCGGCGTCGCCACGGCCTCGTGTCGGGAAGCTCAACGCGCGTTCGTAGGACTCCGTCGCGCGCGTCGGCAGCCCGGCGCGCTCGAACACCCGACCCAACGCGACCGCCTCACGCGCGTCACCGGCCGCTCCAGGTCCTTCGTTCACCATCCGTAGCAGGCGCGCCGTCAGCCCGGCGAGCGACAGGAGATCCATCCGGTTGTGCTCGAGTACGCCGGCCAGCGGCCGCGCGTCACCCGTGCGGATGAAATCGAAGTAGCGGCCCGGCACCTCGAACCCCGGGACGTCGTCGACTCGATGCGCGCCCAGCAGCTGGCGCTCGAGCGTGGCCAGCGAGCATGACGACATCTCGCCGGCTGCCGCCGCAGTCCGCCAGAATCGCCGGGCCGGATGCAGCACGTCGACGTGTGGCAGGCGCCCGGCGGTCCACGGCAGGCGATGGTACAGGAAGCGGGTTTCGAGCAGCGGCGCGTCGAACGAGCGTCCGTTGAAGCTCACCAATGCACCGGCAGTGTTGAAACGCCGCGCCACGATGTCGAGCATCGGCCGTTCGTCCGCGGCGCGGGCGAGCACGTGTTGACGCGTGATGAACGCACCGGTCTGGTCGAACCAGGCGCAGCCGACCAGAAAGGCGTACGTGCCCGCACCACCGCTCAATCCGGTGGTCTCGAGGTCGAAGAATATGAACGGCAGCCGCGCCGGCGCCCCGTTCGCGAGCAGCGGTGCATCGACAGCCGCGCGATTCAGCCCTTCGGCGATCGCACCGACCTGGACGCGCCCGTGCCAGGCCTCCGCCGACTGCCGTCGTTCGACCACGTAGCAGCGCGTCGCTCCCTCGAGCTGCCAGGCGCCGCCGAGCGCCACATCGAGACTCGCGGGTGTATCCGGCACCTGCCCCGCCGCCACCCCTTCGGCGGCCGGCGCCGGCGGCAGCAGTTCGCGCGCCGGTCTGACGATGCCGCGCAGACGGTCGGTCAGTGTGCCGAGGCTCACGCCGCGGCCCCCGCATCCTCGATGAGCAGTGACAGGATGCGCAGTGCCGCGGTCTTCGCCAGTGGACCGGTATTGCCGACCGGTCCGACGCATCCGGGGCAACCGTTCTCGCAATCGCACTCGCCGATGAGCCGGCGCGTGCTCTCGAGCAGTTCGCCGTGCATGGCATACAGCGGCCGGCTGAAGCCGATGCCGCCGGGATAGTTGTCGTAGATGAAGATCCGCGGATGACGATCCGCTGCCAGCGTCTCGCCGCTCGACATCTGCACGCCGACCGCCGGATCGACCTGTTCGCCGGTGTCGATCGAAATGCCGATGTCGTGGCGGTCGCACATCAGCAGGAGCTGGGCGATTTGGCCGAGCGCAAACGCCAGACCGGAAATGCCATCCCGACGATCGTCAGAAGCGAAGGGAAGCTTCCCCATGATCGACGCCGGTATGGTCAGCCAGTAGGCGGTGGTGTGCATCTGCTGTTCGGGCAGGTCGAGCTCACCCGACCCGACGTTCTCGTTCGTATAGAACTTGATCTTCTTGAAACCGACGACGCGTGAGACGACGTGCACCTCACCGTGCGACCGCCACACGTCAGCGGCGCTCGCGGCCACCATCGCCATCGACTCACGGTCCGCCACGGGCGCGTCCTCGGCTCCGGACGCCGGTTCGCCAGCCGTCGCGCCGCTCCCCTGCTCGAAGGTATCGAGAATGGTCACCCGTGTGTAGGTGATGGCGTCGGTGTAGTAGTCGCACTCGATTTCGCGGATGAAGGCCTTGCGGCCCTCGAAGTCGAGCTTCTCCACCTGGTAGAGCTTCCCCTCGACGATGTAGATGGCCTTCGGGTGCAGCGTCGACGGACCGCTCGTGTAGTCGGTTTCACCGATCACGGTCGGCTCGCGCGACGTGTCGACGATGACGAAATTGTCCGACGTGACGGAACGCAGGCTCACCGCGTCTGCCGGATACGATTCGCTGGTCCATGCCCAGGCGCCCGGCGCCCCCGGAGCGTCAGCGGCATCCGGCGCCCGCGCCTCCGAGCCCACGAGGTGCACGAGCCCCTGTTCGGCGAGCACCGCCAGCACCTCCTGGACGTCGTGGCGGCCGAACTGCTCGGCAGTGCCGAACGGCAGCTCGAACGCGGCGCACTTCACGTGGTCGACGAGGATGTGCAGGTTGTCCGGATCGATCAGCGCGCGCTCCGGCGAACGGTCGAAGAAGTACGATGGATTGCGGACGATGAACTGATCGAGCGGCGCACTCGACGCCACCATCACCGCCGCCGAACGGCTGGCGCGCCGGCCGGCCCGGCCGGCCCGCTGCCAGGTGGCGGCGACCGTTCCCGGATAGCCGGCCATCACCGATACGTCGAGCGCTCCGATGTCGATGCCGAGTTCGAGCGCATTCGTCGAGACCACCGCCCGCACTTCCCCGTCCCGCAGCCCCTTCTCGATCTCACGCCGACGCAGCGGCAGGTAGCCGCCGCGGTAGCCGCGGATGCGCTCACCACCGCCGGGGACGTTCTCGAAGTCGTCCTTCAGATAGGTGGTGAGGATCTCGGTCGCCAGGCGGCTCTGCGCGAAGACGATGATCTGCAGGTTGCGCTTCAGGAATTCCGCCGCGACACGCCTGGTCTCGCTCAGGTACGATCGGCGAATCCCCAATTGCTGGTTCACGACCGGCGGGTTCACGAAGACGAAGAACTTCTCGCCGCGCGGGGCGCCGCTCTGCTCCACGAGTTCGAACGGCGATTCGATGAGGCGCTCGGCCAGCTCGCGCGGATTGGCAATCGTCGCCGACGAGCAGAGGAACACCGGATCCGATCCGTAGTGCCGGCAGATGCGCCGCAACCGGCGTAGCACGTTGCAGAGGTGGCTGCCGAAGACGCCACGATAGGCGTGCAGCTCATCGATGACGATATAGCGCAGGTTCTCGAAGAGTTTCGCCCACCGCGGGTGGTGCGGCAGGATGCCGGAGTGCACCATGTCCGGATTGCTGAGTACCAGATGGGCGCGCGTCCGGATGCTGCGTCGCGCATCCTGCGGCGTGTCCCCATCGTAGGTGAATACCCCGATCTGCTCGTCCGTCTGCCCGGCAATGGTCTCGCACAGCCGCTGCAGTTCCGCCAGCTGATCCTGGGCCAGCGCCTTGGTCGGGAACAAATACAGCGCGCGGCTCGAGGGGTCGGCCAGAATCTGATGGAGAATCGGCGCGTTGTAGCAAAGCGTCTTTCCCGACGCGGTCGGAGTGACGACGACGACGTTCCGGCCGGCGAGCGCATGCCCCAGACTCTCGGCTTGATGCGTATACAACTCGTGGATGCCGCGTGACTCCAGGGCGCGTCGCAGCCGCGCATCCAGGATGTCCGGGAACGGCACGCAGCGAGCGGCAATCGGCGGCAGGCGGCGGACGGCCGTGACGTGGTGATCAGGCGTATCGGGACGCTCGAGCCGCTGGCCGGGGGCCAGCCGCTCGAGTGCGGCGTCGAGTGCGCCGTCACGCCCCGGTCGGGCCGGCAGGCCGTCACGTCTCGCCAGTCCGTGCTCGGGCATGGACAGCCATGCTAGCAGTCGCGAGAGAGGGCGATCAAGAGGTGAAAGTTCGTCTCGTGCCGTCGGGGAACGGCGATTGCTGACGTCCGGGGCATGACTCGAAATCGGCAGACGGCGATGCTGGCTGGCGCGGCGGCGATCGGCGGCCTACTGGTGACACGCGGCTTGCGGGCCCGGCGGCGCATCTCGTTCCGCGGCCGGTCCGTCGTCATCACCGGCGGCTCACGCGGACTCGGCCTGCTTCTCGCGCGGCGGCTCGTCGCGGAAGGGGCACGCGTGACCATCTGTGCGCGCGACCAGGACGAGCTGGCGCGCGCCCGGCTCGACCTGCTGGCGCGCTCGCCCGGCGCCGACGTCACCATCGAGCCGTGCGACGTCTCGGATCCCGACCAGGCCTCGGCGCTCATCGGTTCCGTCATCGGCCGAACCGGCGGCATCGACGTGCTGATCAACAACGCCGGCATCATCACCGTCGGCCCGGTCGATCACATGAACGCCGGTGACTTCGATCAGGCGATGGCCGTCCACTTCCGCGGACCGCTGCACACGATACTGGCGGCCGTTCCGGTGATGCGGCGTCAGCGCTTCGGACGAGTCGTCAACATCTCGTCGATCGGCGGAAAAGTCGCGGTGCCGCACCTGGCCCCCTACTGCGCCAGCAAGTTCGCGCTGACCGGCCTCTCGGACTCGCTGCGGGCCGAACTGGCCCCGGACGGCATCCAGGTCACGACCGTCTGTCCCGGGCTGATGCGGACCGGGTCGCCCTTCAACGCCTGGTTCCGCGGTCGTCATCGCGAGGAGTTCACCTGGTTCACCATCTCGGACTCGCTGCCCATCGCCTCGATCGACGCCGATCGCGCAGCGTCCCAGATCATCGAGGCGTGCCGGCACGGCGATGCGGAACTCGTGATCTCGTGGCCGGCCCGACTTGCGGTTGTTGCGAACGCCATCGCCCCAGGCTTCCTCGCGATGGTGATGAAGGCGGCGAACCGGCTGTTGCCAGGCGCCGCCGACCGCGGCGGCGACGACTCGCACAGCGGCTGGCAGAGCCTCTCCGACTGGGCGCCGTCAACGCTCACGCGATTGACCGAACGCGCCGCCGTCAGGAACAACGAGATACCGGCCGGGTAGTGCAGCCGTCGGCCCGGCCCCTAGATGAGCGACCGCCCCTGACACCCGTCCACCGGTATCGACGCGCCACTGATCCAACTGGCCTGCGGTGACGACAGGAACGCGACGACGGCGCCCACCTCCTCGGCCCGGCCGAATCGACCGAACGGCAGCTCACGCTGGATGAACAGGGCCATGCCGGCCGGGTCCTCCTGCTGCCGCTTGTGCCACGAGCCGCCGGGAAACGAGATCGAGCCCGGGGCCACGCTGTTCACGCGAATGTTGTCGCGGGCGAGCTGCTGCGCCATCGACTTGGCCAGGCTGATCTCGGCCGCCTTCACCGCGTTGTAAGTCATGCGTCCGCCCGACTCGCGGCCGTAGATCGACGCGATCATCGTGATGACGCCGCCGCCGCGCCGGCGCATGTGCGGCACGGCGAGGCGAGAGGCGCGAATCGCCGGAAACAGGGTCTGATCGAAGGCTTCCTGCCACTCGGCATCGGAGGTGTCGGTGATCGTCGCGCCGCGGCCGAGGCCGACGTTGTTGACGAGGATGTCGAGCCCGCCATACGCGTCGATTGCGCACTGGATCGCCGCGCCAGCGCCAGCCGCCGTCGCGAGGTCGACGGCGATCTCCGTCACCTGGCGCGGGTCGGCGGCGCGCGCGCGCAGCGCCACCGCGGCTGCGGTCAAGGTCTCCGCGCCCCTGGCGCACACCACCACACGACAGCCCTCGTCGACCAGGGCGGCCGCGCTCGCCAGGCCGAGCCCCCGGCTCGAACCGGTGACCAGGGCCACCTTTCCCGTGATTCCGAGATCCATGCTCACCCGCCCATCATCATAGGGTCGTCATCCACCGGAGGCCGTCGGTCGCGATCTCGGGTGGCAGCTCGTGACGGCCGGCGAACTCGCGGAACGTCACGTCGTAGCCACGCGACCGCAGCTGCGGCACGATCACCCTACTGCACCGATCGATCGGCAGAATCTGATCGGCCGTGCCATGCGACAGGTAGAAGCGCGGCCGCCCCTGCGGCGGCGTGCCGATGATGAAGCCCGGCGAGAAAGCGAGGACGCGCGGAAAGAGGTCACCGTTGGCGAGCCCAAGCGACAGCGCGTACGACGCGCCGTCCGAGAACCCGCCGATGGCGAGGCGCGCCGGGTCGACCGCCAGGCGTGTGAAGACGTGCTCCAGCACGCGATTCAGGTAGACGACATCGTCGCTGAACTCCCCGCGAATCGCGTCCCAGGTCGTCGCTCGGGAATCGGGGGCGACGACGACGACACCGGCCTGTTCGGCGGCGGCGCTGATGCGAGGCAGCAGGCGTGCGCCGGTCTGCGTGGCACCGTGCAGGAGCAGCAGCAAGGGGACCGGCCCGGTCGGCAACGTCGCCGGCACCTGCACGACGCCGTCGCGGCTACCACCGCTGACGCCGAGCGCACCTGACGCCAGGGTGTGCCGCACGCCCGTCCGTGGCCGCGCCGTCAGCCGTCCATCGCCGGGCCCTGGCTCGGCGGCCGCCGCCGAGGCCAGCCAGGACGCCGGGCCGCATGCCAGTCCGGCGACCACCTGGCCCGCCGCGACACCGAACCGCCGGCGCGACATGGCGCCTGGAACACCGCTCGTCATCGCACGCATGTTACCCCGGACGGTCGCGGTGGTCGCGTCCCGCTCCGGCTCCCTACCGGCCGGTCAGATCGTTGAGCGACCAGTCGAATGGCTGGAAACGGACCTGGAACTGGTTGCCGTCGATGAACTCGTGCTCGGTCGTCAGCAGCTTCGGCGCCATGAATCCGAGCACGGCGCGCTCGAGCGGGCTGCGGGCGGCGAAGCGCGGGTCCGATCGGTCGGTGTAGGCGGCGGTGAAGTCGCGCTCGCGCCACGAGAAAATGGCATTGACCTTCACCGCGTTGCCGTCACGGTCGATGTCGATGCAGTGGGCGCGGCGCACGCATTCGCCCGCGGCCTCGGCGAGCTGACGCTCGAGTGCCGCTCCCGTGTAGGCTTCGCTGCGCAACCGGCCGCTGCCCACGGCACCGCGTCCCAGGGCGAGAAACGCGCGCGGATCGTTGAACGTGGTCAGCACGGTCTGCTCGATCTGATCGAGCGTGATCGTGCGACCGGCAACTCGCCGTGGTGTCCGTTCGAACACGCCGGGAATCTGGCGGATGCTGCGCGGCGGATAGTCCTTCGACCGCTGCGGAATCGGATACTGATCGACCACCGCGCGCAGGACGAGCGCGTTGTAGGCGTTCAGCCAGAAGGCCAGCCGGTCGGCGGGCGCCGCGCCGTCGACCGGGGCGCTGGCAATGGCGGCGATGAAGCCGTCCAGCTTCGCCCGGTCGCTGCGCAGCGCCCGGTAGTACACGAGTCCATCCCGCACGTAGGTGTCGAGAACTGCGTCGTAGTTGCCGCGCGCCGCGTCGGCCTGGGCCAGCGGACGGACCGGCGTCAGCGACACGGCGAGGGCGAGGCACAGCGCGGCCGATTTCGCGACGAGGGCGGCGGGCGGGCGACTCAGCAACCGGGTCAGACGGCTCATCCCGCCTTTTATACCGCGGCCGTCAGACGACCCTTGCGAGAAAACGCGACAGGACTGCGTTGAACCGCTCAGGTTGCTCCAGATTCGGCAGGTGGCCGGCCCGTTCCACGATGACGAGCTCGGAACCACCGATGGCCCGATGCATGGCTTCGCTCATCGGCGGCGGCGTCAGCACGTCCTCGCTGCCGACGATGATGAGCGTCGGACAGCCGATGGTGGGGAGGAGCGCCACGGCATCCTCGCGCGTCATCATGGCGGTGAGGACGCCGGCGATGCCGTCGCGCTGATTCGAGAGCGCCAGGCTGCGGACCCGCTCCGCCACCGCGGGACGGTGCTGCTTCGTCGTGTCTCCGAGCAGCCGCGGGATCATCTCCTCGGCAATCGCTGCCACGCCCCGCTCGCGCAGCGTCGCCAGCATCGTCAGCCGGCCCTCGCGGGCCTGCGGCGTATCCGCCTCCGCACGCGTGTCACACAACACCAGGGCGCGCACCAGGCCGCGCGCGCGCCGCACCAGCGCAAAGGCCAGATAGCCGCCCATCGACAGACCGCACACGGCCGGTGCATCGACGCCGAGCCGCTCGCACAGGTCGACGACTGCCGCGGCCGCCACCGCGAACGACCCCTCGGCGTCCTGATTGTCCTGCACGCCGGGGAAGTGTGGAGCGATGACCCGCCAACCCGCGGTCGACAGCGTCAGCTGCGGCTCCCACATCCGCGCATTCAACGGAAACGCATGCAGACAGATGAGCGTCCCGACTTCCGGCGTTCCGGCCGGCGGCCGGGCTTCGAGGTAGTCGAGCACAGGGACAGCCATACCGCCATTGTGGCGGCAGGGACGGTGGTACGTCGAGAGGGAGGGGGCTCTGGGGGTATGGGCGCTTTCCGGTCGCCTGGCCGGCCGGTGATGTGTGGCGAGGTCCGCGCCTGGAAGCGCCGGTCCGCGGATCGCCCGAGCCGTCCTGCCCGCCGGGCGGCCCGGCATCTACGTACGTTGGAGCCCAGGCGCGTGCCGGGCGAGAATGAACGGCCCATGACGTCCGCACAACGCGAACTCCAGCGGCACCAGGTGGCCTTCACCGAATACGAATACCGCTACGAACCGCGCGGCGGCACGAGCACCTCATCTCGGGCGCTCGGCGCCGACGAACACGCGATCGTCAAGACGCTGGTGATGGAGGACGAGAATGGCGATCCGCTGATCATCCTGATGCACGGCGATCGGGAGGTCGGCACCGGTCAGCTGGCACGCCAGGCCGGGCGCAAGACCGTCGAGCCATGCGATCCGGTGGTGGCGCAGCGCCACACGGGATACCTGATCGGCGGCACCTCGCCGTTCGGCACCCGCAAGAAGATGCCGGTCTACGTCGAGCGCTCAATCCTCGAGCTGCCCGCGATCTACGTCAACGGCGGCCGGCGCGGACTGCTGGTCCGCATCGATCCGACGGAGTTCGTCCGCGTGCTGGGCGCGACGGCGGTCGACGTCGCGAGATGAGATGAAGAACGGGCGAGAGCCTCATCGGAGGCTCTCGCCCGCGTCGTGTCGGGATGAATGGGCGAATCGGGTCGAGCGATCGGCGCCGGCTCAGGGGCCCGCGCGCCGATCGGTTCCGGCGCGCGCGGTCAGGCGCACCCGCTGGTGTTGCCGCAATTGACGCACTTGTAGCAGGCGCCGCTGCGGATCATGATCGAGCCGCAGGTGGAGCACGGCGGTGCATCCTCCTGGTTCTGGATGGTCGAAAACGGCGTAAACGTCTGCTTCTCTGGCACTGACAGACGCTGACCGTCGCGCTGAGGCTGCGGGGCGGTAGTCGTTGGCAAAGGCACTGCCTCTGGCGGAAGCATCGGTTGCTTCACCGTAGACTGTCCTCCAGACTCCTCGTGATCTCGAAGGTTGACGCCGGCATTGAACTGCGCCTCCGGCGACAGGAACTTCGAGGCCATCCATCGGAAGATGTAGTCGACGATCGACTTCGCGAAGCGGATCTCCGGATTGCGCGTCATGCCCGACGGCTCGAAGCGGACGTGGCTGAACTTGTCCACCAGCGCCTGGAGCGGCACGCCGTACTGCAGCGCGTAGGAAATCGCCTGGGCGAACGCATCGGCAAAGCCCGAGATCGTCGAGCCCTCCTTCGCCATCACGAGGAAGATCTCCCCCGGCTGTCCATCCTCGAACAGGCCGACGGTGATGTAGCCCTCGTGACCCTGGATGTCGAACTTGTGGGTCAGGGCGTGGCGCTCGTCCGGCAGCTTGCGACGGATGGGCTGACTGACCAGCTGCGCCACCGCGTCCTTCGCCGTCTCGGCGGCCGTCTTGTCCTTGGACGTATTGAGCGGCTGGGTCCGCTTGCTGCCGTCGCGGTAGATCGAGATCGCCTTGGCGCCCAGTTTCCACGACTGCACGTACGCCTGGGTAATCTCGTCGACCGTTGCTTCCTTCGGTACGTTCACGGTCTTGCTGATGGCGCCCGAGATGAACGGCTGGGTGGCGCCCATCATCTTGATGTGGCCCATGTAGTGGATCGACCGATGGCCCTTGGCCGCCTTGAACGCGCAATCGAACACCGGCAGGTGCGACTCCCGCAGTTCGGGGGCACCTTCGATGGTCTCGTGCTCGTCGATGTACTTGACGATCGCGTCCACCTGCGCCGCCGTGTAGCCAAGCTTCGCCAGCGCCATCGGCACCGTCTGGTTGACGATCTTCATCAGGCCGCCGCCGACCAGCTTCTTGTACTTCACCAGGGCGATGTCCGGCTCGACACCGGTCGTGTCGCAGTCCATCATGAAACCGATCGTGCCGGTCGGCGCCAGCACGGTCGCCTGCGCGTTGCGGTAGCCATGCTGCTCCCCGAGCTCCACCGCGTCGTCCCACGAGCTCTTCGCCGCCGCGTAGAGATCGGCCGGCACGTTGCGGGCGTTCACGTCGCGCATCGCATCGCGGTGCTTGCGCATGACGCGCAGGAACGGCTCGCGGTTCCTGTCGTAGCCGGTGAACGGGCCGCCGCAGTCACGCGAGATGCGGGCCGACTGCGCGTACGCCTCGCCGGTCATGATCGCCGTCAACGCGGCCGCGTAGTCGCGGCCGGCATCGCTGTCGTACGGCAGACCGCGCGACATCAGCAGCGCGCCGAGGTTCGCGTAGCCGAGACCGAGCGGTCGATAGGCGTGGCTGTTCTTCTCAATCGCCGCCGACGGGTAGCTCGCGTTGTCGACGATGATCTCCTGCGCGGTCAGCAGCGTGCGGATCGCCGCCCGGTAGGCGACGACGTCGATCTCGCCATCTTCGGTCACGAACCGCATGAGGTTGATCGAGGCGAGGTTGCACGCCGAGTCGTTGAGGAACATGTACTCCGAGCACGGATTGCTCGCGAAGATGCGATCCGTGTTCGGACACGTGTGCCATTCGTTGATCGTCGTGTCGAACTGCATGCCGGGGTCGCCGCACACGTGCGTGCCCTCGGCGATCGCCTGCATCAGGTCGCGGGCGCGATAGGTGTCCATGACGCGGCCGTCGACCACCGCCTTCGTGCTCCACGTGCTGTCGTCGAGCACCGACCGCATGAACTCGTCCGACACACGGACGCTGTTGTTCGAGTTCTGGAAGAACACCGAGGAGTACGCCGGCCCGGTGAAGGAGCCGTCATAGCCGGCGTCGATCAACGCCCAGGCCTTCCGCTCTTCCTCCACCTTGCAGTTGATGAACTCGAGGATGTCGGGGTGTTCGACGTCGAGAATCACCATCTTCGCCGCCCGCCGCGTCTTGCCGCCGGACTTGATGACCCCGGCGAACGCGTCGTAGCCTTTCATGAACGAGACCGGACCCGACGCCGTGCCGCCACCGGCCAGCAGTTCTCTGGACGAGCGGATCGGCGACAGATTGGTCCCGGTTCCGGAACCGTACTTGAACAGCATGCCCTCGGTACGGGCGAGCGTCAGGATCGAATCCATCGTGTCCTGCACCGAGTTGATGAAGCAGGCCGAGCACTGCGGCGCCTTCTCGAAGCCGCAGTTGAACCAGACCGGGCTGTTGAAGGCCGCCTTCTGATACACCAGGATGTGCTTCAGGTCGTCGCTGAACGCCTGCAGATCGTCGTCGCTGGCGAAATAGCGGTTCGCCCGCGCCCACGCCGTGATCGTGTCGACGACGCGACCAATCAGCTGCCTGACGCTGCGTTCGCGTTCGGGCGTCCCGATCTGCCCGCGGAAGTACTTGGACACGACGATGTTGGTCGCTTGCTGCGACCAGAACTTCGGAATCTCGACGTCGCGCTGTTCGAACACGACTTCACCGCGCTCGTTCCCGATGACGGCAGACCGCAGGTCCCACTCGACCTCGTCGAACGGGTCGACGCCAGCCTCGGTGAAGAAGCGCGGGAATGACAAACCGGAGGGGGCGACCGATTTCTTGGACCGCGGCTTCTCGGCCTCGGCAAATGCCGGCTTGCTCAGTGAGCCGCCGCTTTCAATCGTCTCCTGACCAGCCGGAGCTGCCTGGTAGGAAGGTCCCTCTTTCATGTGTCCTCCACCGCTCACGATCGCGTTCCACCCCGAAACGGATCGCTCTCTCAGTTGTACGGATAGTTGAGGCCGTGAAGCCCAAAACGTCGAAATTCGCTGCACGCACGTGCCCGCCAGGCTGGGAAGCTGCCGCTCACATGCGTGACGTACGGGGAATGAATATGAATCCACGCGATGTGGTTTGTCAAGCGCGAGAACACAAGATATTGTGTTCTGTCTTTAGGTCACTCGCAAGATATGGACAATTCGGATGACTTGTGTCGGCCGAACTGCGCAGTATCGGGAAGCCCCGTGCCGAGCGACGTGTGCCGCGGGAGGCGACGCGGTCCCGGATGCGAGCTGTGGCGAGTGGGAGGCCGATGAGCGGCCTCCCAATGCTCGGGCAGGATGCTGTGTGAGGATGGTGTGCTTCCCGCAGAGCGCGAGAAGAACGAGGTTGCATCACCCGGAGCAAGGACGGTACCACGGAGAAACGGCCGAATGAAGGGGTGGACAGGGTTGACGGATGGCCTGCGGTCGCCCGGCGTGGGCAGACCGATGGACACTAGCGGCCCGCGAGTTGACTGGCCAGTGTCGCCGCCTTCTCTGCCATCGTCTGGGCGAAGACGAGGTTCTTCGACTTCAGCGCTTCCTCGGCCTGCCGGACGAAGCTCTTCGCCGTGTCGTACTGCAGCTGCACATCGGAGTTGAGCTTGCGGTAGTCGACACGATTCAGGTCGGCGGTGGCCGTCTGCAACGTGCCGCGCACCCGGCGCTCGAGCTCGGCCTCGCGATCGATGGGGGTGGTTTGCAGCGTCGTTGCCGGCCTCTGCTCTTCCACCGGCTTCGGCTCGGCCGGCGGCTCCGGCTTCGGTTCGGGCTTGACGTCCCGAGGCGGTGGCGGCGGCGAGACGCGCGGTCGCTCGACGGTGCGCACCGGAGCATCGACGAGCGGCACCGGCTGAGGCAGCTGGGCGTCCGTCGGCTCGACGTCGCGGGGTGGCGGCGGCGGCACTTCCAGCTCAGGCATCGGCGGCATGGTCTGGACGACCTTTTTGCCGCACCCGGACACGATGAGCAACGCCATGGCGAGCGTCAGCGCAGCCCCGTATCGCCGTCTCCACGGCCCGCGCGAGAGTGTTCCGCAATCGGTCATGCCTGGGGGAGTATCACCCGGAAGGTCGTGCCCTTCCCTGGCGTTGACTGTACCTCAATTTCCCCGTCGTGCATCTGGACGGTGCGATAGACCATCGACAATCCGATACCGCTGCCGCCCGTCTTGGTCGTGAAGTAGAGGTCGAAGATGCGCTTGAGGTGTTCCGGCTTGATGCCGACCCCGGAGTCGGCCACGGTGATGATGACGCGATTGCCCCGCGCCTTCTCACAGCCGATCCGCAGCGTGCCACCACCCGGCATCGCCTGACAGGCATTCAGCGCGAGATTCAGGAAGGCCTGCCGGAGCATCGCCGGATCGCCGTTGACCTCGATGGCCCCGTCGCACTCAAACGTCAGATCGACGCTGTTGCGCGCCGCCTCCGGCCGGATGATCGGAATCACCTCGCCGAACAGCACCGACAGCGCGAGCGGCTGCAGCTTCAGGTCTTCCGGCCGCGAGAACTTGAGGAACCCCTGGACGACCTCGTCGAGGCGGCGGATTTCGCCGGCAATGATGTCGACGTGCTGGATCGCGTCCGCCGGGTCGAACGGCTGCGGCTCGACCACCGCACGGCGGCCGGCGACGCCCACCAGCGGTCGCGCCATGAACTTCTGCCGCAGCAGCTCGAGATGAATCATCATCGAGTTGAGAGGATTCTTCACCTCATGCGCCACGCCGGCCGACAGCCGGCCGAGCGCCGCGAGCTTGCGCGAGTAGCGGACGGTCGACTCCACCTGCGCCAGATACTCGAGATTGCGCAACGTCAGCATCACGCCGACCAGTTCGCCCGCCGCATCATGCACGGGATGCGTCGACATCAACCGTTCGACGGTTTCGCCGCGCGCCATGACGAACGGGGCGGCAATCGGCCCACGCGCCTGCCGCATTGCCAGCGTTTCCTCGGCGAGCCGATAGAGCGGGTGGTCCATGGGCACCAGCTCCTTGAGCGGCGTGCCAGGAACCCCGGCCGGAATCAGCCCCCGAAACGCCGGGTTGGCAAACAGCAACGCCCCTTTGGGACCGACGATGGCCACGGCGTCCTCGAGGTGCTGGACCGCCGATTCGAGGTTCGCCACCTGCCCGGCCATCTGCGACCGATCGGCGGACAGCTGCTCGCTGACCGTGTTGAAGAACGTGCCGAGCTCGCCGAACTCGTCATCCTGCTTCAGATCGAGCTTGACGCCGAACTCGCCACGGCCCAGGCGGGTCAACCCGCTGCGGATGACGTGAATCGGCCGCAGCAGCAGCTGCGCCAGGATGACGGCACCGACGATGGAGACGCCGAGGGCGACGACCGCCGTGATCAGCGCCGGAGCGAGCGCGCGGTTCAGCGCATCGCGAATCAGCAGGGTCGAGACGCCGATGCGGATCGACCCGAGCTGGACGTCACCGAACAGTAGCGGCCGCCGCAATTCGAGGTTGCGACCCTGGTCCGAGTAGAGTGCGAGCAGCTGGGTACTCTGCGGCCGCGACAGCAGCAGCGACAGGTCGCCGCCGGGCCGCAGCGGCTTGCCCTGCAGCGTGCGGTCGACGTGCGCCACCGCGATGCCATCGGCGTCGACGATGGCCGCGAAGGTCACGCTGTCCGAGTAGAGGCTGGCTTCGAGGATCGACCGCAGCCCGGCGTCGGCGGCCAGGGCTTCATAGGGGTCCACGCCTTCCCGCACCACTTCCCGGGCGCGGTGGAAGATGGCGTTCGAGAGCAGGTCGGCGCGCGCCGCGCTTTCGTTCAGGCTGACCCTGGCGATACGGGCGAGATCGATGGCGCTCAGCCCGATGACCACCAGGCCGACGATGATCGTGACGCCGAGGACCTGCTTGCCCTTGATGCCTAGACGCACGAGCGGTTTCCAGAAAGGCCGGCCAGAACCTGTCAGCCCTGCGTCGCGTCGTCTCTCCGTGGACGAAGCCGCAGCTTGTTCAGCTTATTGTGCAACGTCTTCAGGCTGATGCCGAGGATTTCCGCGGCGCGCGTCTTGTTGTCGCGGGTGTGCGCCAGCGTCATCATGATGAGCCGCCGCTCGGCCTCCTCGACCGTCGTTCCCGGAGCGAGGGCGACCTGCGGCTGATGCTGCACCGGCGGCTCGTCCGACATCATCGGCGGCAGGTGCCGCGACTCGATGAACGGACCGGGCGCGAGAATCGTCGCCCGCTCGATGACGTTGCGCAGTTCGCGAACGTTCCCGGGCCAGTTGTACTGCTCGAGGATCCGCATGACCTGCTGATCGACGCCGGCAATCGCCTTCTGATTCCGCTGATTGAACTCGTTCAGGAACGATTGGACGAGCAGCGGCAGGTCCTGGCGGCGGTCGCGGAGGGGCGGCAGCATCATCGCGAAGACGTTCAGGCGGTAGTAGAGGTCCTCGCGCAGCTTGCCTTTCTGCACCGCTTCCACCGGGTCGATGTTGGTGGCAGCGATGACCCGGACGTCGACCGACTGCTCGTTGCGGCCGCCGAGACGGCGAAAGCGCCGTTCCTGCAGCACCCGGAGCAGCTTCACTTGCGTCGTCGGCGTCATCTCGCCGATCTCGTCGAGGAACAACGTGCCGCGGTCGGCGAGCTCGAAGCAGCCCTGCCGTCGATCGGCGGCGCCGGTGAAGGCGCCTTTCTCGTGGCCGAAGATCTCGCTCTCGAGCAGCGTCTCGGGTATGGCGGCGCAGTTGATGGCGACGAACGGGAACGACGCGCGCGGACTGAGCTGATGGATGGTCTGCGCGACCAGCTCCTTGCCGGTGCCGGACTCGCCGGTGATCAGCACGGAGGCGCTCGTCGGTGCCGCCTGTTCGACCACCTGATAGATTTTGCGCATCTCCGGACTGTTGCCGATCATCGGGCCGAACGTGCCGTGCTCGCGCAACTGCCGGCGGAGCGCCTTCACTTCGCGAAGCGTCTCCTGGCGCTCGACGATCTTGTCGAGGAGAATCTTGAGGCGTTGGATGTCGACCGGCTTCGTCAGGTAGTCGTAGGCGCCCTCTTTCATCGCCTCGACGGCGGTTTCCACCGTGCCCTGGGCGGTCAGCAGCAGCGTCGTGACGTCCGCTCCCTGACTGTGCAGGGCTCGCAGCAGTGTCAGGCCGTCCATCCGCGGCATGACGAGATCGGAAATGACGATGGACGGCCGGAAGGTCGTGACCTTCTCCAGCGCGTCCTCGCCATCGGTGGCCGAATCGGCGACGAACCCCCAACTCTTGACCAGTTGTTCGAGTCCGACGCGGGCGGCCGGATCGTCCTCGACGATGAGTACCCGCTCGGATACGACCTGCGCGTCGGAGGTGTCGGCCGGCATCACGCCGTCGGTCGCAAAGCTCACGCTCCCGTCTCCCCTGTGCACAACCGTGTCATTTTTACATTCTGTGACCCAAACAGTCTTGTGCGCAAGTTCATTTCCACAACCTCATCCGTGCTCGCTCGTTCACCGATTGCAGTAGGCTGACAGAGCATCCGATGGATCCGTCTGCTGCCTCGCCTACCTCTCCGACCAATCTGCCATCGACTTCTCGACCCAGCTCAGACGGTCGCACCCCCGATGCGCGCATCCTCGCGCTGATCGAGGTGATCCTCTGCTCCGGCTTTCCGACGCAGGTTCTGTTGGGTCTGTTGCTTACGCGGCTCGGCCTGATGCCCGAGAGCAGCGAGGCCGGACTGCAGATCCGCTATGTCGCACCGTTGCTCCTCGCCGATACGGCCGTGCTGATCGGCTTGATCGTCCT
This sequence comes from uncultured Acidobacteriota bacterium, assembly GCA_902825985.1. Lineage (GTDB taxonomy): Bacteria > Acidobacteriota > Vicinamibacteria > Vicinamibacterales > CAVVIG01 > VFZL01. The sequence continues at coordinate 98,930 of CADEDC010000005.1, read as the reverse complement.
GTTCCTTCGGACACATGACGAGCATCCGGCCGCAGTGTTCTTCGGTGACCGCCCCTGGCTTGGCGAGATGAAGGCGGCGGTCCCGATGGTGTTCAAAGCCTACGGAATCGCCTTCGCGGTCCTGATCACCGTGGCCATCGTGGCACCATGGCTGCATACAGTCGAGCAAAACCCGCTCCAGGATCTGTTGCGCCAACCGGCTGACGTCGCAATCTTCGCGCTCATCGTAATCATCGCCGGCGGCGTTCGCGAAGAGGTGCAGCGCGCATTCATCCTGACGAGGTTCGAACGCTCGCTCGGCGGACCGATTGTCGGCGTCGTGGTGGCAAGCGCAGCGTTCGGAGCCGGGCACAGCATTCAGGGCGCCGATGCCGCCATCGCGACCGGACTGCTGGGCGCCTTCTGGGGTGTCAGCTATCTACGCCGACGCTCCATCGTCGCCCCGGCCGTCAGCCATGCCGCGTTCGATCTGCTTCAGATTGGCGTGTTCCTGGCCACCGGTCGCTAGGCGATCGGCGGCCCGTCTGGTCGGAAGGCCCGACGGGTCGGGAGACTGCGGATGGACGCCGCGTTCGAAGCGCGTGCGTCACCTCATCGGAGGCGCGGAGCAGCCGCCGCCTCTGGTACGTAGACGTCGGTGATCGGCGCGCGGCGTCGCAGTCCCGCCAGCCACTCGTCCACCATCGACTGCCGCCGGTCCAGGCCGAGCGCCTGCTCGACGTCGGCTCGCACCTCGTCCAGCGGCTGCGGCCGGCCGTTCCGCGTGAAGCGCTCGCGATGCTCCCTGTAGTATGCCTCGATCTCGGCGTCTGACGGCGGCACTGTCGTGAAGCGCTGCTCGAGGTAGGCCCGGAGGCGGAGGTTCGCGCGCAAGGTGGCGCGCAGCGACGACTCGTCGATGCCGTTGCGGGCCAGCGCCTCGGCGAACGCCTCAGGTGACGAAAAGCGCGTGCTGACCGACTGGTACTCGCGATCGACCGCCGCGCGGCTCGGCTCGGGCGGCGCATAGCGCTCGACCTCTGCGAGCATCAGCGATCGGTCGATCAACTGGGACAGCACGGTCCGCGTGACATCGTCGCTGGTCGCGGGCGGCACCAGGCCAAAGTCGACCGCGGCCGTTACGTCGCTCATCATGATGAGATCGCCCGACACGACAGCCATCATGCGGTCGATGACCTCCTGCGCCGCTACCCGCGACGGGGCGGCCAGCGCCAGCATCAGCGCGCCGATGACTGGCCGGGCGAAGCCGCGCGCGATGCGGTGCGCCATCAGAACGCCTGCCCCAGGCTGATGTGAACCGCGGTGGCATCCTCCCGCACCCCCGGCGCCAGGTCCTTGCGGTTGGCCTTGATCCCGAGGTCGACGCGGATCGGGCCGACCGGCGACTTGTAACGGATCCCGAAACCGACCGTGCTTCGCAGCTCGCCGAGGTCGATCGCCGAGGTGCGCACGAAGACGTTGCCGGTATCGAAGAACCCGACCAGTCCGAGGCCGCCGCGAATCGGCAGGCGCAGTTCGGCATTGAAGATCACCAGCGCGTTGCCGCCTTTGGCGAAGCCTCCCGGGCCGATCGTGTCGGCCGTGCCGAGCTGGTCGAGGGCGAAGCCGCGCACCGTCGTGTCGCCACCCGCGAAGAAACGTTCGCTCGCCGGCAGTTCCCTGACGATGCCGGTGACGATGTCGCCGCTCTCGTCGAGCACCGTCCCCTGGCGCGGGAAACCGGCGGCCAAGCCGACGCGCAGGCTGGTTGCGAACACCACCTGGCGGAGCTGCGGAAGGGTCCTGAACACCTGCCCGGTGAAGTAGCTCTTGATGAACCCGACCTCCGAGCCGATCGCGCGGCCGGCTATCTGGCCGTTCGCGCTCAGGTAGGCGCCGACTCTCGGATCGATGAGATCGTCGCGACTGTCGCGAATCGCAGACATCGAGAACGAGGACAGGCGGACCTGCGGAAAGAGGCGATCGATCAGCAGCCGATCGTCTTCGTCGATGCGTTCGTCGAACAGCTCGGTGCGCTGCAGCTGATAGTTACCGGTCACGCTGACCTGGCGTGACAGGCGCCGGAGCAGCTCGGCCGTCAGGGCGCGGCGGGCGAAGTTGAAGCTGGCGCGCCGCTGCTGTTCGATCGTCCCGGTCAGGAACGCATCCGCGGCGGTGCCGCGCAGACGCGGCTCGCGGTACGTGCCGATGACCCGGTATTCGCTGAAACCGTAGCCGCCGCCGGCACCGGCCGACTCTCCGGTGAAGCTCCGCGGCCGGAAGCTGACGCGCGAGAACAGGTTCACGGACCGGTTCTTGCCGAAGAGATTCCGGCGGCCGATCTCGAAGAAGGCGCGCGGCGCGAACTCCAGCTGCTCCGAGGCGACGGCGTCGCCGCGAATGACCGGTTTGGTTTCCAGGCCGCCGCCGTAGCCGATCGTGGTGACCGGGGCTTCCTCGACCACAATCAGGACGTCGCGCGTAGTCTCGGCGCCGTGTCCGAGTTCGGAGATGCGGGTGCGCCGAAAGAGGCCGAGCGTCGCCAGGCGGCGCTGGCTCTCGGTGACGGCCGACAGTCCCAGCGGGTCGCCGCTCGTGAACTGCAGTTCGCGACGGATGGTGTCGGTGCGCGTCCGCTGGTTGCCGACGATGAGGATGTGGTCGATGCGGATCTGCGGCCCCTCTTCGACGGTGAAGACGACATCCGCCCGGGCGCCGTCATCGCTCAAACCAGGGTTGCTCGACACGGTCGCGCTCCGGAACCCGGCGTTCGCGTAGCGCAGTTGCACCGCGTCGCGATCGATCGCGAGCTGCGTCGGGTAGAACGGCTGGCCGGGCTGCAGGCCCAGCCCGTCGGTCAGCTCCGCCGTCGTCAGCGCCGTATTCCCTTCGACGCGCACCGAGCCCACCAGCGTGCGGACGTTCTCGGCGATGGCGATGCGGACCGTCATCGGCACCTGGGGGGCGCCGGCCGCGCTCGCCAGCGGACGCGCCTCCGGCACGGCGCGGGCCAGCGAGTATCCCCGCCTGGCGTAGATATCCTGAATCGCCGCGACCTCGGCCGACAGGGCAGCCGCCGAGAACACCTGTCCCTCGCGCACGCGCAGCGCCGGCGCCAGGTCGGCGAGGGTCACGCGGTCGTTGCCGGTGACCTCGACCTGCGCCACGCGGTATTGTCGGCCGCGCGCCACGGTGAAGCGCACGGTCAACTCGTCGCCCTGCGTCGTCCGCGTGAATGCGGCGGTCGCGTCGCGATAGCCCTGGCCGCGCAGGAACTCCTCGATCCGCTGCCCTGAATCCTCGAGCAGATCCTCGTCCACCGCCCCTTCGCGCCGGATGGGGACCAGCTCTTCGCGCCGGTCCTCGGGCAGCGGGTCGCCGGCGAACTCGAGGCGAATCCGCGGTCCCGGCACCACCGTGACGGTGAGCGACACCGTGCTCTCGTCGCCGGCGAACTGCGGCGTCACCGTCAGGCGTGCGTTGTAGTGGCCGCGCGCCTTGAGGTCTTCGACCAGCCGATCGGCGCGCTCCTGCAGCAACTCCGGCTGGAACGCCGCGCCGCGCGGCACGTTCAGGCGGCGTACCGTCTCGGCGTCACTGAAGCCGCCGTTGGTGCCGACGATGACGCGGTCGATGGTGGTGCGCGTGCCGGGGGTCACCGCAATCACCAGCGACCCGCGTTCCGGTGCGTGCTCGATCTCCACCCGGGTGGTCACGACGGCGCGCCGATAGCCGCGATTCCGCAACTGGGCGAGCACCAGGAGGCGCAGATCGTTGGCCCGCGACGTGGGCGGCGAGCTGCCGAACCGTTCGACGACCGCCCGCCGCAGGTCGCCGTCGTCGAGGCCCGGTGCAGTGGCGACGCCGGTGAACACAATCCGCTCGATCGGATGCACCGGCATCAGCTCGTAGCGCAGCGAGACGCCGGCGGCCGTCGGGGTCGCATGGACCACGACGTCGGCGAAGCGCCCGAGGCTGAAGAGATGGGCGACCGAGGCGCGCACGTCCCGCATGCGCAGCGGCTGTCCGGCGACGGACTCCAGCAGGTCGAGCAGCGCCGGGTCGCTGATCCGGCGTCCTTCCGCTTCGACGACGATGGCGGTCACCGGCCGGCCGAGGTAATCGGCGACGTCGGCGCGCGCCGCTGCCGCGTGCAGCATCAGCAGCAACGTCAGTCCCCAACGCCGTCGCATCGTCAGAACGCGTGCCTCACACGGACTTCGATGGCGTAGGTCTGGTCTTCGTTGCGCGACAGAATCCACGACAGTCGATCGCTCTCGTCGTATTCGAGCAGCAGGATCTGGTCGTTGTAGGACGTGCTCAGGCTGCGCGAGAACGTCAGGTAGACGCGGTCGGAGATGCGCTTGCCGATCGTCACCCGGGCCGACGGGTTGACGCGATTCGAGGACTGGCTGTACGGGTCGATGAGCGACGGCGTCAGCTGGAAGGTGTCGACGCCGAACGTCTGCTCGACGACCCGTCCGACCTCCGACGAAATCGGGTTCGCGAGCGCCCGCGTCGCCCGCGTCGTCAGGATGTCGGTCTGCCGCTGGTTCGGATTCTGCCGCGCGCGCACCTCGAAGTCGCTCGACCCGGTGTCGGGCGCCGCGCGCCGGACGTCGCTGAAGAGCAGCGCCAGCACGTCCGCCGCCGGCAGCGGCGGATCCGAGTTGAGCTCCGGCTGCAGCCGCTCCATCGTTCCGGCGGCGCGGACCGTCACGCGATAGGTCTGGCCCGGCACCCGGACACGGGTCACCGCCTCGACGTCGAAGAACGGTTCGATGCGCAACGGATTCGTGAACTCGATCGAGCCCTGTGTCACGAGATACCGCCGGCCCTCGAACATCACCTCGCCGCGGTCGACCTCGGCCCGGCCGAAGAGCAGCGGCCGCTCGTAGGTGCCGCGCAGCTGCAGGTCGGCGCTGGCGACGAGGCGCGCCAGGTTGTTCTCGATGCGCAAGGTCGAGGGCACCAGCACTTCGATATCGAACCGGATCGGGACGGTCGGCGCGACGCCGGTCGGTGCCGCCCCCGGTGCGGCCGCCGGCGGACCGCCGAAGTCGAGCAGACCACCCGACGGATCGATGCGGCGGCTCCATACCGCGTTCTTCACCGTGACGGCGCCGCCGACGGTCGGCGCCTTGACGTTGCCGCGAATCGCCAGGTCGGCGTCGACCGTCGAGCGCACCCCTTCGGGGTAGCGCAGGCGCATGTCCTCGCCGCGGGCGGTGACGTTCAGTTCGCCCGGCAGGTAGCCCTCGAGCCCGACGCGGCCGCCGAACTGAATCCGGCCGCCGCCCATCGTCGCGGTGACGTCATCGAGCCGGATGCCGCGCGAGTCGAACTGAATCACGCCGTTGATCTCGTCGAGCGAGTTGGGCAGCGACAGATGGCGCACGCGGCCGTCGGCGATCGTCGCGCTGCCGGTGAACTCCGGCGTGTAGAGCGGACCGTCCACCGCCGCCACGAGTCGCGCCCGACCGGACCCGCGCACGTCGCGGAAGAACCCCTGCAACAGCCCGAGGTTCGCCTCGCCCGAGGCGCGAATGGCGATCCGTTCGTCGCTGAGACTCACCGTCCCGCCGACGTCCAGCCTGGTGTCTTCGCCGACCAGCCGCAACTGCTCGACCCTGACGACGTTGTTGTCGAGCTTCACCCGCACCGCCTGCGAGTTCGCGATCGCATAGTCGAACATCCGCATCTCGACCCGTTCGACGGTCGCGTCGACGAGGAGCTGGTTGAAATCGGACAGCAGGCCGACGACCCGCACCGTGCCGCTCGCCACCGCCGTCGTGTAGGGCGACAGCTTCGGCTGGTAGAGCCGGACGTAGGGATCCAGCGAGCTGTCGTGAAAACGGAACGTGATGTCCGACGCGCCGGTCGGGCCCAGTCCGATGCGACCGGTCCCGGTGACGTTCAGCCGCGGCGAGGCGGCATCGAACTCGCCGCTCAACTCGTCGCCGCGCAGCCCGAGCACCCCGGTGACCTGGCCGACGCTCTCGTCGCCGACCGCCAGGTCCGCAACGCGGAAGCGCACGTCGTAGCGTGGCACCTCGAAGGTGCCGCTGCCGCCGGCGGTGAACTCGATCTGGCCGCTCGGCTGCGCCCCGGGGTAGGCGAACGTCGTCGTCCGCTCCATCGGAATGCGCCGCCCGGAGGCGTTGAACGAGTACGTCGAGTTCCAGCCGACGAACGCCGCGGCGTCCACCTGCCCGCCGGCCTTCGACACCACCACGTTGTCGAGCCGCACGCCGGCGCCCTCGAAACGCAAACCAGCGGTCGCCCGCTCGAACGGCTCGTCGTACGCCGACCCCTCTTCGATGGTCATCGATCCGAAGCCGACCGGCGCCTCGTAGTGGCCGGTCAGGTGGAACTCGCCGGACAGCAGCCCCGACACCGGATAGTCGTCGATCTCGAACGCATGCCGCAGGCTGTCGACGTCGCGGCGCGAGATCCGGAAGCGCGCATCGAGCTCCTCGCCGCCGTCCCGGCGCGGATAGCCGAGCGAGTACAGCCCCTCGGCGCGGATTTCCGAGCCCTGATGGCGGACCGTCGCCGCGCTGACCGTCACGTAGTTGTTCTCGACGACGATGTGGGCGTCGCCGTCGCCCCACAGCGTGTCCCAGGCGCGCATGTCCTCGCCCGTGAAACGTCCTTCGATGCGCGGTCGCCTGAACGGCCCGGTCATCGCCCCGTCGAACTCGCCGCGCCCGCCGATGACGACGGGACCGGTGCGGGCGCCGAAGTCGGTCATGATGCCGGCGAGCACCTGATCGCTTTCCTGCCAGTCGCCACTGACGACGTGGAAGCCGAACTGCGACTCGCCGCCCCAGTCGGTCGTACCCGCGAACGACACGGACGTGTACGGGGTGGCGAAGCGTCCCGCGTCGATCTGCACGGCGCCTTCGTCGTAGCGATAGGTGACCGCCGCGTCGATCGGCACGTGCGGCGGCAGCGGCACGATCGTGAACGGCCCCCACTCGTGGAACCGATGACCGTCGTCGGCGGCGCGCAGTGCGTCGAGCGACGCCGGCATGATCTCGGCGCCGGCAGGTGCGACGACGGTGACGCCGCCATCGCCGCGATGCTCGCCGAACCGGCCCATCGGCCACTCGAGCACGTTGTGGCCGGTGGCACGACCGGAGAAGCGGACGCCTGGCAGCTGATAGAAATCGGTCAGTTCCGCGACGTCGACGTCGGTGTAGCGCGCCTCGAAGCGCCCGGTCGGCTTGATCGGCGAACCGAGCGGGGCGATGGCGAAGCTGAACGTCGCGGCGCCACCGGAGAACCGGGCGCCGGCGTCGGTCACCTCGAAGCCGTCCTTGTCCCAGTGCAGGTCGCCGTAGGTGGCCGGAAACCGGTAGTCGTAGACGCCGGTCAGTGGGCTGGTGAAGTGGCCCTTCAGATCGTGGCCGCCCTTGAAGAGGTGGAACGTGCCGGCAAAGTCGCCGTCGCCGGCGAGCCGCCAGGGTTCACCGGCGAAGAAGAGCTCGCGCATGCGCGGGAAGCCGATCCGCGACTTCACCTGATACGTCTGTTCGGGCCAGTGCGCCATGTCGATCTCGCCGCTCGCCTCGCTGACCGCGCCATCGCTCTCGAGCGCGACGTGGTCCATGCGCAGACGGCTGCCGTCGATGGTGAACCGGGCCTTCATGTTGGCCCACATCGGCACGAACTGCTGCACCGAGATGAGGCCGCCGTGGAACGTCGCCTCACCGTGGTACTGCGGCAGGTTGGTGACCGAGACGTCGAGGTTCGGCGCGAGGACGCGCCAGGGCGCCTCGTGGTCCTCGTAGACGAACTGGCCCCGCCACGCCCGCAGGTATTGCAGGGTCGTCACGAAGCGACGCGGTCCGGGCGGCGCGCCCGGCTGGCTGTTGTTGACCTTGATGAAGTTGTGGCGGCCTCCCGGCCACTTCTCCACCAGCATCTCCCAGTCGGTCATCTCCACCGACGTGATGATGAACTCCGGCCGCCGGGCAACCGCCTTCGACCAGTCGAGCGACATCGAGATCTGCTTGCCGACGAAGAACGGCCGGTCGCCGGCGGTCAGGCCCTCGATGACGATGTCTTCGACGAGGACGCGACCGCGCAGCAGGTGGATGCCGATCCGGCCGATGTGCAGCGGCCGGTCGATGCGCCGGCTGCCCTCGCGTTCGGCGAGCCCACGGACGGCCGGCCCGAGGTCGATCGTCAGCGTGCTCACCACGGCGACGGCCAGCAGCACGGCGGCGACGCCGGCCGTACGCACCACGAACTTCGTGACCCAGTGGGAGCGGAGGCGCGAGAAACGCGTACTCACGGTCTAGCTGTCTGCAATCACGGCGAGCAGCATGCCCGCCTCGACCAGCTGGCCATCGCGCACCGCCACCTCCGACACGCGACCGTCCCGCGCCGCCCGCAGCTCGTTTTCCATCTTCATCGCTTCGACGACGACCACCGGCTGCCGGGCGGCCACCGCATCGCCTGCCTTCACCAGCACGCGGACGACCTTGCCGGGCATCGGTGCCAGCAGCCGCTGCGGCCCGCGTTGCGCACCGTCGCCGCCGGGCGTCGGCCGCCGCCGACCGGCGGGATGCACGTCCACCGGGATGCCGCCGACGCCGGCGGTCAGCCGGCCGCCCGGGTGGCTCGCCAGCATCACCTCGGCGCTCCGACCGCCAGCCATCGCGGTCGCCGCGCCGGACGTCCCGTCGGCGATCTCGGCCAGCAGCAGCGACAGAATCTGGCCGTCGATGCGCACGGCGTCGACCACCCAGCGACAGCCGTCGACCTCGACGACGGCGCGGCCGCCGGCGCGGGTCACCTGCACCTGACGGACACGTCCCTGGATCTCGACGTCGTATCGCATGTCAGCGCAACGCCTCGGCACGAGCCTGGGTCTTCCAGTGACTGGTGACCGGGGCGGCAGCCGCCGCAGCGCCGCCGCCGGCCAGCGCCGCGGACGCGGGCGCCAGCGCGATCTGCAGGGCCGCCGCGATGGCGGCGAGATTCTCCGCCTCGGCGCTCGGTTCGACGAATGGCCGGCCGTTGCGTGCCGCGAGCAGTTCGTCGAGGTAGGTGGTGTGGAATGCCGACGTCTCGAAGTCCGGCTGCGTTGTCAGCCACGTGAAGAACGGGATCGTCGTCCTGATCCCCGAGACGACGTACTCGGACAGCGCGCGGCGCATCCGCGCGACCGCAGTCGGCCGATCCTCGGCCCAGGCGACGAGCTTCGAGATCAACGGGTCGTAGAAGATGGGGACCTCGAGGCCGGCCGTCGCACCGGAATCGTCGCGGATGCCGGGCCCCGACGGCGCCCTCAGCATCTGGATGCGACCCGGGGACGGCAGGAAGCCGTTGTCCGGATCCTCGGCGTAGATGCGACACTCGATCGCGTGACCGCGCGGTGTCACCGCCTGCGCCGGTTCGATCGTCAGCCGCTCGCCGCGGGCGATGCGGATCTGCCAGCGCACCAGATCGAGGCCGGTGACCATCTCGGTGATCGGGTGCTCGACCTGGAGGCGCGTGTTCATCTCCAGGAAGTAGAAGTGGCCGCTCGGATCGAGGAGGAACTCGATCGTCCCGGCATTCGTATAGCCGACCGCGCGCGCGACGGCGGCGGCGGCGGCCGTCATCGCCTGCCGCAACGCCGGCGTGACGGCGAGCGATGGCGTCTCCTCGACGACCTTCTGATGGCGGCGCTGGATCGAACACTCGCGCTCGACGAACGGCACGACCGTTCCGTGGTGGTCGGCGAGCAGCTGGATCTCGATGTGCCGCGGCTGAATCACCTTCCGCTCGAGGTAGACGCCGCTGTCGCCGAACGCCGACCCGGCTTCCGACCGCGCGGCCCGCACGGCCCCCGCCAGTTCGGCAGGATCGGACACCGTGCGCATGCCCTTGCCGCCGCCACCGGCCACCGCCTTGACGAGCAGCGGATAGCCGATCCGCTCGGCTTCGCGCGCGAAGTCGGCATCCGGAACGTCGGCGCCGAGTGCGGTCTCGGTGCCGGGGACGACCGGCACGCCGGCGCGCGACGCCGCCCGGCGCGCCGCCGTCTTGCTGCCCATCAGTGCCACCGCTTCCGCCGGCGGGCCGATGTAGGTCAACCCGGCGGCGCGGACCGCAGCGGCGAACGCCTCGTTCTCCGCCAGGAACCCATAGCCGGGATGAATCGCGTCGGCGCCGCACCGCCGGGCGGTGTCGATCAGGCGATCGATTCGCAGGTAGCTCTCGCGCGGGGCGCTCGGGCCGATGGCGAATGCCTCGTCGGCCAGACGTACGTGCAGCGCCGCGCGGTCGCATTCGGAATACACCGCGACGGTCGCCAGACTCATCTCGCGGCAGGCGCGGATGATGCGGACCGCGATTTCGCCGCGGTTGGCGATGAGCACCTTGTTCACGGACACCTGGCTGGACAAGAACGACCGCAACTATTGTACTGTGAAGTACTTCCGGTTGCGACCGCAAACCCGCGGCGGCCGCCGCGGCGGCCTCGCGGGCGGCGCCTGACGCGGCGGCTAGAGCGGGATGTTCCCGTGCTTCTTCGGCGGATTGCGGTCGCGCTTGGTGTCGAGGTGACGCAGGGCGGCGATGAGCTTCCGCCGCGTCTCGCGCGGCTTGATGATGGCGTCGAGATACCCGCGCGCCGCGGCGACGAAGGGATTGGCGAACTTGTCACGGAACTCGGCGACCTTCTCGGCCCGCGCCGCCATCGCGTCAGCGGCGGCCTCGAGTTCGCGCTTGTACAGGATATTGACCGCACCTTCGGGTCCCATCACGGCGATCTCGGCCGTCGGCCAGGCGAAATTGAAGTCGGTCCGCAGGTGCTTGCTCGACATGACGCAGTAGGCGCCGCCATACGCCTTGCGCGTGATCACCGTCACCTTCGGAACCGTGGCTTCGGCGAACGCATACAGCAGCTTCGCCCCGTGCCGGATGATGCCGCCGTATTCCTGCACCGTGCCGGGCAGGAAGCCCGGCACGTCCTCGAACGTGACGAGCGGGATGTTGAACGCGTCGCAGAACCGAACGAAGCGAGCGCCTTTCACCGAGGCATCGATGTCCAAGGTGCCGGCGAGGACGCTCGGCTGATTCGCCACGATTCCCACCGGCCGGCCGTCGAGCCGGGCGAATCCGACGAGGATGTTCCGCGCGAAATGCGCGTGGACCTCGAGAAAATACCCGTCGTCGGCGATCGACCGGACGAGGTCGAGCATGTCGTACGGATGGTTGGGTGCGTCGGGCACCAGCTGATCGAGCGCCGCGTCCTCACGGTCCGGGGAGTCGGTCGGCGTCACCCGCGGCGGATCGTCGAGGTTGTTCAACGGCAGGAACGCCAGCAGATCGCGAATCGTCTGGAGGCACTCCCGATCGTCCTCGACGGCAAAGTGCGCGACGCCGCTCGTGGCGTTGTGCGTCATGGCGCCGCCGAGCGCTTCCTTGCTCACCTCTTCGTGGGTGACGGTCCGGATGACGTCGGGGCCGGTCACGAACATGTAGCTGGTGTGCTTCACCATCAAGGTGAAGTCGGTAATCGCCGGCGAGTAGACGGCGCCGCCGGCGCACGGCCCCATGATCGCGGATATCTGGGGGATGACGCCGGAGCACAACGTATTGCGCAGGAAGATGTCGGCATAGCCGGCCAGCGACACCACACCCTCCTGGATGCGGGCACCGCCCGAGTCGTTGAGGCCGACGATCGGCGCGCCGAGCTTCAGCGCCAGATCCATGATCTTGACGATCTTGGCGGCGTTGGTCTCCGACAGCGAACCGCCGAACACCGTGAAGTCCTGCGCGAACGCGAAGACCTGGCGACCATTGACCAGTCCGTGGCCGGCGACGACGCCGTCACCGGGAATGACGTGGTCCTCCATGCCGAAGTCGCGGCAGCGATGGGTCACCAGCCTGTCGAGCTCCTCGAAGCTGGCAGGATCGAACAGCAGCTCGACACGCTCGCGCGCCGTCAGCTTGCCGGCGCCGTGCTGCCGCTCCAATCGCTCGGCGCCGCCGCCGAGGTCGGCGCGGCGGTCGAGGTCGGCGAGGACGTCTTCGGGTCTCATCGGTCGATCGCAGAGGGGTCGCGGACGCTACTTGGCGTCGAGTGCGGCCTGGACCTTTTCCCAGTCCTTCAGGAAGCGCTCCAGCCCGCTGCCGGTCAGCGGGTGGTTGAACAGCTGATCGATGACCGACGGCGGACAGGTGCAGATGTCGGCGCCGAGACGGGCAGCTTCGACGATGTGGATCGGGTGCCGACAGCTGGCGACCAGGACCTCGGTGGTGAACTCGTAGTTGTCGTAGATCTCCACGATCTCGCGAATCAGGTCCATGCCGTTGGTCGCAATGTCGTCCAACCGGCCGACGAACGGACTGACGAACGTCGCGCCGGCCTTCGCCGCGAGCAGCGCCTGCGCCGACGAGAACACCAGCGTCACGTTCACCTTGATGCCCTCGCCCGACAGCGCCTTGCACGCCTGGATGCCGGTGCGCGTCAGCGGCAGCTTGACGACCATGTGCGGGTCGAGTTCGGCGATGTCGTGGCCTTCGCGCATCATGCCGGCGAAATCGGTCGCGATGACCTCGCCGCTCACCGGTCCGTTGACGATCGCGCAGATCTTCTTCAGGTTCTCGCGAAAATCGCCCGGCTCCTTCGCGAGCAGCGACGGGTTCGTCGTCACCCCGTCGATGATGCCGATGGCGCTCAACGTCTCGATATCCTTGAGATTGCCGGTGTCGAGGAACAGCTTCATGCTCTCACTCCGTGACATTCAGGTGGCGGACGCCAGATGAGGGGCGTCGGATGATCACGTTCAATCGTAACCGCCAATCTGCCATCACCAGCCGCCAATCAACGCTTACGCTTCCGCCCTGATGGGATTGCTCAGCTCGCCGACGCCCTCGACGCGTACCGAAAAGACGTCGCCGGCTTCGAGTGGACCGACGCCGGACGGCGTTCCGGTCGAGATCACATCGCCCGGTTCGAGCGTCATGACGAACGAGATGTATTCGATCAGGAAATCGACCGGAAAGATCAGCTGCGCCGTCGTCGACCGCTGCCGGTTCTCGCCGTTCAGCCAGCCTTCGACGGTGCGCGCACCGTCGCCGCCGCCGCGCAGGATGCACGGACCGATCGGCGCGAACGTGTCGAAACCCTTGGCCCGGGTGTACTGAATCTCCGCGTTCTGGATGTCGCGCGCCGTGACGTCGTTCACCGCGGTGATGCCGAAGACGCAGTCGGCGGCGCGAGCCCGCGGCACCCGATGCGCCCGGCGGCCGATGACGACCGCCAGTTCGGATTCGTAGTCGACCCGGCCGACGCCGGGGGGCAGCAGAATGGCCGCGCCGGGATCGCACACGGTCGTCGGCGGCTTGAGGAAGAGCATCGGCTCGCGCGGCAACGGCTTCTTCATCTCGGCCGCGTGATCGCGGTAGTTCAGGCCGACGCACACGAGCTTCGACGGGCGCACCGGCGCCAGCACGATGCAGCCGCGCAGACCGCCGGCCACTGCATCGCCGGCATCGTAGCCGTCGAAGATCGTGGCACCGCGCAAATGGAGCCGGCGGACATCGCCGTTCTCCTCGGAGACATGGAAGGTGTCGCCGTTCTTCGCGACCCGGTAGATGCGTTCCATGGAGCCAGATGTTACCTCATCATCGCGCGGTCTCTTCGACCGGCGACGACGCGGGGCTCACGTTGCCGGCGCTGTCGACCGCCTGCACCGAATAGGCGTAGCGCACGCCGGCCGGCACGGTGTCGGTGAAGGTCGACTCGCGGATGGCCGCCGGCGTCAGCGTCACCGTCGCACCCGACGGCAGGGTCGTCCGCACGACGCGATAGCCGGCGAGATCGGGCTCGCTGCCCGGCGACCAGATCAGATTGACGGCGCCTTCGGACGCGACCGCCGTCAACCCGGTGGGCGCCGCCGGGGCGAAGGTGTCCCGCAACGTCACGCAGGCCGGCGGTGACGCGTCGCCTTCGACCGCCAGGTCCCCGAACATCTGCAGCGCCCGCACCACGTAGCAGCGCTCGGCGTTCCACGTCATCCGCGTGTCCTCGTACGGCGGCGCGGTCAGCGGCGCCTCGCTCACCCGCGGTTCGGCCGGCCCCGCCGCCGTGGTGATGGCCGGCGCGGCGGCCGGATCCGGCGGTGAGACATCGTAGACGTGGTAGTGGACGTCGCCGGCGTCGCCGGCCGGCACCGGCGTCCACGTCACCGTGATTCTGGTCTCGTCGTAGGTGACGGTGGGTGCCGCCGGGGCGCCGGGCGCCGAACCCAGCGCCACCGCCGCCGGCGCCGACGCCGTCCCACGCCGGCCCCGGGTCGTGATCGTCACGACGACATAGGTGCGGGTGGTCGCCTCGCCGCCGGTCGTGGCGGCGGTCAGGAGTTCACGGACGTGCGCCGTGGCGCCCTGGTCGAGACCGGGGCCAACCAGCGTCTCGACATCGCTGTCCGGTTCGTCGGCGTCGATCGTGTCGTCGGGATCGGCCGGCGCCTTGACCTCGACGGCGCCGACGCGGACGCCGTTCGCCAGCACCTCGGTCGCCGCCGCCGGTGCCGGCCCGTTGAGCGCGTAGACCTCGAGCCGCTGGACGTTCGCCGGACGCGACCCGTCGACATTGGCGGCCGGCACGACGAACTGTAGGTCGACCGCCTGGGCGCGACGCTCCGCACGGACGTCGGCCGGCGCGCCGGGGATCCGCACGAGCGGCGGCAGCGGCGGTCCCTTCTTGCCGCACGCCGCCAACGGCAGCAGCAGCAGCAGCGCGACCAGTCCGCCGTCGATCGGCGTCCGCCGCCTCACAGGATGTACCGGGAAAGGTCTTCGTTCTTCACGATGTCCGCGAGCATCCGGTTCACGTAGGCCTCATCGATGACGACGGTCTTCTCCTGCAGATCCGGGCCTGCGAACGAGATCTCGTCGAGCAGCTTCTCCATGACCGTGTGCAGCCGGCGTGCACCGATGTTCTCGGTCCGTTCGTTGACGATCGTCGCGAAGTCGGCAATCCGCCGGATCGCATCGTCGGTGAACGACAGCGCGATCCCTTCGGTCGCCATCAGTGCGGTGTACTGCTTCACGAGCGCACTGCGCGGTTCCGTCAGGATGCGCACGAACTCGTCGCGCCCGAGCGCCTCGAGCTCGACGCGAATCGGAAACCGGCCCTGCAACTCGGGAATGAGGTCGGACGGCCTCGCGACATGAAAGGCACCGGCCGCGATGAACAGGATGTGGTCGGTACGGACCATGCCGTGCTTCGTGCTGACCGTCGATCCCTCGACAATCGGCAGGATGTCGCGCTGCACACCCTCGCGGCTCACGTCGGGCCCGTGTCCACCCTCGCGACCGGCGATCTTGTCGATCTCGTCGATGAAGATGATGCCGGCCTGTTCGACTCGCCCGACCGCGGTGCGGGCCACCGAGTCCATGTCAATCAGCTTCTGCTGCTCTTCCTGCGTGAGGTGGTCGAGCGCCTCCGGCACCTTCATCTTTCGCTTCCGGGTCTTGCCGGGGAAGAACCCCGGGAGCATATCCTTGAGGTTGATGTCGACGTCCTCGACGTTCCCGCCGGTCACGATCTCGAAGGACGGCAGCGACTTGTCTCGCACCTCGAGTTCAACGACACGGGCATCGAGCCGGCCGCCGTGCAGCTGCTCGCGGAAGCGGTCGCGGGTGTGCGACTGCTGCTCGCGCGCCGCACCCGCGTCGTCGTCCGGCGCCGGCGGGCGCGTCGGCGGCAGCAGCAGGTCGAGCAGCCGGTCTTCGGCGGCACGCGCCGCCTTGCCGCGCACTTCGTCGGCACGCTCGGCACGAATCATGTCGACCGCCAGTTCGACGAGGTCGCGGACCATCGATTCGACGTCACGGCCGACGTAGCCGACCTCGGTGAACTTGGAGGCTTCGACCTTGACGAACGGCGATTGCGCGAGCCGCGCCAACCGCCGCGCGATCTCCGTCTTGCCGACGCCGGTCGGCCCGATCATCAGGATGTTCTTCGGCGCGACTTCCTCGGCCAGGTCCGGCGGCAGCTTCTGCCGCCGCATCCGGTTGCGCAGCGCGATCGCCACGGCGCGCTTGGCCGCCGCCTGACCGATGACGTACTTGTCGAGTTCGGCGACGATCTGCCGCGGCGTCAACGCTTCGGTCGACGACTGTGTCGTCTCGGGCAGGTAGATGGGCACTACAGCTCTTCCACGGCGATGTTCGCGTTCGTATAGATACAGATGTCGCCGGCAATGGCCATCGACTTCTCGGCGATGCTGCGGGCGTCGAGATCGGTATTCTGGACCAGGGCGCGGGCAGCGGCGAGCGCATACGGACCGCCCGATCCGATCGCCACGATTCCGTCGTCCGGCTCGATGAGATCACCGGTGCCCGACAGCAGGAACGTCGAGTTCTTGTCGAGCACGACCAGCATCGCTTCGAGCCGGCGCAGCAGGCGATCCGAACGCCAGTCACGCGCCAGTTCGACCGCCGAGCGCTCGAGATTGCCGCGATACTGTTCGAGTTTGGCTTCGAAACGGCTGAACAGGGCGAACGAGTCGGCGGCCGAGCCGGCAAACCCGGCGAGGATGCGGTCGTTGTAGAGCCGTCGGATCTTGCGGGCGCCCTGCTTGACGACGGTCTGCCCGAAGGTCACCTGACCGTCGCCCGCGAGCACGGCACGGTCGCGACACCGGACCGCGAGGATGGTGGTGCTGTGAAACATCGATTTTTCTGACTGTATCGGCCAGGCGATCGAGGTGTCAAGAAATCGGGACGCGGCGTGCTCTGCAGGCGTCACTTCGCCGCTCGACGGGTCGTGGCAGCACGATTTCCGGGCAAATCCGCATGCTCGCGCTGGCAACCGGGTTGCTCACTGACATCGGGGAGTCCACTGGATCATGAGCGACACACGTTTCGACCTGAGGCGATTCACGGCTGCCGGAATCATCGCGCTGCTGGCGCTCACCCCGGCTCTGGCGTCAGCCGAGCAGCGGCGGGGCGGCGGCGGGGATGGGGGCGGCAGTCGGGGTGGCGGGGGTGGCGGCGGCCAGACCGGCGGGGGCGGCGGCACGGCCGTGCCGCGTGGCGACGGCGGCGGCGCCCGTAGCGGCGGCGACCCGGGCCGCGGCGGCACCACGGCCGCGACTGGCGGCCAGCGCAGCGGCGACGGAAGCTCGACGCGAGCCGGCCGATCGCGCGGCGACGGCGACACAGTGGGTCGCGCCGTGCCTCGCGAGCGCGGTCCGAACGTCGGTGGCGGTCGGGGCGGGACGACGGTCATCGTGCCGGGCGGCTACTATGGCGGCTACCTGCCCTGGGGCTACGGCGGCCTCGGATTCGCCGGCATCTACGGCGGTTTCTACGATCCGTTCTTCTGGGGCGGTAGCCCGGGCTTCTACGGCGGGTACCAGGGCGGCTATGGCGGCGGCTACGGCGGCTACGCCAGCGGCGCGCTCCGTCTGAAGGTGAAGCCGCACGAGGCGTCGGTGTTCGTCGACGGCTACTACGCCGGCGAAGTCGACCAGTTCGACGGCGTCTTCCAGCGGCTCCGTCTCGAACCGGGGCCGCACCGCATCGAGATCAGCGCCGACGGCTACGAGACGCTGACGTTCGAGATTCGCGCGCTTCCCGACCGGACGACCACCTATTCCGGCGAGATGCGGCGAACGCCGTAAGCGGGTGCAGCCGTCGACCGGCGCGCCCGCGGTTACTCGCGATCGGCCCCGCTGCGGGCGCGCATCCACAGGTAGATCGGCACGCCCGCCGCGATAATCAGCAGGCCCGCCGCCGACGGCCCCCACGTCCGGCCCGCCGCGACCGGCACGACGAGGTCGGTCCAGATCGCGTTGCCGACGATCGCAAAGCTGGCCAGGGCGAACACCGCGGGTGCGAACGGGTAGCCCCACGCACTGAACGGGCGGGGGGCGTTCGGCTCCCGTTGCCGAAGCACGAACAGCGCGGCGACGGCGATACCGGCGAACAGGACGACGGCGAACCCCGTATACGCCGTCAGCGCCGACGCGCCACCGGTGAGCACCAGCAGTCCGCTCCAGAGCGCCTGTGCGACGATGGCGGTCGCCGGCGTCTTGTAGGTCGGGTGGATCCGCCCAGCGCCTGGGAAGAACAGGCCATCGCGCGCCATCGCGTAGTAGACGCGCGGTCCGGCGAAGGTCATGGCGCTGATGCTCGCCGCGATGCTGACGATCGAAACCACGCCCATCACGTCGCCGGCACGCGTGCCGAGCAGGCGATCCGCGACGACATCCAGTACGCTCCCCTGCACTTTCGCCAGTTCGCCGACCGGCAGGACGAACAGATACAGCCCGTTCAGCAGGAGATACATCACCACGACGGCCAGGGTCCCCAGGCCGAGCGCGAGCGGGACGTTCCGTCCGGGATCGCGTATCTCCTCCGCGAGGTAGGCGGCCGCGTTCCACCCCGAGTAGGTGAACATGACGGGAACGAGTGCGAGCAGCCAGGCGGTGGAGTCGACCGTGCCGCCCGACTGCTGCAGGTTCGACATCGAACCGGCGCCGAGCGTCAGACCGATCACGATGAACAGCAGCAGCGCCGACACCTTCAGGCTGGCGAGCAGGTTGCCGACGAAGCGGCCCGGGCCGACGCCGCGCAGATGGATCCAGGCCATCAGGCCGATCGCACACAGCGCGACGACCGCCTGCCGTGACACCACCAGCGGCACGTACGGGATCGGAACGGTCCAGATCGGCGTGCTGTCGCCGGCCACCGGGAAGAACCGGCCGAGATAGGCGGTGAGCACTACGGCGCTGGTGGCAATCGCGCCCGAGAATCCGGCGACGAAGGACGTCCAGCCGGTCAGGAAGGCGGCCAGCCGACCGAACGCGGCACGCAGGTAGACGTACTCGCCTCCGGCACGCGGGCGCAGGGCGGCGAGCTCCGCGTACGCCATGGCACCGGCAAACGCCAGCACGCCACCGACAAGCCAGGTGGACAGGAAGAGCCCCGACGACGGCACGGCGGCGGCGACGAGCGGCGGCGTGAAGAGGATGCCGCCGCCGATGACGTTGGAGACGACCACGGCGGCGCCGTCCAGCGGGCCGAGGCGGCGCTCGAGGGTGTGGGTGGCGGGCGCAGGCATGTTGGGCACGCTGCGCGATCAGTGCACTTCGAGCTGACGGGTGATGGGGTACTCGCCGAGTTTGGTCCACTGCGTCGACGCGTACTTGGCGAAGATCTCCACCTTGGCGTCGACGAAGTTGCCGTTCTTCAGCAGGTCGGCGCGCGCTTCCTCGCCGGTGTAACCCAGCTGCGAGTTGATGTTGACGAGATCCGAGGTGGCGCCGGCGGCCAGGCCCTCCGAGCCGGTGACCTTCACGAAGCCACTGCCCCACTCGTCGGGTTCGTTGACGCGGCGGAAGAGCGCGTTGATCTGCAGGCTCCCCAACGCCTGGTCGGATCCGTTCTTCAGCTTGAACGCGATCGCCGGAACGATCTTGTTCTTCCCGTTGACGACACCGGCGTCGTGCCAGCCGGTCGCCACGTCGGTGACCGTCAGCGCCTGGGACAGGTCGACCGTCGGTCCGCAGCCCAATGACGCGAGGGCGACAAGCAGCAGCAAGACTGGCGCGCGCATGGCCACATTCTAGAACACTCTCACGTCCATCCGCTTCAGCGCCTCCTCCCGGGAGATCTGCCCGGCCATGTAGGCGTTGAGATCGGCGCCACGGACCTTGATCACCACGGTCGGCGAGTCCGCGTCCATGGTCGCCAGCCGCGGCCGCTGGTCGTTGCTGCGGGCCGCGATCGTCAGCCATTCGTCGGCGCCGAGATTCAGGCTGCGGCTGTGGTCGAGCATGACGTCCATCAGCGCGGCGCGCACCTCGGCGCGGTAGGCCTCCTGCGGATTCTCCATGATGGGATCGGCCTGCGGCGGGGTCGGCACGGCCGGAGCCGCCGCAGCGGACCCCGCCGGCACCGCGTCACCCCCGGACGGCGGCCCGCCCGCCGGCCCCGGATCGGCGGTCAGCAGCCCCGGCGACATCGGCGCCGCCTGCATCACCAGCCGCTTGAAGGCCTGCTGCACGTTGACGTCGTTCGGCGACGAGGACTCGATGAACGACTGCAACGTCCGCACGGCGTTGTCGATGCCGAGATTGTTCTGATCGAGCACGCGGAACGTCCATGGCAGCGTGCCTTCGAGGGACGGGACGGCGACGTCGAAGAACATGCCGTATCCCTCGAGACGGAAGCCGCGCACGCGGGCGCTCTCACTCAGCAGCATGTCGGCCGGCAGGTAGGCCTGCAGGCGCTCGCGGGTGACCGACGCACCGTGTTCGACCGCACCTTCGAGCACCCGCTCCATCGTCGTGATGCGATAGCGCTGCTGGCGGTCCGGCACGACGTTGCGGTCCGCGCCCGGACGCCCGGGCCCGGCGGCCGGGCCGCCGAACCCCGGTGACTGCGCCGATGCCGCTCCGATTGTCCCGACGACGAGCCACGTTCCGAGTCCAACGACAACCACACTCTTCATAGCACTGCGTCCTGCCTCCGTGTTCGCTGGCCGCCGGCACCTAGCGCTGTGACGACACCCGCACCGCCAGCGAGTTGAGCATCTCGCGCTGGCGCATCACTTCCATGCCGGTATTGCTCTGGACCACTCCGATCGTCCGCTCGATGCGCGAGAGATCGGCGCGCCGTTGTGTCTGGACGTCGTTGAGCAGGTCGCCCATGCGCAGCGCGAGCTCACTCTGCTGGCGCTGCTCGCTGCGCGCGATCAGCGCGCGCACCTGCCGAAGCAGCGCCTCGTCATTGGCGGCCGGCACGGACGGCGGGGCGGCGGGGCGGACCGACGCCATGTCCGCCCGGAGCGACCGCTCGAGCGCGGTCAGCTCGGCCCGCCACGCCTCGGGGGCGGTCGCCGCCACCGGGTTGATCGGCACCGCGGGCGCCGGCGGCGTCATCCAGCCGGTGCGCACCGAGAGGCCGTCGGGTGAGTAGCTGACCTGCAGGTTCGCGGCGCCAACCCCGATGCCGACGCACAAGACCGCGGCGGCGGCCTTCGCCCAGCCCGGGAGCGTCGCCACGCCGCGCGTCGACACCGGCGGCGGTGCCGTCGCCAGCCGGGGGCCGGCGGCAGCCGGGGTGACATGTTCGAGCGCCCGCATCGGCTCAGGAGGCGCCCATCCGGCCAGCGCCTGGCGAACCCCGCGGAACGAGCCGACGTCGGCCCGGCACGGCGGACACTGGAGCAAATGCTCTTCGAACCGCGAGCGCTCCCCCGGATCGCTCTCGCCATAAAGGTAGTCGACCATCGCCCGATCGCGATCGTCGCCGTAGATGCACTTCGCTGGAATCGTCATGGCCAATCCTGCGGGACGCCCGCGCCTTCCTTCGCCAGCTCGCGTCTGAGCACGGTGAGCCCCTGGTACAGGCGTGTCTTGACCGTGCTCAACGGACAGCCGACGAGGTCGGCAATCTCCTGGAACGTCAGACCGTGGTACTCCTTCAAGAGAATCGCTGTGCGCTGCTCTTCCGGAAGCCGCGCCATCACGCGCTCGACGATGCGCGTCAAGTCCTTCCGCGCGACCAGATCCTCGATCGACTCCGACGGCTCGGCGGCGGCGGCGAGCTCAATCGGGTCGGAGTCGTCAGGCACCTGGACGAAGGGCGCCCGGCGCTCGCGCCGCGCCCAGTCCCGACAGAGATTGAGCGTGATGCGATAGAGCCAGGACGAGAACTTGGCCTGCCCGCGAAACCCGGGCAGCGCGCGAAACGCGCGGAGGAACGTCTCCTGGCAGACGTCACGGGCGTCTTCCTCGCGCCCAATCGTCCGATAGGCCAGCGCGTAGATCGGCCGTTCCCATCGGAGGATGAGCTCGTTGAAGCTATCGGTGTCGCCACGGATGGACCGCGCGACGAGTTCTTCGTCTGTCGACGTCATGCTGCGGGCGCGCGGCCCTCGCGGCGCTCCTTTCTTAGACGATGCGATGGGCTCGAGAGTCGGGAGGCGGAAGCCCGGGGGAAATCGGGGCACCGGCGCTGCACCTGCCTCGATTATAGCGGTGGCAGCGTAAGTCGTAATAGAATCTGGACTTTCGCCAATCATGGCCCGCGAGATGCCGCCCCGACGGTCACCCGTTTCCACCGAATCGCCCGCTGTCGGGCCGACCGCGTCGTACGGGCGGGACACCGCACTGGTGTCGTGGCTGTCGCGCCACCAGAACCGCGCGGCGCTCCTGCCTCAGCTGCACCAGCGAGCAGTGGAGGTCACCGGCGGCCGGTGCTCGCTCCTCTTCGAGCACAATCGACGCAACGGCGGCCTGCAGCCGACGTCGGGCTTCGGCCTCGACGAGTTGCGCACCGCCACCTGGCGGCCCGGCACGACGGAAGCCGGCCTGATCGCCGAGGCGTTTGCCCTCCAGGGACCGTTGTTCGTCGCCGACGCGAACGTCCGGATGCCCGAGCTCGCTGCCTGGCTGCAGGCACCGACCGCGTTGCTGATGCCCCTCCAGCTCGCGACCCGCCGCCTGGGCCTGCTCGCCATCGGCTTCGACGCCGGCGCGTCGCCGCTGGGCGACTGGACTCCGGCCGTCGAGATCGCCGACGCCGTCGTCACCGCCCTGGAGCTGTTCCGTCTGCGGCGCAACGAGGAGCTGCAGCGCGAGCTGCGCCAGCTGGTCGACGAGGTGTCGGCCCACCTGACGATGACGCTCGACCTGCGCGGCGGCCTCGACCTGTTCTGCGCCCGGGCGACACCGCTGTTCGGTGCCGATCGCACCTGCGTCTGGCTGGTCGACCGGCGGTCGCGCCACATCGCGCTGAAGGCGTCGACGGACGGCGGCAATCCGTCGCTGCAGCTCGACGTCGACGACTCGCTGGCTCCGGCGGCCGTGGCGTTGCGGAGCACGCGCGCCGAGATCCAGCTCGGGCCGGGCGACATGCCGATCAGCACGGTCACCGTGCCGCTGCGCGGGCGTCGCCGGGCCCTCGGCACGATCGTGTTCGAAGGGGTCCGCGTCGAGACCGGCGGTGAAGTGGACCTGCTGGACCGCGCCGACGAGCTTGGCCTGCAGCTGTCCGGCGCCATCGAAAACCTGCAGCTGCTCGAGGACGTCATCCGCTCCCGCCGCGAGTTGGAGAATACGTTCGACTCGATCGCCCACCTCGTCGTCGTGAGTGACCGGACGGGCGTCATCGTGCACGCGAACCGGGCGTTCGCGGCGCGGCTCGGCCTGACGCGGGCGGACGTCATCGATCGACCGCTGAGCGAATGCATCGGCCCGGAACTGGCGGCCTGGCTGAACTCGTTCCCGGCCACCGAACATCAGCCGGTCGCCACTCTCGAAGTGCTGGATCCGTTGCTGAAAGGGCCGTTCATGGTCACGGTCACCGACCTGCTCGACCGCGACGGCGTCTCGACCGGTCGTGTCCTCGTGGCGCGCGATCTGACCCCGCAGTCACGCCTCGAAGTCGAGCGGGAAGAGTTGCGCAAGCGGCTGACGCAGTCGGAGAAGCTGGCGGCGCTCGGGCAGTTCGTCGCCGGCATCGCACATGAGCTGAACAACCCGCTGCAGGGCGTGCTCGGACACCTCGAACTGCTGCGCGCCACCGGCGCCTTCCCGAAGCAGCTGCGCCGCGAAGTGCAGACGATCTACCGGGAAGCCGACCGGGCGGCCAAGATCGTCCGAAACCTGCTGGTGTTCGCCGGGTCGCGCCGCCTGGTGAAGCGCGCGGTCAGCCTGACCGCGGTGCTGCACAAGGTGCTTGCACTGAGAGTCGGGGCGTTGCGGTCGCTGGACATCGAAGTCGTGCGACACTATGACGATCAATTGCCGCGCGTGCAGAGCGATCCACTGCTGCTGCACCAGGTGTTCCTCAACATCGTGATGAATGCCGAACAGGCGATTGCCGAGTCGGGGCGACCGGGCCGGATTGACATCGCCATCCGAGTCGATGCGGCGAGCCACCGTATCGTGACGACCGTGCGCGACAGCGGGAACGGCATTTCACCCGATGCGCTCACGCGGATCTTCGAGCCGTTCTACACGACGAAGGAAGTGGGCAAGGGCACCGGGCTCGGGCTCGCCATCGCCTACGGGATCATGCAGGAGCACGGCGGCCATATCGCGGCCGCGAATCATCCGGACGGTGGTGCCATCTTCACCATCGAAGTGCCGGCGTACTCCGGCCGTTCCAGTTCGGGACGCGAACGCCACACCGCCAAGGACACCGACGCATGATTGACGAAACCTTTCTGACCACCGAGGAAGTCCTGGAGTATCTCCAGGTCAACCTCCGCACGGTCTACCGCCTGATCAAGGCCGGCAAGATTCCGGCCGTCCGCGTCGGCCGCCAGTGGCGCTTCCGCAAGCGAGACATCGATGCGTGGCTCGACAGCCAGCGGGCTCGCGGATCGGCGGTCCGGCCGCCGGTGGCCAACGGTTCGTCGTCGACCCGGACGATGAACAGCAGCGAACGCCCGCGGGTGCTGGTGGTCGACGACGAGGCGAGCATCCGCGACCTGCTGTCGAAGACGCTGGCGCTGGCCGAGTACGACGTCGACGTGGCGCCCGACGGCCGCTCGGCGCTCGAGCGGCTGCGCATCTATCCCTACGACCTGCTGATCGCCGACCTCAAGATGCCGGGGCTCGACGGCCTGTCGGTCATCCGCGAGGCCAAGCGCTACAAGTCCGACCTGCCGGTGATCATCATCACCGGCTATTCCACCGAGTCGAGCGCGATCGAAGCGGTCAACCTTGGCGTTGCCGGCTACCTGACGAAGCCCTTCCGGGTGCCGCAGGTGCTCGCCGCAGCAGCCAAGGCTCTGGGTGAATGATTCAGCTCTCAGACCTCACGAAGGCGTTCGGCGACCGCGTACTTCTCGACCACGTCACCTGGCAGATCGCGGACCGCGAGCGCGTCGGGCTCTGCGGCCCGAACGGCGCCGGCAAGACCACGCTCCTCAAGATGATGGCCGGCCTGGAGGAGCCCGACTCGGGGGCCGTGCTCAAGCCGGCCGACCTCTCGGTCGGCTACCTGCCGCAGGACGGGCTGTCGCATTCGGGGCGCACCGTCTTCGACGAGGCGACGCGCGCGTTCGCCGACCTGCTCGCAATCAAGGCGGAGATGCACGACCTCGAGGAACGGCTCGGCGACGCCGCCGTTCCCGAGGCGCAGCACGAGGCGATGCTGATCCGCTACTCGGACCTGCAGGATCGCTTCCGGTTGCGTGATGGCTACAGCATCGAGCTGAAGACCGCCACCGTCCTGAACGGGCTGGGCTTCACCAAGGCCGACTTCGAGCGCCAGACCGACACGTTCTCCGGAGGCTGGCAGATGCGGCTCGCGCTCGCCAAGCTGCTGCTCGGCGAACCCGGCCTGCTGCTGCTCGACGAGCCGACGAACCATCTCGACCTCGAAGCGCGCAACTGGCTCGAAACCTATCTCAACCAGTATCCGCGCGCCGTCATCCTGGTTTCGCACGACCGCTTCTTCCTCGACGCCGTCGTCACGCGCATCGCCGACCTGTCGCTGCGCACGATCACCGACTACGTCGGCAACTACAGCCAGTACCTGGTGGCGCACGAAGCGCGGATGGACGCGCTCCGGAAGGCCAAGCGCGAGCAGGACGAGGAGGTCGCCCGCGTCCGGATGTTCATCGACCGCTTCCGCTACCAGGCGACCAAGGCAGCGCAGGTGCAGAGCCGGATCAAGCTGCTCGAAAAGGTCGTCCCGATCGACGTACCGGCGGAGCGGAAGAAGATCCGCTTCGATTTCCCGACGTCCGGCAAGAGCGGCCGGACGGTGCTCGAGCTGGCGCACGTCCGCAAGGCCTACGGCGACCTGGTGGTGCTCGACGACGTCAGCCTCCACATCGAGCGCGGCGACCGCATCGCCCTGGTCGGCGTCAACGGCGCCGGCAAGTCGACGCTGATGCGCCTCCTGTCCGGCGAGGAGACGCCGAGCAGCGGCACCAGGACCGAGGGCCATCACGTCGTAATGCAGTATTTCGCGCAGGACGAAGCGACGCGCATGGATCCGCTGCCGACGGTCTACGAAACGCTGTCGGCCGGTTCGCCACTCGACATGGTGCCGGCGATCCGCAACATCCTCGGCGGCTTCCTGTTCTCCGGCGACGACGTGTACAAGAAGGTGAAGGTGCTGTCGGGCGGCGAACGGACGCGGCTGGCGGTCGCCCGGATGCTGCTGCGTCCGTCGAACACGCTGCTGCTCGACGAGCCGACGAACCACCTCGATCTCGACTCGAAGGAAGTGCTGCTCGATGCGCTGGCCGACTACGGCGGCACGCTGATCTTCGTGTCGCACGATCGCTACTTCGTCGAGCGGCTGGCGACCAAGATCATCGAGGTGGGAAACGGCGGGGTGCTGGTCTACCCAGGCACCTACGCCGAATTCCTCTGGCGCAAGGAGCATCCCGATGTCGCAGCCGCCGGCGGCCCGACGTCCGGCGGCCGTGGCGGCACCGCGCCCGCCAGCCGACCGACGCCGCGGGTGCCCCAACCGCTGCAGCCGACGGCTGCGGCCGGGTCAAAGAAACGTGCCGAGGCTCCGAATGCCCCTGTGGCCCTGCCTGGACTCAGCCGAGAAGAGAAGAAGCGGGCAGACGCTGAGGCGCGCAAGAAGGCCCGGGCCGACGAGGCGCGGCGCACCCGGGTCACCGAACTCGAAACTCGGATCGCAACCGTCGAAAACGAGATCCGCACGCTGGAGCGGGCGATGTCGGCCGACGGGTTCTACGGCGATCGCGCGAAGGCGCAGCCAGTAATTGATCGGCATCAGGCGCTGATGTGGCAGGTGGGCGACCTCATGCATCAGTGGGAAGAACTGCAGGCCGAGGTGGACCTCGCCTCGACGTCAGACGGATAACAATCCTGTTATCGAATTACAATTTCGTTATAATCAAAATCGGCTGTTGTCGCTAACCTGCTGATATCCGGCAGGTTTCGCACGCGATCTACTCGCGGATCCCGGGCACAGGCTTTGCGCCTGTCAGGGTCGAGCTGACAGCCTTGCCGACCATGTCCACACGACCCGACGCGCCGGCAACCCGGACCAGTCCGGCTGTCCGCCCGGCTACCCGAGGCACAGCCCGCCGCACCTCGCCATCCGAGGACCGGTTCTTTCGACAGCTGGTCAGCAACATGCGAAACGGCGTCATCGCGATCCACCGCGACGGCACCATCGCGCTGGCCAACGACGAGGCCTTTCGCATTTTCGCGATCGCGCGCCCGGCCGACGACCGGCACCGTGCCTTCAACGACGTCTTCCGCGAGCGCCCGGATGTCGTCCGTGCCCTGTCGGCAGCCTTCGAGATGACGACCCTGCCGAACCGCGCCGAGCTGCGGCTCAAGGATCTCGATCGGGTGATCGGCTACACGCTCTCGCAGGTCAAGGACGACCAGGGGCGGGTCGTCGGCGCCGTCATGTACTTCAAGGATCTCACGCTGGTCGAGCAGGCGGAAGAACGCGAGCGGCTGCGCGACCGGCTCGCGTCGCTGGGCGAGATGGCGGCCGGTATCGCCCACGAACTGAAGAACCCGCTGGCGGGCATCGAGGTGATGGCGGGCCTGTTGCGCCGCCAGGTCGCCGACCTGCCCGACGCGCAGACGCTGCTCGCCGACATCATCAGCGAGGCCAAGCTGGCCAACGCCATCGTCGTCGAGATGCTGGAGTTCGTCCGCCCCATCCGGCTGCAGATGGAGCAGACCGACGTCCGCGACGTCCTGCATCAGTCGGTGACCCTCGCCGAGAGCAAGGTCCGTCGCGGCGACGCGGCGGTGGCGCTTCGCCTGCCGCCATCGCTGCCGCTGGTCGACGGCGATCAGCACCAGCTCTGTCAGGTGTTCACGAACCTGCTGACCAACGCCTTCGAGGCGCTCGACGGGAAGGGACACATCACCATCTCAGCCATCGTGGAAGACGTCACGCAGGATCCGGCCTTCGTGGTCGACGATGGCGAAGTGCAGACGAGGATGCTGACCGTCGACGTCGCCGACGACGGTCCTGGTGTGCCGCCCGAACTGAGCGACCGGATCTTCGATCCGTTCTTCACGACCAAGCCGCAGGGCTCCGGGCTTGGTCTCGCCATCGTGCGGAAGATCGTCGACGCGCACGACGGCCGTATCGATCTGAACAGCACCCCGGGACACGGCACGCGCTTCCGGGTGACGCTGCCGGTCTCGAGCGGATCCAGCTGGTTCAAGTAACGGGTTCACGGACGACCATCACGGGTTCGACGCGGCGTCGCTACGACACGGACAGGAAAGGCAAGCGGAACGATGGGCCGAATTCTCATTGCGGACGATCACGACGCCCTCCGGCGCGGTCTCGCCAGGGGCCTGACCGAAGCGGGGCACGAAGTGGACGAAGCCTCGAACGGCAATGCGGCGATCGAAAAGCTGCACGACAGCTACTTCGATGTCGTCCTGAGCGATCTGCGCATGGGGGGCAGCGACGGCATGGACGTCCTGCGCACGACCCGGGCGCTGCACCCGACGACCGCGGTGATCCTGATGACGGCCTTCGGCTCGGTGAACACGGCCGTCGAGGCGATGAAGAACGGCGCCTTCGACTACGTCCAGAAGCCGTTCGAAATCGAGGAGATGGAGGTCAAGATCGAGAAGGCGCTCGAAGTGCGGCGCCTGAAGCACGAACTCGAGTACCTGCGCGGCACGCAGCAGGACATCTACGAATTCGACCGTATCGTCGGCTCGAGCTCGGCGCTCCAGAAGGTGCTCGACGTCGTCAAGAAGGTCGCGAAGAGCAACACGACGGTCCTGATACGCGGCGAAACCGGCACCGGCAAGGAGCTGATCGCCGGCGCCATCCATCACAACTCGCTGCGCAACGCGCGCAACTTCGTCAAGGTGAACTGCGCGGCGCTCCAGGAGAACCTGCTCGAATCGGAACTCTTCGGGCACGAGAAGGGCGCCTTCACCGGCGCCGACAAGCAGCGCATCGGCCGCTTCGAACAGGCCGACGGCGGCACCTTGTTCCTCGACGAAATCGGCGACATGAGCCCGAGCACGCAGGCCAAGATCCTGCGTGTGCTGCAGGAACACGAGTTCGAGCGCCTCGGCGGCACCCGCACGCTGCGCGTCGATGTACGCCTGATTGCGGCGACCAACCGCGACCTGCCGGCGATGGTGCAGACCGGCCAGTTCCGTGAGGACCTGTACTACCGGCTGAACGTCGTCGCCATCGAGATGCCGCCGCTCCGCGAACGGAAGGACGACATCGTGCCGCTGGCCAACGCGTTCATCCACCGCTTCTCCGGCGAGCTCAAGAAGAAGATCGAAGGGCTCGAGCCGGAAGCGCAGAAGCTGCTGATGCGCTACAACTGGCCCGGCAACATCCGCGAGCTCGAGAACACCATCGAGCGGGCGATGCTGCTCGCCGAGGGACGCGCCATCGCAACCGACGACCTGCGCCTCGGCGAAGCGCCGGCCAGCGGGTCGAGCGGCCGCGAGCATGCGGCGGTCGTCAAGATTCCGCCGACCGGCATCCCGCTCGAGGACATCGAGCGGCACGCCCTGGTCGAAGCGCTCAAGATGTCCAACTGGGTGCAGAAGGACGCCGCCGAGCTGCTGTCGATCAGCCCGCGAGTGATGAACTACAAGATCAAGACGCTCGGCATCGAGTTCCCACGCGGCCGGCGTGCGGCGCCGCTGTCGATGGCGCCGAATCCGCCGATTGCGGCGGCCAGCTAGTCCCCTGGAACCGACCGGGCGGCGGCGGGCAGGCGACCGAGGTGTCCCCCGGCGCGCCGGGCCTGCGGACGCGGGTGTCTGCACTGCCCGGGGCTACCCCCCCTCGTCCGCCCCCGGCCCCTTCGCCCGCCCCGATCGGCTGGCGCGCGGATGCGCCTTCTGATAGACATCGAGCAGCTGCGCGGCATTGACGTGGGTGTAGCGTTGCGTCGTGCTCAGACGCGCATGGCCGAGCAGTTCCTGGATGGCGCGCAGGTCGGCGCCCCGCTGCAACAGATGCGTGGCGAAGGAATGGCGCAGCGCGTGCGGGCTGATCCCGGTCCGCTCGGCACAGAGGTCGACGTAGCGGCGCACGAGTCGATCGATGCTCCGGCTGCTCAGCCGCGTCCCCCGATAGTTGACGAACAGCGGTTCCGACTCGCGGCGCGCGCCGCGCGTGGCGCCGGGAAGCCGCACCACCTGCCGCGTCAAGCGCTCGCGGTCGCCCAACCACGCCCGCAGGGCCGCTTCGGTACTGCGATTGAAGGGCACCAGACGCTGCCGGCCGCCCTTGCCGAGGACGCGGACCATGCGTCCCGTCAGATTGACGTCCTCGAGTCCGAGTCCGGCGAGTTCGCTGAGCCGCAGTCCCGACGCGTAGAACAGCTCGAGGATCGTCCGATCGCGACGACCGAGGGCATCGTCGGTGGACGGCGCCGCCAGCAGATGGAGCATTTCCTCCTCGCTGAGATGGGCGGGCATTCGCACCTCCCGCTTCGGCGTGGCGACAATCGCCCCGGGATCGTCGTCGATCAGCGACTCGCGGCGCAGGTAGCGGAGGAACGTCCGGACGGCGGCGAGCTTGCGCGCCGCCGTCGCCCGCGACTGTCCCTGCGCATGAAGCTCTGCCAGATAGCCGCGGATGGCGGCGCGATCGAGCGCGGCCGGCAGCAGGTCGACCCGCCGCCGCCCCGCGGCAATCGCGACATGGTCGATGAACTGCGTGAGATCGCTGTCGTAGGCCCGCACCGTGTGCGGCGACACGTTGCGGTTCAGGCGGAGATAGCGAAGGAAGTCCTTGAGATGGCCCGTCATGGGTGCGACGCCGACGGCGCCGTGGTGCGGCGGCGGCCCGCCAGCCACTGCTCGAGATCGGCCAGCGCCCGCGCCGACAAGGCAAGCTTCCGCTGCGCCTTGCCGCCGCGCGGGCGGTCGAGCGGCGGCATGATCCCGAACGTGATGTTCGTCGGATCGTAGCGGGTCGGATCGGCGTGCGACACGTAAAAGGCGAGCGCGCCAATCGCCGTCGTCCGCGGCGGCGATAGCACCGGATCACCGACCGCCAGCGCCGCAGCATGCAGCCCGGCGAGGAGCCCGGACGCCGCCGACTCGACGTAGCCTTCGACGCCAGACATCTGCCCGGCGAGGAACAGCGACGGCCGGACGCGAACCTGCCACGTATCGGCGAGCACCCTCGGCCCGTTCACGTAGGTGTTGCGGTGCACCATGCCGTAGCGGACGAACTCCGCCTGTTCGAGGCCTGGAATCATCCTCAGCACCCGCGCCTGCTCACCCCATTTCAGCTGCGTCTGAAACCCGACGAGGCTGAAGTGATCGGCCGCGAGATTGTCCTGGCGCAGCTGTACCGCCGCGTAGGGTTCGCGACCGGTCGCCGGGTCGACGAGTCCAACCGGCTTCATCGGGCCGAAACGCAGCGTGTCGACGCCGCGGTGCGCCATGACCTCGATCGGCAGGCATCCTTCGAAGAACTTCTCCCGGTCGAAATCGTGCACGGTCGCCGACTCGGCATGGGTCAATGCGTCGTAGAACCGCTCGTACTGGTCGCGCGTCATGGGGCAGTTCAGATAGTCGCCCTGACCATCGTCGGCGCCACAGGCCGGTCCGGACGGCGCCGCGGCGTTGCCGGAGGGGCCGGGTGTCCCGGTGCCCGCCCCGGCGCCGCGAAGACTGCGGTCCCAGCGCGATGCCCGGAAAGCCTTCGAACGATCGATCGAGTCGGCGAGGACGATCGGGCTGATCGCGTCGTAGAAGTAGAGATGCTCGCCGCCGACCAGTCGCAGCAGGTCGGCGGCCAGCGCATCGGAGGTGAGCGGTCCGGTGGCGAGGATCACCGGTGCACGGTCATGCGACTCGGGAATCGTCGTCACCTCGTCGCGAACGAGGGTGATGAGCGGGTGCGCCTGCAAGGCCGCGGTCACGGCCTGCGAGAATCGGTCGCGATCGACCGCCAGCGCCGCGCCAGCCGGCACCCGGCAGGCCTCCGCCGTCTTCAGGATCAGCGAGCCGAGGCGTCGCATCTCCTCCTTGAGGAGGCCGACCGCGTTGTCGAGTTTGTCGCCGCGAAACGAGTTGCTGCAGACCAGCTCGGCGCAATCGGCGGTCTTGTGCACGGCGGTCGCACGGACCGGTCGCATCTCGAGCAACCTGACCGGAATGCCGAGCGAGGCAATCTGCCAGGCGGCTTCACTGCCCGCGAGGCCAGCACCGACGATCGTGACGGAACAGGGCGGAGGCACGGTGACTGTTGGTGATTGAGGTTGTGGATTCGGGTTCCGGGTTGTCGCCTGAACGGGCCCCGTGCCGCATGCAGGGAGCCGGTGACGCCGTGCAGGCCCGGCGTGGCGGCGGCGCGCCTGCACCGAGCCGTTCACGTCACGTCCGCACGCCGGCGTCGCGGCCGCGGCGCCAGAGGCCAGGAACTCAGGGGAGGACCGGCCACCCAGCCCACCCTACGCCGTTTCCGGTAACTCTTCCTGCCGCGAGTAGTCGCAATCCTCGGTGTTGCACAGCAGCTGACGGCCGTGCTTCTTCGTGATCTTCTCGACGAGGAACGGCGCGCCGCACGTCGGGCATGGTTCCGGCAGCGGTCGATTCCACAGGACGAAGTCGCAGTCGGGGTAGTTGGAACAGCCGAAGAAGACCTTGCCGCGCTTCGACTTGCGTTCGACGATGTCGCCGCCCTTGTCGGCGTCCTTCGGGCACTTCACGCCGGTCGACTTGTGCTTGATGTACTTGCACTCGGGATACTTCGTGCAGGCGGTGAACTCGCCGAAGCGCCCCTGTTTGATGACCAGGTTCGCATTGCACCGCGGGCACAGCTCGTCCAGGATTTGATCGGGCTTCGCCGCCTTGAGGCTCCCCTGCTTGGTCGCAATCAGCTTACGCGTCGTCTTGCACTCCGGGTAGCCGGTGCAGGCGAGGAACTGGCCGAAGCGCCCCCGCTTCATGACCATCGGCTTGCCGCAGTTCTCGCACGGCTCGATTTCTTCCTCGGTCCCCTCCGCCTCGGGGTCGTCCTTCTCCAGCTCCCGCGTGTTGGTGCACTCGGGATACGCGCTGCAGGCGACGAACGGACCGAACTTGCCGACCTTGATCAGCATGGGCGACCCACAGCGGTCGCAGACCTCGTCGGTCTTGATGCCCTCCTTGAGGTTCTGCATCTCCTTGCCGGCTTTGGCGAGGTCCTTCTTGAACTTCTTGTAGAACTCGGTCAGGGTCTTTTCGTAGTCGGTTTTCCCCTGCTCGATCTTGTCGAGATCGTCTTCGAGACTCCGCGTGTACTCGACGTCGATGATGTCTTCGAAGCTCTTGGTCAACAGGTCGCTGATGATGACGCCCATCGCCGTCGGCTTGAAGCGTCCCTCGATCTTGTTGACGTAGTCGCGATCCTGCAGTACGGCAATGATCGACGCGTAGGTACTCGGGCGGCCGATGCCGTTCTCTTCGAGTTCCTTGACCAGCGTCGCTTCGGTGAAGCGCGGCGGCGGCTGGGTGAACTTCTGCTCCGGACGCAGCGTCCTGAGCTCGAGCCGGGCGCCTTCGGTAAGCGGCGGCAACACGCCGGACTCGCCGTCGTCATCGTCGGACCGGTGGTCGGGCGCGTCCGGCTGCTCACCCGGCTGCAGGCCGTAGGTCGCCATCCAGCCCGCGAACTTCGGGACGGTGCCCTTGACGCGGAAGATGTAGCCCTTGGCGGCAGGCGCCGCCGGATCGGCCGTGACGTCGACCGTGGTTTCGTCGAACGTGGCCGGCACCATCTGCGAGGCGACGAAGCGGTTCCAGATCAGGCGATAGAGCGAGTACTGGTCGGCCGTGAGGAACGGCTTGACCGTCTCCGGATCGTACTGCTGCGACGTCGGGCGGATGGCTTCGTGCGCGTCCTGGGCGTCGGATTTCGTCTTGAACGCGTTGGCTTTCTCGGGCAGGAAATCAGCGCCGAAGGTCGCCGCGATGTGCTCGCGGACCGAGATCAGCGCGTCCTCCGAGACACGGACCGAATCGGTACGCATGTAGGTGATGAGACCCACGGGACCGTCGGTGCCCAGCCCGGGCAGTTCGATGCCTTCGTAGAGCTGCTGCGCGATCATCATCGTCTTCTTCACCGGGAAGCGGGCGGTCTGCTGCAGCTTCGAGGTGATGAACGGCGGCGGCGCGTGGCGCTTGCGTTCCTTGGTGGTGACCGATGCGACCGTCCAGGCCGCCTTCTCGAGGTCGGCGAGAATCGCGGCCGACTGCTCGCCGTTCGCGACGCGCACCGCGTCGCCGCCATGCTTCAGCAGCTTGGCTTCGAACTCAGGCGGCACCGGGCCGGCCAGCCTGGCGAAGATGTTCCAGTACTCGTCCGGAACGAACTTCTCGATTTCGCGCTCCCGGTCACAGACGAGCTTGAGCGCCACCGATTGCACGCGGCCGGCGCTCAGTCCGCGCCGCACCTTGTCCCAAAGGAGCGGGCTGATCTTGTAGCCGACCAGGCGGTCGAGGACCCGTCGTGCCCGCTGGGCTGCCACCATCTTCTCGTCAATCTGTCGCGGGTGGTTGAGGGCGTCCTGGACGGCTTTCTTGGTGATCTCGTTGAACGTCAGCCGATGAAACTTGCGCTTCTTCCCGGCCAGTTCCTGGGTGATATGCCAGCCAATGGCTTCCCCTTCGCGGTCCGGGTCGGTCGCGACATAGATGTCGGTGGCGTCCTTCGCGGCGTCCTTGAGCTCCTTGATGACCTTCTTGCGGGAGACAAGGGCCTCGTAGTCCTCGAGAAAGTCGTTGTCGACATCCACACCGAGCTTGCTCTTGGGCAGATCGCGGATATGCCCCATCGACGCGATGACGGTGTACTCGCGCCCGAGATACTTATTGATGGTCTTCGCTTTCGCCGGCGATTCGACCACAACCAGTGATTTTGCCATCGATCTGCTTCTGACCTCAGTTCCCTAGACCCTAGCACGAACGGTCAAGTCTGATGAATCGACCACCGCCGGCCCGGCGGATGATTCCGCGGAGCTCGAGTGCCAGCAGCCTGGGCAGTACGCTTATCGGTGCTAATCCGTATTGAGCCACAATATAGTCCAGATCGAAGGGCTCTCCGACCGGCAGCGAGGCGAGCAACGGATCATCCGGGAGCTGGGCCCTGGCCCGACCGGCGTCGGAACGGTCGGGCACCAGCTGGAGTTCCTCCAGGATATCGTCCGCCGATTCGACGATCTTTGCGCCGTCGCGCAAAAGAGCATGACCACCCCGGTTCCGACCGCCCAGCACGCTGCCCGGAACCGCCAGCACGTCGCGGCCCTGCTCGAGCGCGCACCGGGCCGTGATCAACGAACCGCTCTTCTCGCCCGCTTCGATCACGACGACGGCTTGGCTGAGCCCGCTGATGATCCGGTTGCGCAGCGGAAAGAACCAGCGGAGCGGCCTCGTACCTGGCGGCAACTCACTGACGATGGCGCTGACTGGCGCGGCGGCGATGGCGTCGGCCATCGGTCGGTGTTCGGGCGGGTAGACCACGTCGGCGCCGGAGCCAAGCACCGCCAGCGTCCCCCCACCCCCGGCCAGCGCCCCCCGGTGGGCCGCTGAGTCGACGCCCCGAGCCAATCCACTGACGACGATGACGCCCCGGCCGGCGAGGTCGGCCGCCAGTTGCTCCGCAATCACCAGCGCCGAAGCGCTGCCGGCGCGGGATCCAACGAGCGCCACGGCCTGTCTCAAGAGGCAGGCGCGGTCACCACGCAGCCAGAGGACGGGCGGCGGGTCGTGAATCGCAGCGAGCGCCGCCGGGTAGTCGGCGTCGTGCCAACCGACGATGTCGATTCCGGTTCGGGCGGCCCGGTCCAGCGTTGCACGGGCCTGACCAGCCAGCCGGTTGAGCGCGTCAGCGGGAGTTGCCGTCGCGGCGGCGAGTTCGTCGAGCAGGACACGGGCGTCGGTGCCGGCGCGCAAGCGGTCGCCGAGGGACCGGCGCCACGAGAAGGGCGTCAGAGATAAGGTGACGAGGTCCAGCAGAGAAGGCACGGCCGCTCCATTCCAGCGCCGTGGCCCAGACAGAAAAAGGCCGACGCCGCCGCGTGGTGCGGGGCTCGACCTCCGCTTCGAATTATACGCCACCGACCGACGGACGCGAGTCGGCTGCGCTGTGGCGAATACCGGACAGGGGAACGTAAGCGGTCGCACGTCGGTCGGCTGGCGGAGCCGCATTTACAGCCATGCGCTGGTGGTACATGGCTTGCTCAGACAATGAGTTGCGGCCGCAAATCGCTTGCAGTGGCCGACTGGCGGTCGCTATAGTGAGACGGGTTCTGCTGATGTCCCTTCGCCGCGCTCTCTGCCTGACGCTTCTGCTCGGCGCGCCCGTGGCGGTCGCGCATGCGGATTCGCGGAGTTCGGCGAAAGCGGAAGCGGAGTTCGGCGTCGACGTGGCGCTGCGCGGTTTGTGGCGAGAGGCGATCTATCGCTGGGAGCGCGCTGTCGAACTCGACCCGACGTACGCACAAGCCTTCAACAATCTCGCCGTCGCTTACGAGCACGAAGGGCAATTGGGCAAGGCGCGGCAGGCCTACGAGAAAGCCATCGCCCTCGAGCCGCAGAATATCCAGATCCGACAGAATTACGACCTCTTCAAGGAAATCAATGACCGCGCCGGAGCCGACACAGACAAAGAGCAGCCTTAGGCTGGCCCTGGCCGGGCTGACGACCTGCTTCGCCCTCGTGGCGGTCGCCTGCGGGACCACCTATTACGAGATCCCGATCGAGACGCCGATCCAGCCGAAGCTGGACGTGTCGGCCTTTCAGCGTGTGCTCATCGCCGGTTTTGTCGCCGGCGGTTCCGAGGACGTCGACGCCAACCAGGAAACCGTCCGGCTGCTCCGCAGCCAGCTGCGGTCGAAATCCTCCCTCCGTGTCATCGACGCCGACGTGATGCCGCTGGTGACCATTGCGCTCGATCAACAGAAGGCCGCCGCGGCCGACTCCGGCGTCGCCGCCGCGGGTCCCGGGGCGACGCCAGCCGTTGATGGCCCGATGGCGCTGCCGGACCGGATTCGCGAAGAGAAGGATCTCGAGCCGTACGAGCGCCTGTTCGCCAACACCGCCTATTGGAAGCGTATCGGCGAGGAATACCAGAGTCCGCTCATCGTGACCGGGACGGTGCTGTTCACGCCGCACACGCGTTCCGGCTTCGTGTCGCGCGATGTCGAGCAGTACGATTCATTCGGCCGCCGTCGCGTGGTCCCGGTGCGCACGTTCCTGGAACGCAAGGGGTTCATCCTGCGGCCCAAGTTCGTCTTCATCGACGGCCGGACCGGCGCGACGATGCACTCGGAGAGCTACCGCGAAGAGGTGCTCTACAACGCTCAGCAGAACACGCCGGCCCTGTCGTCGTACTTCGAGCTCATGGACCGGCTGGTGCCCAATTTCCTGTCGGCGCTGAGCAGTCAGAAGGTCCGGGGCACGCGGGTACTGCTGCTCTAGGCCGGCCGCGCGAACCTGCATTTTCACCCCGGCGGTTTACAGACGGCACGAAGAGGGATAAACTATCCCCTTTGCACAGGTGTCAACTATGTACGCGATTGTTCAGGCCGGCGGACGTCAGCACAAAATGACCCCCGGCGGATTTGCCACCATCGACGGCACGCTGGCCGAACGCGGCGCCGAGCTCACGCTCGATCAGGTGCTGCTCGTCGAACGTGACGGCGGCGACGTGGTCGCCGGGGCGCCGTATGTCGCCAACGCCCGGGTCATCGCGGTGGTCGAAGGCGAGGCTCGCGGGCCGAAGATCCGCGTGTTCAAGAAGAAGCGCCGCAAGGGCATGCGCCGGACCAAGGGGCACCGTGCCACCTTCACGCGGGTCAAGATCAAGGAAATCGTTCTCTAGGCTTCAGTCATGGCACACAAAAAAGGACAGGGCAGTTCCAGGAACGGTCGCGACTCGCAGTCGCAGCGCCTGGGCGTCAAGGCACACGACGGCAACGTCGTCACCGGCGGCTCAATCATCGTCCGGCAGCGCGGCCGGCGCTTCCGGCCGGGACTGAACGCGGGCCTCGGGAAGGACGACACCATCTTCGCGAAAGTCGATGGCAAGGTTCGTTTCGAGGACCACGGCGCGCGCGGCCGCGTCATCAGCATCCTGCCTCTCGAGTAATCCTGCGAAGTTGCGGGTGAGCGACGCGACAACGCGGCTCACCCGGCCTTGCAATCCCATATGTTCGTCGACCAAGTCGACATCCACGTCACAGCAGGTCATGGCGGTCGCGGATGCCTCGCCTTCCGCCGTGAGATGAAGGTACCGCGTGGCGGCCCGAGTGGCGGCGACGGCGGCCATGGCGGGTCCGTGTACGTTGTCGCCAGTCCGCACACCAGCACGCTCATCAACTTCCGCTTCCATCCCGAGTTCGATGCCGAGCGCGGCCATCACGGCCAGGGGTCGAACAAGACCGGGAAGAGCGGCGAGCACATGGTGCTGTCCGTGCCGATCGGCACGCTCGTCTACGAGCGGACCGACGACCCGACCGAGCCGTACCGGTTGCTCGCCGACCTCTCCGAGGAGGGTCAGCGCGTCCTCGTCGCCAGGGGCGGACGCGGCGGCCTCGGCAACGCGCACTTCGCGACGTCCACCAACCGGGCGCCTCGCAAGGTCCAGCCGGGCGAAGACGGCGAGGACAAGGTGCTGCGGCTCGAGCTGAAGCTGTTGGCCGACGTCGGCCTGGTGGGCTTTCCGAATGCCGGCAAGTCGACGTTGATCTCACGCATTTCAGCCGCCCGGCCCAAGATTGCCGACTACCCGTTCACGACGCTGACACCGAATCTCGGCGTCGTCGGCTTGAGCGATGACCGCAGCTTCGTCGTGGCCGACATCCCCGGCCTGATCGAAGGCGCGCACCGAGGCCTGGGGCTCGGCCATCAGTTCCTGCGCCACCTCGAGCGCACCAAGGTGCTGCTGCACCTCGTTGACGTGTCGGGCGAGAGCGGCCGCAACCCGGTCGCCGATCTCGAGACGCTGCGCGACGAACTGCGTCAGTACCAGCCGGCGCTCGCCGCCAAGCCGCAGCTGGTCGCCGCCAACAAAATGGACGCGGTCAGCGACGACACCGACGTGCGGGCGCTCGCCGCCCGTGCCGAGGCGCTGGGGCTGCCGTTCTTTCGTATCTCGGCCGCCAGCGGGGCGGGACTGCCCGAACTGCTCGAGGGCGTGTGGCGCGTGCTGGCTGCGGAGCGCCACGCCGACGCGGCCGCGCGTACACTGGTGATCACGACCAGCGCAGGCGCGCCTGACCACGCATGACCCAGCCACGACGCATCGGCATCCTCGGCGGCACCTTCGACCCGATTCACTGCGGCCACCTCGACGCCGGCCGCGCGGCGGAGCGGACACTCAACCTGACCCGCGTCTACGTCATCCCGTCGAACGTGCCGCCACACCGGCGACAAACGTTCGCGTCGGCGTTCCATCGCTTTGCGATGACGGCGATGGCGGTGGCCGATCATCCGAACTGGCGTGCCGCCGACCTCGAGTTGCGGAACGGCGGTCCATCGTACACGGCGCACACGCTGAAGGAGTTCCACGACCGGGGCTATCCGCCGTCAGAGCTGTTCTTCATCATCGGCGCCGACGCCTTCATGGACATCGCGACGTGGCGCGACTACCCCAAGATTCTCGACTGGACCCATTTTGCCGTGGTGTCGCGGCCGGGCCATCCGGCCGGCGCACTGCGCTATCGGCTGCCGGCCCTGTCGACGCGGATGGCGCATCCGCCGGTCGAACCGATGCAGGAAATGGATCCGCTGATCATTCTCATCGACGAGCCGACGGCCGACGTCTCGTCGACGACGATTCGTGAACGGCGGGAGCAGAACTTGCCGCTCGCCGGAATGGTTGCGCCGCGCGTCGAACAGCACATCACCCAGCACGGCCTCTATTCTCCGAACATTCCCGGCAGACGCCGAAGCGATTCGCCGCCCGATCCGGCGGCAGGCAGGTTGCATGGCCAAAGCTGAGCCGCGTCGCAAGACGATCCGACTCCCGAAACAGGTGAAGCTCGCCATCGCGGCGGCTGAAGACAAGAAAGCCGAGCACATCTCGGTGCTCGATCTGCGGAAGGCGGGCGGCTTCACCGACTTCTTCGTCATCTGCT
Source organism: uncultured Acidobacteriota bacterium (assembly GCA_902825985.1). Lineage (GTDB taxonomy): Bacteria > Acidobacteriota > Vicinamibacteria > Vicinamibacterales > CAVVIG01 > VFZL01. The sequence continues at coordinate 58,879 of CADEDC010000005.1, read as the reverse complement.
CGGGGACGAACGCACGGCAGATCCGCGCGATTGCCGACGGAATCACCGAGGCGTTGCGGCTCGAAGGCGCGAAGCCGGCGCACATCGAGGGCTACGACCGATCCGAATGGATCCTGCTCGACTACTTCGATTTCGTCGTGCACGTCTTCGCGCCCGAGACGCGGCTGTTCTACGGCCTGGAACGGCTGTGGGGGAACGCCGAGGCCGTCGAGAGCTGAGTCGGACGACGGTCCATGGCCTGGCGACGGGTGCCGGCAGCGACCTCGCCGTCCTCGGGCGCGCGCTGCGCGACGCCGCCGATGCCCTGCTCGCCGTCCTGCTCGCGCCCACCTGCCTGGCCTGCGGCCGTCCGCTCGACACACCGCTTGCCGGACCGATCTGTGAACCGTGCTGGCGGGCCGTCGTGCCGCTGCCACCGGTGGTCTGCGACCGCTGCGGTGACCCGTTGCCGGCGCTCGCCGGCACCGGCGCGGCTGAGCCGTGCCGTGTGTGCGCCGCCGGTCTGCGCCACCTCACGCACAGTCGCGCTGCCGGCGTCTACGACGGCACGCTGCGCGTCGCCATTCACGCGTTGAAGTACGACGACCGCCGTTCGCTGGCACGCCGCCTGTCGGCCTTGATGCGGCAGCACGCCGGCGAGCTGCTCGTCGGTGCCGACGCGGTGGTGCCGGTCCCCTTGCACCCGGCCCGTCACCGGGCCCGCGGGTTCAACCAGGCGGCCGATCTCGCGCGCCATCTCGGGATGCCAGTCGCCGATGTCCTGCGCCGTGTCCGCGCCACCGCGCCGCAGGCCGAGCTGCCGGCGGCGGCTCGGCATGCGAACGTGTGCGGTGCGTTCGCGGCGTCGAAACGGATGACGACGTGGCGCGGGACCATTCTCGTGCTGGTGGACGACGTGAGCACCACCGGCGCGACGCTCGACGCCTGCGCCGGCGCGCTGCTCGACGCCGGGGCGTCCGAGGTTCGCGCGATTACGGCAGCGCGAGCCGTGAAGTCACGGTCGTGAAGACCACCTCGGCGATCGCGTCCTTCGACTGCTCGCCGTCGATGCGGACCCACGACGGATCGGTCGCCAGCTGCTGATAGGCGGCGCGGACACGGGCCTGCAGGGCGAGGTCGCGTTCGTAGCGGTCGCGGTCGACGCGCTTGCGCTGCACGGCCGTCTCGGGGGCGATGTCGAGCAGCACCGTCAGATCCGGCTGCGGCAGATGCGCCTGCATGTCGAGCAGCCACCTGGCGTCGAGTCCGAACGCCTTGCCGTAGGCGATGCTCGACGCGAGATAGCGGTCGCTGACGAGGATGTCGCCGGCTGCGAGCCACCGCTGCAGATCCGGCTTCCGTTCGTAGCGGTTGGCGACGTAGAGCAGCTGCATGACGTCGGGACCGTAGTCGCGCTCGCCGCGCAGCGCGCGGGCGATTTCGTCGCCGATCGCCGTCTCGTAGGCCGGGAAGGCGACCAGCCGCGAACGGCGTCCGGCGGCGTCGAGACGGTCGCGGAGACGCTCGGCCTGCGTCTGCTTGCCGCTCTGATCGAGTCCTTCGAAGGCGATGAGGAGTCCGGCCATCACAGCTCCATCGGCCTGGCGGAGGTCACGGCCACCGCCTCAGCGTTCGAGGGCGAGCAGATCGTCCACCGTCTGCCGTCGCCGGATGAGGCGCCACTGCCCGTTGTCGACGAGGACCTCGGCAGGCAGCGGTCGCCGGTTGTAGTTGGACGCCATCGCCGCCCCATAGGCGCCGGCGTCATGAATGGCGACGAGGTCGCCGACGCTCAGGGTCGGCAGCATGCGGTCGCGGCCGACCACGTCGGTGCTCTCGCACACCGGGCCGACCAGCTCGTAGTGGCGCGTCCCGCCGGCGGCGGCTTTCACCGGCTCGATGCGATGGTAGGCGCCGTACAGCGCCGGCCGCATCAGCTCGGTCATGCCGGCATCGAGCACGGCGAAGTCGCTGTCCTCGGCGCGGCGCTTGATGTCGATGACCGTGCCGACCAGCACACCGGCCGGACCGATGACCGAGCGTCCCGGCTCGATGACGATCGGCAGGCCGGTCGACCGCACCTCGTCGACCAGCGCCGCCACGTAGTCGCGCGCCGACAGGACGTCGGCGCCGTCGTAGGAGATGCCGAGGCCGCCACCGAGGTCGAGGTACTCGAGCCGCAGGCCGCGGGCGTCGAGTTCGGTCGCGAGCTGCGCCAGGAACGCCGCGGCACTGCGCAGCGGCGCCAGACTGGTGATCTGCGAGCCGACGTGGACGTGGATGGCGACCAGCTTCAGATGCGGTCGGCTGCCGATCGACGTCATCAGGTCGCGGGCGATGTCCTTGGGCACGCCGAACTTGTTGATGCGCAGGCCGGTGGAGATGTGCGGGTGGCTGCCGGCATCGATGTCGGGGTTCACGCGGATGGCGACCCGGGCGACCAGGCCGAATCGCGCCGCCAGCGTCTCGATCCGTTCGAGTTCTCCCGGCGATTCGACGTTGATCGCCCGCAGTCCGAGCGGCACGGCCTGCGCCAGTTCGTGCAGCGACTTGCCGACGCCGGTGAATACCACGTCGGCGGCGCCGAAGCCGGCCTGCCGGGCGACCTCGACCTCCCAGATGGAGTTGGCGTCGACGGCGCTCCCGAGCTGTCGCAGCAACTGGACGACGGCGAAGGTCGAATTGGCCTTGAGCGCGTAGTGCAGGCGGTGCGGGTAGCCATCGAACGCCTCGTCGAGGGCGCGGTAGCGGGCTCGGATGGTGGCACCGCTGTACACGTACAGGGGTGTACCGACCGCCGCGGCAATGGCTGACAGCGGTATATCGTCGCAGACGAGCTCTGCTCGGGAGAGGACGAAACCGGAGCGTGTCATGGGTGACTCTCGACTATATCACCTGCTATCATCCGTACGGTCCGCAGCGTCACCCCACTCATGCCTGTCGATTCGCCCGATTCCGTCGAGATACTGATCCAGCACTGCCTGCAGGGCGACCAGGCGGCATGGGATCGGATCGTTCAGCTGCACTGGCGCAAGGTGTTCAACGTCGCCTACAAGTTCGTCGGCCGCCACGACGAAGCGGAAGACCTCACGCAGGACATCTTCCTCAAGGTGTTCAAGTCGCTGGCGACGTTCGACCGCCGCGCCAATTTCCAGACATGGCTCATCAGCGTGAGCCGCAATCTGTGCATCGACCACTACCGCAGCGTCCGCAAGGAGCGCGAGTCGGTGGATCGCGCCGTCGACACCGACACCCTGGCGCCGGTATCGCCGGACGCCGGGCCGATCGCGGCGCTGGAGCATCGCGATCGGGTCGCGCTGCTCCGCGACGCGCTGGCGACGCTGCAGCCCGCCCTGCGGGAGGCCGTTGTCATGCGCGACCTGCAGGAGCTGTCGTACCAGGACATCGCCACCCGGCTCGATCTGCCGGAAGGCACGGTCAAGTCACGCATCAACCGCGGGCGTACGGAACTCGGGCGGCAGATCACGCGTCTGCGTGAAGCCCAGGAACAGGCGGTCTCGTCGGCCATCGACGATCCGCATACCGGAGCGAAGTGATATGCAGGTCACGACGGACGAACAGGGTTCGGTCGGCATCGTACGGGTCGGGGAATCGCGGCTGATGTATCCGCTGCTCGCGGACTTCGCCACCGTGGTCACCGAACTGATTGGCAAGGGCCGGCGCAACATCCTCATCGACCTGACGCCGGTCACCTACGTGGACAGCGCCACCATCGGCTGCTTCATGGATCTCTACCGCCAGGTGCACGCCGCCGGCGGTCAACTGAAGCTGTCGGGGGTCCAGAAGCGGGTGCAGACGATGCTGACCATGACCGGCGCGCAGAACTTCATCGAGTTGCATGGCGACGAGCCGACGGCGCTCCAGAGTTTCGGGGCGTAGTCATGCGAACCATCAAGACGACGACCGGCGTCGAGATCGTGTTGGACGGCGACCTGCTCGCCGTGATGGAGTCGCTCTACCAGGAGGTCACCGTCAGGCGGGCCCTCGACCGCTCGTTCGAAGACATGGTGCGTGAGATCCATCACCTGATCGATCAGATGGACGACGCCGAACGGCGGACCTATCTGGTCGAGAGCCTGTTCCTCAACACGGTGAAGTACGAGAACGACAAACTCGAGGCGTACGTCAGGAAGCTCGAACGGAAGTAAGTGTCGCTGAACTTTCTCGCCACCCGTTTTCAATGCACCTGGCCGTGGGACATCCTGGTGATGCTGTGCGACGGCCGCCTGGTCTGCGGCTGCGCCGATCCGTACGGCAAGCGCGTCCTCGGCGATGCGCGCCTCTCGTCAATCCGTGAGGTGTGGGCCGGCGAGCCGCTCACGACGTTGCGCGCCGCCCTGAACGGCGGCGGCTCGAGTTTCTGCGGCGACTGCCCGCTCAAGCTGCCGCTGAAGCGGGATCAAGAGCCGGTGCAGCGGGCGGTGGACGCCGGGCCGCTGCCGCACCGGATGTTCATCGAGTGCACGGCGGCCTGCAACATCTCCTGCCAGCAGGCGTGCTGCGCACCCGAGACCGGCATCACCCGCACACGGCAGGCCGGGATGCTCGACTTCGAGCTGTTCCGCCGGGTGCTCGACGAGGTCGGGCCGTCGCTCGGGCGCATCGACTTCTTCAACTATGGTGAGGCGTTCCTGCACAAGCGCGCCGTCGAGATGTGCGAGTACATCAAGGTGCACTTCCCGCACATCTACCTGTACACGAGCACGAACGGCCTGGCGCTGACCGACGCAAAGGCACGGCAGCTCGTGCACTCGGGCATCGACGAGGTGACCTTTTCCATCGACGGTGCGTCGCAGGCGAGCTACGAACGCTATCGCCAGCGCGGTAAGTTCGACGTCGCCATCGGCAACCTGCGGGCGATGGCAGACGAGAAGCGGACGTCGGGTGTCGACGTGCCGTTCCTGAACTGGCGCTACATCCTGTTCAACTGGAACGACAGCGACGACGAAATGAACCAGGCGCGCCGACTGGCTGCCGACATCGGCGTCGATCGCCTCTGCTGGGAGTTGACCGACCATCCGGAGGACGCCTTCTCGCGGCGCTTCCTCCCCGGCAGACCGGAGCTCGAGGCGATTCAGCCGGAAGTGTGGGACCACAACAACCTCGGCAACGCGATCCCCGGCGCCACGCCGCTGGCGCAGATCGACGTGCGCACCTGGCTGCCCGGCCTTCCGATCGTGGCCAGGAGCGGGCAGCCGTTCAGCGTCAGGACCAGGGTCACGAATCTGTCGACGCGGCCGTTTCCGGCGCAGGCCAGCTACGGGCGCCGACTCGTCCGCCTCGGGGCGCAGTTGTGCCGCGCCGACGGGACGCTCATCAATCGTGACTTCGCGCGCGGCGAATTTCAGACCGCGCTGGCCGGCGGCTCCGCCGTCGACCTGCCGGTCCAGCTCCCGGCCGTGGACGCGCCAGGCCGTTACGCGCTGAAATTCGACCTCGTCTACGAGGGGGTGGACTGGTTCGAACGCTGCGGTTCGCCAACCACGGTGAAGCCGCTCTGGGTGAGATAGCGCGGTCGGGACCGGCCGGATAGGGCAACCGTCCAGGGGGCGACCCGCAGGCCGCGCCCCGGGCAGGTCGCGCGGGGTCAGTTCGCGAGGTGCGGCGCCGAGGCCTTGACAGGTACGCCGACCGACGCCACCGCCGCGTCGGCCCCTTCAACCAGGCGCCAGCAGTGCGCTTCCTCGAGAATCTTGGCGGCGAACTCGGTGTGCAGCGCGTGTCCGGCGCGATGCGCCACCAGATGCCCGATGACCGGGTAGCCGACCAGGGCGAGATCGCCCACCGCATCCAGGATTTTGTGGCGAACGAACTCATCCTCGAACCGGAGGGCGTTGTTGAGGACGCCGGTCTCACCGAGGACGATCGCATTCTCGAGCGAACCACCGAGCGCCAGACCGTTCTGCCGCAGCATCTCGACGTCCTTCAGGAAGGTGAAGGTGCGCGCCGGCGCGATTTCCTCGATGAACGACTCTTCCGTGATGCGGAGCGTCCGCGACTGATGACGCAGGAGCGGATGGTCGTAGCTGATGCTGTAGGTGACCTTGAAGTGATCCGAGGGGTAGAGGGAAATCCGCTTGTCCCCCTTTGAAATGGCCACCGGACGGACGATTTTCAGGTACTTGCGGGGCGCCTGCAACTGCTTCAGGCCCGCTTCCTGGATGAGGTAGATGAACGGCGCGGCGCTGCCGTCCATGATTGGCACTTCCGGCGAGTTCAGCTCGACCAGAACGTTGTCGACGTTCATGCTGACCAACGCGGCCAGGAGATGCTCGACCGTCTCGACCGACACCTCGTTGCGGGCCAGGCCCGTGGCGAGCTGGATGCCGGCGAGATGCTGCACCGTGGCCGGCACCTCGTGGTCACCGAGATCGGTTCGACGAAAGCGAATCCCGAAATTGGCCGGGGCCGGCTTGAGTGAAAGATTGACCTTGTTGCCGGAATGAAGTCCTATTCCGACACACGAGATTTGGCGACGAAGCGTTCGCTGTGCGTCCATTAGCCTCTCGGGCGAGTGGGGACGTGCGAAAGTAAGCTCAGCAAACTCGATGCCCGGTTGTGCTGATCACCGGTTGGACCCGTAAGTCCAATTACTTCCAACCACTTAGGTGTGTGAAGCACGCCGCGCTCACTTTCCCGTAGTGTCGGTTTGTGGCCGCTCTGCCACAGCGTTACGCGTCGAGAATGTGGCAATCTTACCACAACAGCTCAGATCGCCCTGGCGCGGAGCGGTCGATTCTGTTCGTCAGCGAACTGCTGAGTCAGAAAGCGTCCCGTCGCGGAGGCTGGATGGCCAGCCACCTCTTCAGGAGTTCCCTCTGCCACAAGCTGTCCGCCCCCGATGCCCCCTTCCGGGCCAAGGTCGATGACGTGATCGGCAGACCGTATCACGTCTAGGTTGTGTTCGATCACCACAATTGTATTGCCCTGGTCGACCAGCTTGTTCAGAACGTCCAACAACTTCCGCGTATCTTCGAAGTGCAGTCCGGTCGTCGGCTCATCGAGAATGTAGAGCGTGCGCCCGGTCCCTCGTTTCGACAGCTCCTTCGCCAGCTTGACCCGCTGAGCCTCGCCCCCGGACAGCGTCGTCGCCGACTGCCCCAGGGCAACATAGCCCAATCCGACGTCCTGCAGCGTCCGGAGCTTGTTGGCAATGGCCGGAAAGTTCTCGAGAATCGGCAGCGCCTGATCCACGGTCAGCTCCAGCACATCCGCAATCGACTTGCCGCGATACGTGACCTCCAGCGTTTCGCGGTTGTAGCGCCGCCCCTTGCACTGCTCGCAGGTGACGAACACATCCGGCAGGAAGTGCATCTCGATGGCGATGACACCGTCACCCTGACACGCCTCGCAGCGGCCCCCCTTGACGTTGAACGAAAAACGCCCGGGCCGGAACCCGCGGGTCTTCGCCTCAGGCATTACTGCAAAGAGATCTCGGATGAACGTGAACAGACCGGTATATGTGGCTGGGTTGGACCGGGGCGTCCGCCCAATCGGGGACTGGTCGATCTCGATGACCTTGTCCAGGTGCTGGATGCCGTCGATTCCGTCGTGGTCTCCCGCATCCGCCGCCGCCCGGTACAGGGTCTTGGCGAGCGATCGATACAGGATGTCGTTGACCAGCGTCGACTTCCCGGATCCGCTGACGCCGGTGACGGTCGTCAGCACGCCGAGCGGAATGCGGACGTCGATGTTCTTCAGGTTGTTTTCTCGGGCACCACGTATGACAAGCTCGCCCTTCAGGGCCGGACGCCGGCTGCTCGGCGTCGGAATCGATCGCGTGCCGAGCAGGTAGGCGCCGGTGATCGTGATCGGCGCCGGAGCCGCATCCGCCCCCCGTTCAGCGTCGGCCTCCGCGGCCGCTACCAGTTGGGCTGGCGTCCCCTGAAAAATGACATGGCCCCCCAGGTCGCCCGCCCCTGGCCCCAAATCGATCACGTAGTCGGCCATGCGAATCGTCTCTTCGTCGTGCTCGACGACGATGACGGTGTTGCCGAGATCGCGGAGACGGGCCAGCGTCGCCAGCAGCTTTCGGTTGTCGCGCTGGTGCAGGCCGATGGACGGCTCATCCAGCACGTACAGCACACCGGTCAGATTCGCACCAATCTGGGTCGCCAGTCTGATGCGCTGCCCTTCCCCGCCCGACAACGTGGCGGCGCTCCGACCGAGGGTCAGGTAGCCGACGCCGACGTCGTGGAGAAACCGGACGCGCTGCTGGATCTCGCGCAGGACCCGCTCGGCGATCAGCGCTTCACGGTCGGACAGCGCCAGCTGATCGAACACGTCCATCGCGTCCGAGATCGGCAGATCGACGTAGTCGGCCATCGTCCGCCCCTTGACCCGGACGGACAGCGATTGCGGTTTCAGCCGGTGGCCTTCGCACCGCGCACAGGCACGCAGGGAGCGGTAGGCCTCGAGGTCGGCCTGCTCGGCCCAGCTGCCTTCCTCGTAGCGTCGGCGCAGGTTCGGCAGGACGCCCTCGAACGCCGTTTTCGTCGACTTCCCGCCGCGCCCGACCGGCTTCTTCGTCGTGATGTCGCCGTCGTCGCGCGGACCGCCTTTGCCGCCGAGCAGCAGGAGATCGCGCTGCTTCTTCGGCAACCGGGCAAACGGGACGCCGAGATCGACGGCGAAGTCGCGGTTGAGCGCTTGCAGTGCCTCGCGAATCAGCTTCTTGTCGCCTTTGGCCCACGGTGCGATGGCGCCGTCGAGCAGCGACTTGCCTTCGTCAGGCACGACGAGTCGCGGATCGAAATCCACTGTCGTCCCGAGCCCCTGGCAACCGGGACAGGCACCGTGTGGCGAGTTGAACGAGAACGCGCGCGGTGTCATCTCGGGCATGCTCAGCCCACAATCCACGCACGCGAGACGGCGGGAGAACAGCCGGTCGCCCTCGTCGTAGGAGTTGATGACGACGATGTCGTCGGCCAGTCCGAGCGCTGCCTCGATCGACTCGGTGAGCCGGCGGTCGATGCCGCTCCGGACGATCACGCGATCCACGACGACATCGATGTTGTGATTGCGCCGCCGGTCGAGCGAGATGTCGTCGTCGAGAGCGCGGAACTGTCCGTCGATGCGTGCTTTCGTGTAGCCGCGCGCCCGCAGCGCCGCCAGCTCCTTCTTGAACTCGCCCTTCCGGCCGCGGACGATCGGCGCCAGCACATTGATGCGGGCATCCTGCGGATAGAGCATCACCATGTCGATGATGCGTTCGAGCGACTGACTGGCGATCTCCTTGCCACAGCTCGAGCAGTGCGGCACGCCGATGCTGGCGAAGAGCAGACGGAGATAGTCGTAGATCTCGGTGACGGTGCCGACCGTCGAGCGCGGATTCGAACCGGTCGTTTTCTGCTCGATCGAGATGGCCGGCGACAGCCCATCAATGAGATCGACGTCCGGCTTCTCCATCTGTTCGAGAAACTGCCGGGCATATGCCGACAGCGACTCGACGTAGCGCCGCTGGCCCTCGGCGTAGATGGTGTCGAAGGCCAGCGATGATTTGCCCGAGCCCGACAGTCCGGTGATGACCACCAGCTTGTGGCGCGGGATGTCCACATCGATGTTCTTGAGATTGTGAACGCGGGCGCCGCGAACGGAAATCCAATCGTGTGCCATGGTGGTGCGCTTGACGGTCCAGCTCAGGCCGTTCCCTCCGGCCGAATCTGACATCTTATCAGCGTCGACAGAGGCCCACGGCAGAGGACTCGCCAGCGAAACGCGGCGCACGGGAGCTCTGCCACGTCAAATTGGATCCGGCCGCATCACACCGGACGACGCAGGAAGTCGAGCAGGTGGCGGCTGACCACCTCCGCCTGTTCCTGCTGCACCCAGTGACCGGCACCGTCCACCAGGCGCGTGCCCTGGTACTTCGTCGTGTGGTTCTTCTCGAGCCGTTCGAGTGCGCCGGGGTTCTGATACACACCCCAGTCGCTCTTGCCACCGATGAACATCGACGGCACGTCGATCGTCCGGCCGGCGAACAGCTGCAGGTCGCCATCGCCGGGACTGCCGCGGTAGCCGTTGAGGCCGCCCTGGAAGCCCGTGCGGCCGTACTCCTCACTGTAGACGCGTAGCTCGGCATCAGGCAGCCACTTGCACGCGGCAATCGCCGCCGCAGATGGCATCTCCGGCGCGACCTGCTCGGCCATTCCCTTGTCGAGGTCCATGACGTAATAGCGCGGCAGCCTGGCCCATTCAGAGGCGCTGCGGGCGGCGAGCGGATGCGGCTGGTTCTGGGTCCAGTCCCCGCTCTTCATGTGGTAGTAGGCGCGCAGAAACGCGTGCAGCCCCTGGGCGGCGTGCCACATGTTCTCGTTGGCGGCCGCAGTCTGATAGTAACGCTGATAGTGCTTGCGCGGCGGCGTCAGCCTCGCCAGCTCGTCGTAGATCGCGTTCGGATTGCCGGCGGGCGCCGGCGATGTGGACGCGTTCGCCGTGTTGAACGGCAGGACCGGCGTGCCGCCGAACGGCGCACTCATCATCACGACCGAGCGGAACACGTCCGGCCGTGCGCAGGCACACCAGCCGGCGAGCGGCGACCCCTGATCGTGTCCGATGACGGCGGCCACCGAGCGATAGCCGAGTGCCGAGACCAGCGCCAGCATGTCGCGGATCCGGTTGACCGTGCCGAACGGCCGCAGATCGTCGGTGTACTGGACGCCGGCGCCACCGGACCGCCCGTAGCCGCGAACGTCGGGGGCGAACACGTGAAATCCCGCTGCCGCCAGCGGCCCCATCACCTTGCGCCAGCTGTACGCGAGTTCCGGAAAACCGTGCAGCAGCAGCAGCGCCTGCCGGCCGGGCGTCTCGAATCCAGCCTCCAGGATGTGCATCCGGATGCCATTGATGTTCTCGAGCAGGCGCGAGCGGATGCCGGCCGGCAGCACCGCTGGATTCAGCGGACCGAGTGGCACCGTCCCGACCGGCGCCTGTCCGGCCAGCCCGCGCGCGCCGGTCGCGAGCGGCGCCGCCGCGATGGCGAGCGCCTGGAGGATGCGACGACGCGTCGGCCTCGCGTCGCGAGCCGGGTGCGGTGCATGTGGGACGTCCTGCATGCCGCAACGATAACAGAGTCTCTTCACTTCGGGCGCCGTTTCGCGGTCGATGGCCGGTCATCGCGATTGCACCATCAGGGCCTGCGCGTCGTGGATGTCAGGGGTATCGTGCCCCTCGTCGATGGCAGCGATCAGCGGCGGCAACAGGGCCCGCGCCTCCGTCCTGCGGCCGGTCGTCATCAACCCGCGGACCCGGCCGACGTGACTGTCGACGGAGGCGGCAGCCGTGCGACCGTTCACACGGCCGGCGACGCGCCTCGTATAATCAGCGGTCACCCCCCTGGCCGCCTTCCGGCCGGACATGAGTAGGAGCGCGCACGTGAGCGAGGCTGAAGACGATTTCGCAGCAATGTTCGAGGCCTCGGCGCAGGCCCGGCCGGTCGAGCGAGGGCAATCGGTCGAGGGGCGCATCGTCGCCATCGGAGCCGCCGTCGCGTTCGTCGACATCGGCGGCAAGGGTGAGGCGGTTGTCGACGTCGCCGAACTGAAGGATCCCGATGGCGTCCTCGAGGTCGCGGTTGGCGATCGCATCACGGCGGTCGTCACGTCAACGTCTGGGGGCCTGACGCTGTCCCGTCGCCTGGCGCGCGGGTCGGCCACCGACCGGCAGCTCACCAGCGCCCACGAGTCGGGCCTGCCGGTCGAAGGCAGAATCGAGCAGACGGTGAAGGGCGGCTACGAGGTCCGGGTCGGCCGGCAGCGCGCCTTCTGCCCGTTCTCCCAGATCGACATCACACGCACGGCTGATCCCGAGCAGCACGTCGGCAAGACCTACAGGTTCCGGATCATCGAGTACAAGGACGATGGGCGGAACCTCGTGATCTCGCGGCGGGCATTGCTCGAAGACGAGCAACGGGCGAGTGCCGCCGAGGTCCGGAAGTCGATCGTCGCCGGCGCCGTCGTCAAGGGACGCGTCGCCTCGGTTCGGGACTTCGGTGCGTTCGTCGATCTCGGCGGCGGCATCCAGGGGCTGCTGCACGTCTCCGAGATGGGCTGGTCGCGCGTCAGCGATCCGTCCTCCGTCGTCACGCCTGGACAGGAGATTGCGGTCAAGGTCCTCCGCATCGACGACGCGACGGACAAGATTGCACTCGGTCTGAAGCAGTTGCTGGATGACCCGTGGTCGAAGGTGCCGGTGAACTACGCGGTCGGTCAGGTGTACAGGGGCCGCGTCACCCGTCTCGCCGACTTCGGCGCCTTCATCGAGCTCGAACCAGGCGTCGAAGCGCTGGCGCACGCATCGACGTTCCCACCCACCGGCCGGCAGGACGGCTGGAAGAAGCAGGTTTCCGTCGGCATGGATACCGACGTCGAGGTCCTGAGCCTCGATGTCGACAAGAAGCGTCTCGGCGTTGCGCTCGTGCCGGAAGGCTCGGCGCGTGAGACCGGACAGTCGGCCGCGAGCCTGTCGATCGCCCCTGGCATGCGGGTGACCGGCAAGGTCGATCGCCACGAGCATTTCGGTGTGTTCATCTTCCTCGGACCCGGCAAGACCGGCGTCATGCCGCTCAGCGAAACCGGCCTGGCGAGGGAAGAAGACGTCCCGAGGGCGTTGCCGATCGGATCTGACGTCGAGGTGATCGTACTCGAGGCCGACCCTGCCGGGAGGAGGATTCGGGTCAGTCGCAAAGCCGTGCTCGCGGCCCAGGACCAGGAGGAATTGCGCGAGTACGCGGCGCGATCCGACGCGGCGCCTGGCGATGGCTTCGGATCGTTGGCCGACAAGCTGCGCGGGGCGCTCGGGCCGCGCGGCAAATAGCCGGTCATCGGAGCGCCCGGCGGCGGAGCCGGGTGGGCGCGACTACTCTGCCGCGGGCCGGCCCCGCAGCCGGCTATGCCGATAGCCGTAGACGAAGTAGAGCAGCAATCCGATCGCGAGCCAGATGCCGAACCGCTCCCACGCCTGGGCCGGCAGGCCCGACATCGTGTAGACGCAGGCCAGGGCACCGGCGACCGCAACGAGAGGCAGCGCCGGGACGCGGAACGGCCGCGGCCGGTCCGGATCCGTGCGCCGCAGGACCAACACGCCGATGCAGACGATGGCGAAAGCCGACAGCGTGCCGATGTTGGTCAGGTCGTAGATCTCGTTCTCGTCCATCACCAGCGACCCGACGGCCACCGCGATCCCGCTGACGACGGTTGTGATGTGCGGCGTGCGATACCGCGGATGGATTTTGGACGCCCATCGGGGCAGCAGACCATCGCGCGCCATCGCAAAGAAGATGCGTGGCTGTCCGTACTGGAACACCAGCAGCACGGCGGTCAGTGACACCACGGCCCCGGCTGCGACGAACAGGCCCGCGGTCTGCAGGCCGGCCAGCTGCAGCGCCTGGGCCAGCGGATCGGCGGCCTTGAGTTGCTGATACGGCACCAGACCGCTCGCGACGGCACCGATGATCACGTAGATGACCGTGCAGATCGCGAGCCCCCCGAGAATGCCGATCGGCATGTTGCGCTGCGGGTCCCGGGTTTCCTCGGCGGCGGTCGAGATCGCGTCGAATCCGATATAGGCGAAGAACACGATCGCCGCGCCCTGGTGGATGCCGCGCCAGCCGTTCGGCGCGAACGGTACGTAGTTGTCGGGATTGACATGGCCGGCGCCGACGGCGATGAACACGAACAGCACCAGCAGCTTCACGGCCACCATGATGTTGTTGGCGCGCACGCTCTCCTTGACCCCGATGTAGAGGAGCCACGTGATGAGCATGACAATGACGAAGGCCGGCACGTTCAGCAGAATCGGAATGCCGGCGACCCGCGGCGCCGTCTGCAGCAGCGCGTGCACGGCCGGATCCGACGAGAGCAGCGCAGTTCGATAACCGTGGGTCAGAAACTCGGGGAACTGGACGCCGAACCCCGACAGCAGCGAGTTGAAGTAGCCGCTCCAGGCGATGGCGACCGCGATGTTCCCGACGGCGTACTCGAGTATCAGGTCCCAGCCGATGATCCAGGCCACGAGTTCGCCGAGCGTCGCGTAGGCGTAGGCATAGGCGCTCCCGGCCTGGGGAATCATCGATGCGAGTTCGGCGTAACAGAGTGCCGCGAGACCGCAGACGACGCCGAGCAGGAGGAACGACAGGATCAGCGCCGGGCCGGCACCGTAGCGGACGACCTCGCCGGTTGGCAGCGTCTCACCCGCCGCGGCCGTGCCAATCGACGAAAAGATGCCGGCGCCGATCACCGCGCCGATCGCGAGCATGATCAGATCGCCCGGTCCCATCACACGCCGCAGCGCTTCCGAGTCTGATCCGGGTACGAGCGCGGCGATCGGCTTGCGGCGCAGCAGCTGCGACATGGATGCCGGGCATTGTACTTGAGGCCTGATGACCGACCCTTCGAGCCCTGTGTGACAGGCACCCGCCGTGACGCGCCTGACGATCGGGTTCGCGACTACGCCCGCTCGAGACGGTACGCCGTTTCGTTCGAACAGACTACCAGCGCGCCGTCGCTGGCAAAGGTCACCCCCACGAGGTTCGGCCCGGACAGGTAGAGCTCAGGCGCCGCATCGTCGGCCACGCGATACAGTCCGCTGACGCCGGCCAGCGCCTCGATGACGTAGAGCGCGCCCGACGCATCCACGGTCAGCCCCTGCGGACGCCCGAAACGATATGGCAGGGTGGTCACGTGTCCGTCCGGATCGACGCGGAAGAGCGAATCGTAGGTGCTCAGGGTTGGCGCCGTGACGTAGAGCACCTGCCCGGGACCGAACGCCAGGTGGAAGGCCGCGACGCTGGCGGGAATGGTCGCGAAAGCCGACGGCCGACCGTCGCGGTCGACCTTGAAGATGGTGCCGGAGCGATCGCCGACGAAGAGCGTGCCGTCGGCGGAGAACGCCAGGCCGCATGCGACTCCGAGGTCGGTCGCGAACACTTTCACGTTCCCTTCGCGATCCAGCCGGTAGACGGTGCTCTCGAAACGGCTCGACACATAGAGCAGGCCGTCGGGATCCACCGCCATCGACGTGGGATTGACGATGCCGGTGGCGAAGGTCTCGCGCGTGCCGTCGAGCCGCACGCGAAAGATGGACACCGGCACCTGCTGTCCACGGGTGCCGCTGAACGTGAAGTACAGGTTGCCTTCAGCGTCGGCGGCCGGGCTGTCCACCTGATGCAATCCGGTCGCCAGCGGCGCCGCCACCTGGACGAATGCCGTCGCGCCGGCGACGCTCGACAACCGGACCGGGACGGCGCCCCCCGCGGTGATCCCGGGCGGAATCAGCGCACTCACCGCGCCGGACGACGCGAACACGACGCGGGTCGGACGGCCGGCCACCTGTACCTCGGGCAGGGCACCCGTCGCCGTCATCAGATCGGTGCCATGGATCGTGATCCGGCCGCCTTCGATGGCGCGGACGGGATGAATCGCGGTGACGCTGGCTTGAGACATGACGGCGGTGACCTGTCGGACGAATCGTAATCGGTGGAAGGACGAGGGGAACCAGAGGCGGGCACGGGCGCTCGGCGCCGCGTGCCGCTCTAGGTGTCGTCGAGCTCAGCGTTCCAGTACAAGTAGTCCCGCCAGCTCTCAGGAGCGTTCCGCAATCCGATGGTGATCCTGATGGCGGGCGCCGACTCTGGACGTTTCGGGGCCTTGAGGAGGTGCATGCCGGCTTCGGTCGGCGTGCGGCCCCCCTTCCGCCGATTGCAGGTCACACAACAGGTGACGATGTTCTCCCAATCCTTACGGCCGCCCTGGGCGACCGGCACAACATGATCGAACGTCAGTTCGCTGGTCGGGAAGCCGTCGCCACAATACTGGCAGCGGTGATCGTCGCGCGCATAGATGTTGGCACGCGAGAACGGCACGTAATCGAAGCGACGCTTGATCTTGATGTAGCGGAGGAGGCGGATGACGGACGGCAGCTTGAAGCTGACCGACACGGCCCGGATCTCACGGTCGTACACCGAGATCACCTCAACCTTGCCCTGGCACCAAAGCGTGACCGCCTTCTGCCAGTGGACAATCTTGAGCGGCTCGTACGACGCGTTGAGAAGAAGCGTCTGTTCCATCGGAGACCTAGTTCACACCCTCCGAACGCCGTGAGACTCTGAGTGTGCCCGAGCCCCGGCCGAGGTGTCAAGGCAGTGACGCCTCGGTAAACGACGCCGATGATTACGGTTACGCTGTTGGAGTCAATCGATCCACGGTGGACGAACGACCGATACACTGAGAAGGACCTGTGCGGCAATCTCGGCGATATCCTGACAGTGGCGACTGGGCCACGCTCCTGACGCTGGCCGCGCTGGCGACCGGCTGTGCGTCAACCGGGGTGCCCCGTCCGTTCCCGGTACCGACCAGAAGCGAGGCGCCGCCCCCGTCTGCGCCGCCGGCAGCACCGGTGCCAGGCCCCGACCGGGCCGCGGACGTCCCACCGGGCAGCCCGGAGCGCCTGCCGCCGGCTGGCTCCGATGTTCCACTGCTGCAGACCGCGTTGACGCTCATCGGTTCGCCGTACCTGAACGGCGGATCGACGCCGGCAGGGTTCGACTGCAGCGGGTTCACCCGGTGGGTTTTCGCGCAGCACGGCATCGACCTGCCGCGTGAATCACGCGAGCAGTTCGGGGCCGGGGCGCGAATCGACGCGGACGCTGTCACCGCCGGCGACCTCGTCTTCTTCTCGACCGTGGCCCGCGGCGCGTCTCACGTCGGCATCGCGCTCGACGACGACCGGTTCGTCCACGCGCCGAGTACGCGCGGCGTCGTGCGTGTGGAGCGTCGCAGCAGCGTGTACTGGAAGAAGCGGTACGTCGGGGCGCGACGCGTGGCGTTCAGCGAGGCAGGGCGTCAGGCGCGCTGAGCAGCCGTGCCGCCGGTCGACGGCGTCACGCGGCGCGAAACGCGCCCTTGCGCACGAGGCGCCGCGACGTGGCACGCGTGAAGTGTCGGACGTGCAGGTCGTCCTCGGTGTAGCGCTGCGGCCCGCGGGGCGGACGCACCGGTTCGACGTCGACGCCGACGAGTTCGGGGTCGGCGGGCGACGGCGGCTGGACGGCCAGCGCCTCGATGAAGCGTTGCGGGAACGACGGGAACGTGCGGAACGACGTGCCGATCACGCCGCCGAATTTCGCCTCCAGCTGATCGAAGTCGTAGCGCAGGAAGTCGTACACGCCCGGGTCCGGGCGGGTGCTGAGATAGGTTTGCACCATGTCGGCCACCTCATTGAAGAACTGGTGGCCGTGACAATTCGCGACATAGGTGCCGTCGCCGCGCTCGATGCGGCGGATACCCTTCAAGTCGGGCGAGATGTGATACAGCTCGTGGATGACGGTGTCGAGTTTTGCCATCCAGGGCTCTTCGGTCGGATGGTAGAAGCGTTCCTTGCGTGAACGCTTGAGCGACTGATCGCAGTAGCGCGGCAGTGAGAACGAGACCAGGTACTGAATCTGACGGCCACCGACGCTCACGTGCGGAGATCTGGTGACGAACCATTCCGATCGCCGGGTAATCCGGCCGGTCTCGTGATCGCGCCAGAAGTAATAGCCGGGCTCGCTGGGCGGCAACGACAGGCAGTGACAGGTCGCGTACGCGCCCTCGGCTCTGGAACGGCCCGGTCTCGCGAACACCAGCACGTCGCGGACGTCGATGAAGCCCAGCGTGGGCACCCTCGACACGACGTCCTCCATGAGAAGCGCCAGACGCTCGGTGTAGTTGATCATGCGTTCGCGCGGACGCGACTGCGCGTTCTGCGCACGTCAACCCGCGGGCAACCTGTGTGTGTGGGAGCGCCGTGACTATATCGGCGAGCGTTTCCAGGTGTCAAGCTGGAGCAGACGGATGCGCCTCCCATTACAGCTCGCCAGCCGCCTCACCTGGAGGTGCCACCGCTCCCATGCGACGAAGGATGAGTTGCTGACGACGTTTCAGCCGGGCCGTCGGACGTGCGGGATTGAGCAACCGTGGATTCACGATGGCGGCTGCGAGCAACGCCGACTCCTCGGGTCCGAGCGCCGACGCCGGCGTCCGGAAGTACTCGCGCGATGCCGCCTCGATGCCGTAGATGCCGTCACCCCATTCGATGACGTTCAGGTAGATTTCGAAGATCCGCGACTTCGTCAGTTCCGCCTCGAGCCGGCGCGCGATGATCAACTCGCGCAGCTTGCGCACCGGATTGCGAGTCGGCGAGAGGTAGAGGTTCTTCGCGAGCTGCTGGGTGATCGTACTCGCGCCGCGCACGAGTTGACCGCGGGCCCAGTCGGTTTCGATCGACTTCTGCAGCTCGACGAAGTCGACGCCTTCGTGTTGCCAGAACGCCGCGTCTTCCGCCACGAGTACCGCTCGCTTCAGGTGGGGGGAAATCTGGCGGTAGCTGACCCAGCGGTGGGTCTTGCGGGCCGGTTTGCCGGCGTCGTGCGCCTCGTCCTCACGCAACTCCATGAAGGCGGTGTGGGCGGGGTTTGCCGTCGCCAAAGGGCGGACGTCAGGCAATGTCAGATAGGCGTAGCATGCGCCGGCGAAGCCGATGGCGACGGCGCCGCCAACCCAGCGGAGCACCCCCGGACGCCCCGCCCGCGGGGTCGGCCGTGCAGAACGTTTGACTGCGACCTGCGCCACCTGCTCTACCTCAACCGCACGAACGCGATCCGATTCGTGATGAACTGACTATCGGCACCGACCGGCCGCCGCGCCATCGGATCCCGCGACCGCTGCACACTTTCTCGGCGCCGCCGTGCGGCGAGCATGCACGTCACCCGTGCGCGCGCCACCCCTGCTTGGCCAGCGCCTGCTCGAGCGCACCGAGCAACACCGTGATGAGCCGTGGCGCTGAGCTGGATCCCATCAGCCCGACACGCCAGATCTTCCCGGCCAGGGGACCGAGTCCGGCACCAATCTCGATGCCGAACTCGGCGAGCAGCAGCGTGCGGACGTCCGCCTCGCTGACGCCGTCGGGCACGCGCACGGCGTTCAGCGTCCACAGCCGCTCGCCCGCTCGTGGGAGGACCGAAAGCCCGATCGCCGCAAGTCCCGCCACGAACGCCAGGTGGTTCCGTTCGTGCCGCGCCCACCGCGCGTCGAGCCCTTCCTCCTCCACCATCGCCAGCGCTTCGTCGATGGCGTAGACGAGCGTCGATGACATCGTGTGATGGTAGGCTCGCCGAATCCAGTAGTTCTCGAGCAGCTGCAGATCGAAATAGAAGCTTCGGCATGGCACGCGGCGTTCGAGTGCCCGAGGCGTGAACACCACCGGCGCCAGGCCTGCCGGGGCACCGAGACACTTTTGCGTGCAGCTGTAGGCGGCGTCGATGCCCCAGGCGTCGATCTCGAGCGGATGCCCAGCCAACGACGTGACGGCATCCACAATCACCAGCGCGCCGTGCTCGCGGGCGATCGCCGCGAGTTCCTTCACCGGGTTCAGCACGCCGGTCGAGGTCTCGGCGTGTACGATCGCGACGATGTCGGCGCCGGCGGCGGCGAGCGCCCGGCGCAGCGCCTCGGGATCGCAGGCACGGCCCCACTCGACGTCCAGCCGCGTGACGGCGGCACCGTAGCGCCCGCACATCTGCGCGAGCCGATCACCGAAGTAGCCGCTGACCACGACCAGCACCTTGGTGCCGTCGGTGACGAGGTTCGCGACGACCGTCTCCATCCCGGCCGTGCCCGTCCCGGAGACGGCAAACGCGAACGACCCGTGTGGGGCGCGGAACACCCTCGCCAGGCGCGCTCGGACGTCGTCCAGCAACGCCAGCATGATGGGGTCGAGATGGCTCACCGTCGGCGCGGCCAGCGCGCGCATCACCCGCGGCGCCGTCAGGCTCGGTCCGGGGCCGAGCAGTAACCGGTCGTGATCGGGCAGCAGGCTCATGGTATCTCCACGTGAAGGATCACGGCGCCTGGATGGCGTGCAGGGCGGCCTCGATCGCCGCACGGCCGTCCGCATCGAGGGGACGCAGCGGCGGACGCGGCTCGCCGACGTCGCAGCCGACGAGCCGCAGCGCCGCTTTGAGTCCAGGGACGCCGAAGCGGTTCCCGAGCAGCCGGGAGAGCGGAACCAGCCGACGCTGCAGCACGCGCGCGTCGTCGTGCGCGCCGCGCTGGACCAGATCGAACAGTTGCACGCACGCCTCGGGCAGCACGCACGACAGCGCCAGGATGCCGCCGCGCGCGCCGACGCACAGCGCGGCGTAGAACGAGGTCGCCGAGCCGGCCAGCACCGTGAACGCCGGACCGCCGGCGGCGACGAAATCGGCGATCTGCGCCGTGTCGCCGCCCGACTCCTTGATGCCCGCCACGTTGGGGTGCGTCGCCAGCGCCGCCACCGCCTCGGCTGCGAGGTTCACGCCGGTCACGGCAGTGAAGTTGTAGAGCAGCACGGGCACCGGCGACGCGTCGGCGACCGCAGTGTAGTGCTGCACGAAGGCCGCCGTCGACATCTGCAGCTTGAAGAAGCCCGGCGTCCGGACGATCGCCACGTCGGCGCCCAACGCCGCCGCGCGCTTCGTCGCAGCAATCGTTGCGCGCGTCGACTCGCGGCCCGTCCCGACAATGAGCGGGCGGCCGGCGGGAATCGCCGCACGCGCCGCGGCGATCACGCGATCGCTTTCGTCCTCGTCGAGGTAGGGCGCTTCGCCATTCGAGCCGAGCACCACGAAACCGGCGAGCGGCGAGGCCACCCAGCGTGCCAGCGCGGCGTCGAACCGCTCCGTGTCGAATGTGTCCCGGGTCGTGAAGGGAGTGGGAACAGGTGCATAGACGCCGGCTAAGAGTGACACTCCGTCCATTCTAATCGCTCAGGTCAGCAGGCCGCGATGCTGCGTGCGGACGGCGCCGTTGACGCCGAGCACGACCAGGAAGATGGCCAGGGCCGGCGCGAAGAGCCACGGGAAATCGGCCAGGGCGCGCACGTTCGACGCCTCGTGCAGCATCGTGCCCCATGTCGGCACGCTCTCGGGGAATCCGAAACCGACATACGACAGCGTCGCTTCAGCCACGACGAAACCGGGAACCAACGTCATCATCTCGATGAGGACGATGCCGGTGGCCGCAGGCAGCAGGTGGCAGAACAGCACGCGGGTGGGCGTCGCACCAAGCGAGGCGGCCGCCGACGCATAGTCGAGGGCGCGCTCGGTCCGCACGACGTCACGGACCGTGCGCGCGACGATCGGCGCACCGACGATCGCGAACAGCAGGGTGAGGAGTGCGAAGATTTGGGTCGACGACATCACCAGGGGCAGCGCGGCCCGCAGCACCATGACGACGTAGATGGTGGGCAGGACGAGGACCATGTCCGCGGCGCGCATGATGACGTCGTCGATCAGCCCGCCGCGGTATCCGGCGACGCCGCCGGCGAGGATGCCGATGAACAGGGCGCCGAGCGACGCGAGGACCGCGATACCGAGCGACAACCGACCACCGACGAGCGTGCGGCTGAACACGTCACGGCCGAACCCATCGGTGCCCAGCAGCAGCAACGGCGCCACATCCGGATCGGCCGACTGCAGCACATGGCCGCCGGCCGCCCAGCGCAATCCGATCGGCCGGTCGCGGTCCTCCTCGTAGGTCTGCTCGAGCTGACTGAGCCGCTTCCACGGGTAGATGAAGGGTGGACGCCACGCCCCCGAGCCATCGCGCAGGTAGATCGTCGTCGGCGGCGCGTTCAGCAGCGTCGGGAACGTCTGCGTCGGCGGGTTTGGCGCCATGACCGGCGCGAGCGCGACGAGCAGGAGAATCACGCTCAGCACGGCGAGCGGGAACCGCGAGGCGGACGACCGGCGAACGCGCGCATCCCCCGCCGTGGTCATTCCCGCACTCTCGGATCCAGGGTTGCGGACGCCACGTCGGCGGCCAGCGTGCCGACGGCCAGCATCACTGCACCGGTCGCGGCACAGCCGGCCACGAGGTAGACGTCCCGGGCGCGCAGCGCGTCGAGCATGAGGCGGCCCAGTCCCGGCCAGGCGGTGACGATCTCGACCGCGAACGAGCCGCTCAGCACGGTGCCGACAATCACGCCGTACATCGCTGCCACCGGTTTGAGCGCGACCGCGAACGCGTGGCGCCAGATCGCCCGGGCGCGCGGGACGCCGCGCGCCAGCGCCGCGACAACGAACGGCTGCGTCACGACGTCGGCCATCGCCTGTGACTGGAGCCGCTCGAGGAAGGCGGCCATGGGCAGCGCAATCGCCAGCACCGGCACGACCATGTGCACGGCGAGGTCCAGGACTCCGCCGCCCGCCGGCCCCAGCGACCGCATCCCGCCAATCGGCAGCCAGCCGGTGCGCGCGGCGATGAACACCAGCAGCAGCGACGTGAGCAGCGGCGGCATCGACAGCAGCGCCACCGAAGCCGTCCGGATCGTGGCGGAGAGGGCGCCGCCGCGCCGGGCGCCGGTGATGACCCCCAGCGGCAGGCCGAGGCCGCTGGCCAGCACCAGTGCCACCAGCGCCAGCAGCGCCGTGTTCCCGGCCCGTTCGGCAATCAGCTCACGCACCGGCCGGTCATAGGCAAACGAACGGCCGAAGTCGAAGCGAAGGGCGCGTCCGATCCATTCGCGATACTGCGAGGCCACCGGCCGATCGAGTCCGTAGCGTGCGCGAGCTGCGGCGACCGCCTCCGGTCGGGCGCCGACGCCCAGCGAGGCCGTGGCGTAGTCGCCAGGCGCCAGGCGTGCCAGCACCAGGGACAGAGAGGCCACGACGAAGACGAGCAGGATGGCGGTGGCACACCGCCGCAGGAGGTACGACAGCA
The DNA here is from genome assembly GCA_902825985.1 of uncultured Acidobacteriota bacterium. Taxonomy (GTDB): domain Bacteria; phylum Acidobacteriota; class Vicinamibacteria; order Vicinamibacterales; family CAVVIG01; genus VFZL01. The sequence continues at coordinate 36,146 of CADEDC010000005.1, read as the reverse complement.
CGTTACGGCCTGACGGCGATGATATCCGGTGCCCAGAGCACCTGGGGGCGGGAGATCGCCGGCGTGATGTGCGTGACGTGCGAGGACGCAACGACGTACACGCGCGGCGCGGCGAAGTGCACGACCGGCAGGTGCTCGCTGAAGATGCGCTGGACCTCCTCGAACAGCGCCTGGCGGCGCGCCTCGTCGGCGGTGTGCATCTGCTCGTCCATGAGCAGGTCGATCTGACGCTCCCACTGGGTCGCCGGGGTCGGCTGCTGCAGGTTCCAGACGTGACCCGAACCGCGGCTGAGCCAGTAGTCCTGACTCACCGCCGGATCCGTATCGGTCGTCAGCACGCTGAAATAGACCGCGTCGTAGCCGCGACCCGAGACGAAGCGCTGGATCAGGTCGGCGCCCTCGAGCAGGACCACGTCGACAATCACGCCGATCTTCGCGAGCTCATCGCGGATGACGGCGGCGGCACGTTCCATCAACGTGCGCCCCTTCTGGGTCATCAGCGTGAAGCGGACGGCGGTGCCGCGCGCGTCTTCAAGCGTGCCGTCGCCATTTCGATCCGTCAGGCCAAGCGACGCCAGCAGCTGTCGCGCCTGCGCCGGGTCGTGCGGCGTCTGCGGCACCGCGGGCGACCACCACTTCCGATTGGCCGGTGTAATCGGGCCGAACACCGGAACCGCAGCCCCGAGGTAGACGGTATCGGCGAACTGCTGCCGGTTCACGGCCAGCGAGATGGCGCGGCGCAGCTCGTCGCGTTGCAGCCACGCGGAGCGCGGATCACCGGCAAACGCCCCCGGCTTCAAGTTGATCCAGAAGCTGTCGGCATCGAGTCCGACGCCAAGGTCGTACAGCCGGACCCGGCCGGCGTCAGCGGCACGTCTGAGCGGTGCGTAGTCGTCGGGCCGGATCTCCGAGAACGTCAGGTCGAGCTCACCTGCTTCGAGGCGGAGCAGTTCGCCATTCTGGTCCGGCACGATCTCGACCACGATGCGGTCGAGGTAAGGCAACGCTGTGCCGCGTTCGTCGGTACGGAAGTAGTGACGGTTGCGTACGAGCTCGGTGCGCTGCCCAGGGACGTAGGCGGCCAGGACAAACGGTCCGAGGCCGGCGATCTCCGCCACCGGCGTCCCCACCCCCCACGCCGCCGCGAAGGTGCCGGCGCGCAGCGCCGGTTCGAGCTTGTGCTTCGGAATGATCGGCAGGTTGTCGAGCAGCCGAAGGCCTGGGGCAAAGGGTTCCGGGAACTCGAGGACGACGGTCCGCACGTCCGGGGCCGTGGCCTTCAGCGGTTTCCCGCCAATCTTCATCGCTTCCGCGAGGACGTTGTCGGACCGCGCGTCGTACAGGGCCTCGAGACTGAACAAGACATCGTCGGCGGTGAACGGATGGCCGTCGGAGAACCGGACGCCGTCGCGCAGCGTGAGCGTGTAGTGGCGGCCGTCCTCGGCGCGGGTCCAGCGTTCGGCGAGCCACGGTTCGACGTCCTGGGTGAGCCGGTTGATACGGGTGAGTTTGGCGTTGATCAGGGTGGAAATGAGGTCGGTCGCCGCGTCACGACGGGTGAAGCGGTTGAACGTCTGCGGCTCGGTGCGGACAGCGATGACGATCTGCCCGCCGCGGGACGGGGTCCCGGCGCCGCTCGCCGATTCGGCGCTGGAGCGCTCCGCGGGCGGACGATCAGCCGGCCGGCACCCTGCCCCCAGGGAGAGGGCGGCCAGCACGACAACCAGATATGACAGTGGACGACGCATCTGTCAGACCAAAAACTAGCCGGCAGGCCAAAAAATTGGCCACTCAAGAACCCGTGCAAATTCCCTAGACTGGGCCATTTCCTGTGCAAATGTACCCCAGCCGTTGACTTCACGATCGGAGACTGGCCAACTTCTTGGCCTCATGACTTCCTGCCCCAGGCAGACTTTCGGTTGTTACAGCAGCAGCAACATACCTGAATCCAATGAGTTACACCAGATATTCGCAGCCCGCTCTGGCTGGCACCGACCGTGCGCTTATGGATGGGCATCGGAGGAACCGAATGTCGGGCACCCAATCGCAGTCGCCGGTCACAACTGAGCCTCGTATCGGTCGCAGCGTGTCGCTGGATGACGCCGCGATGTTGCTCGGTGTCTCGCGGCGGACCATCTACAACCGGATTCGCGATGGACGCCTGCAGACCATCCGCACCCCTGGTGGATCGCAGCGGGTCCTGCTCGGGTCGATGCAGCAACCAGGCGCCCTCGCCGCCTGGCGACCGGCAGTCGTCAGCCTGCACCAGCGCGGTTCTTCCAACGCCTAGATCACAGGATTCGGAGCACACCATGACAACCACGTCGTTCATGCGCCGCGCGGTTCTGAGTTCTCTGCTCTCAGTCGGCCTCCTGGCAGCGGCGACGCCGGTCAGCGCACAGCGGCACGCGAGGCTGAGCGGCGACCTGTCGGCTCGGCTGTCCGCCGGCGACCAGCATATCGACGTCATCGTCGACGGCTCGCGCGTCGACGTGGATGGCCTGGTGCGCCAACACGCGGTCCGCGTGAAGCGCTACCTGAAGAATGGCGCTGTGCTCGACATCAACGCCGGCCAGTTGTCGGCGCTGCGCGACGACATCAGCGTCGACCACTTGTCGGGTGACGTCGTCGTGCGGGCTAGCGCCGAGGTGACGAGGGAAACCATTGGCGCCGACCAGGTCTGGGACGGCGCTGGCGTCTTCGCCCGGCCGCTGAACGGCCACGGCGTGGTCGTCGCCGTCATCGACTCGGGCGTCGACTGGCGGCACCACGCTTTGCGCAATCGCGTGCTCGCCAGCGTCGACTTCACGGGCGGCGACGGGGCCGACGGCTACGGGCACGGGACCCACATCGCGTCGCTCATCGCCGGCGCGGCCGGCCGGACGGTCGATACCGCCGACTACCGTGGCGTGGCCGCCGGCGCCCGCATCGTCAGCCTGCGCGTGCTCGACGACAACGGTGTCGGCCGGATGAGCAGCGTCATCGACGCCATTGACTGGGCGATTGAGAACCAGCGCCGTTTCGACATCAGCGTCATCAACCTCTCGCTCGGTGCGCCGGTACTTCAGAGCTATAGGGACGACCCGCTCGGCCAGGCGGCGGCGCGGGCCGTCAAGGCGGGCATCACGGTGGTCGCGGCGGCAGGCAACTTCGGCCAGACGGCGGACGGCAAATCGATTTTTGGCGGCATCACGTCGCCGGCCAATCATCCGGCGGTCATCGCCGTGGGCGCGCTGGACACGCGAGGCACCGCGGTCCGCTCGGACGACCGGATTGCCAAGTTCAGCTCCAAGGGTCCGACGATGTACGACCAGCTGGTCAAGCCGGACCTGGTGGCCCCAGGCCGCAACATCGTCGCCGCTGAAGCCGACGGTTCGACGCTCGCCGCGCTGACGCCCGAGCGGCACGTGACCGGCAGCGGAGCCGACGGCTACATCCAGCTGTCCGGCAGCAGCATGTCGGCCGGCGTGGTGAGCGGCGCGGTCGCGCTGATGCTCGACCGTCGCCCCGGCCTCAAGCCGGTGGACATCCGGGCCGCCCTGCAGATCAGCGCGTCGTACATGGCGGACGCGGGTCTGGTGGCGTCAGGGGCCGGCAGCCTGAACGCTCTGGCGGCGGTGAACCTGGTATCGCGCCCGCGGGCGGCGGGCGTGCCAACGACGATCGCAGGTGAAACGATTCTGGCGAGTGGGCTCACTACCGTGGGAACGCGCCGAGTCACCGCCGCGCTGGGCGCCGGTCAGTCGAATGCGAAATCAGGCCAGATCCTGGGCTCCACGATTGTCTGGGGCTCCAACTCGGACACCATCGTCTGGGGCTCTAGCAGCGATGACACGATTGTCTGGGGCAGCACAATCGTTTGGGGGAGTTCGACTTCGGACACCATCGTCTGGGGCAGTTCTGATCACCTGGACAAGGTCGTTTGGGGCACAAGCCTCGATGACACCATCGTTTGGGGTTCAAACGAAAGTGACACGATTGTGTGGGGTTCAAGCGACCTCGACACGATCGTTTGGGGTTCCGCCAGTGCGGACACGATCGTCTGGGGACTGAACGCCGCCGGCGACACCATCGTATGGGGCAGTCAGTCGGAGGACACAATCGTTTGGGGTAGTAACGGAGATGACACCATCGTTTGGGGGTCGGCGTCGGACGACGACACCATCGTTTGGGGCTCCGATGGCGACGACACAATCGTTTGGGGTAGCGGCGACGCCAACGACACCATCATTTGGGGATAGTGCCTTCGATACCACACTGATTTCAGATGGAGCTAAGACGATGAAGACACTAATCGTTTGGGGCGAATAGCCCGATAATTGAAGGGCCGGAACTTGCCAGTTAGACTGGTTTCGGCCCCGATGGACGAATTCTTCAAGCTAGCGCCCAAGGTCAGAGCCTATGTCAGCGTTGTGGTGCTGCTCGGCGCCGCGACGGTGTTGTACTCGCTCAACACCTTGTATGTCAGTCCGATTGGCACCCAGTGGCTGATCCTGGCTGGGCTCACGTTGCTGACCGGTTCCTTCACGGTCAAGGTGCCGGCGGTCAACGCACACATCTCCGTCTCCGAGACGTTCGTATTCGCTTCGGTGCTGCTGTTCGGACCGGCAGCCGGCGCCATCACCGTCCTGCTCGAGTGTCTGGTCATCCTTTTCTGGATGAAACCGCAGGGGCGCCCCGCACACCGCGTCCTTTTCAACCTCGCCGCGCCGTCGGTCTCCATCTGGCTTTCCGGACAGGCGTTCTTTCTGACGTCGGGTATCGCTCCGTACGCCCAGGCGGCGACGCCGCTGCCGGCGCTGTTCCTGCCGCTATTCCTGTTCACAACGCTCTACTTCCTTCTGAACAGCGGGCTGGTGGCGTTCGTGGTGGCCCTGGAAACCGGCAAGTCGGCGGTGCAGGTGTGGTGGCAGAACTTCACCTGGCTGTCGGTGACGTATTTCAGCGGTGCGTCGGTCGCCGCGCTGATTGTCACCTACACGCGGGAGCTCGACTTCAGCGCGCTTGCCATCATGGTGCCGTTGCTCGTCGTCATGTACCTCACGTTCCGCACCGCCATGGGGCGCGTCGATGACACGAACAAACACCTGACGGAGCTCAACCGCCTCTACCTCTCGACCATCGAGACCCTGGCCATGGCGATCGACGCGAAGGACCAGATCACGCACGGTCACATCCGCCGGGTTCAGAGTTACGCGGTCGGGTTGGCGCGGCGCGTCGGAGTTTCGGAAGAGAAGCTGATTCGCGCCATCGAGGCGGCGGCGCTGCTGCACGACATGGGCAAGCTGGCCGTGCCCGAATACATCCTGAACAAGCCGGGCAAGCTCACCGGCGCCGAATTCGAGAAGATGAAGGTCCACGCGTCGGTCGGCGCGGACATACTCTCGGCGATCGAATTCCCGTATCCGGTCGTGCCAATCGTCCGTCACCATCACGAGAACTGGGACGGCACCGGCTATCCCGCCGGTCTCAAGGGCACCGACATCCCGATTGGGGCACGCATCCTGTCGGTAGTCGACTGCTTCGATGCCCTCACGTCAGACCGACCGTATCGCCCAAAGCTGTCCGACGACGACGCGATCGCCATTCTGCTCGAACGCCGCGGGACGATGTACGACCCGCTCATCGTGGATACGTTCATTCGGGTGCACACCGAGATAGCACCGGCAGCCCACGACCCGGCGCCGACGGAGTCGATGCTGAAGGACATTACGACGGCAGCGGCGCAGCCTCGAGAGTCCGAGCAGCAGACCGCCGGCTTCGAGAACATCGCTGCCGGCTCGGACGAGATGCGAACCGTGTTCGAGCTGACGACCATCCTGAACGAGCAGCCGAATTTTTCGCAGAGTGTCGACGCGATCTCCTCGAAAATTCGTCGCCTGATACCATTCGTTCTCGCGGTTTATTTCACGTATGACGACACGACCGACGAGATCGTCGCCACCTACTCGGTTGGCGAAGGTGCGCTGCTCGTGCGCGACATGCGCATCGCCCCTGGCCAGCGTCTCAGTGGTTGGGTTGCTGCCAACCGTCAGACGATGATGAACTCTGACGCGGTGCTCGACCTCGGCGAAGTCGCCAAGAGCATCAACCCGCGGCTGCGCACCTGTCTCAGCACGCCGCTGCTGGTCCAGGAGCAACTTGTCGGCGTGTTCACCGTCTACTCATCCAGCTCGGACGGTTTCACAGAAGACCATCGCCGCATCATCGAGATGGCCGCCCGCTACATCGGGATGAGCCTTCGGCCCGCCGTTGCCAAGGATGGCGCGCCTGCCGACCGCCCGAGGCTCGGCAACCGACCGACCTCTGGACGTTTCGGTCCCAGCATCCACTGACCTAAGCGCTCAGAAAACCGTTCGTGGGAAGAAAAATGGCCAGCTTCTTAGCCGATTAGGCCAGTCGCATCGGTTCCCGCCGCCGGTTTCTGCACAAAAAGCGCAAGCAAGGCAATTTCGACCGCTCCCGTCTTGGCCTCGTTGGATGACAATGCCTCGCACATTGAGGCCGACGTAGATGCGACTACAAGACACGCTTGTCCTAGCCAACGAAGGACGCTTTGCAGAAGCGCTTCGCGCCCTCAACGGCGCCACAGTCACGACTGCGGAACGACAACGGGCGGACATCCTTCGGATCGAACTACTGGAACGATTGGGAGACTATGGCAGGGCCCGCCATTTGGCTGAACGGGCGCTGCGCTCAAGGTTGCTCGCCCCGGCCTATCAAGCGGACTGCCGGGCAGCTCTTGGACGAATCGAGTTAGATGAGGGCCGGTTCGACAGAGGCATTGAGCTTTTTGTTAAAGCACTGGAGCTTGCCCGTCAAGCTAATGACGCCAGACGCGTGTGCTGGGTCCAACTAAGACTGCTCGTTGCCCAGTGTGGAAAGCTATCCGCTCAAGCCTCTGCGCCCTGGATCTCACAGTGCAGGCTTGAGGTAGTCAAACTGGGCGACCCCCTCACATCAGCGGCACTTCATGTCTTCGTGGGCGAGGTCGCAGCCAAGCACGGGGCCCGGCAGACCGCACGGCGGCATACAGTGCTGGGCCTCAAGCTTTTGAACTACACCCCAAATGTCTGGCTTACGGCATTGGCTGAGAACACGCTCGTTGGCCTCGCTCTGATCGAGGGAGACTTCGAGACAGGTATGAAGCATGCCATTGCTGCGTCTGCCGCGTCAGAGTTGAGCGGTGCGGCCGCGGTAAAACGTGCATGCCTTGGGAATCTCGGAAACCTTTTCGTACTTGAAGGCTCCTGGGAAAAGGCGCGCGACTTTTACCGACGTGCGGCTGATGAGCTGCAAACGGACGGCGAGTACTGCAAGGGGCTCGCTGAGAGTACCGCTAGGTTGAACCTCTTCGAGGGGCATATCGAAGCAGCCAACCAGTGTCTCGACTCGGTTGATGCCGCCATGCGGTCAGAATCGGACTTAACGCTCTACACACACCGCCACGCTCAGTTAACGCGCGCCGTTGTGATGCAGCACGAGGGTCGGTACGAAGACGCCCTCAGGCAAACTGCTCTGGCCTACGAACTCGCCGAGCGTTCAGGAGATCGACTGCTGCGCAACCTGTGCGATCTGACCCGCGCAGAGATTCTGTGCCTGCAGGGTCGATACAGTGAACTGATCACGCTCGTCGACAGCCTGCGGACCTCCGTCGCGACGCTGCCGGTTGAACTGCTGGCCCACTACGAACGCGTCCTCGGATCGGCAGTCGCCGGATCGCGCGAAGCCTCCGGTATCGCTCACTTCGGCCGAGCAGCCCGCGTATACGATGGCCTGCGGCATCGCCCGGGACAGATGCAGCTGCAACGCGCGTCTGCGTCGCTCGGAGTGTCCCTGCCAATCGCCCAGCGGCTGTCACCGCCCGACCCGGCGCAGGCGTCACACGCCGCTCGCGCCGTGCAGGACGTCCTCGCGTTGCTGCTTCACGTCGGCCGGCCGGAACTCCTCGCGACAGACCTCGTCGAAGTGCTGGCGGCCACCGGATGCATCGCCCGCGTCTCGGCTGCGGCTCGTCACGACGACGGTCGCGTCGAACATCTCGCGGCCCACGCCATTCCCGTTCCGGACGACGGCACTGCTCCGCTACAGAGCCGGACCATCTGCATCGGCACGTCACGCAACCGCAGCATCGAGCTCACCTACGAACCGATGCGCAACGTCGACGGAATTGCCACTGTCAACGCGGTGTCCTCCCTGCTCGAGGTCGTCCGCGATCTCGATGCGGCGCGCGCCGAGCGCGAAGAACGCCTCGGACTCTGGCCGGTCGAAGAACTGCAGGATGCCGACGATGACGCCGTGATTCAAGGCGCGATGCGCGAGGTGATGCGACTGGTGAGAAAAGTCGCGCCGACCTCGGCGAGCGTCCTCATCACGGGTGAGAGCGGCACTGGCAAGGAAATCGTCGCGCGCGCGCTGCACCGCTACTCGAATCGCCCGGGACGCCCGTTCGTCCCCTTCAACTGCACCGCGGTTCCACGCGACCTGCTCGAGAGCCACCTCTTCGGCTACCGCCGCGGCGCGTTCACCGGCGCCGAGCGTGACCACCCCGGCGTCGTTCGCATCGCCAAGGACGGCACGCTGTTTCTCGACGAGGTCGGCGAGTTGACGCTCGACCTGCAGCCGAAGCTGCTGCGGTTCCTGGAATCAGGCGAGATCAACCCCCTGGGTGAAGCCGAACCCGTGCAGGTGGCCACCCGGATCATTGCCGCGACGAACGCGAATCTCGAGCGGCTGGTGCAGGAGGGCCGATTCCGCGCCGACCTCTTCTACCGGCTGCGCGTCGTGCCGTTGAGCATCCCGCCGCTTCGCGAGCGGCGCGACGAAATCCCGTTCCTGGCCCGTCATTTCGTCCAGAAGGCCGCCACAGAATACGAGAAGGGGCAAATCCAGCTCGATGACGAGGCGCTCGAACTACTGGGGCTCTACCATTGGCCCGGTAACGTCCGCGAGCTGAGCAACGAACTGCGGCGGGTCGTCGCCCTGGCCGACAACGACACCCGCATCACGGCCGACGCGCTGTCGCCCGATATCCGGCGCGGACGGCACGGTCAGGCGGATGTCGCGCGGGATGGACGCGGCCTCCGCCACGAAACGCTGAACGCCGCGCTCGCCCGGATGGAGCGCGACATGATCGCCGCCGCGCTGAAGACCAGCAGCGGAAGGCTCGACGACACCGCCCGAACCCTCGGAATCTCGCGCAAGGGGCTGTATCTGAAGCGGTTGCGTTTTGGTCTCTGATCGGGAGTCGACGCCGCCGGCCTTCTCTCGCCGTCGAAGCGCCGCATTCTTCCGCAGGCCCTGGCGGCGCAACCACTCGATGGACGGCACCACGATCCGGCGCGAACCGCCGCGCGTCTTGACCGACTGGAGCCGGCCCTCACGAAGCCGGTAGTACACCGTGCGGCGCGAAACGCCCATCAATCTGGCGGCGTCCTGGATCAGTAACGTACGGAACGGCTGGGATACGTAAGCCACGCCCCTGTGGCCGGCACCCTCCGTGCCACGCCGACGGGGCAGGCGCGACTTCAAAAAGCCTGAGAAAGTCCTCTAACCAACTGGCCTGCACGGGTAGTAACTGCCCGATCCGGGTAGCCCATGGCCGGCGCCCGTCGTCGGGTAGCTCGAGAAGCGTGCTACACTCGAATTACCTTTTTTGAGCTTTCAAAATCATGCCGGCGACCACGACCAACGGCACGCAACCTACTAACGGCTGGAGGCGTGCGGCAAGCGAGGTGTCGCTTCCCGAGGTCCACGGCTCCGTGGCCGTCCCGCATGGCGCCGGATTCTGGCGCAAGCTGCTCGCATTCGCGGGCCCAGGCTACCTGGTCGCGGTCGGTTACATGGACCCGGGCAACTGGGCCACCGACATCGCCGGCGGCGCCCGCTTCGGCTACGCCCTGCTGAGCGTCATCGTCATCTCCAACCTGATGGCCATCCTGCTTCAGGCACTCGCGGCCCGGCTCGGCATTGCCAGCGGCCGCGACCTCGCCCAGGCCTGCCGGGACCACTACTCGCCGACGACGACCTTCGCCCTGTGGCTGCTCTGCGAGATCGCGATCGCCGCCTGCGACCTCGCGGAGGTGCTCGGCGCTGCTATCGCGCTGAACCTGCTGTTCGGCCTGCCGCTCATCTGGGGGGTCTGCCTGACGGCCCTCGACGTACTCATCGTGCTGTATCTGCAGCACCGCGGCTTCCGCTACGTCGAGGCGCTCGTCATCACGCTGATCTTCCTCATCGCCGTGTCGTTCGCCGTCGAGATCTACCTGTCGAAGCCGGATGCTGCCGGAATCCTCGCCGGCGCCGTGCCGAGCTTCGACATCCTGCGCAACCAGGACATGCTCTACATCGCGATTGGCATCCTGGGCGCCACCGTCATGCCCCACAACCTCTATCTCCATTCTTCGATCGTCCAGACGCGCAAGTACCGGGACGACGTGGAGAGCAAGCGGGAGGCGATCCGCTTCGCCACCATCGACTCGTCGGTGGCGCTGATGTCGGCGCTGTTCATCAACGGCGCGATTCTCGTCGTCGCCGCCGCCACATTCCACGGCACCGAATACGAGAGCATCGCCGACATCTCCGACGCCTACAGGATGCTGTCACCACTGCTCGGCACCACCGTGGCGAGCACGGTGTTCGCGCTGGCGCTGCTCTTCTCGGGCCAGAACGCGACGTTGACCGGCACCCTGGCCGGCCAGATCGTCATGGAAGGATTCATCAGCCTGCGGCTGCGCCCGTGGCTGCGCCGCCTCATCACGCGGCTCATCGCGATCATCCCGGCCATCATTGTCATCGTCCTGTACGGCGAACGCGGCACCGGCCCGCTGCTCATCCTCAGCCAGGTCATCTTGAGCCTGCAGCTGCCGTTCGCGGTGTTCCCGCTCGTGAAATTCACTGGCGAAAAGGCGAAAATGGGCGAGTTCGCCAACCCGCCATGGGTGAAGGTGCTCGCGTGGACGGTGGCCGGGGTGATCGCCGCGTTGAACGCGTGGCTGCTCTACCAGACGATCGCCGATCTTCTGTCGTAAAATCGCGTTCCCGGCCGATGTACAAGAAGATCCTGGTGGCCATCGAGAACTCCGATGCGGATCGGGCGATCCTGACCCATATCCGCGAGCTCGCGCGCCTGACCGGCGCCGAGCTGCTGCTCGTGCACGTGGCCGACGGCTGGGCGGCGCGCCACTTCGACGAACTGAAACTGCGGGAATCGGAAGAGATGCGGGCCGACCGCGAGTATCTCGCGGCGCTGCAGACGACCCTGCAGGGTGAAGGGTTCAGTGTTCGGACCGAGCTCGCGAAGGGCGATCCGGCGACCGAGCTGATCCGCGTCTCTCAGGCCGATCACTCGGACCTCATCGCCATGTCCACGCACGGCCATCGCTTCCTCGCCGACGTGGTCAACGGCACCACGGTCGACCGCGTCCGCCACATCGTCAAGATCCCGGTCCTGCTGCTGCGCGCGCAATAGGCGGCCGCCGACGGGACACCGGAGGCCGCCGCGATCGCGTCGGCGCGGCGCGTCAGACCCACCGGGTTCCACCGATTCGGGGCAGCCGGACGTCGGCTACTATCAATGACGTGTTCACGCGGCTGGCTGGCGATACTGTGGACGGCGGCTCGCTTCGCCGGGGTCAGATGAGCGCGCGACCGTGACGCCGGACGAAGCCCTCCCATACCAGATGGCGGCCCTGGGGCTGCTCATCGGCAGCTTCCTCAACGTCTGCATCCTGCGGCTGCCGGTCGGCCAGTCGGTCGCGCGTCCGGCCTCTGGGTGCCCGCGCTGCGGCCACCTCCTGGCCTGGTGGGAGAACATCCCGGTCGTGAGTTTTCTGGCGCTGCGCGCCCGCTGCCGGAGCTGCCGGACGTCCATCTCGTGGCAATACCCGATCGTCGAGCTGATCACCGGCCTGCTCTACGTCGGCCTTACGCTTCAGTATGGCTTCGGCTGGCTCCTCTACTCGCGCGTCGTCCTCGTTTCTTCCATGGTCGTGCTCTTCATGATCTCGCTGCGCCACCGGACCCTGCCCGCGCCAATTGCGCAGGTCGGCATCGGCGCCGGCGTGATCTTCAGCATGTTCGCCCACCCCGGCTGGAGCGCGTCGCTGCTCGGCGCGACGCTCGCCGGCAGCTTGCTCGTCATCGCGTTCGTCGCGGCACGGCTGCGGCGTCAGGCCACCCCCTCCACCGGCAACGCGACGTTGCTGGCGATGGTCGGCGCGTTCCTCGGCTGGCAGGGATTGCTGGTGGCGCTGGCACTGACGCCGCTCGTCGCCGCGACGCTCGCCGGCGCCAGGCTGGCGTCGCCGCGCGTCAGCGTCACATTCGGCGCCTGCCTGGCGGCCGCAACCATGGTGGCGGCTTTTGCCGACGGAGCGCTGCTGCGCTGGGCCGTTGGACACCCGGCATGATGGCAGCCTTCCTCTTCGCCCTCATCTGTCTGATCTGGGGCTCCACGTGGGTGGCGATCAAGATCGGCCTCATCGGCGTGCCGCCCTTTCTCGGTGCCGGTCTGCGTTTCCTGCTGTCGACGCTGATCATCGGTGCCGTGCTGGTCGGCCGGCGCACACCGATTCGGCTGACACGCGACGACCGGATCTGCATCCTGTCGCTCGGACTGCTGGTCTTCTGGCTCGACTACGCCGCCGTGTACTGGGCCGAGACGCGCATATCGAGCGGCCTCACCGCGATCCTCTTCTCGACGATGCCGCTGGTGACGTCACTGCTCAGCGCCTACTGGACGCGGACCGAGATGCTGAGCGGCCGGAAGGTCGTCGGCATCCTGATCGGCGTCGTCGGCACGGCCCTGCTCTTCGGCCCGGCGGAGCAGATCGGCGGCGCTGCGGCACTCGGCATGCTGGCGGCCCTGGCGGCGAGCGCCTTTGCCGCGATCAACCTGGTGACGATGAAGAAGTACGGGCGCCACAGCGACACCTTCGTCCTCAACTTCTTCGGCATGGGGATCGGAGCCATCTGCCTGCTCGTCATGAGCGCCGCCATCGAGAACTGGTCCGACGTCGCCTGGAGCCGCGACAACGTGCTCGCGATCGTCTATCTGGCGGTTTTCGGCTCGGTGATCGCGTTCTGGGCCTACTACATCCTGATCAGGCAGATGGACGCGACCATCGTGAGTCTCAGCACACTGATCATTCCGATCGTCGCGCTGGCGCTGGGACGCCTGTTCCTGGACGAGACGGTGACGCCGATGGCGGTAGCCGGCATCGCGACCGTGCTGGCGGGCGTCGGTGTGGCCCTGCGGCCGGCGCGCCGGTGACTTTCACTGGATTGCGGCAGGCTTGCCGGCCCACCGGCTGCCGTATAGCATCAGGCGCCACATGGACATCAGCCAGCCGATCGCCCGCACGGCGTTCTACTGCTGCGTCATCAGGGCCGATGACGCCGCGTCGACACATCCGCTCTGCGGCGACACCTTCGCGGGTCGGTTCGTGGACGACGCCGTCCGACGTGACCTGGCGCCGCTGCTGAGCCTGGGTGCACCGGCGGACAGCAATGTCGCCCGCCACCGTCTCATCGACGATGAACTGCGGGAGCGTCTGGCGTCGAACCCCGACCGGCGGATCATCGTGCTGGGTGCCGGCTTCGACACCCGGCCGTTCCGCCTGGTCGGTGGACGGTGGACCGAACTGGACGACCCGCCGCTCCTCGCGTTCAAGGAACAGCGCCTGCCGGCGCACCAGGCCCGGAATCCGCTCACGCGTATCCCCGTCTCGTTCGAGACGGCGGCGCCGGACGACTACATCGCCGCGTTGGCCGGCGACGATGAGGCGGTGGTCGTCCTGGAGGGGGTCAGCATGTACTTGTCGGACGACGCCCTCCGGCGGCTGAGCGGGGCTCTGGCGGAGGCGCTGCCGCGGGCGACGCTCGTCTGCGATCTGATGTCGCCGTTCTTCGCCCGCACCTTCGGCCGCCCGCTGCGCACGCGTCTCGCGGCGATGGGCGCAACCTTCGGCGAGCGTACGGTGCATCCGCACATCATCATCGAAGCCGCCGGCTATCGGTGTCGCCGGCGACATTCGATTCCCGGCCGGGCGTGTGAGGCTGGACGGTCCCCGGTGCCGATGTGGATGCTCAACACGCTGCTGCGCACGCTGCGTGACGGCTACCAGGTGTGGGTCTACGGACGCGACGTCGATTCGGGCCGGCCCGGATCGACCAGACACTGACACAACTCGCCGTCAAGGAGATCCGCACCGTGAGGATGCATACCTACGTCAACTTCGCCGGAAACTGTGCCGAAGCGTTCCGGTTCTACGAGCAGCACCTTGGCGCATCGGTCCAGATGATGATGACCCACGCCGACGCGCCGGATCAAAGTCGCGTGCCACCGGACTGGAAGAACGCCGTGCTGCATGCCCGCCTGTCGATCGCTGGTACGACGCTCTCTGGCGCCGACATCCCGTCGGCCGAGCCGATGCGCAGCGCCTATCTGACGTTGAACGTCGACAGCGATGACGAGGCGGAGCGGCTGTTCGCGGCACTCGCGGACAGCGGGAAGGTGCTGATGCCGCTGGCGGAGACCTTCTTCGCGTCCCGGTTCGGCCAGGTGCGCGACCGGTTCGGGATCAACTGGATGATCCTGCGCGAGCGGGCGCTGCCGGCCAAGGCCTAGAGGCCTGGCGGGGCGGCGGCAGAGAGGGCCCCGACAGAGTCTCGCGGTCGAGCAACGGCCCGGGTGACCGTGTGGCGCCCCGGGCCGCGTCCGATGGTCTACGCGAGCGCCTTGCCGTACAGCGCCAGCAGGTTCTTCCACGCCTGTTCGGCGGCTGGCTCGTTGTAGACCTGCGAGTCGGGCGGGCACCAGCCGTGGGCTGAACCGGTGAACACCTCGATCTGCGCCGGCAGTTTGGCGTCGGCGAACGTCTGCTTCAGTACGTCCTTGTCGGTCGGTGCCCGCTTGTCGTCGTTGTCGGCAATCTCGACGAGGAACGACGCCTTCGTCTTCGACGCCTGCAGGTGCGGGCTGTTCGGCGCGTTGATCACGAGGCCACCGCCGTGGAACGACGCCACCGCGCCGACCCGCTCCGGCACCGCCGCCGCCGTGCGGAAAGCGATGGGACCGCCCATGCAATAGCCCTGCGTGCCGATCTTGCGGTTCTTCGCCACCGACGGCTGCTGGTCGAGCCACGCGATGAACGCCTTCGCGTCGGTCATGTGCGTCTGCTCGTTCAGCTTCTGCATCATCGGCACGAGCGACGGAATCGGCGTCGCCGCCCCCTTTTCCGCCGTCGGTGCCTTCATCTCGCGGTAGAACGGATTGACGACCAGCACCGAGTAGCCGGACTCGGCCAGCCGCTTGCCCATGGCACGCTTCGCCGGACGCAATCCGAAGATATCGGGCCACAGCAGCACCGCCGGCGCCGTCCCGGTCGCCGGATGGACGAAGTACGCGTCGCACGTGCCATCCGGCGTCTTGATTGTGACCTCCGCCTCGGTCACTGCCACGGCGTTCACGACGGCCGGCAGCATCATCGCCACACCGGCCGCCACCACCGCGCCGAACTGGCGCCGGGTCACCTGGCCGCGTCCTTCGAACTCCAACCGATCGTCTTCAAAATGGTCCTGATCGCACATACAGCAGACTCCTTGTCATCACCGGTTCGCGGGGCCGCTTCGCGCCCGTAGGCGACACTCTATACCAAGCTCGCACTCCGGGTCAGTGGTTCGTGCGTCCCCGGCCCCCCGGCCGCCGCCGCGCCGCCGCCGACGGGCCACGGTCCGTCCTACTCCCAGCGGAAGACCCGGGCAGACGCCGCCGTGCAGAGCACGCACATGACCACCAGCACGGCAACGTCGCCGCCGTGGGCGGGCCAGCCGTCGCCGCGCCAGATCCCGCGCAGGAGCGACACGACGTAGGTCAGGGGCAGCAGCCGCGCCAGCCCGTGCAGCAGCGGCGGCAGGGCATCGAGCGGCAGGAACAGTCCCGAAAGGCCGAGCATCGGATACAGCACCACCGCCCCGGCCGGCTGCGCGAAGCGCGCCGTCGGGACGACGCTGGCGATGAGAAATCCGAGTGACAGGATGACGACCGTGCTGAAGAGGACCGCGGCGGCGAAGGATGCCAGCGGCACCGCCGGACCGACGGGGTAGACGCGTCGTCCCGCCAGAATCATCAGACCCAGCGTCGTGGCGGTGATCGCCAGCTTGACCAGGACGTGCGCGATCAGGATGGTCTGCGGACGCAGCGGCGTCGCCCGCAACCGCTTGAGGATGCCGCCTTCGCGGTAGATGGCGATGATCGCCACCAGGGACAGCACGCCGCTCAGTGCGATGAGAACGGCCCCCAGCACCGGCAGATCGACCGACACGGCGGCCGGCAGACGGCTGCCCGCCCGCTGCATCTGGCCGGCTACCGCCCGGCCGACGACCAGGAACGTGAGCACCGGCACGCCGACGGTCGTAACCAGGCCGAGCGGCTCGCGCACGAAGATCTTGATCTCGAGCCAGGTCAGCCGCCACAACCCTCGCAACACGTTCGCAGTCCCTCAGTTCCGGATGCCGTGGCCGGTGAGCTTGAGGAACACGTCCTCGAGCGTCGGTGACACCGTGCGGAAGTCGGTGACGTGGATCTGGTGGGCGGCAAGACAGCGCACCACGTCGGTCACGAAGTCATCGCCGAGGCCGCGAATCGACAGCTGCGGGCCGTCGCCGACTACCGCGGTCACGCGCGGCAAGGTCCGAAATCGATCGGCCGCACCAGGGTCGGCTGCCGTGACGACGACGGTGCGCTCGGGACAATGCCGGCTCACCAGTGCCGACGGCGAACCGACGTCGACGAGACGGCCATGGTCGATGATCGCCACGCGATCGCACAGGCGTTCGGCTTCCTCCATGAGATGGGTCGTCAGGAACACGGTCTTGCCGCGCTCGCGGATGCCGCGGATCAACCCCCAGATCGCCAGCCGCGCCTGCGGGTCGAGCCCGGTCGTCAATTCATCGAGGAACACGAGCTCCGGATCGTTGATGAGCGCAAGGGCGATGAAGAGCCGTTGCTTCTGGCCGCCGGACAAGGTCATGAACCAGGCGTTCCGCTTGTCGCCGAGGCCGAGCTGTTCCAGCAGACGATGGCCGTCGACGGGGTGGCGGTGCAGGGAGGCCCAGAAGCCCACCGCTTCACCCACGGTAATCCGCTTCTGCAGCTGCGCCTCCTGCAGTTGCACGCCGATCCGCTGTTGCAGCAGGGAGCCCTCCCGGGCCGGATCGAGTCCGAGAACGGAGATGGTGCCGCCGTCGGCCGCCCGCAGCCCCTCGACGCACTCCATGGTGGTCGTCTTGCCGGCGCCATTCGGTCCGATGAGACCGAAGATCTCGGCCGACTGGACGTCGAACGACACGTCGTCCACGGCCACGGTCCGGCCGTACGCCTTGCGAAGCCCGTGCACGTGAACCGCCGTCTGGCTCGGCATCATGCGATCGACCGGATTCTGACACACCAGGCGCGGACCCGGTCGCCGGCACCCGCGATCGCCGTCAGAGGGGCGGGGTCACGGGCCGGTCACTTGATCTCGACGGCGATGCGATCGGCCTCCCGGTCGCTGGCGTTCCTCTCGGTGTGTGTCGCCGGGCCCGACATCCGGACGTCATCGGCTTTCGCGTTGGGCTGGTCGTTCAGATAGACGACCACCCGATTCAAGCGGTGCTCGTGCAGGGCGCCGTCTTCCCGGGGCCCATAGTGGACCCGCAGCACGCGGACGAACTCGTTCTCCAGCATCACCGAGTAGTGCGCCTTGTCGACGACGGGCGGGTCGAGAGGTGGAAAGACGATGGTGCCAGCGGACGGGCCTTTCAGATCGATCTCGAGGATGCGAATCGGACGATCGCCGGTGTTCTCGGCGACGTAGGCGCCGCTCGCCGGACGCCACCGTACATCACCGCGTCGGAACGTGATCGTCTGTTTCTCCCCACCGCCCTCCTGCCGCGTCATCACCCCCTCGTCGAGATAGACGAGAACACGGTGGGTGGCATGGCCGTTCACCGCCCGCGACGGCGTGTGCGGCTGCAGGGTGGCGACGAACACCCGCGCCTGCGGCGTATCCAGTCGGGGAACGATGCCGGGGGCTGCCTGCGCCGACACCCGGCTGGCGAGCAGGACGGCGGCGGTCGCCAGGGCGGCGATCCGGGCCCGGCATACGGTGGGCCTCCCGCTCAATGACTGCGGCATCATGTCTCCTGCTCTCCGGATCTCGCGCGCCAGGTCGCGCCCGGTGTCGGCGTCGCACGCCTGCCACTGCCGCAGACCGTCGTATGGCACCAGGCGAATCGGAAAGAGCACGTGGCGTCTCGGTCCTCTCGCGGTGGAACGCGGTATAGAGCTCGTGATCGACCCAGCTGCTCGCGATGCTCGATTCGGACAGTACATCGCGAGCCGCTGTCCCAGCGTCAGTGCCGCGTCGCGGGTTCGGTCAACCGCACGCGCGCCCCCCGGGTCGGACGCCTCAGCGCAGGCCGAAGACGTACAGCGAATGGCCGGCGGCCACCGCGACGAGCTGTTTGCCCTCGGCCATGAACGTCATCGGACCGGCGGCCGTCTCGCCGCCGACATTGAGCTTCCACAGCAGCGAGCCGCTCTCGGCGTCGAGCGCGTGGAAGTAGCCCTCGCGGCCGCCGACGAACAGCAGATCCGAGGCCGTCGTCAGCACGCCGCTCGTCGTGACGTCGTGCATGGGGTAGCCCCACTTGCGCGTGCCGGTCACCGGATCGATCGCCATCACCGTGCCATGCGCGTTGCCCTCGTGCCACGTGTTCACCGGGCCGCGCTGCATGCCGGGCATCGCCGGAGCGCCGGGCGGCAACGCCAGTCGGCCGCCGGTGAAGTTCTGACCTTCGCGAAACTCGATCGGATCGCCGGCGTCGAATACCTGGCCGTAGTTCTCCCACGCCGACAGGTAGAACAGCCCGGTGTTCGGGTTGTAGGAGGGTGAGTACCAGTTGGTCGCGCCGAGCGGACCGGGATAGGTCGCCTCACCAGCCGGCTGCGGCGTCGTCTGCGGCCGCCCCTTCGCGTCGAGACCGCGCGCCCAGTTCAGGCTGACGTACGGCTTTCCCTGCAGGAATTCGCCGGTCGCGCGATCGAGCACGTAGAAGAAGCCGTTGCGGTTCGCGAAGTACATCAGCTTGCGCGGCGTCCCCTTCCAGGTGCCGTCAACCAGCACCGGCACCTGCGTCGAGTCGTAGTCGTAGGGGTCGTTGGGGGTGAACTGGAAGTGCCACTTCAACTTGCCGGTGTCGGCATCGAGGGCGACGACGCTGTCGGAGTAGAGATTGTCGCCCGGCCGCTGCGCCGCGTTGAAATCGGGGCCGGGGTTCCCGATGCCCCAGTAGGTGAGGTTCAGCTCCGGATCGTACGTGCCGGTCGTCCACACCGAGCCGCCGCCGTGCTTCCAGGAATCGCCGCCGTCCTTCCAGGTTTCGAAGCCCGGCTCGCCGGGACCGGGAATGGTGTAGAAGCGCCACGCTTCCTTGCCGGTCGCCGCCTCGTAGGCGACGATGTAGCCGCGGATGCCGAATTCCGCTCCGGCGACGCCGACGATGACCTTGTCCTTGATCACCAGCGGCGCGAGTGTCATGCCGTAGGCATTCGATGCATCGCCGACCTTCGTCTTCCAGATCGGCTTGCCGTTCTTCGCGTCGATGGCGACGAGGTGGGCGTCGACTGTCGCCATGAACAGCGTGTCGCCGAGGATGCCGACACCGCGGTTCACCTGACCGCGGCAGCACAACCGTCCCGGTTCGGCGGCGTAGTGATAGAGCCAGAACACCTTGCCGGTCACCGCGTCGATGGCGACGACGTCGTTGGGCGCCTGCGTGACGTACATGATCCCGTCGACGACCAGCGGCGTCGCCGAGAAGCTCTGGAGCGAATTCGCCTGGAACACCCACTTCAGCTCGAGGTTCTTGACGTTCGCTGCGTCGATCTGTTTCAGCGGGCTATGGCGATGGCCGTTGTAGTTGCCGGAATAGGTGATCCAGTTGTGCGGCTCATCGGCGGCACGGGCGAGGCGGGTGGGCGTCACCTGGGCGCGCGCCGCAAGCGGCAGCGCCGCCGTCAGCAGCATGGCGAGAATGGCGCGATTCGTCTTCATGACTAGAGGCCCTTCAATGAGAGCAGGTACGCGAGGACGTCCGCCACTTCGGCGGTGGTCAGCTTGTCGCGGTACGACGGCATGCCGGTACGGCGCACCAGCCCGTACTCGCGCAGGTTGGACTTGACGAGCGACACGAGCCGCTCCTGTTCGTCGATCAGCTGCACCGTGTAGGTGTCCTCGTTCATCCGCCGGCCGGTGATCACCTTGCCGTCGCGGGTGACCGCGCGGATCGACCGGTTGGCGTGGCGGATCTCCGCTTCGGGATCGACCATGGCGCGCAGGATCGCGTCCGGGGTGCGCAGTGCGCCGATGTCGCTGAGGTCGGGAGCGACGCGCGGGCCCCTGCCGTTGACGCGATGACAGGTCGCGCACTGGCCCTTGCCGTCGAACAGGGCGCGGCCGCGGGCGGCGTCACCGATGAGCGTGTTCTTCTGATCGAACGTCCGCATGTTCCGGAGGTAGGCGATGATGGCGGTCAGTTCCGGCGCCTCGAACTTGAACGGCGGCATGCCGGTACCCTCGACGCCGGCCGTGATGACGCCACGCAGATCGCCGTCGCTCGTCGAGCGCTTGAACCGGTTGGCTCGGAGATCGACACCGGCCACGGCATCGCCGCTGCCGCCGTGGCACACGGTGCACTGCTCGCCGAATAGCTTCGCGCCGTACTGGATGTCGGCGGCCGCGTAGGATTGGGCCCGGAGCCACGCCGGACTGCACGCGACGAGGATCAGGGCCAGAGTGAGGAAGCGTGTGAGCTGCATCGGGATGGAGGATACACTCATTGAGGGGCTGGTGGGAGGGCAGTCATCGGTAACTCGCCGAACGCCCTCCGGAACGCCCCCGCTGGGCCGGTTTCCGGCCGTCGTCAGCCCTATTTCATGGATCCGGCGCGTTCACGCGCGCGCGGCGGCGGCGCCGGGCCGCTGAGCGGCCCGGTGCGCGCGCGACCCGCTACTTCGCAAGCGGCTGCGGCCGGATCTGGAACTTCATGACCTTGCTGGTCGTGCCCCTGCCGCTCTCCATGTGGAACGGGGCACGCGTGGACACCGTCGTCCATACGCCGCGCCCCTTCCAGCCGCCGTTGGGATCGTCGATCCGACCGTCCATCCACTTCGTGTAGAAGCCGAGCGGATACGGCACGCGCAGCGAGACGAACTTGCCATCCTTCAGCGCCAGGAGCGCCTCGCTGGCATTGCCGGTGTTGATCGGCACGTTCGCACCCAGCCCCAGCGTGTCGAACTGGTCGACCCACGTGTAGTAGCTGGCTTCGGTGCTGCCGGCATCGGTGACGTTCTTGAACTGCGGCGCCGGCTCGGTGTAGAAACTCCAGCCTTCCGGACAGTGCTGACCGGTCGCGTTGGGACCGTTCAGCGGTCCCTTGCACTTGCGGCGGTCGAAGCTCGCCATGTGGCCGCTGGCCATCGCCGCCCAGTAGACACCGTTGCGATCGACGTCGCCGCCGCGCGGCGAGAACCCCTGCGCGGTCGGTGGCTGGAAGATCTCGGTGATCGCGGTCTCGGGCGGATTCGCCCCCGGCGACAGTCGGATGAAGGCGCCGGGATAGCCGAGTTGCGTGCCCCAGATCGACCCGTCGGGCGCCGGCGCCACCGCGTAGAGGGCGCCGTTGATCCGCTGGTCCTTGGTCGGATCCAGCGGCTGATTGGGCTCGACGTACGCGTCACGCTTGCCATTCCCGTTCGCGTCGCGGATGAGGGCGGTCCACCCCTGGGACTTCAGCTCGTCCTGCGTCTCGTCGAACATCCGGGTGTTCAACCACCCGATGACCTGCCCGCCGCCGCTGGTCCACAACGTGTGGTTCGCGTCCTCGGCGAACATCAGATGATGGGTGCCGAAGCAGGTCGAGATGTGCGTCAGCTTCTTCGTCTGCGGGTCGTACATCGCCAGGTGGCGACCGGCATTCTCGACCGGATAGAGCCGGGCTGACGGATGACTCGATCCGGCCTTGCAGTCGGGCGGATTGGCCGCCGGCCGCACCGCCGAGGTCAGCCACACGCGTCCCTTGTGGTCGAGCATCGGGTTGTGGACGTTGTTCTTGCTGGTCCAGATCGGCTCGTCGCCCCAGTACGGCGACGACTCCGGCATCGACGGACTCGTCGGCGGCGTGGCCGGATCGCGCACCGTCAGCGGGATGCGGCTCGCCGTGTGCGTCTTCGGATCCAGCACCGGCGTGTAGTCGGCGCTCAGTTCGAGCGCACCGAACACCGGCCCGTTCGCGTTGATTCGCGGATTCCGCCGGTCGGTCGAGACGACGTCGTGGAGATAGGCCTTCGGGTCGGCCCAGTCCCATTGCGTGATGACCACGTTCCGCTCGATCCCCTGCGGCCGGCTCGGGGCCGGCGGCACGGCACCCGCCTTCACGCGATCGGTCCAGTCGGCGAACATCTTGAGGACGCGGGCGCGGCCGAACTGATTGAGGGCGCCGCTCATCTGGGCGCCCGCCTGCCCCGACTGCACGCGCCGGTCCCACGCCGCAACCGTCGTCGGAAACGGACCGAGCGCCGTCGGCACTTCCCGGGTCGCCTTGGTGCCGAGCGCATGGCAGGCCGTGCAGCCGCCGGACTTCACGCGCTGGATCCAATCGGCCTGGCTCTTCATGTTGGGCGAGATGCCGTTGCCGGCATCGCCGGTGCCCGGGAACTCGTGCTTCGCCGGCATCTCCATCAACGCCAGCCAGTGGGCCGCCGGATAGTACTGCGCCGCGGCGAGCGGCGAACTGGCCGGCACGGCCTTGAGGTCGACATTCTTGCCTGGCGTCGTCTGAATCTTGGGTGAATCCACCAGCCCGTAGCCGCGCACCCACACATCGTAGGTGGCCGCCGGCAGATCGGGGACGAGATAGCGCCCCTGATCGTCGGTGACGACGATCTTCGCGAACGGCGTCGGCAGGCCGCGCGTTTCGGCGATGACCCAGACGCCGGCCTCGGGCCCCGAGGACCCGGTGACGCGCCCGGCCAGATCGTCGTTGTCGACCGCGATCGCCTCACGAGCGGTCTGCGTTTCGACGGTGCCCCGGACGATTCCGAAAGACGCGGCGAGTGCGACAGCGAGCCCGAATGTCCAGAACGTCTTCGACATGAGTCCTCACCTTCGCGGTGAGGATAACGCAGCCCGCGGTCGCCGCCAACCTCGGCGCGACCAGCTGGTCGGCTGCGGCGACCCTTGACGCCGGGCTGGCCGGCGCGCAGGATTAGGGCTTCCGGCTGCGGACCGCTGTTCCATACGATGCGATTCGGATTTCGGGCGTGCGCGACGATGGCCGCGGCGATGCTGTGCATGGCCGCCTGGGCACCGCTGCGGCTGTCCGCGCAGCGCGGCGGCATGTTCATGGGGTCGGCGGATGACCCCGCCATCCAGTACTCCACTGCCCCGCTCGACAACGTCGTCGAAGACCTCAATCGGCGGCTCGAGAGCGGCTCCGCGACGCTGACCTACGACGGGCGGAGCGGCTATCTGCGATCGGCGCTCGCCGCCCTCGGGCTGCCGAGCGGCTCGCAGCTGCTGGTCTACACCCAACTGAGCCTGCAGGGACGACTGGTCGGCCCGACGAATCCGCGCGCCCTGTTCTTCAGCGATCGCGCCATGCTCGGCTGGGTCCGCGGCGCCAGCCTGCTCGAGGTCGCGGCCCACGACCGGACGGCCGGCGTCGCGTTCTACACGCTGGAACAGCAACCGGCGGCACGGCCGCTCTTCAAGCGCGAGTTCCGCTGTCTGGGCTGCCACGTGACCGGCGAGACGCTGGGCGTGCCCGGCCTGATCATGTTCAGCAGCCATCCGATCAGCGAGGACGTCGAGGCCGTCGACCACCGGAGTCCACTGGCAGAGCGGTGGGGCGGCTGGTTCGTCACCGGCGGCGGCGCGGCCCTGAAGCATCTCGGCAACCGGGTGCCGGCGCTCGCGAGCCATCCGGCAGGCGGTGTGCCGTCGGTCGCCGGGCTCTTCGACCCGGACGGGTATCCGGCGCTGTCGAGCGATGTGGCGGCGCTGCTGACCTTCTCGCACCAGACCCACATGGTCAACCTGCTGACGCGTGCTGCGTGGGAGGCGCGCGTCGCCGACCCGGCGCGCACGCCGGCGCCCGGCGGCCGGGTCGAGCCCGGCACCGCACCGGCGGCGGCCACGGACGGACCGGCCCACCTCGCGGATCATCAGGCAGCGCCGACGACGACGCAGGCCGAGCGTGTGGCGACCATGCTGGGCGGTGTCGCCGAAGAGGTGGTCGACTACATGCTGTTCGTCGGCGAGGCGCCGCTGCCGGTGCCGGTCGGCGGCGCTTCGACATTCGGCGAATGGATGGCGGCGCGCGGACCGCGCGACCGGCAGGGTCGATCGCTGTACCAGCTCGACCTGAAGAACCGTTTGATGAGATTCCCGTGCAGTTACCTGATCTACTCGCCTGCCTTCGAGGCGCTTCCGCCGCTCGCAAAGGCGCCGATCTACCGCCGGCTGTGGCAGGTGCTGTCGGGCGAGGTTCGGGACCCGCGCTATCGTTCGCTGTCGCTCGCCGACCGGCGGGCCATCGTCGAAATCCTGAAGGACACCAAGCCCGATCTGCCGCCGTTCTTCGGCGCGGTGACGCGATGACCGTGCTTCGCACCTGCGGCCTCGCCTTGACACTCGCCTCCGCTTCGCTTGCGGGCCAGTCGGCGGCACGCTGGACGGTGCCGACGACGGCCGAGGTGGACGCTATCTACCAGGATGTCGAGGCGCTGTACGTCGATCTGCACCAGCACCCCGAACTCGCCTTCCGGGAAACGCAGACGGCAGCGAAGCTCGCCGCGCGGACGAAGGCGCTCGGCTTCGACGTCACCACGGCGGTCGGCCGGACCGGCGTCGTGGCGGTGTTGAGGAACGGCCCCGGGCCGACCGTGATGCTGCGAACCGAACTGGACGCGCTGCCGGTCGAGGAGAAGACCGGCCTGCCGTTCGCCAGCCGCGTCGTCGTAACCGGCGCCAACGGTTCTTCGACCCCCGTCATGCACGCCTGCGGCCACGACCTGCACATGGCCGCGTGGGCCGGCACGGCACGCATGATGGCCGAGCACAAGGAGCGCTGGAGCGGCACGCTCGTCATGGTCGGACAGCCGGCGGAAGAAGGCGGCGGCGGCGCCCGTGCCATGCTCGCCGATGGACTGTTCACGCGCTTCCCGCGCCCCGACTTCGCGCTGTCACTGCACGACGATGACACGATGCCGTCGGGAACCATCGGCTACCATCCCGGCTTCTTCCGCTCCATGTCTGACGGCGTGACCATCACGGTCTACGGGCGCGGCGGCCATGGGGCGATGCCGCACAACACCGTCGATCCCGTGGTGCTGGCGTCGCGCATCGTCCTCGCCCTGCAGACCGTCGTCTCGCGGGAGAACAACCCGGTGGATCCGGTGGTCATCACGATCGGGTCGATTCACGGCGGCACGGCAGGCAACGTCATCCCCGATGAGGTCCGGCTGCAGCTCTCGGTCCGCACGTACACGGCGGACGTGCGCACCCGAACCATGGACGCCATCCGCCGCGTCGCGAAGGGCGAGGCGATCGCGGCCGGTGCACCTCGCGAACCCCGCGTCGACGTGCCGGCGGAGGCCGGCGTGCCGGTCTACAACGACCCGCCGCTGACGCTGCGGCTGGCCGGCGCGCTCAAGCGCGGGCTCGGCGAGCAGTCGGTGATCGAGATGCCGCAGAAGATGACGTCCGAGGACTTCGCGATGTACGGGGCGGCTGGCGTGCCGTCCGTGCTGCTGCACATCGGCGCCATCGCCCCGGCGAAGCTCGCCGAAGCGAAGCGAACCGGCGTCCCGGTGCCGGCGCCGCATTCACCCGAGTGGGCACCCGACCGCGAACCGACGCTCAAGGCGGCGATCCGTGCCGAAACGGCGGCGTTGCTCGAGCTGTTCGGGTCGGACCGGGCGGCGCGGTAGCGCGCACCGTACAGCTCGGCGGCCAGGCGGTTCTCCCCGTTCCCCGAAACCATGGGAGCTGTGCGAGAATCTCGCGTCTTTGCGACCGCGTGGAGCGGTGATGGGAGGCACGGGCATGAGCGGCATCAGCATCGGCGACATGGGCACGCTGGGGCCACGAGCGGTGATACTCGCGGCGGCGTTCACACTCACCTTGGGACTCGGCACGCCTGCCGTACGGGCACAGTCGCTCTCCTATCGCAGTGGCCAGAACGTCGCGCCTGCCTATGAGGGCTGGGAGGAAGACGCCCAGGGCAACAAGTGGTTCCTGTTCGGCTACATGAACCGCAACTGGGAGGAAGAGGTCAAGGTGCCGATCGGCCCCGAGAACGGCTTCAATCTTGGCGGCGCCGATCAGGGGCAGCCGACGAACTTCCTGCCGCGCCGCGGCCGTTTCATGTTCCGCGTGCCGGTCCCGAAGCACTTCACCGAGAAGGACGAGCTGATCTGGACGCTCACGTCGAAAGGGCGCACCGAGAAGGCGTACGCCACGATCCGGACGGACTACAAACTCGACAACGTGACCAAGATGTCGGAGACCGGTGCGCTCGGTGCCGGCACCAGCAGCCCGGAGATCAGGGCCAACAAGCCGCCGACGATCGCAGTCCAGGGCAACAGGACACGCACGGCGAGAGTCGGGCAGCCGCTGGCGCTGACCGCCGTCGTCCAGGACGACGGGATTCCCAAACGCCGTCTGCCCGGCCTGTCGGGGGCCGCGGTTTCGAACGAAGGCTCGCGCCGCGACCGCATCACCGAGTCGGGTACCGACGGCAACGTCGCGAATCCGCAGGTCGCCAATCTGATGACCGCGCCGCCACGGCGCAATACGGTCGGCAAGAACGTCGGCCTGCACGTCGCCTGGTTCCAGTATCGCGGCCCGGGCCGGACGACCTTCTCGCCCGAACAGATTGCCGCGTGGGAGGACACGCGAGCCGGTGCCAACTCACCGTGGGCGCCGATCTGGATCGCGCCGACGCTGCCGGCGGACGGCACCGCGGCGGTGACCGTGACGTTCGACTCGCCAGGCACCTACGTGCTGCGGGCCCGCGCCGACGATGGCGGGCTCACCAGCGATGCGGAGGTGACGGTCACCGTCACCAACTAGTCGGATTGTCAGGCCCTGGCGATTCGCCCCACCGTTCGGCATGGCAGACCGCTCCATCGCCCCGCCGGCCCTCCGTTTGGCACGACCGGATGAACGCGCGGCGCTGGAAGCGCTGCAATGGCGGGCGTCGCTGACCAACGAGGGCGACCGGGCGGCGCTGCTCGCGCACCCCGATGCCATCGTCCTGCCGGATGAACAGATCGCTGCCGGGCAGGTGGTGGTCGCCGAAGCGCACGGCACAATCCTCGGTTTCGCGGCAATTCTGCCGCGCGCCGACACTCAAACCGAACTCGACGGCCTGTTCGTGGAGCCGGAGGCCATGGGGTGCGGCATCGGCCGCCGTCTGGTGGAGGCGTGCGCGGAGCTGGCGCGGTCCCGTGGCAGTCGCTGTCTCCACGTCATCGCCAACCCGCACGCCGCTGCCTTCTACGAACGCTGCGGCTTCGAGCCCGCGGGCACGGCCGAGACGCGCTTCGGTCCGGCAATGACACTGAAGAAGCGGCTCTAAGTCCGCTACACTGGCTGGGCACCGCCGGACCCGGCTGGTGCGACGTGCACACGGAAAGTGAGCGACGAACGAGAGCCCTATTTCTCAGCCTGCCTCTGACCGGCCACCTCAACCCGGCGCTGGCGCTCATCCGCGAACTCGGGGCGCGCGGCGAAGAAGTGACGTGCTACGCCACCGACCCCTTCGCCGCCGCCATCAGAGCCACGCGGGCGCGCTACCGGCGCTACAAGGATGCGGAACTCGCCGACCTGCGCGGGCTGCCAGGACGCACCGACGAGCTGGCGTCGTTCCTGATCGCCGCCACCGGCCGGATTCTGGACGCGCACCTCGACGATTTCCGCACCGCGCGACCCGACTACATTGTCGCCGACTCGGTGGCGCCGTGGGGACCGTGGCTGGCCCGCATCCTCGACGTGCCGCTCGTCACCTCGATCAGCACGATGGCGATGAACCGCCACGTCATGCGCTACGCCTTCACGCACGGCGTCCGTCCGGCCAGCGCCTCTCGCCTGCTGCACAAGTTGCGTCACATGGCCGGCGCGTGGCAACGGCGTCGCCGTCTCGTCGGTGCCTATGGCGTGGCGGGCCCGGGCGTCATGGCGTCGGTCATGGGCTCGTCGCAGCTGAACATCGTCTACACCTCGCGCTACTTCCAGCCCTGCGCCGAATCGTTCGACGACCGGTTCCAGTTCGTCGGCCCGATGACGCAACGGGACGAGACCGCCACCGTCGACTGGAGCCGGGTGGGTGCCGGCGATCTCGTCTACGTCTCGCTCGGCACGCTGTTCAACGCCGACACCGCGTTCTACCGCACGTGCCTCGACGCCTTTGCCGGTGAGCCAGTGCAGCTGCTCCTGTCCGTCGGCCGAAACGTGTCCACCGGCGCGCTCGGTGAGCCGCCGGCGAACGTGACCGTGTGCGCGGAAGTGCCACAGCTGGCTGTCCTGCAGAAGGCGCGCGCATTCGTCACCCACGGCGGCATGAACAGCGTGAGCGAGAGCCTGTCGTTCGGGGTGCCGATGGTGGTCGTGCCGCAGATGGGTGAACAGGCCACCGTCGGGCGGCGGGTCGAGGAACTGGGCGCCGGCCTGTATCTCGCGAAGCAGGCGGTGACGCCCGCGGCGTTGCGTACCCTGGTGCGCCGGCTGCTCACCGAGCCTGAGTTCCGCAATCAGGCAGGTCTCGTGCAGCAGTCGTTCATCAACGCCGGCGGTCTCGCCCTGGCCGCAAACGCCATCCTGCGATTCACGCGGCGCGAGCCGGCCAACGCGTCCCCATTACAGCGCTGAGACAGTCGACTGCGACATCCCGGCCGCCGCGTCGGGTCATGGCCGGCCCGGCGGCGGTGAAGCGGCCGAGAACGTCAGCAGGAATCGACGGCGGCTGGCGACCGGCGTGCCGTTCATCGACGCGGGCCGGAAGCGCCATTGGCGGAGGGCGGACTCAGCCGCTTCTCGCAAGATCATCGGGCCGGAGATGGCGCTGGCGCGAACCACCCGCCCGGTCCCGTCGATGGTGATGTCGACATGGACACCGCCGGTGATACCGGCCCGGCGCGCTGCCTCGGGGTAGAGCGGTTGCACGAACGTCACGAGCGCCGCGTCGTGTGTGGAGTCCGGCGTCGCCAACGCTGCCGGTGACGTTGCTGGCATCGGCACCGTGGCGGACGGCCCCGTCGTCCCGACGGCGCCCGCCAGCGCGGCGGACGGCCCTTCCCCGGATGTCGGCACTGCCTCTGCCGCGCCGCCGCCGGCCGCCTGGGAAGCGGCCGGTGCCGCCTCACAAATCAGGATCCGCGCAATGGCTGACGGGTCGAGACAGTCCGCTGTCTCGTCGGTGGACGCGAGCGTGAGGGTGGCTGCCGTCGTCTTCTGCTCAGGCAGTGGCGCCGCCACCGAGGGCGCACCCGCTTGCGCGACGGCGGGCGGCGCCGGCGTCACAGCCGCGGCTGACGGCGGCGTCACGGCCGCGGCGAGCCGCGCGGCGGGCGGCGGTGCTTCCGGCGCTGGTGCAGCGGAGCGCGGCCGCGCCCCGCCGCCTCGCACCGTGCGGGCGGCTCCCGACTTCGCTGCGGCGGTCATCCTCGGTGCCGGTTCGGGTGCCGGTTCGGGTGCCGCTACGCGGACCGGCCGGCTCGCCTGCGTCGCGCGCGAACTCTGCGGA
>CADEDC010000005.1:0-6196 GCA_902825985.1 uncultured Acidobacteriota bacterium | reverse complement strand
GGGTGCCGCTACGCGGACCGGCCGGCTCGCCTGCGTCGCGCGCGAACTCTGCGGAGGCACGGCCGGACCTCGCGCGGCAGCCGCCGCCGCGGACGCACCGACCGTGGCGTCCCCCGTAGTCATCGTCGCAGCCGCAGAGCGCATCTCCGGCGGAAGGGCTGGCGGCGCCGGTGACGGCGCCCGCTGCGCGGCTGCCACGGTCGGCGGCAACGGTTTCCGTGTCGCGGTTCGGCGCCAGGCGACAGCGCCCCACAGGCTGCCGGCCACCAACAGCAGTCCACCCGCGGCGAGCAGCGCGGTACGCCGTCGCGCTGCGCCCGACCGGCGGCGCACGCGTCGTGCCCCCCTCGGGATCGCGATGGGCAACACCACAACCGGGGACGCCGTCGCGAGCAATGCCGACGACACCGCGGCAGGCCGCGTTCCGCCCGCCGGGTCGTACGCAGGCGGCGCCGGCGGTTCGGCGACGTCGGTCTCGTCCGGCGGCGGCGTCCGTACTGCTTCGTGCCGAAAGGCCTCGAGGCCGAGAGCGTCGTGTCGCACCTCGGTGCCGTGCCACTCCGTATCCGTTGCAGGGTCTGTCGGGTCGGGCGGCGTGTCGGGCGGCGCGTCGGGCGACTCGTGCGCCGGCGCGGCCGCGATGACCCGCTCGTCGGCGATCGCATCGTCCGGAGGGGTCGGTTCGGGTGCCGCCGGCGTGCCCCCGGCGACGTCTGCCGGCGCGTCGGCAGGCGGCTGTTGCTGCCGGAGATCGACCAGCCAGGCACCGGCCGCCCGCAGGTCGGCCGCCACGGCGGTCAACGACAGCGGTGCATGGATCCCGCTGACCCAGTCATCCACGAACGCCGCGACGGCGGAATCGAGACTCGGATTGGCGATCGCGAGCGGGATTCGCCGCTCTCCGGGCGCAAGCGCCGGTTGCGGTGCCGGCACCGCGAGGAGGTCGTAGATGGCCCGGCCCACCGCCAGCGCGAGATGATGCGCATCGAGCGGCGCCGCATCGGCATCGCGGCCGCACACCGGGTCGTCGATGCCGGCACCGATGAATTTCACCGAGCCATGGCGGTCGACGATGGCGTGTTCGGGTTCGAATGCGCGGTGGACGAGCTGTTGGCCGTGCGCCATCGCGAGGGCGTCGCACAGGTCGGCCCCCTGGAAGAGTATCTGGTCCGGTTCCATGCGCGCGCGTGTGCGAACGAGGTCCGCAAACGTGCGGCCGAACACGAACTCGCTCGCGACGTAGGGACGGCCATCGAGGTCCCCGATACCGAGCACCGAAGCGACGTGGGGATGCTCGAACCCGAGCGCGGCGGTGGCGGCGGCAACGAAGCGCTGGTGGTCGGCACTCAGCGTCGCCAGTGTGATCGCCACGAAGCGACAGGCCTCGGGATCCCACGCGCGATAGGTCGTCCCACCGCGTCCGAGCCGGTTGGTCACCTGATGACGACCGATGTTCGAAGGAGTGTCAGTCACACGCGTCTGAGCTCGGGCCCGGTTGGTGTACGGACGAGCAACGCCTGACTCAGGCAAGAGTCCAGCCAGCCCGCCACACGGCCGGTCGGAACGACGCAAATCGCCGGCTGGCCGTCGTTTATCGAAGCTGATCCAGGCTCGTGAAGCCCGCCGGACCGCCGGGATATCCTGCACGGCGTTGACCGTTGTCTCGCATATTTGCGAATTCGCGCGAAGCATCTCGAGCCCGGCGGTATCGGCCTCGATCCGGAATTCGGGATGACCCGGCGCGGCGTCTGACCGCCTGGCGAAGATCCACGGCCGGCCGGGCGGTGCCCGGGAGTACATTTCGGCCATGGGACCGTTACCCCGGCTTGCCGCTGTTTCATTCGTGGCGATGCTCTGCACCCTGCCCTGGCAGTCGGTTGCACGGGCGCAAGCGGTGTTCGTCGAGGGAACTGCCTTCGCCGGGATCGAGCGGCGCAACACGGTACGCAGCGCATCCCTCGACAGCGGGTTCAGTCAGGACATGAGCGGCATCGTCGCCGGCGGCAGCGTCGGCGTCGGCGTCGGGCTCACCCCGCACGTGTCGGTGCGGTTCGAAGTCGGCTGGCCGGCGGCGCTCGAGAAGACAACGGAGTTGGCGTCGCCGATCCCGGCTGTCGGCATCCGCCTGCCGTACCCGGACTACCGGTTCGCCAGCGAGGTGAGCGATCGGCCGCGCACATTCTCCCCGCTGATCACCTGGCACACGGCGCGGCGCCGCGGAATCCAGTTGGGGTTCATCGGCGGGGCGGCCTTCGTCGCCCGCACGCGCCGGGTGCGCGACGAGACGGTCTATCCTCTGTTCGCGCCGGAGGTCCTGGCCACCGCTGCGGGTTTGACGCTCGTCGCCCCCTACCGGACGGACAGCACGACCACGCAGTTCAGCGTGAGCGCGCAGGCCGGACTGGATGCCGATATCGCACTCGGGTCACGCGTATCGGTCGTGCCGCAGATTCGGCTGATCGGCCTCGAGGACGGCCTGAGCATCCGGCCGGGCGTCGGCGTCCGCGTGCACTTCTAGGATCGCGTGCCCGTGCAGGATCGCTAGAGCCACACGAGGGTCACGCCCGGGTTGTGCGCGTCGATCCGAAAGGCGCGGACGCTGCCGATATCGGTGAGCCGGCGATGCAGCGCCGAGCGCAGGCGGCCGCCACTCCGGCCGTGAATGACACGTAGCTGTGCGACATCGTCGCGCATGCACGCATCCAGCATCGCGTCGATTCGCGCCAGCGCCTCGTCCACGGTGAAGCCGTGCAGATCCACCTCACGGATGCGGGCCGGTCCGGCGGTCGCACCCGGGGCCTCCGGAGCCGACGGCGTCGGACGCGGCCGTCGCGCGGCCCGGTCGTCGAGCGGCGTCACGTGGCCGGCGTCGAAGACCAGCGACCGTCCGTTGATCTCCACGAGCACGCGACCGCCGTTGCGCTGTTCGCGCACCACCCCTTTGCCGAGCGCCGTCTGTACCCGGTCGCCAGGCGACAGCGTGTGCGCCATGTCTCAACGATCGTCGCGACGGAACTCGGCGTCGATGACAGCACCCGGCGCGTCGGAAGCAGCCGACGAGCCGCGCGACGCCGCGGCGGGCGAGAACGGCCGCCCGTGGTCCATCGCGGCACGATGGTGGGCGAGGATCGGCTCGGGACAGAGCGTGAGGAACGATTCCAGGGCCAGCAACAGCACACCCAGGTCGTCGAGCTGACCGAGGACCGGGATGAAATCGGGCATGCCGTCGATCGGTGAAAGCAGGTAGAGCACGGCGACGGCCGGCAGCAGCTTGTAGACGACCGGCACCGCCGGATCGCGGAGCAACCGCAGGCTGAGCCGCACGTGCATGACGAGCCGGCGCCACAGCGACGGCAGCGACAGCCAGGAAGAAGACCGGACCGCCATGTGGAGATCTTACCGCTGCGCCTGCCCCGACGCACGCCGGCCGGCCGTACAATCTCGCGGTGCCCGGTGACCCCCAGGTGACGATCGGCGATCTCAAGCGCTACGCGGTGGCCCGCAGTCTGTGTGCGTCGACGACGCTGGCCGCCGCCGTCGAACGGCTCGGCTTCATCCAGGCGGATCCGATTCGTGCGCCGGCCCGTGCGCAGGACCTGATCCTGCGCCAGCGCGTCGCCGGCTACCGGGCCGGCGACCTCGAGCGGCACTATCCGGAGTTGCCGGTCGAGGAGGACTTCTTCATCAACTACGGCTTCGTCAGCCGCGACGTTCACGCGCTGCTCCATCCGCGCACGAAGGGTGTGGCGCGCGGCGTCGGGCAGCGCAAACGCACGGCCGAATTGCTGGCGTTCATCCGCGAGCGCGGCACCGTGCACCCGCGCGACGTCGATCGCCACTTCGGGCACGGCTCGGTGACGAACTACTGGGGCGGGTCGTCGAGCGCGACGACACATCTGCTGAACGACATGCACTACCAGGGGCTCTTGCGGATCTCGGCACGCGAGAACGGCATCCGGCTGTATGCGGCGCGCGAGTCGCCACCCGGCCAGGTGACGACAGCCCGATTGTCGCGCGCCGCGTCCCAGGCGGCCATCCACGCGTCACTCGACGCCATCGTCGACGTCGCTGTCGCACTGTATGCGCCGGTGCCGTCGCCGACCCTCAACTGGCTCGTGAATCGTCTCCGGCACGGCACGCCGCAATGGTCCACACACCTGAAGGGGGCGCTGACGCGGGCCAGAGGCCGCCTCGCGCATGCGCGCCTCGGTGCCGTCGACTGGTATTGGCCGGCGAACGAGACCATCGCACCGTCGCCGGCGCCGGACGCGATGACCGGATCCATGGCGGGTCGGCGCACCGTCCGCCTGCTCGCGCCGTTCGACCCGGTGGTTTGGGACCGCAGGCGGTTTGAACACTTCTGGGGGTGGGCGTACCGGTTCGAGGCCTATACCCCGGCCAGGCAGCGGAAGCTCGGCTACTACGCCCTGCCGATGCTGTGGGGGGTGGATGTCATCGGCTGGGCGAACCTTGCCGTACGCAATGGCGCGCTCGTGCACGACCTCGGATTCGCCAGCGCTCGCGCGACGGATCGGGCGTTCCGGGCCGCATTGGCCGACGAACTCGAGCGGACGCGTGCCTTTCTTGGCATAGCGACGTCGCCGGCCGATGGGCGGGAGGAGACGTTCAGGGCCGGTCCGGGCATCCGGCAGGCGCCGCTCAAGCCTGGCCGGCCGGGGCCGATTTGACGCTCATGGCCGTTTCCTCTGTGTCCGAATCTCCGCGCTCGGCAGAAGCCGTCGAGGCGCAACGTGCAGCTGCCGTCATAAAGAAGACCCGGGACGTCGAAAAGCAGACTGCCGAATCGCTGGTCCAGCTCGTGAAACAGGCGCCGCCGGCGGCGCCTGGCCGCATCGACACATACGCGTAGCTGACCGCCAGACCGCGTGGCACACCCGCCCTGCCGCCGTCGCTCGGCGGTGGCAGGGCTTTCTCCCCGCCCGGCCGATTCGGCTGGCAGCCGTCGCGGGCTCCCCGCGTCGGCCAGGCGGCCGCGTCGCGTGCTCCCCGCGAACGAAACAGGCCGATGCTGGCTCCTCACGGTGACTGGAACCGGGTCCCGGGGTCATCGACCGTCCGCCACGCAGGACACTGCTCGGACTGGGCTGAGGTCCACCCCCGCAATTTGCCGGATTCCCTGATGATCCCGGGCTGGCAGAGATGTTGCCCTGACACCGATCGTCGGAGCAGGCGTCTCGCAGCTGAGGGGAACCGTCATGAAGATCCACACCGCACTCTTCCCGCTGGCCATCGTGGCCTTTGCGTTCGGCAGCGCCATCGGCGCGACGGCTGAACAGCGACGCGGCCGCGACCGCGACAATCAGGGGACCGTGGGGCAGGCGCAGGAACGTGCCCGGGGCGACCGCGGCGACCGCGGCGACCGGGGCGATCGGGGCGACCGCGGGCAGCGAGAGAGGGACAACCCTCCAGCCGCCGCGCCGCCGCGGGCGCAGCGGGCGCCGGCCACGGCGGGTGGGCCGGCCGACGGCGGCGAACGCGCGGTGCCGCGAGATGCCGGGCGCGCCGGCCGCGGCGCGCCGGGTGGGCAGGTTGACCGTACCCCACGCCAAGACAGCCGCGTCGATCGCCGTGACGATCGCCGTGACAATCGCCGCGACAATCGGCGCGACGACCGCTGGGATCGGCGCGACAACTACCGCTACGCACCGCCTCGCGTCATCACCCCGCGATGGGCGGCGCCGCGGCGCTTCTACGGACCCGGGGGCAATTTCAGCGTCTATTACGGGTGGGGCTCCGGCTACCGCTTTGGCAACTGGTACACCGGGCGCGTCTATGGCTACGTGCCGCCGCAGGCCGTCTACGGCGTGCGTCGCTACTACGGTGATGTCCGGCTGCAGGTGCGACCGCGCTTTGCGGAGGTCTACGTCGACGGCTACTACGCCGGCGTCGTGGACAACTTCGACGGGGTGTTCCAGCGCCTGACGCTCGAGGTCGGCCCGCACGAAATCGAGATCGTCGCGCCCGGCTACGAGCCGCAGTACTACGAGGTATACGTCGACCCGAACCGGACGGTCGATCTTTACGGGGATCTCTATCCCGCTGGATACCCGGGCCGGCCGTAACCACACGGCGACGGCTGCGGGACGCGGGCCGATGCCGGACCGGGGCATACCCGGCCGGCATCGAACGCCTGACGGCCTACCCGGCCCACCCGGCCCACCCGGCCCACCCGGCC
>CADEDC010000004.1:6685-137234 GCA_902825985.1 uncultured Acidobacteriota bacterium | reverse complement strand
TTGCGGCTGCGCGACGGGTGCCGCAGCTTGCGGAGCGCCTTGGCTTCGATCTGCCGGATGCGTTCGCGTGTGACGGCGAAGCTCTGGCCGACTTCCTCCAGGGTGTGCTCGCTGCCGTCGCCGACGCCGAAGCGCATCTTGATGACCTTCTCCTCGCGCGGCGTCAGCGTCTTCAGCACCGATTCGGTCTGTTCCTTGAGATTCAGGTTGATGACCGCCTCGGCCGGCGACACCACCTGACGGTCTTCGATGAAGTCGCCGAGGTGCGAATCTTCCTCTTCGCCGATCGGCGTTTCGAGGGAGATCGGCTCCTGGGCGATCTTGAGCACCTTGCGGACTTTCGAGACCGGAATGTCCATCCGCTTGGCAATCTCCTCCGAGGTCGGCTCGCGGCCGAGCTCCTGGACGAGGGCGCGCGAGGTTCGGATGAGTTTGTTGATGGTCTCGATCATGTGGACCGGGATGCGGATGGTCCGCGCCTGATCGGCAATCGCCCGGGTGATCGCCTGACGGATCCACCACGTCGCATAGGTCGAGAACTTGTAGCCGCGGCGATACTCGAACTTGTCGACCGCCTTCATCAGGCCGATGTTGCCTTCCTGAATCAGGTCGAGGAACTGCAGGCCGCGGTTCGTATACTTCTTCGCGATTGAGACGACGAGGCGCAGGTTGGCCTCGACGAGCTCCTTCTTGGCCTGTTCCGCCTGGTACTCGCCGCGGATGATCGTGTCCAGGGTCTTCTTCAGCTCGGCCGGCTCCTGCTCGAGCGTATCGGTCATCGCCTTGAGCTTGAGCTTGTAGTCCTTGACCTGACGCGTGACCGTCTTGCGGTCCTCTTCGCGGAGCTTCTGCTTCTTGTTCTTCGGATTGAGCAGCCGATCGAGCGCCTCGATCTCGCGCTGGACGCCCTTGACGCCTTCGACGGCGTCTTTCATCTCGTCGATGAGGCGCCGCTTCACCGACTCGGTGAACTCGATCTCGCGGATCCGCCGCGACAGCTCGATCTGGGCGCGCATCGCGGCCCACTTGGCCTTGCGGTACTTCTTCTTGTCCTTGGTCGTGGTGCCCCGGGGCGTCTCGCTGAGCTTCTCGAACAACTTCTCCGACGCCATCCGTGACTTGCGCACCGCCTCGATCTGCTTCTGCACCTGTTTCGAGCGTTCCATGATCCGCTCGTCGGTGATCTCCTCGTCGTTGAAGATCACCAGTTCGCGGATGGTCCGATCGCCGCTGTGCAGCTGGTCGCCGAGGTCGATGACCTTCTTGGCGACGAGTGGCGTCCGCGAAATCGACTTGATGACGGCCAGCTTCCCGCGCTCGATCCGGCGGGCGATTTCGACTTCGCCCTCACGGGTCAGGAGCGGCACCGTCCCCATCTCGCGCAGGTACATGCGGACCGGGTCGTTGGTCTTGTCGAGCGCGCCGGGCGTCAGGTCGAGTTCGAGCTCTTCCGAGCCTTCGGCGGTGCGGTCGATCGGCTTGTCGTCCCTCAGATATTTCTGGTCGGAATCGATGACTTCGATGCCGGCGCTGCCGAAGGTGTTGAACAGGTCGTCGAGTTCGTCGGAGGAGGTGATCTCCGACGGCAGCATCTCGTTGACCTCGTCGTACAGCAGGTAACCCTTTTCCTTGCCGATATTAATGAGCTGCCGTACTTCGTCGTATTTTTCTTCAATCGACATCAAACCATCCCTCGGAGGGCGTGCCAGAACCATGTGCCGGCGCGCGCTCGGTGCGACCCGGCATCTTGCCATATTTCAGCGGGTTTAGGTCAGTTCTTCCATTTGGCGCAACAGTGCAATCTTCCGGTCGTAGAGCCTGGCGATTTCGTCATCGTTTCGCCGTCCCGGCTCGCCGGCGTCCTCTCCCTGCAGTCGATCGATCTGGCGCTGCAGGTCGGCGCGCTCGTGGTCGAGACGGAGGCGACGCATGGCCGCGATGCACTCGGCGAGCGACTTGGCGGGCGGCGCGAGCTCGGAGGCGATCCCGGTGACCAGTTGGGCGTCCCTTTCACTTAGACGCTGAATCAGCGCCGATGGCACCTGCGCCGCCGGAAGTTCGTGCAGGCTGCGGGCCAGCTCGAGGATGTGGCGCGTCACCAACAGCTGCAGGTCCTCTTGACTGAGTGTCGTGACAATCGCCATCGCGTCGGCCGGACGTTGAATCAACCACCAGATGAGCGCCTTTTCGGCCTTCTTGATGTCGCCCAGGCCTGGCAGTTCGGTCCGCGTCAGGGTCGTCTGCCGTTTGGCGGCCAGCTTACGAAACTCGCGCTGAATCACCTCGGCCGTAATCCCGGCGCGATGCGCCACCTTGTCTGCGAACTGATCGCGCGTGGTCGCCTCGGGCAACCAGGCGGCAATGCCCAGCATCTTGCCCAGAAATGTCCGCTGTGCCTCGGATTCCTGCAAATTTACACCGCGGACCGCGGCATCCATGAGGTATTCCAGGTACGGGCGCGACGACCGGAGGCGAGCCCGGTAGGCATCGCCACCGTTCCTCCTGATAAAGGTGTCCGGATCCTGCCCCTGGTCGAGCACCAGGACGTTGACGTCGAACCCCTCCTTGACGAGCAGCTCGGACGACTTGGCTGCCGCCCCCTCGCCCGCGGCATCAGGATCGTAGCTGAGCACGACTTTGGTCGTGAAGCGCTGCAGGAGCTGCGCCTGCTGCGGTGTCAGGGCGGTGCCGCAGCTGGCGACGACCGGGGCGGCGTTGGCCTGGAACACTTGGGCGAAATCGAAGTAGCCCTCGACGAGCACCACGTAACCGAGCTTGCGGATGTTCTGCTTGCTCAGGTTGAGCCCGTAGAGCGTCCGTCCCTTCGAGTAGATCGCGGTTTCGGGCGAGTTCAGGTACTTCGGCACCTGGTCGGCTTCCATGGCCCGGCCGCCGAAGGCGATGACCGATCCGGTATCGCGACAGATTGGGATCATCAGTCGGTTGCGGAACCGATCGACCGTGTCGCCGCTGTCGCGCTGCACGACCAGGCCGCTCTGCAGGGCCACGGCCAGTGGAAATCCCTGCGCCAGCAGACGGGCTTTCAGGCCGTCCCGTGCGAGCGGCGCGAAGCCGAGCCCCAGCTGCAGGGCGGTCGCCGGCGAGATCCCGCGATCGCCGATCAACCGCCTGGCGCGGGCCCCGGCCGGTGAGTCCAGCTGCTCGACGAAGTAGGCGTTCGCCAGTTCGTGGATCTTCAGCAGCGACTCCCGCAGGCCGGCGTCGCGCCTCGTCTCGTCGTCGTTGGTCGTCTCCGGCAGCGCGAGGCCGAACTTCTGCGAGAGCAGCCGCACCGCGTCCTGGAAGCCGATCTTCTCGTGCAGCTCGAGGAACTTGAAGACGTCGCCGCCGACGCCACAGCCGAAGCAATGGAAGAACCCCTTGTCGGGATTGACCTGGAACGAGGGCGTCTTCTCGGAGTGGAACGGACAGAGCCCCTTCCAGTTCACCCCCGCCTTCTTCAGCGGCACGTAGTCCTGGACGACCCGCAGGATATCGGCCTGCAGGCGAAGGTCTTCGATGAACGACTGTGGGAAGAGGCCCACGTCAGTCCTTCAGCTCCACCAGGGTGGCGCCGCCGCCGCCCTGATCGGGTGGCGCCGGCTGGAAGCTGGCGACGAGCGGATGCTGTTTCAGGAACGCCGTCAGGCCGCGGCGCAGCTGCCCGGTGCCGTGGCCGTGAATCAGCCGGAACGACCGCTGATCGTTGAGCAGCGACTCGTCGAGGAATCGCTCGGTCCGTGTGATGGCTTCGTCGACGGTGCAGCCGATGACGTTCAGGTCGAGCAGCGACGACTCGCGCGGCTGCAGTTCGACGTGGACGTTGACCCGCGTCGATGCCGCCGGCGGTCCGCCGATCACCCGCACGTTCCGTGACGTCGATCGCATCCGCTTGCCGCGCACGTCGATCTCGACGGTGCTGCCGTGCACCGACGTCACCGTGCCCTCGAGTCCGAGGCCGCCGACCGCGACGAGGTCGCCGACGGCGGGTGGCCGGCCCGGTTCGACCACCGCCGGCGCTGCCGCGGCCGGCTCGCCGTGTTGCTGCGCCACGGCGTCGACGGCGGCCCGCGCGTCACGACGCGCCTGGCCGGTCTCACCGGTGGTGACCAGTCGTCCGGCGCCCTGCGCGATCCGTTCCGTCTTCTGCTTCAGGCCGGCGATGACGTCGTCGATCTCCTTCCGCGCCCGCCGCACCTCTGCCTCGACCGCCTCGTTCAGACGCTTGCGCGAACTCTCCTCCCGCTGCCGCAGCGAGTCCTCGCGCTGGTGCAGGTGTGCCTCGGCCGCCTTCAACTCGGCCCGTTCGCGTGCCGCCAGCCGCTGCTCGTGTTCGAGGGCGCGGATGTCCCGATCGATCTTCGCGAGATGGTCGGCGAGCTGCGCTTCACGTGCGCTGACGTTCTGCCGGGCGTTGCTGATGATCGACGGGTGCAAGCCGAGCCGCGCCGCCATCTCGAGTGCCAGGCTGCGGCCGGGCGTGCCGTAGATCAGCTGATACGTCGGTCCGAACGTCTCCGCGTCGAAGCCGAATGCCGCGCAGACGACGCCGGCGGTGGTCGACGCGTAGGTCTTCAGCGAATCGTAGTGGCTGGTGGCCACCACCGTCGCGCCGCGCTGGCGCAGGTGATCGATGATCGCGACACCCAGCGCCCCGCCTTCGATCGGGTCGGTGCCGGAGCCGACCTCGTCCAGCAGCACCAGCGCCGGCACCTGCAGCTGCCGGTCCATCGACGCGATGTTCGTGATGTGCGCCGAGAACGTGCTCAGGCTCGCCTCGATCGACTGCTCGTCGCCGATGTCGGCGAAGACCGCACGGAACACCGGCAGGCGGGAACCGTGCGCCACCGGGATGCGCAGTCCGGCCTGCGTCATCAGCGCCAGCAGTCCGGCCGTCTTCAGCGCGACCGTCTTGCCGCCGGTGTTGGGCCCGGTGATGAGCAGCACGCTGGATGGCGGCAGCAGCCGGATCGTCACCGGGACCGGACCGCCCTTCGCCCGTCGAGCGGCGCGTGTCTCCGCGTCCGCCTGCGAAATTCGCTCGACCACCTGCGGCATCAGCAGTGGGTGGCGGGCGGCCAGCAGTTCGACGGCACCGTCCGGCGACAGCGTCGGCTCGACGCCGTCGATGAGTGCCGAGAACCGGGCGCGGGCCTGGATGACGTCGAGTTCGGTGGCGGCATCGACGGTCGCCTGGACTTCCGCCGGGCGCGATCGGAACGCGTCGGTCAGCGCCAGCAGAATCCGATGGATCTCTTCGGCCTCCTGCTCGTGCAGGGCGACGATATCGTTGTTGATGTCAACCGTGTCGAGCGGCTCGAGGAACAGGCTCGCGCCGCTGGCCGATGCGCCGTGCACGATGCCGGGAACGTTGCCGCGGTGCTCGGCCTTGACGACAATCACGTAGCGCCCGTTCCGCTCGGTGACCACCTGGTCCTGCAGGTACTTCGACGTGTCGCGGCCGCGCAGGTACGACTCGAGCGTGCCCCGCAGCTTCGTCCGCTGCCGGCGCAGACGTTCACGGATGCCGCGCAGCGCCGGGCTCGCATCGTCCACCACGTCGCCGCCGCTGTCGATCGCCCGCCGCACGGCCGCTCCCTCCGCCGCGAACGACGCCATGCCGCGGCTGGCGGCATCGAGCAGCGGATAGGCGGCGGCGGCCCGGCCGATCGAGGTGCGCGCCTCGCCGACCGAGTCGAAGAACGCGGCGAGGGCCAGCAGGCGCAGCGGTTCGAGCGCGCGCTGCTCGACACCGAGCGCCGCCAAGGTCTCCGGCAGGTCCTCGGTGGCGCGAATCGCGAAGGTGCCGTTCCGGCCGATGAACTCCGCCGCCTCGGTCGTCGTCG
Organism: uncultured Acidobacteriota bacterium; assembly: GCA_902825985.1. Lineage (GTDB taxonomy): Bacteria > Acidobacteriota > Vicinamibacteria > Vicinamibacterales > CAVVIG01 > VFZL01. The sequence continues at coordinate 131,388 of CADEDC010000004.1, read as the reverse complement.
CCAGCCAGTGCGCGACCTGCTGCGGCTCCGGACTGGGGGCGAGCCGGGCCAGCCGTTCGTCGCCCATCGGCGTCAGCGCAAAGCTCCGCACCGCGTCGACGACGCGATCGAATTCGAGTGCCCGCAACACGCCTGGCCACATAAGGCTTGGATAGCCGCCTCAGGGAACGCCGAGAGGAGGGAATCTCGGATCTTAACGTACCGCGTCGGGTGGTGGGGCCGGCGAGAGCTGGCACGTGTCGGTGACGGTCGGGTACGCCAGCCCGGCGGCCACGATCACACGATCAGAGGTGATTGATCAGATTCGCGACCGAGGCGGCGCCGAAGCCGTTGTCGATGTTGACGACCACCACTCCCGAGGCGCAGCTGTTGAGCATCCCGAGGAGGGCGGCGATGCCGCCGAAGCTGGCACCGTAGCCAATCGACGTCGGCACGGCGATCACCGGCACCCGCACCAGCCCGGACACCACGCTGGGGAGCGCCCCCTCCATGCCGGCGACGACGATGATGACCTGCGCCGAATCCAGACGGGGACGTTCCGCCAGCAGGCGATGCAGTCCGGCGACGCCGACGTCGTAGAGCCGTTCCACCTCGTTGCCCATGAGGTCGGCGGTGCACGCCGCCTCTTCTGCCACCGGCATGTCCGACGTGCCGGCCGCGACGACGAGGATCTTCCCGTTTCCAGGGACGACATCCTGCTGACGGAACATGATGAGCGCTGCATCGGCCTGATACGCCGCCTGCGGCACCACGCGACGCACCGCGTCGTAGGCGGTCTCGCTGGCGCGGGTGACCAGCAGCGTGGAGCCCCGTGCGACGATTTCGGCCGCGATCGCGGCGATCTGGGCAGGGGTTTTGCCTAGGCCGAGGACGACCTCCGGGAACCCCTGCCGGACGGCCCGGTGATGGTCGACGCGGGCGAAGCCCAGATCGTGGAAGGGTGGGGTGTCGAGCGCCGCCATGACCCGGCGTTCGGCATCGGCTGGAGCGAGGCGGCCGGCAGCGACGCCGTCGAGGAGAGATCGCAGTTCGGACGCGGACATCGTCATAGGCGGAATTGTTGACCTTTCGGGAACCGTGACGGTAACATAAACGCTTGACTTAATTGGGGTTCGCGGACCCTCCTCCCGAGGCATCCGACGGCCCGACAATCCTAATGACGTTCGCTGAAACCCTGACGCTCGCCGCCTATTTTTTCGTTCTCATTATCCTCGCAGTCTACGGCTGGCACCGGTACTACCTGGTCTACCTGTACATGCGGAATCGCGACCAGCAACCGAAGGCTGGCGCCCCGCTGTCGCCGCTGCCAACGGTGACCATCCAGCTGCCGCTGTACAACGAGATGTACGTGGCAGACCGCCTGATCGAGTCGGTGTCGCGCATCGATTACCCACACGAGCTCCTGGAGATCCAGGTCCTCGACGATTCCACCGACGAAACCCGCACGATCGCCGAACAGGCGGTCCGTCGCCTGGCCACTGAAGGGCTGGACATCACCTATCTGCACCGGACGGACCGCACGGGCTACAAGGCGGGCGCGCTCGAAGCCGGTCTGGCGGTCGCCAAGGGCGAGTTCGTGGCGATTTTCGACGCCGATTTCCTGCCCACCGAGGACTTCCTGTTGAAGCTGATGCCGCACTTCGCCGACCCGAAGGTCGGCATGGTGCAGGCCCGCTGGGGCCACATCAACCAGGACTACTCGCTGCTGACGAAAATCCAGTCGATCCTGCTCGACGGCCACTTCATCCTCGAACACGGCGCGCGCAACCGGGCCGGCTGTTTCTTCAATTTCAACGGCACCGCCGGCATCTGGCGCCGGATCGTCATCGAAGATGCGGGCGGCTGGCAGCACGACACGCTGACCGAAGACCTCGACCTGAGCTATCGGGCGCAGCTGCGCGGCTGGAAGTTCGTGTTCGTGCCGGACGTCATCGCGCCGGCTGAAGTGCCGGTCGAGATGAACGCCTTCAAGTCACAGCAGCATCGCTGGGCCAAGGGGTCCATCCAGACCTGCCGCAAGGTGTTGCCGGCGGTCCTGGCCTCCGATCAGCCGTTTGCCGTGCGCGCCGAAGCGTTCTTCCACCTGACGGCGAACTTCAACTACCCGCTGATGGTCATCCTGTCGATCCTGATGTTCCCGTCCATGGTCATTCGCTACAACATGGGCTGGTACGAGATGCTGCTGATCGACGTGCCGCTCTTCTTCGCCGCGACCTTCTCGGTCTGCAACTTCTACATGGTGTGTCAGCGGGAGATTCACCGGGATTGGAAGACCCGCTTGAAGTACCTGCCGTTCCTGATGTCGATCGGCATCGGCCTGTGCATCAACAACACGAGGGCCGTGTTGGAAGCGATGTTCAACAAGCAGAGCGAGTTCGCCCGCACGCCGAAGTACCGCATCGAAGGCGACGCCGACGAATGGGTCGGCAAGAAGTACCGCCAGTCGGTGGCGGTCCAGCCGCTCATCGAGCTGGCGCTCGGTCTCTACTTCACGGCGACGGTGTTCTACGCGCTCGCCAACGGGATCTACGGCACGCTGCCGTTCCTGGTGCTGTTCCAGATCGGCTTCCTCTACACCGGCCTCGTCTCGATCGTCCAGCAGCACAGCGGCGACGACACCGTGGTGCTGAAGACGCAGGTCGCCTCCGGAAAGTAGCCGCGTGTCATGACTGCCGCGGACAAGCCGAAAGCCGGCCTCGAAGATACCGTCGCGACGTCGTCTGCCATCTGCTATCTGGACGGCGATCGCGGCGTCCTCGCCTACTGCGGCTACGACATCCACGAACTGGCGCGCCACGCGACATTCGAGGAGGTCTGCTACCTGCTGTGGCATCGGCGGCTGCCGACCCGCGCCGAGCTCGGCGATCTGCAGTCACAGCTCGCGGCGTCGCGCCCGCTGCCCGAGCCGGTCATCCGGTTGATGAAATCGCTGCCGCAGGGCGACGGCATGGACGCCCTGCGGACGCTCACCTCGGCGCTGAGCCACTACGATCCGGATGCCCGCGACAGCTCGCCGCAGGCGAACTATCGCAAGGCCGTGCGGCTGACCGCGCAGCTCGGCACGCTGGTGGCGACCAGCGGGCGGGTCAACGCCGGCGGCGGCCCGATCGCGCCGGACCCGGTACTCGGACAGGCCGGCAATTTTCTCTACATGCTGACCGGCGAACGGCCCAGCGCCCTGGCGACGCGGGCGTTCGATGTCGCGCTCATCCTGCACGCCGATCACGAGCTGAACGCCTCGACCTTCGCGGCGCGCGTCGCCGCTGCGACGCTCACCGACATCCATTCGGCAGTCGTCGCGGCAATCGGCACCCTGAAGGGGCCCCTGCACGGTGGCGCGAACGCCGAGGTGATGAAGATGCTGCTCGACATCGGCGCGTCGGCCGGCGTCGAGAAAGCCGAGGAGGTGGTGCGGGCCCGGCTGGCGCGCAAGGAGAAGATTCCCGGCTTCGGCCATCGCGTGTACCACACCGAGGATCCACGCGCGACGCACCTGCGCCAGATGTCACGGGACCTCGGACAGCGCGCCGGGCAGACGACCTGGTTCGAGATGTCGCAGCGGATCGAGGCGCTGGTCAAGGCGGAAAAGAAGCTCCACCCCAACGTCGACTTCTACTCCGCGTCGACCTACCACGTGCTCGGCATCGCCATCGATCTGTTCACGCCGATCTTCGCGGTCAGCCGCGTCTCCGGCTGGACGGCCCACGTGCTGGAGCAGTACGCGAACAATCGTCTGATTCGGCCGCGGGCCGAGTACATTGGACCGGAGTACCCGCAGCGCTATCGACCGGTCGAGCAGCGCTGAACCTCGCCCGCGCCCCGCCGCCGGCCGGTCATCGCGGCCACGGCGCGACATCGGACCTGCCGGAGGGGCGTCCGGGCCACGGAGCGGCAGAGCTTCCGTGCGCCAGCTATAATCAAGGTTCGCCCTGACATGGATCCTCGCTTCATCCGCAATTTCTCCGTGATCGCGCACATCGACCACGGCAAGTCGACGCTCGCCGACCGCTTCCTCGAAATGACCGGCGCCCTCCAGGCGCGGGAGATGGAAGCCCAGGTGCTCGACGCCATGGACCTCGAGCGCGAGCGTGGCATCACCATCAAGGCGCACCCGGTCCGGCTGCACTACACGGCCGATTCCGGTGAGAAGTACGTGCTCAACCTGATCGACACGCCGGGGCACGTCGACTTCTCGTACGAAGTCACCCGCTCGCTGGCCGCCTGCGAGGGGGCGCTGCTCCTCGTCGATGCGTCCCAGGGTGTCGAGGCGCAGACGCTGGCGAACGCCTACCTGGCGGTCGACAACAGCCTCGAAATCATCCCGGTCATCAACAAGATCGACCTGCCGAGCGCGCAGCCGGACGAGGCGCGCCGCCAGCTCACCGAGATCGTCGGGCTGCCCGGCGAGTCGGCCATCCTCGCCAGCGCGAAGGTGGGCACCGGCGTCCACGACATCCTCGAGGCCATCGTCAAGCGGCTGCCACCGCCGACCGGCGTGCCGGAGGCGCCGCTCAAAGCGCTGATCTTCGACTCCTGGTACGACCCGTACCGCGGCGTCGTCATCGTCGTCCGCGTCATCGACGGCACGATCCGCAAGGGCATGAAGATCACCTTCATGGCCGAAGGCCAGGACTACGAGGCCGAGCAGCTCGGCATCTTCACGCCGAAGGCGGTACCGGTCGACGAACTCGGGGTCGGCGAGGTCGGCTTCCTGGTCGCCAACGTCAAGAAGATCAGCGACGCGAAGATCGGCGACACCATCACCGAGACGAACCGCCGCACGCTCGCGCCGTTCCCGGGGTTCAAGGAGTTGAAGCCGATGGTCTTCGCCGGCTTCTATCCGGTGGAGGGGCACGAGTATCCGCTGCTCCGTGATGCGCTCGAGAAGCTGCGTCTGAACGACGCGTCGTTCTTCTACGAGCCGGAGACGTCGCTGGCACTCGGGTTCGGCTTCCGTTGCGGCTTCCTCGGCCTGCTGCACATGGAGATCGTTCAGGAGCGGCTCGAACGCGAGTTCGACATCGACCTCGTCACGACGGCGCCGGGGGTGCTGTACCGGGTGACGACGACCGATGGCGTCGTGCAGGAGATCGACAGTCCGGCCAAGCTGCCGGATGCCGGCCGCATCGACAGGATCGAAGAGCCGGTGATTACCGCGATGATCCTGACGCCGGTCGAGCACGTCGGCGGCATCCTGCAGCTCTGCCAGGACAAGCGCGGCGTCCAGAAGTCGATCGAGTACCTGGCGTCGGACCGCGTCCTCATCACCTACGACCTGCCGTTCAACGAGGTCGTCCTCGACTTCTATGACAGGCTGAAGACCATCTCGCGCGGCTACGCGTCGCTCGACTACCATGTGACCGGCTACTGGCCGTCGCCGCTGGTCAAGCTGGACATCCTGGTGAACGGCGACCCGGTCGATGCGCTGTCGATCATCGTGCACCGCGACATGGCCTACGACCGCGGCCGCGCCCTGGCGGCGAAGATGCGCGAGCTGATTCCACGGCAGATGTTCGAGATCGCCATCCAGGCGGCGATCGGTGGCCGCATCATCGCCCGCGAATCGGTCAAGGCGCTGCGCAAGAACGTGCTGGCGAAGTGCTACGGCGGCGACATCTCGCGCAAGCGCAAGCTGCTCGAGAAGCAGAAGGAGGGCAAGAAGCGGATGAAGCGGGTCGGCAAGGTCGAAATCCCGCAGGACGCGTTTCTCGCCGTGCTGAAGATGGGCACCGATGGCAACTGAGCGGGCGCCCGGCGGCGCGACGGCGGTCCGTGCCCAGGCGGCCGCGCCGGCCTCGCCGGAGCCGTTCCGGAAGAGCACCGCGCGCGAGTACTTCGAGTCGATCGTCATTGCCGTGATCCTCGCCCTGTTCATCCGGACGTTCGTCGTCCAGGCGTTCAAGATCCCGACCGGATCGATGGAGAACAACCTGCTCATCGGCGATCACCTGCTGGTGAACAAGTTCGTGCTGGGCCCCTCGGCCTCCGCGCTCGAACGAACGCTGCTGCCGGTCGGCGTCATCGGACGCGGCGACGTCGTCGTCTTCAAGTATCCGGAGGAACCGGAACGCGACTTCATCAAGCGGGTCATCGGCCTGCCGGGAGACACGCTCGAGCTGCGCGAGAAGAGGGTCTATGTCAACGGGCAACCGCTCGAGGAGTCGTACGTGCACTTCCTCACGGCGCCGTCGGGCGCGAACGAGTTGAGCGAGCTGACGACCAACGACGTCCGCGAACGGTTCGGCCCGGTCACCGTGCCCGACAACCAGTACTTCGTCATGGGCGACAATCGCGACAACTCGCAGGACAGCCGCTACTGGGGCTTCCTGCCGCGCGAGTACATCAAGGGCCGCGCGCTCCTGATCTACTGGTCGTACGACGCCGGCCCGGAGGACTACCTCGACACCGACGCTCGTACCTCGATCCGTAACCTCGTGTCGGTCTTCACGCACTTCTTCAGCAAGACGCGCTGGGACCGCATGTTCCGGCCGATTCATTGAGCCGCTGACCGCGAGACCGCGTGGCCAAACGACAACCGCAACCGCAGCCGCCGTTCCGCAAGAGCACGATCCGCGAGTACTTCGAGTCGATCGTCATTGCCGTCGTCCTGGCGCTGTTCATCCGCACCTTCGTCGTGCAGGCGTTCAAGATCCCGAGCGGATCGATGGAGAACAACCTGCTCATCGGCGATCACCTGCTGGTGAACAAGTTCGTCACCGCGGCAACCAGCTCCGCCCTCGAACGCATGCTGCTGCCGTTCGGCGAGATCCGGCGCGGCGACATCCTGGTGTTCAAGCATCCAGACGAGCCGGAGCGCGACCTGATCAAGCGGGTCATCGGCTTGCCGGGTGAGACGCTGGAGATGCGGGCGAAGCAGATCTACATCAACGGCCAGAAGCTCGACGAGCCGTACGTCCACTTCCTGAGTCCGCCGTCCGAATCGACCGGCGCGAGCCAGCCCGACCTGCGCGAGCGCTACGGTCCGGTCACGCTGCCGCCTGGTCAGTACTTCATGATGGGCGACAACCGCGACAACTCCGAGGACAGCCGCTACTGGGGCTACCTGCCGCGCGAGAACGTCAAGGGGAAGGCGCTGCTGATCTACTGGTCCTACGATGAGAACGCCGCGACGCTGACGCGCTGGGACCGCACCTTTCGCGTGGTCCGCTGACGCAGCGGCCGCGCCGGCCGCGGACCGGACCAAAACCGGTCTAGAGGGCCAGCCTGGCGCGCACGTCTGCCGCCCGCAGGCCGGCGATGGTCAGCCGCTTCTCGCGACCCTTCTCGCCCGAGACGAGCGTGATCGCACGCATCGGTACGGAGAGGATCTCGGCCAGGAAGCGGAGAAGCGCCTGGTTGGCGGCGCCGTCGACTGGCGGTGCGGCGAGCCGGACCAGGATGGCGTCCTGGCGCGTGCCGGCGAGTTCGGTCTTGCGAGCGCGCGGGATGACCCTGACGTCGATGGTGACGCCGGTCTCCGACTGTTGAATCACGCTGCCCAGTCTAGCGGACGGCCGCCCGGCTAGCCTTGAGCGGCCCGCCTCAGCTGCTCGAGGTTGGCGGCAAACGCGGTGGACGCGTTCATCGGCTCCGTCTTTGGCGGCTCAATCTTCTTGACCACGTCGCCCTCGGGCCGCGGACGGTGGAGCAGCACCTGCCGCTCTTCGCGGTCGCGCGCGTCCTGCTCGCGGACATAGTCGAGCGTATTCCGCAGGGTCTGGATGGTGCCTTCGAGCGACGTCTCGACATCGCGGCGCTTCAGCTTCAGCCCGTCGATTTCACGCTGCACGTCCTCCAGCCGCGACTGCGTCTTCTCGAGCAGCAGGTCGGACCGGCTCTGGGCCTCGCGGACGATGCGCTGCGCCTCGCTTTCGGCGTTGGCCGTGATGTCCTCAGCCAGCCGCTGCGCCGCCATCAGCGTCGACTTCAGGCTCTTCTCGTGCTCGCGATACTCGGCGAGCACCGCCTCCATGCGGTTGACGTCCTGGCGCAACCGGTCGGTTTCCCGCAGCGCCTGTTCGTAGTCGTCGGCCGCCGCCATCAGGAACGACGTGACCTCGATCTTGTCGAAGCCCCTGAGGGTGGTGTTGAACTTGGCCTGTCTCAGGTCGAGCGGACTGACATTCATGGATTCTCGTGCTCCGGCTTGCGGGGAAGTCCTGAGAGCGGTATCGGCGGAGGCGTCGGCAGGCTGTAGAGCGCAGAACCGCGCACGCTGCCGGTTCCGTGCAGCCGTCGTGACCGTTTTACAGGTAGCTGCGCTCGCCGAAGATCGCCGTGCCGACGCGGACCATCGTCGCCCCCTCGGCGATGGCGACCTCGAAGTCGTGGCTCATCCCCATCGACAGTTCGGCCAGCGCTGCCGGCGGCACGCCCTGGCGAACCAGGTCATCCCGCAGCGCTCGGAGCCGGGCGAAGTACGGCCGTGCGTCATCCGGGTCTCCTGCCGGCGGCAGCAACATCAGGCCGACGACGCGAAGAGCGCTCCAGTGCGAGGCGGCCTCGACGAGGGCCCGCAGGCTGTCCGGCGTCACGCCATGTTTCGTTCGTTCACCGGCGAGATCGACCTGTATCAGCAGATCGACCTGCCGGCCGGCGTCACGGGCCGCCTTGTCGAGCGGCTCGAGCAGTGCCGCGCCGTCGATGGAGTGGATCACGTCGAACAGCCCGCCGGCTTTGCGTGCCTTGTTGGACTGCAGATGACCGATGAGGTGCCACCGAAGCGGGAGATCGCCGAGCGCCGAGATCTTCTGGTGGGCTTCCTGGACCTTGTTCTCGCCGAAGTCGAGCTGACCGGCGGCCGCGGCGACGCGGACGTGTTCGGCGGAGAATGTCTTGGAAACGGCGATGAGGCGGACCGAGGCGGGCGTGCGCCCGGCTCGACCGGCGGCGGCCGCGATGCGATCGCGAACGTCGTCCAGTCGAGCCGTGAGCGCGACGGAGTCGATCACCGACGGACTTACTTCGGCAGTGCGTCCAGGAACTGCTTGGCCATCGCGGCGTTCGGGCCGGTCGGCGCCAGCTCCAGATACTTCTCGAATGCGGCGCGGGCCGCCTTGAGATCGGAGCCGGCCGACGTCATGCCGAGCATGTAGTGCGCTTCGGCGTGCTGTGGATTCGCCGCCACGGCCTGCTCGAACAGCGGCTTGGCCTCGTTGCTCTTCCCGCCGTTGAACAGGATGACCCCCTGGTTGAAGAGCGCGTCGGCGTTGCCGCCGAGCCCGCCGCTGGCGCCTGCCAGTTCGGTCGCCTTGGCACTGGCCGCCTGGGCTTCCGTGAACTTCTTCTGCGCGTTGTAGACGTTCGCCAGACCGTTCCAGCCTGCCGAATCGTTCGGACGGATCTCGGTGGCCTTCTTGTACGCGTCCTCGGCCTTCGGGTAGTCCTTCAACTGCATGTAACTGAAGCCGATGTTGTTGTAGCAATCGGTGCAGTTGGCGTTCTGGGTGATGCCCTGCTGGAACTTGGCGATGGCGTCCTGGTGATTGCCGGCATTGCTCGCCGCCACACCCTCTTCGAAGGTCTTCTTCAGCGCCGCCGCCGCTTCCTGCGACGCCTTGGTATTGGCACCCAGGGCGGCGGTGACGACGAGCGCCACTTCGGCCGGCCGGCCCGCGCTCGCGGTGACGGTCGCCGGCTGCGACGCCAGCTTCTCCTTCTCAGCGACCACACTGTAGGACCCCGACGGCAGGCCAATCTGGATGAACTCACCCTTCTTGTCCGTCTTGGTCTCGAACTTCCGGCCGGTGCCGCCGTTCTGGGTGATCATCACCTTGGCGCCCTCGACGGTCGCCCCTTTTTCGTCGCGCACGGTGCCCTTGAGCATGCCGTTTTGCGCAAACGCAGGGACCGCCACCGCAAGGGCGATCAGCGCCAGCACCACCCGCAGCCACGTCGGCTGACCGCTCACTCGGCGGACCATATATCCTCCTGAAATCCGAAGCGTTTTGAAGACGAAACGACGAATATCTTACACGATCGGGAAGAACGCTTCGACCTCATCGAGGTCGTGCACAACCGGTGCCGGTGGGAGCGAGGCAAGGAAGCGTCGTCCATACCCCTTGGTCCGCAGGCGCGGGTCGAGGATGGCGAGCACCCCGCGGTCCGCCCGGTGACGGATGAGCCGCCCCAGCCCCTGCTGGAGCGCCAGGATGGCGAGTGGCACCTGATATTCCGAGAACGGCTCGCCGCCGCGCGCCCGGATGGCGTCGATGCGGGCGCTGGTGATGGGATCGCTGGGCGAGGTGAACGGCAGCTTGTCGACGATCACGCAGCTAAGTGCTTCCCCTGCAACATCTACCCCCTGCCAGAAGCTGGACGTGGCGAACAGCACCGCGTGCGGCGTCTCGCGGAACTGATTCAGCAGTTGTGAACGGGGGGCTGAACCCTGCGCCAGGATCGGGTAGGGCAGCGCCAACTCAGCCTGAGCCTGAACGGCTCGCAGCCCCGCGTAGCTGGTGAACAGGACGAACGCTCGGCCGCGGGTCCGCTTGAGGACCGCGATCACTTCGCGACCGGCCGCCGCGGGAAACTCGGGTGAGCGGGGATCCGGCATCCGCTTCGGCAGATACAGGATCGCCTGCCGGCCGTAGTCGAACTCGGACGGCAGCCTGAGCTCTTCGGCGTCGATGATCCCCAGCCTCGTCCGGATGTACTGGAACGAGTCGTCGACCGCCAGCGTGGCCGACGTCAGCACGATCGTCTGCATACGGTCGAGCAGCAGGTCGCGGATGATGGCGGACACGTCGATCGGCGACGCGCGCAGGAAGATCCCCCTGGCGCGGAACTCGACGAAGAAGACGTAGGCCGGGTCGTCGGCCCGCATCAGGAAGCGGATATCGTCGCGTATCTGTCCGGCCCGCCGCGCCAGCGCGCGCGCCGCTTCCGCGTCGTCCGGCGGCTCGTCGGCGTCGTTGGCCGCGCGCCCGCTTCTCGCCGCCAGCAGCGTCAGCGTCGACTCGAGCACCTCCAGGGTGCCGGCCAGGAACGCGGTGGCCTGGCTGGCGGCGGACAGGGAGTCGCGCGTCACGCGGATCCGTTCCTCGGCGCGCCCGCTGGAGAGTCCGGCGGCCCGGTGAGCGCCGGCGACCTCGGTCAGGCAGTCGCGCGCCTGGTCACGCAGGCGGGACACGGCCTTGTCGACCGATTCACGGTCGACGGCATCCAGGCTGCGCAGCACAGACAGCCGTTCGACGTCGCGGGCGAAATCCTCGAGCCGGTAGTTGCTGACCGCGACGCCGAAATACTGGGTCGCAACGTCTTCGAGCTGGTGTGCCTCGTCCACGATCGCGTGGGCGCAGGACGGAATGACCTCGCCATAGTTGTTCTGGCGGACCGCGGCGTCGGCGCACAACAGGTGATGGTTCACGATGACGAGATCGGCGGCGGCGGCGCGCTGCCGCATGCGGGTGACGAAACACTCGTCGTAGCGCGGGCAGTCCGATCCGAGACAGGTTTCGGCGGTTGCCGAGACGTCGTTCCAGAACGGCGTATCCTCCGGCAGGTCTTCGAGCTCGGCGCGATCCCCGGTCTCGGTCCGGGTCGCCCACTCGCGGACGATCGGCAGGAAGATGCTGTCGCCACTCTGGTGCGTGGCGCCACGTCCGGCCGGCTGACGGCCGAAACGGCTGGCGCTCCCTGCCGCGTCGCGCTGCGGCATCGTCTGCGCCTCGCCCGTCAGCTGGTCGAGGCGGTGGAGGCACAGGTAGTTCGCCCGGCCCTTCATGTAAGCCGCCGTGAACGGGACACCGAGCGCTTCACGCAGCAGCGGGATGTCCTTGAAGTAGATCTGCTCCTGCAGGTTCTTCGTGCCGGTCGACACCAGCACGCGCTGCCGGCTCAGGATTGCGGGAATGAGGTAGGCGAGGGTCTTGCCCGTGCCGGTGCCGGCCTCCGCGAGCAGTACGCCGGTGTCTTCGAACGTGCGAGCGACGGCGTGCGCCATGTCGGCCTGGCCGGCGCGCGGCTCGAAGTCCGGGAGTGTGTGCGCCAACGGCCCGTCCGGGTCGAACACGTGGGCGACCGCGTCCCGGAGCGAACGTGCGGCCGGCAGGTGGCCGGCCACGGTGTCGCCGGGCCCGCCAGCGAACGGCGGCGGGAAGTCGTCCGGGGAGTCGTCGCCTCGCGCGTCCTCGGGAGACCGGTCGCCGGCGTCGTCTGCGCGGGACCTCAGCTCTGGCCGTCCGGGTACAGGGGGAACTTCCGGCACAGGCGTTCGACCTCGGCGCGCACCATTCCAAGCGCCCCATCGTCCTCGGGGGTGCTGAGCGCACGGGCAATCAGCTCGGCGACGACGTCCATGTCGGCCTCCCGCATGCCGCGCGTCGTGACCGCCGGTGTGCCGAGGCGGATGCCGCTCGCCACCATCGGTGGGTTCGTGTCGAACGGGATCGCGTTCTTGTTGACGGTGATGCCGGCCTTGCCGAGCGCCGCTTCGGCGAGCTTGCCGGTGATCCCTTTCGAGAACACGTCCACCAGCATCAGGTGATTGTCGGTGCCGCCACTGACCAGGCGGAACCCCGCGGCCGACAGCCCGCTTGCCAGCCGCGCCGCGTTCTTCACGATTTGCCGCTGGTACTCGGCGAACTCCGGCTCGCCGGCCTCCTTGAAGCACACCGCCTTGGCCGCGATGATATGCATCAGCGGCCCGCCCTGGACGCCGGGGAACACGCTGCGGTCGAGATCCTTCTGGTACTGCCCGCGCGCCAGCAGCAGGCCGCCCCGCGGTCCCCGCAACGTCTTGTGCGTGGTGGTGGCGACGATGTCGGAGTGCGGAATCGGGCTCGGGTGCACGCCGGCAGCCACGAGTCCGGCGATGTGCGCCATGTCGGTGAAGATCGTGGCGCCGATGCGGTCGGCGGCGAGACGGATGCGCCCGAAGTCGATGACGCGCGGATAGGCGCTGGCGCCGACGACGATCATCTTCGGCCGCTCGCGGTCGGCGAGCCGGTCGATCTCGTCGTAGTCGATCCGCTCGTCGTCCTGGCGTACGCCGTACGGCACGATCGAGTAGAGCAGGCCCGAGAAGTTCAGCGGGTGGCCGTGCGTCAGATGGCCGCCGTGCGCCAGGTTCATGCCGAGCACCTTGTCGCCCGGCTTGAGCAGCGTCAGGTACACGGCCATGTTGGCCTGTGCACCCGAATGCGGCTGGACGTTGGCGTGCTCGGCGCCGAACAGCGCCTTCGCGCGGTCGATGGCCAGGCGCTCGGCAATGTCGACGAACTCGCAGCCGCCGTAGTAGCGGCGTCCCGGGTAGCCCTCGGCGTACTTGTTCGTCATCACCGAGCCGGCGGCCTCCAGTACGGCGCGGCTGACGAAGTTCTCCGAGGCAATCAGTTCGAGGCCGTGGTTCTGGCGCGCCCGCTCGCTGGCGATGGCTTCGGCGATGGCCGGGTCGCTGTCTGCCAGCGTGCGCCAGCGCGGGACGTTCGAGGTGTCGGTAGCCATGGCGTTCCTTCCGCGTGCCGCCGCGTCGCGGCGGGCGTCTGCTAGGCGCGGGCCGAATCGGCCGCGGCGATTTGATCGAGCCGGCGCTGATGGCGTCCGCCGGCGAAGGCGGTGTTCAACCATAGCGTGAGGATTTCGTCGGCGAGTCCGAACGCCACGATGCGTCCGCCCATCGAGAGGACGTTCGCATCGTTGTGCTCGCGCGACAGGCGCGCCGTGAAGAGATCGTTGCACAAGGCGGCGCGGACGCCCGGCACCTTGTTCGCGGCGATCTGCTCGCCCTGGCCGCTGCCGCCCAGCACGATGCCGCGCTCGGCCCGGCCTTCAGCGACGGCGCGGCCGACGGCGAAGCAGATGGGTGGGTAGTCCGTCGGCGCCTCGTCATGGGTGCCGTGGTCGATCACGGTGTGCCCGAGCCGCTCGAGCGTGCCCTTCAGGTGCTCTTTCAGCACAAAACCGGCGTGATCCGCCCCGATCGCCACTTGCATAGACAGGCGATTGTACTATGTACGTCAGGCCATGCCCGCAACCGTCGTCATTTCCCCTCGCGGTGAGCAGCGGCTCCAGGGCGGTCACCCCTGGATCTACCGCAGCGACATCATCGACGCCGCCGCCGCCGGCGGCGATCGTGTCCTCGTACGCAGCCGGCGCGGGCAGACGCTGGGGCACGGGCTCTACAGCGACCGCTCGCTCATCGCCCTGCGGATGCTCACCGACGGTGAGCAGGAGCCGGATGACCGGCTGATCGAGCGGCGGATCCACGACGCCATCGCGTTCCGCGAATCGCTGGGCATCGACGCCACGGCCTACCGGCTGGTGCACGGCGAAAGCGATCGCCTGCCGTCGCTCATCGTCGATCGGTACGGCGACTATCTCGTCGTCCAGGCGCTGTCCCAGGGCATGGACCGGTTGACGCCGGTGGTCGTCCGGGTGCTGCAGGAGCGGCTGTCGCCGCGCGGCATCCTGGCGCGCAACGACCCGCGGACGCGGACGCTGGACGGGCTGCCCCAGATCGTCGAAGTGCTCGCCGGCGACATCCCGGACCTGGTTCAGGTCCACGAGTTGCAGGTGGAGTACGAGGTCGATCTGCGACACGGCCAGAAGACCGGGCTCTTCCTGGATCAGCGCGACAACCGGGCGGCCGCGTCCCTTTACGCCCACGGCCGGATGCTCGACTGCTTCAGCTACAACGGCGGCTTCGCGCTGACGATGGGGCGGCGATGCAGCGCGGTGATCGCGTTCGACGCCTCTGCCGACGCCGTGGCGCGGATCACGCTCAACGCGGCGCGCAACGGAGTCGCGGTCGACGCACGCGTCGGCAACGTGTTCGACGAACTGCGGGCCCTCGAGCGCGTCGGCGAGCGGTTCGACACCATCGTGCTCGATCCGCCGGCGTTCGCGAAGAGCAAGTCGGCGGTCGAGAAGGCGTCGAGCGGCTACAAGGAGATCAACCTCCGCGCGCTCAAGCTGCTGAATCCCGGTGGCATCCTGGTCACCTGCAGCTGCTCCTACAACATCAGCGAGGCGGCATTCGGCGAGATCGTCTACGAGGCGTCGGTGGATGCCGGCGTCCACGTGACGATCGTCGAGAAGCGGATGCAGGGGCGCGACCACCCGGTGCTGCTGGGGGTGCCGGAAACCTACTACCTGAAGTGCCTGCTCCTGCGAAAGCTCCCATAATCGCGCACCTTCGCCCTGATTTTCTCCTGCGCCAGGCACAAGTGATCCGTCCCGCCGGCCGCATCGGTATACTTGAGCGCCGTGTTCGTGTGCTCCCCCGATGGCAAGCTGGGCCGTAAGCCCGTGCCAATGTTCGTGTGCCTGCGCTGGTTGTTCGTCGCGCTGCTCGTATTGCACGCGTCCGGCGGCGTCGCCGGCGCCCAGTTCGCGCCCCGATCCCCGGCCGGTACGCCGATCCCGCCGCCGACGCCGGACGAATTGGAGACCGGCATCAACGCCGCGGTGGTCGCCGGTCTGACGCCGGGCTCGTACGACGCCCGCTATGAAGCGGCGATCGAGTCGGCATCGCGCGTGATGCGGGCCGAGCGGCTGCAGGCCGAGGAACGCGTCGCGCTCGACGGCAGCCTCGATGAACCGGTCTGGAAGCGCGCCTCCCCAGCCGGCGACTTCGTCCAGCAGGACCCGGTGCAGGGCGGTGCCCCCACCGAGCGCACCGACGTGCGGATTGCGTTCAGCCGGACCGCCCTCTACATCGGTGTCATCTGCTTCGACTCCGAACCCGACAAGATGCTCGGGAACACGATGAAGCGCGACGAGTTCCTCCAGGGGGACGACCGCTTCCAGTGGACGATGGACACGTTCCTCGACCGCCAGACCGGCTACTTCTTCGAGATGAATCCGGCCGGTCTGATGGCCGACTCCTACATGGGGACGTCCGGGGACAACCGCAACTGGGACGGCATCTGGAATGCGCGGGTCCGCCGGAGCGACATCGGCTGGACGATCGAAATCGAGATCCCCTTCACGACCCTCAGCTTCGACCCGAAGACGCCCGCCTGGGGCATCAACTTCCAGCGGTCGGTGCGCCGGAAGAACGAAGAAAATGTCTGGACCGGCCATCTCCGGAACCAGGGGCTGCGCCGGATGGCGAACGCCGGTCTGCTGGTCGGCATCACCGAGCCGAGCCAGGGCGTCGGCCTCGACGTCCGACCCTATGCCGCATCGAATGTCGCCGATTCGCCAGGCGGTGACGCGCCGGCGCCGCTCTCGGGAACGGCAGCGGTCGGGCTCGACATGCTCTACAACCTCACGCCGAGTCTGCGTGGCAACCTGACGGTCAACACCGATTTCGCGGAAACGGAAGTCGACCAGCGGCTGGTCAACCTGACGAGGTTTCCGCTGTTCTTCCCGGAGCGCCGCACCTTCTTTCTCGATGGCGCCACGTTCTTCGATTTCTACCGCGGCGGCGGTGGTGGTGGTGGCTTTGGCGGCGGCGGCGGCGGCGGTGGAGGTGGCGGGGGTGGCGGTGGCGGTAACGCACCGTCGCCAACGCGGCCGTTCTTCAGCCGCCAGATTGGCCGGGACATCGACGGCAATCCTCAACCGATTGACATCGGCGCCAAGCTGACCGGGCAGATCGGACGGCAGGATGTCGGCGCGCTGCTGCTGCGGACCCGCGACACCAACACGGTGGCAGGCGAGGATTTCGCCGTCTTCCGCGGCAAGCGCCGCTTTCTCGCCCAATCGTATGTCGCGGGCATCTACACGGGCCGCTTCACGCGCGACAGCGCCCTGGCAGATCGCCATACCGCGGGTGCCGACGTCCGACTGCAGACGAATCGCTTTCGCGGCCGGCAGAATCTCGAGTTCGACGCCTTCTACCTCTGGGCCTCGCAGCTTCAGGGGCTGGGCGACAGCGCCGCGTACGGCGCGCGCATCGGCTTTCCGAACAATCCCTGGGAGGCCAGCTTCTCCTGGGAGGTCGTCGAGCCGAACCACGCGCCGGCGGTCGGCTTCGTGCCGCGCGCCGGGTTCAAGAACTACAACCCGCGCTTCGGCTTCACGCCAAACTTCCAGCGCCATCGCTGGCTGCGCCGCCTCGGGTTCAACTACGACGCAAACCTGATCGTCGACATGCACGACCGCTGGCTGACGCGCGAGATGAACTGGCAGATCGTCCGGATCGAGACGAATTCGCAGGACGGCTTCGGCCTGACGCTCAGTCCCGAGTACCAGCGCCTCGAGGCCGACTTCGAGATCTCCTCCGGCATCGTCCTGCCGGCCGGCGGTGAATACGCGTTCACCCGCTTCCGCGCCGGCGGATTCACCGCCAATCGCCGCGTCGTCTCGGTGCGCGGCGGCCTGGAAGTCGGCGAGTTCTTCTCCGGCAGGCGTCGCGAGCTGACATTGAACCTCAACCTGCGGCCGCGCCGTGGCGTGCGTCTGCAGGTGGAGGGCGAATGGAACGCCATCGACCTTGCCGAAGGCAGCTTCGACACCAAGGTGTACCGGCTCATCAGCGACACGCAGTTCAGCCCGTTCGTGTTCGTCGTGAACAACGTGCAGTTCGACACGGTATCGAAAGTGCTCGGCTGGCAGTCGCGATTCCGCTGGACGTTGGTGCCCGGCAACGACCTGTTCTTCATCTATACGCACAACTGGCAGGACTTCGACCAGCTCGACGGCGTGCGTCAGGCCGGGCTCGGGACATTGGATCGTCGCGCCGCCGTCAAGTTCGTCTACACGCGACGGTTCTGAACTCCGTTGGCGGCCCGTCCCTCGCCCGATCGGATTGCGCGCGCGGCGCGCCGGGAATTGCAGGCGCTGGCCCGCCCGCTCGGCGATTTCGATGCCAGCCGCTACTTCCGCGGCGCCGACACGCTGCGGTTCTTCAACGTCGGCACGCCGGCCGTCCGCGCGCTCGCGCGGCGCATCGTCGGCGAGCACGGCGACTGGTCGGTGGACGATGCCAACTCGTTCGCGGCGCTCCTGATCGCCGACCCGGTACTGGAAGCGAAGGGGCTCGCCGTCGAGGTCGTCGCCCGCTACCGCAGGTCGTTCCGTCGCCAACTGTTCGGCGTATGGAAGGGGTGGCTGGTGGCCGGGCATGCGTCGAACTGGGCGACCACCGACGGCATCTGCGGCAGTCTGCTCGGTCCGCTGCTCGTGATGTACCCGGAACTGGCGCCGAAGCTGCGATCATGGTCGCGTTGCGCCACCAATCCGTGGGTGCGTCGGGCGTCAACGGTGGCGCTGCTGCCGTCAATCCGGAGGGGACAGGCGCTCGACCTGGCGTACGAGTTCGCCGAACGGCTCCATCCCGACCCGAACGACCTCATCCACAAGGCGGTCGGCTGGATGCTGCGCGAGGCGGGCAAGGTCGACGCCGCCCGTCTGGCCCGCTACCTGCGGGCCCACGGCAGAGAGATGCCGCGAACCACCGTCCGCTACGCCATCGAACGGTTTCCTGCATCGGCCCGGCGCGATCTCCTCATCGCCACCCGCCCCATCACGAGCTAGCCCGAAACCGGGTAGGGGCCGCGGCCTGACGGGCTGCGTCGGTGGCGCGGCGCCGCTGCGCGATTTTGGTCAGGATCCGCGGCCGCCGGTTGTGACGAATCCGCGGTATATTCACCCTTACCGCCAGGGGTATCCCGAAGACCGGGATTGAGAGCAGACCCTTGGAACCTGATCCGGTTCAAACCGGCGAAGGGAGTGCGGTTCCCGCCTCCTGTCGCCCACCCGGACGTCCGCAGTCATACAGGAGTACCGAGATGTCAGAGTTCGCCACCGCCTATCCCAACTCGCGCAAGGTCTACGTCGACGGCCCGCAGGGCGTGCAGGTGCCGATGCGTGAGATCTCGCTGTCGGGCGGCGAAGCGTCGCTGCGCGTGTACGACACCAGCGGTCCGCAGGGACTTGACGTACGGCAGGGGCTGCCGAAGGTGCGCGAACCGTGGCTGACGCAGCGTCTGGCCCGCCGCACGGCCGGCGACAGCATCACCCAGATGGCCTACGCGCGGCGGGGCGAGATTACCCCGGAGATGGACTTCATCGCGCTGCGCGAAGGGCTGCCGGCAGAGTTCATCCGCGACGAGGTGGCGCGCGGCCGCGCCATCATCCCGTCGAACATCAACCACACCGAGCTCGAGCCGATGATCATCGGCCGGCATTTCCTCGTGAAGATCAACGCGAACATCGGCAACTCCGCCGTCTCGTCGTCGATCGAGCAGGAGGTGCAGAAGCTGCAGTGGGCGACGTTGTGGGGCGCCGACACGGTGATGGATTTGTCGACCGGCAAGAACATCCACGAGACGCGGGAGTGGATCATCCGCAACTCGCCGGTGCCGATTGGCACCGTGCCGATCTACCAGGCGCTCGAGAAGGTCGGCGGCCGGCCGGAGGATCTCACCTGGGAGATCTACCGCGACACGCTCGTCGAGCAGTGCGAGCAGGGGGTCGACTACTTCACGGTCCACGCCGGCGTGCTTCTGCGCTACGTACCGATGACCGCCCGCCGCGTCACCGGCATCGTCTCGCGCGGCGGATCGATCATGGCGAAATGGTGCCTCGCGCATCATCAGGAGAACTTCACCTACACGCACTTCCGCGAGATCTGCGAGATCATGCGGGCCTACGACGTGTCGTTCTCGCTCGGCGACGGGCTGCGGCCCGGTTCGATCGCCGACGCCAATGACGAAGCGCAGTTTGCCGAACTGAGGACGCAGGGCGAGCTGACGAAAATTGCCTGGGAGTATGACGTCCAGGTGATGAACGAGGGACCCGGTCACGTTCCCATGCATCTCATCAAGGAGAACATGGAGAACCAGCTGGAGTGGTGTCATGAGGCGCCGTTCTACACGCTGGGGCCGCTCACGACCGACATCGCCCCCGGTTACGACCACATCACGTCGGCAATCGGCGCCGCGATGATCGGTTGGTACGGCACCGCGATGCTCTGCTACGTGACGCCGAAGGAGCACCTCGGCCTGCCGAACCGCGATGACGTGAAGGCCGGGGTGATCGCCTACAAGATCGCCGCCCACGCGGCCGACCTCGCCAAGGGGCATCCGCGCGCCCGCGAGTGGGATGATGCGCTGTCCCGGGCACGGTTCGACTTCCGCTGGGAGGATCAGTTCAACCTGGCGCTGGATCCGGTAACCGCACGGGCCTATCACGACGAGACGCTGCCGGCCGAAGGGGCCAAGGTGGCGCACTTCTGCTCGATGTGCGGCCCGAAGTTCTGCAGCATGGAGCTGACGCAGCAGGTTCGCGACTACGCGCGCGACAAGGGGCTGGCCGATCAGGCGGCGCAGCAGGCCGGCATGGAAGAGAAGGCGCTGGAGTTCCGCAAGCGCCCTGAAATCTATGTGCCGGTCGATCAGGGCAGGTAGGTCCCAGGCGAGGCCGGCCGGCCGCGCCGCCGGGATCGACATGGGAGTTTCAGCTGTGCGAGCACTGCTTTCGATACTGGTGTTATGGGCGTCGACCGCGACCGTCCTTGCGCAACCCAGGCAGATCTTCGGCCCCAATCCGAACCTGCCGTTCAGCGCCGCCGTCAAGGCGGACGGGCTGATCTACGTGTCCGGGTCGATCGTCGCGACGGCGAAGGGCGACATCCGGGCGCAGACCCGGGACACGCTTGCACAGATTGCCGGCGTCTTGAAAGACGCCGGCTCGAGCCTCGCGAACGCCGCGAGCGTGACCGTGTACCTGCGGAATGCTGCCGACTTCGCGGCCATGAACGAGGTCTACGCCGGCTTCTTCCCGACCGCTCCACCGGCGCGGACGACCGTCGTCCTCAATCAGCCGCTGGCCAACGCCGATGGCCTCGTCGAGATCTCGGCGATAGCCGTGCCGACCGGCGGTGAACGGGTCGTCGTGCATCCGCAGGGCTGGGTGCGTTCGCCGGCGCCCTACAGCTACGGGATCCGCAGCGGCAATACGCTGTTCCTGTCCGGATTGGTCAGCCGCAACGGCAGGGACAACGCGAACGTCAGCGGGGATCTCACGGCGCAGACGAAGGTGATCCTCGACAACGGCGCCGAAATTCTCAAGGAAGCGGGCATGAGCTACGCGGACGTCGTGGCGTCGCGCGTCTACCTCACCAACGCTGCCGGCTTTCAGGCCATGAATGCGGCGTATCGGCCGTATTTTTCCGGCGCGCCGCCGGCACGGGTGACGGTCACCACCGGTTTGACGAGCCCCGACTACCTGATCGAGATCGCGATGGTCGCGGTGAAGGACGCGAGCCGAACCGCAATCACGACGCCGAACGCCGACGGGTCGCCCGGCAGCCCGAGCGCCAACCTGAGTTCGGCGATCCGGGTCGGCAACCGTCTGTATCTGTCCGGGCTCACCGGGAACACCACCGCGAACCGCACCGATCCGAAGGCGCAGGCGGTGGAAGTGCTGGGGCGCGCCGGCCGTACCCTGCGGGCCGCCGGCTTCGACTGGAGTCACGTCGTCGACGCGACAGTGTTCCTGGCGGACATGACGGCGTTCCAGACGATGAACGGCGAGTACCGGCAGGTGCTCACCCGCGACCTGCCGGCGCGAGCGACGGTCGGCGCGGCAATGGTCAGCCCCGACATCCTGGTCGAGATGATCTTCGTCGCGGTGAAGTGAAACCGGGCTACTGGACCGGCGGGACGATCTGGATGACCGTCGGGAAGCGTGCCGGCTCCACGCCGGGCCTTGGGTTTGGATAGCCCTGCGAAATCTGCGACTGATAGTCCTTGATCGTCACGCTCGGCGGAAACGCCATCGTCTCCTCGCGGAACCGTCCGATGTCGAACTGATGCGTGGCTGGCGCCTCGAACACCAGCTCGCCGCGCTGCTTGAGCAAGGTCCGGTAGAAGGTCACCACCGCCACGAACGACCCCGACGTGCCGAACAGGTAGTAGCGCTGGCCCCTGCCAGCGTCATACGAGGTGATGAACTGTGAACCGGGGTACACCTCGACGCCCAGCGTGGCTTCGTTTGGCGCGTCGGATGCTGGGACCACGGCGCCGGCTGGCCCGGGGGCAGGAGCCGGCGGCGGAACTGGTGCCTGGGCTGGCGCCGGCGGCGCCGTCGCGTCTGGCCTGGACGGTTGCGCCGTGGCCGGTCGTGGAAAGGGCTGAGGAGTCGGCTGCTGCGCGAGCAGGGCGCCGAAAAGCACCGCGGTGACCACCATCTGCGGATTATACCTTCCGCATTGCGAGCTCCAGGAGCCGTCGCCCAGCCGGAACCCATGAGAACCGACGTGCGTCTCAAGATGCAGGAACGTCCCCGATCGTCCTATCGAGCCGGCCATCCGGCGGCGGCCGGTCCGGGCGGGTTGTAAAATATTGATCATGGCCAACTCAGTGAAGACTGTCGTCCTGCTCGCGGCTCTCAGCGCAGTGTTTCTGTACCTCGGCCAGGCTTTCGGCGGGTCGCAGGGGCTGGTGCTGGGCTTCGTCGTGGCAGCCGTGATGAACTTCGGGTCGTACTGGTTCTCGGACAAGATCGTCCTGCGGATGTACAGCGCGAAAGAGGTCTCGCAGGGACACCCGCTGTGGCAGCTGACGGCACGCCTGGCCCAGCGTGCCAACCTGCCGATGCCGAAGGTCTACATCATCCCGCAGGACTCGCCGAACGCATTCGCCACCGGCCGCAATCCGGAGCACGCAGCCGTCGCCGCCACGGAGGGCATTCTCCGAATCCTCACCGAGGACGAGTTGGCCGGCGTCATCGCTCACGAGCTGGCGCACGTGAAGCATCGCGACATCCTGATCAGCTCGGTGGCGGCGACGCTCGCCGCGGCGATCATGATGGTGGCGCGATTCGCCATGTTCTTCGGGGGTTCGCGCGGCGACGACCGCGAGGACAGCAATCCGGTCGCCCTGATTGCGATGATCATCCTGGCGCCGATTGCGGCCATGCTCATCCAGGCCGCGATCTCGCGGTCGCGTGAGTTCGACGCCGACGCCGGCGGCGCGGCCATCGCCGGCAGCCCGCTCGGTCTCGTCAATGCACTGCGCAAGCTCGAGATGTACGGCAAGCAGGTGCCGCTCGACGCGAGCCCGGCCACCGCCCACATGTTCATCATCAAGCCGTTCTCCATGGCCGGCATGGTCGGGCTGTTCAGCACCCATCCACCGACCGACCGTCGCGTCGAAGCGCTCATGGCGCTGGCTCATCGGTAGGTCCACTCGCACCCGAGAGGCCATCCCCCGGTGGCCTCACGTTTGCTGTCTCCATCGCGAGCGGAGGCAGCTGTGCACGTAGAAGACCTCGATATCTCGCCGAGCAAGATCGCGGAAACCGGCCAGCGGATCACCGACCGTGCGTTCGAAGAGGCGCGGCGACGGGATCACGCGTTGCTCACCAACGAGCACATCTTCCTCGCCTTCGCCCAGGTCGAATGGGACCTGTTCACGGAGGTCATGCGTGACATCGAGCTGAATCCGCACGCCATCCTGCAGGCGGTCGAAGAGCACCTGCACATGATGCCGTCGCTCGCGGGCCGCGAGCTGCGCGTCTCCCCGTCCACCAAGCTGGTCTTCAAGCTCGCGCTGCACCACGCCAGCCGCGCCGGTCGCCAGACGATTGAGTCCGCCGACCTGTTCTCTGCCGTCTTCGAAGAGTCGCAGGGTGTACCCGTGTCGATCGTGCGGCGGCACGGCGTCGAACCCGACGTGCTGGTGTCGCGAATCCACTCCCGCATGCGCGACATGGAGATGCGCGAAGAGCGGCTGCGAAAGCGCTTCGAGCTGCCGCCGTTCCTCAAGCACTTCGCCACCAACATGAACCTTCAGGCACGACAGGACAAGCTGCCGCCGGTCTTCGGGCGCGACAAGGAAATCCAGCAGGTGCTCGAAATCCTCTGTCATCGCGAGCGTGCCAACTCGGTGATGCTCATCGGTGAACCGGGCGTCGGCAAGACCGCCATCGCCGAAGGGCTGGCGCGCCGCATCGAGTTCGAGCCCGATACGGTGCCGGTGCGTCTGCGGGACTGTCAGGTGGTCAACCTGCAGATGAACACGATGGTCGCCGGGACGATGCTGCGCGGGATGTTCGAGGATCGCATCCAGAACGTCATCCGGGAGTTGAAGGAGCGTCCCAACCTGATTGTCTTCGTCGACGAGGCGCACACGATGGTGGGCGCCGGCTCGGCGCTGGGCGCACCGTCCGACGCCGCCAACGTCTTCAAGTCGGTGCTCGCGCGCGGCGAGCTGCGGATGGTGGCGGCGACGACCTTGAGCGAGTACAAGGAGTACATCCAGGAGGACGAGGCGCTGGCGCGGCGGTTCCGATGCGTGACCGTCTGCGAGCCGTCGATCGAGGAAACCCGGCGAATCCTCTACAGCCTGCGCCCGCGGATCGAACGCAACTACTCCGTCAAGCTGCTGGACGAGTCAATCGAGACGGCGCTCGAGCTGTCTCCCCGCTACATGCGCCACCTGCACCTGCCAGACAAGGTCATCGGCTGGCTCGACACGGCTGCCGTCCGCGCCGAGATCGACCGCCGCTGGGAGGTCAGCACCCAGGATGTGGTGGCAGTGATTTCGCACGCCGCGCAGATACCGGAAGACATGGTGTTTCGCGACGTCACCGATCGATTCAAGGACATCGAGGCGGCGCTGCAGCAGCGGGTTGTCGGCCAACCGCAAGCCGTGCGCGCGGTGGCACGACGGCTGGTGCTCAACAAGGGGCCGCTCAAGGACGGCTTCGACCGCCCCGACGGCGTGCTCCTGTTCCTCGGGCCGACCGGCGTCGGCAAGACCGAGCTCGCCAAGTCGATCGCCGAGTTCCTGTTCGGCGACGAGAAGAAGATGGTTCGCGTCGACATGTCCGAGTATCAGGACGGCTCGGTCGCGGTAGACAAACTGATCGGCATGCCGCGTGGCATCGTCGGCAGTGAACGGGGCGGACTGCTCACGAACCAGCTCAAGGACAATCCCTACACCGTCGTCCTGCTCGATGAGGTCGAGAAGGCGAGCCCGAGCCTGCTGAATCTGTTCCTCCAGGCCTTCGATGAGGGCTGGTTGACCGACGGACGCGGCAAGCGCGTCTATCTGAGCGACGCCGTCATCATCATGACGTCGAACCTCGGGTCGGAGCACTTCCGCAAACTGACCAGCCCCCTGGGATTCCTCTCGAGGGCCGTCGGCGTCGAACAGGTGCAGGGAGATGTGCTCCGTGAGCTGGAACGTCGATTCCCACCCGAGTTCCGAAACCGCATCGACGAGGTCGTGCTGTTCAATCCGCTCACACACGACGAGGTGCGCGAGATTGCCAGGCACTACCTGGCGCAGGTGACGGTCACATTGGCGCGAGCGGGCAAAACGCTCGAGATCACCGAGGACGCGCTCGAGCAGCTGGTGAAGGACGGTTACAGCCTGGCCTACGGTGCCCGTTTCCTGAAGCGCGTGCTGGACGAGCGGATCAAGCTGCCGATCAGCACCCGTTGGAAGGACGGCTCGCACTTCGACGTCAGCCTGCGGGACGGGGTGATCGTCGTCGAGCCGACCATCGGGCGCGTGCTCAACGGCGACGGCGCGGTGTTGTTCGGCGACGTTGCCTGACAACGGCTACCAGCGAAAGCCCGCCTGTTCCGGGTCGCGGATCTCGCCGCCGGTCGCGCCGGCGTCGCCGCCGCCGGTTGCATCGGTGTCGCCGGTGCGGGCTGCGGCCGGCGGGTCCGCCTTGGATCCTCCGACGCCGTGACGCTGCTGCAGCACGGCGACCATCGCCTTGACCTCGTTCCGATACTGTTCTGGCGGGTAGGGGTTCGCGTACAACCGCTCGAATCGCGGCCGCATCGCCGGAAACTGGCGCTCCAGGAAGTTCATGAAATGCGTCCGCGTCCCATCCTGCAGATACATGACGTTGCAGCCGAGGAATCGCGCGCCGTGGTCGGCGATCGCCTTCACGGTACGTTCGAGCTTCGCCCGTGACGACGAGAAGCCCGGGACGATGGGGGCCATGAGGACCCCGGCGTCCAGCCCCGCATCCACCAGCTGACGGACGGCGCGCAGCCGCTGCATCGGCGACGCCGTGCCCGGTTCGAGCGTCCGCCAGGCGTCGTCGTCGACGGTAGGGACGCTCAGGTAGACGCGGCATGACGCCGCGCGCGCGACGTCCGACAGCACGTCGATGTCGCGGACCACCATCGGCCCCTTCGTGACCAGGCCAATCGGCGTCCGGCCTCGTGCCAGCGCTTCGAGACAGGCCCGCGTCAGCCTGTAGTGTCCTTCGATCGGCTGGTAGGGATCGGTGGCCGTGCCGACCGCCACCTGCTCGCGCCGCCAGGCCGGGCGGTCGAGCTCGCGCTGCAGGACCGCCGCGATGTTGCGTTTCACGAGGATGACCGACGCGAACTCGTCGCCGGCATCGAGTTCGAACTGTCGGTGGTAGCGGCGCGCGAAGCAGTAATGGCAGGCATGAGTACAGCCGCGGTAGGGATTGAGCGTCCACTTGAATGGCATGCCCTGGACGGCATTGAGCGCCGAGCGGCACCGAACCTCCTGATACCGGGCGGCGTCAGCCCGGCACTGAGCCTCGGTCAACGCCCCGGATCCGCCGGCGCGGACGGCGTCGGCGACGTTGCGGAGGGTCAGCGTGCGAGGACCGGTGTCGAAGAGCAGCGGCTGTGGGTTCATCGGCAAGTAAAAGCAAAAATAGGTATCTTCGCTTTTTATTTGCCGTCCAGTCTGGCGGTGTCAGCGGCGCCTGTCAAGCCCGTCGGCAGGCGCGGCTACCGGCGGTTCATCAGGAACAGGGACTGCTCGCCATTGCGCGACTTGAACACACCCAGGGGGGTGAGACGCCGGTCGTTCCCGAGCGCGAGGATGAGGGCTGTGTATTGCTCGGCCGGCATCCACTCGCGATTGACGATGACATAGCGGACGTCCAGGCGCTGCAGCCGGGCCATCGATTCCTCGTCCGGGAAGCGCTCCATGACGTGCAGCGTTTCGGCGTACACCTGCGGGTAGTAGCCGCTGTAGCCGTTGACCAGCGGATACCAGTGCGCGGCCGATCGAAACGCCACGATGGAGTCGTTGCCCGGCAGGGCGTTCAGCCGCGGCACCGGCAGTTCCAGCACCACTCCGCGCCCCTGCGCGCGCAGGGTGCGATACACGTCACCGGTGGCGCTGTCCGGCCGGTCGATGGCCTGCAGCGACATCGGCTGGTGCAGCGACTCGAGGCCGATGAGCAGCAGTACGACCACTGCGAACCGGGCACCGGCGTGCCGTTCGTCGACCCGCAGCCGCTCGGCCAGGGCTCGCACACCGAGCGCCGCGAGCGCCGCCAGTGCGCACTGCGCGACGATGGCGAACCGGGCCGGCGCCCGCAGGCCGCGCAGCATCTGCACGTGCTCGAACAGCCAGCGGTATGCGGTGCCGTTGATCCCGAACGACAGCTCGACGCCGAGCGCAGCCAGCAGCAGATAGACCCAGGCGTCGCGCCGGCTCCGGCCGAGGAACGAGACGGCGGCCAGGACGATGGCGAGCAACCCGGGAAACAGGCGGCGTTCGCTGCTGCCCCAGATGTCGCTGGTCCAGCCCCACCAGAGGTTCGACCCCGGAGAGGCCAGGTAGTTCATCGGGGTGGCGCTGAACTCCATCAGATCGCGCAGCGGACGCTCGCCCAGTGACCGCGAGTTCTCGATATAGGGCATGGCGTACGGAATCGTCACCGCTGCGGCGACGACGGCCGCCGCCAGCAGCGGCGGCAGGGCCGTCAGGGCGCGTGCCGGCGTTCGCAGCAGCAGCGCGAGGGCGAGGACGCTGACCGCCATCGCCAGGAAGACGCCGTAGTACACGCACGACAGCACCTGAAGGCCGATGAACAGCCCACACAGCGCGCCGCAGCGCCACGACCGCTCGTCGACGGTGCGGTGGAGCGACCAGAAGGCGAGGGGGATCCACATCGCCCACTGCATCTCCAGATGCATGAAGTGCTCGACGCGGTACGGCGCGAGCACGAACACCGCGGCCGCCACCAGGGCCGCGTCTCGACGGCCGGTGAGGTGACGCGCCAGGATGAACATGCCGACGCCGCTGCCGGCGAATCCGGTGAGCAGCAGCGCGTTGTAGAGCAGCACCGGGTTGGCCCCCGCCCACAACAGCGGTGCGGCGATCGCCCCCTGCAGCAGCGTGGCGTCCGAATAGGCCAGCGTGCCCGTGGAGGGATGGAAGATGTTGGTGTCGAACAGGTGCGCCGGATCGGATTGCAGCGCGTGCCCGATCCACATGATCCGCCAGGTGCTGAAATAGGAGTCCACGTGCGCCGCGAATGCCGAGGACATCGTCAGCACCTGCGGCCAGGTGACGAGAATCGTCATCGCCAGGATCACCGGCAGCGCCACGCCGAGCCCGGCGAACGTCCCGTCACGGCGCGGCAACTGGGTGAATGGCATCAACGCTGTCTCGGTTCGGCGCGCGGCGGCCGCCTCGGGGTCAGGCGCCGGCGGCCGACTGCCCGCGCCAGTACGCCAGCACGTCGTCGAGCGTCTGGTCCAGCGGAATCGTCGGCTGCCAGCCGAGTTCGGAACGGATCCGGCCCGAGTCGCCGAGCACGATCGGCTGATCGGACGGACGCAAGCGCTTCGGATCGGTTCGCACGGCGATCGGGACCCGGGCGCGGGCCAGCAGCCGGTCCAGCAGTTCGCGAATCACGACGGTCCGGCCGGAGCAGACGTTGTAGATGCGTCCGGCGGTGCCGCGTTCCGCCATGAGCTGATAGGCGCGTACCGTGTCGCGGACGTCCGTGAGATCCCGGCGGGCGTCCAGGTTGCCGACCGCCATCTCGGGTGGGAACCGGCCGGCCTCGATGTCGGCGATGCGGCGGGCAAAATCGGAGGTGACGAAGCCCGGCGTCTGACGTGGACCGAAGTGGTTGAACGAGCGGGCGATGCAGACATGCTGGGGGCCGGCATCCTCCAGCGCGACCAGTTCCTGCGCCAGCTTGCTGACCGCATAGGGACTGGCCGGATGCAGCGGCGCCCGTTCGCTGAGCGCCTCGTCCGACGTGGCGTAGACCATCGCCGAGCTCGTCACGACGAGGCGGGCCCGCGGATGCCGGACGCGCAACGCTTCGACGAGATGGTGCGTGCAGCGGACGTTGGTCTCGAACGTCGCCAGCGTTCGGTCCCACGAGCGACCGACGTGTGGTGCTCCGGCACAGTGATACACCGCGTCGGGTGCGATGCGATCGAGCGCCCGCGCTATCGCGTCGCGATCGCCGAGGTCGACGGCCGCCCAGGTGGCGCCGGCCAGCGGACGCGGCGGCGCGCCGCCCGGCCGGTGCCAGGCGGTGACCCCGACGCCGTCGCGGACGAGGCGATCGACCAGGTGGCCGCCGGCGAAGCCCGCGGCGCCGGTGACGAGAGCCGACCCGGCCATCAGCGCGGAATCCCGTTCATGCCGCCGCTGAACGGCGAGAAGTTCCCGAGGCCGGCCAGCGTGAACGACAGGAAGAACCGCCGATCCGGCGGGAAGAGGCTGCTGAGCCCGGCGTAGCTATAGGTCTGCTGCTCGAACGCGATGCCGCAGCACTGCGCGTTGTAGTAACCCTGGATCCGCTGCTGCACCATCCCGCCCCGCAGGATGTCGTAGTTGAAGGAATAGGTCGTGCCGAGCCGGTTGTCCTGGGTCCGCGCGGTCGTCTGCGCCGTGATCATGTGATCCAGGTAGCTGGGGTCGTTGAACCCCTGCAGTTGTTCGATGAAGAAGCGCTTGTTCCAGCCAATCTGCGTCTGGATCCACGAGCTGACGTTGAAATTGGCATTCGCCGACAGCGTCCGCAGCTCGCGGTACTTCGAATCCACCTCGCCGCGCACCGTGGCGGTCACCGCCGCGGTCGGCGTGGCGCGCAGGCTGACCTGGACCGGCGAGAAGTTGCTCGGCGCGGCCTGGCCGAAGCTGGTCTGATACCGGGTGTCGACTTGCGATGCCAGCGGTGACGTGTAGTAGGTCTGCACCACCTCCAGCGCGAGGATTTCCTGCGCGGCGGTCGGCCGGCCGGCGACGACCTGCCGCTTGGCGTACAAGCGGTTGTTGATGCCGTAGGTGAAGTTCGTCGTGTTGCCGACCACCGCGTCGAAGCTGTCGATCTGGATGATCCGCTGGTAGTTGTCGATCGACGACGTGCGCTGCACGTTCAGGAACGGCTCGATGGTGTGCTTGAAGCGCTCGGCGTAGCCGTTGTCCGGCGTATTGAAGATCCGGTTGAGCACCGGTCCGGTCGCCTGGGCCTGCAGCGTGAAGTACTGGCGGTTCAGGGCCGTGTTCGTCACCACCTGCTGGCTGTCGTAGCTGCGCGTGTAGTAGGTCTCACGCCAGCTCGCCGCGGTGTTGACGGTGAACCATTGCCACTTCTTGAACGGATACCGGATCTGCGGTGCGACGTCGAAGCGCGCCATGCTGCTGTCGCTGCCCGGCACGATCGCGTCGCCTTCGCGGTTGAAGCGGTCGAGGTGGACGAACTCCGTGTTGGCGGAGAAGTACAACGGTGCGTTCTTGAACAGCGGCTTCTCGTTGCGGGCGAGCGAGATGCGCGGCGAGTTGCCCTGCACGCCCGAGCTGCTCTGCGATGCGAAGAACTCGCGGCGATCGTAGGTGCCGTTCAGCGAGAAGTTGCGCCAGGCGCCGACCACGTTGCCGCCGTACTGGCGGCTGTTCCTGGACGCCGCGTAGACGTCCGTGTTGAACGACTGCATCACGCTGACGCTCGAGAAGTAGTCCGCGAAGAAGCGCGCCCGCAAGCCGCCGGGCAGCAGCTGGTTCGCCGCGCCGCGGATCTCGTAGGCCCGCGTTTGCGGCAGCGAACCGCTGACGCCGGACGTCGCGTTCTGGTTCAGGAGATGCGCCGACAGCGAGCCATCCGACCCGCCGCCGAAGTTGTAGCGGTACTCGCCGCCGAAGCCCTGGCCGGCCTTCGAATACCAGTCGTGCATGAGGGTGGCGTCCTGGCTGCGGCTGATCGCCCAGAAGAAGGCGTTGTGAATCGCCTGGCCGCGCAGCGACGAGGCGCCGTAGGTGGGGAGCAGGATGCCGGTCGCGCGTCCTTCCTCCTTGGTCGGATAGTAGAGCACCGGCAGGTAGAACATCGGCACCCCCTTCACGCTCAGCACCGCGTTGCGCAGCATCGTGTAGTGATCGATGTTGAGCACGACGGTATCGGCGTGCATCTCCCAGCGCGGTGTCGGCTGGACGCAGGTGGAGAAGCCGCCGTTCGTGATCCGGTACTTCTTGGCGCCGATCTTCTCGACGGTTTCGCCGAAGAAGTACACGTCGGTCTGCTCGGTCGACATCGGCGGGGCGAAGCCGCCGCCGATACCGCCGGCCCGGCGACTGGGCGGCTGGACGTTGGCAATGCCGCTGGCGTTGTAGAACGTCCCGAGCCGCGTCTGCGTGTTGAAGTCGGCGCGATCGGCGGCGATCCGGTTCGCCCCCTGCGTGAACACGACATTGCCGCTGGCAATGGCGCGGTCCTGATCGGTGAAGAACTCCACCTCGTCCGCGTAGAGCTTGGTATCCTTCTGCTCGAGCTCGACGCCCCCCCGCAGCTTCCAGTGCGTCTCGCTGAGCCGCTCCTGGGTGGCCGCCTGGACGTTGTAGTCGCTGATCGTCTGCGCCGCCGCGGCGGTCGAGAGCAGGCCGCAGACGAAAAGACAGCAGGCGAGTGGTGCGGTTCTTGGCATCTCTAGGTGCGGCGTGCGGGGTGTTCGAAGCGTATCACGACAGCCCCAGTGCCTCCATCGCGTCACCGAGCAGGAAGATCGACCCGGCGACGACGATGGCCGGCGTCATCGACCACGCGGCCTGCAGCGCCCGATCGAGGTCGGGCTCGACCACGACGGGACACGCGACGCCGGCGGCGTGCGCCGCTGCCGCCAGATCGACCGGGTCGGCACAACGCGGCGTGGCCGCCCGCGTCAACACGAGGGCATGGACGTGCGGCGCCAGGGCCAGCAGCATGTCGCGGACGTCCTTGTCGCGCATGGCGGTGAACACCAGCGTCGGTGCGTCGTCGTACTCGGAGGCCAGAAACGCCGCCAGGGCCTGTGCACCCTCCGGGTTGTGCGCCGCGTCGAGCAGCACACGACGTCCATCCGGCAGCGTGCGGGCGTCGAGCCGGCCGGCCCACTGGACCGTTTCGAGCCCGCCGCGAATCGCCGCGGCCGGCACGTGGATGCCGGCCGCGTCGAGCTCTTCGAGCACTCGCACCGCGACCACCGCGTTGTCGACCTGATGGCGTCCGGCCAGCGCAAGGTCGATGGAGCCGTAGTCCTGCCGTGCGGTTCGCAGGCGGATGCGCCGGCCGCCGCCGCGGGCGCCCTCGTCGTCGATCGATACCCCGGCCATCGCCATCAGCAGCGGCGCGTCACGGTCCTGGGCGATGCGGGCGATGGACTCCCGCGCGTCTACCGGAAGGGCGCCGATGACGACCGGCACGCCACGTTTGATGATGCCAGCCTTTTCGGTGGCGATCTCGGCGAGCGTCGACCCCAGGTACTGCTGGTGGTCGTGCCCGATCGACGTGATCGCCGTCACCACCGGCGACACGACGTTGGTGGCGTCGAGGCGGCCGCCGAGGCCGACCTCGCAGACCGCCACCTCGACCGCCGCCTCACGGAACAGGTGGAACGCGATGGCCGTCGTCGCCTCGAAGAACGTCGGTTCGGAGCGCAGCCGGCCGCTGCCGATCAGCGCCTGCACCGTCGTCCGCAGCGTCGCGGCGGCTCGTTCGAGCTCCGCCCGACCCACCGGCGTGCCGTCGATGACGAAGCGTTCCGACAGATCGCGCAGGTGCGGGGAGGTGTAGCGCGCCGAGCGATGGCCGGCGAGCCGCAGCGCGCAGTCGAGCATCGCGGTCACCGAACCCTTGCCGTTGGTGCCGGCGACGTGCGCGACGTGGTAGGCGCGATCGGGGTGGCCCAGGGCGTCGACCAGGGCGTGCATGTTGTCGAGGCCGAACTTGATGCCGAACTGCTCGAGGGCGAGCAGGTAGTCGAGCGCCGGGCGCTCCACGGTCACGCCTGCGCGGGCGGTTCGGCCGCGACCGCGACGGCAGCCGCGTCGGGCTTCCGGGCGACTCCGGCGTCGGCGGCGGGGACGGCGCCCATGAAACGGAGCGCCCGGGCGATGACCGTTTTCATCTCGCGCCGATCGACGATCATGTCGAGCATCCCCTTCTCGAGCAGGAACTCGCTGCGCTGGAACCCTTCCGGCAGCTTCTGCCGGATCGTCTGTTCGATGACGCGCGGGCCGGCGAAACCGATCTGGGCCCTGGGTTCGGCGATGTTCAGGTCGCCGAGCATCGCAAAGCTCGCGGTGACGCCGCCGGTCGTCGGGTCCGTGAGGACGGCGATGTAGGGCAGCCGTGCCCGGTCCAGGCGGGCCAGGGCGCCCGACACCTTGGCCATCTGCATCAGCGACAGTGTGCCCTCCATCATGCGGGCGCCGCCCGAGCAGCAGACGATCACCATCGGACAGCGGCGCTCGATGGCCCGCTCGATGGCCCGGGTCAGCTTCTCGCCCACCACCACCCCCATGCTGCCAGCGATGAACCCGTACTCCTGCGCCGCGATGATCGTGTCGATGCCTTCGACGCGCCCCGAGCCGACGATCACCCCCTCCTTGAGGCCGGTTGCCACGACGCTCGCTTCGAGGCGCTTGCGGTAGGGCTTGGTGTCCGTGAACTGCAGCGGGTCGGTCGAGACCAGCCCCTTGTCGTACTCGGTCCACGTCTCGCCGTCGAACAGAATCTTGAGCCGCTCGGTGGCGTTGATGCGGAAGTGATAGGCGCACTTCGGGCAGACGTTCAGATTGGTGGTGAGGTCCTTGTTATAGATGATCTGCGAGCAGCCGGGACACTTGACCCACAGACCCTCGGGCACCCGGCTCGCCTTTTCCTTCGTCGCGGCGATCGGCGTGCGGGCTTTCTTGAACCAGGCCATTCGAGAAGACTCTATCAAAGTTCCGCTGCCGTCGAGCTGACCCGCGGCCGGCGGTGACGGGCCGCGGGCCGCCCGGACGACCGCGTTACTTCGTCCTCGGGACGTAGTACCGCGTGCCCGGACCCATCGTCCGGATCTGTCGTTCGAGGTCGTCGAGCGTCGCGTCCGAGATCTCGTCGCCGAACTGCGAGGTTTCGACGACCAGCAGCGGCGTGCTGTTGTAATGGAAGAAGAAGTGCTGGTAGGCCTCGTTGAGCTCTTTCAGGTATTCGGGATCGGGTTCGTAGGTCGGCGTATCGGTGTCCGGGTCGTCGCGGCGGGCGCGCAGGCGCTTCAACAGCACCTCGGTCGGCGCCTGCAGATAGATGACGAGGTCGGGCACCGGTACGTCGCGAGCCAGCAGATCGTAGAGCCGTTGATAGATGAACAGCTCGTTGTCGTCGAGATTCAGGTAGGCGAAGATCTTGTCGCGATCGAACAGGTAGTCCGAGATCGTGAGCTGGCTGAACAGGTCCGATTGCTGCAGCGTGGTCTGCTGACGGTGACGGCCAAGCAGGTAGAACAGCTGGGCCTGCAACGCGGCGCCAGGACGGTCGGCGTAGAAGTCGCCGAGGAACGGGTTCTCGGTTTCCTCGAGGACCAGCGTGGCGTCGAAGCGAGTGCCGAGGCGTTCGGCGAGTGCCGTCTTGCCCACGCCGATCGGTCCTTCGACGGCGATGTAGCGGAAGTGCAAGGCGGCACGATGATATCATCGCGCCCTGATGCGTACCAGCGTCACGGTCTCAGTCCGCGTTCGAGCCGTGGCGGCTGACATCGCAGGCACCGCGTTCGCGTTGGGTGTCGTGCTCGCTGCGGCGGGCTGCGCCAGCGTGCCGCCTGCGCCGGCAGCCCCGCCGCCCGGACCGACCTTCGAACAGAAACTCTCCACCATCATCCAGCTCGAGGACGAGCGTCGCCTGCGCGAGCCGCCGCCGCCGCCCGCCCCGCCACCCCCGCCGGCGCCGCGCGGGCGCCGGGCGCCGGCGGCACTGCTGCCGCCGCCGCCGCCGTCGTCCGATCTGATCCGCTGGCTCGCCGACGACGAAGCCCGCGTGCGGCGCCGCGCGGCGCTGGCCGTCGGCCGGGTCGGGCTGCGCGAGGGTGTTGCGCCGCTGGCGAGGCTGCTGTCCGATGCGGATCCGGAAGTGCGCCAGATGGCGGCGTTCGCCCTGGGCCTC
Organism: uncultured Acidobacteriota bacterium; assembly: GCA_902825985.1. Classification (GTDB taxonomy): domain Bacteria; phylum Acidobacteriota; class Vicinamibacteria; order Vicinamibacterales; family CAVVIG01; genus VFZL01. The sequence continues at coordinate 96,330 of CADEDC010000004.1, read as the reverse complement.
ATCGGCGACCGGAGCGGCCGCGATCCGCTGGTGGCGGCGTTGAACGACGACAGCCCGCCGGTCAAGGCGAGTGCCGCCGAGGCGCTCGGCCTCATCGGCGATGCATCGGCGGCCGAGGCCGTGGCGCGCATGGCTGCGCAGCTGGTCGCCGCCGGCGCCGTGACCGCCGTGCCGGCCGCCGACGACGACTCGCGGCGCGACACGCCTTCGGCGGCGCTGCGCCTGGCGATCTTCTCGCTCGTCCGCTTGAAGGCCTACTCGGCGCTGGCCGCCGTGGTGCTGGACGCCGCCGGCCAGCCGACGCTGCGCTGGTGGCCGGTCGCGTTCGCGTTGCAGCGGCTCGAAGATCCGCGCGGCAAGGCCGCGCTGCTGACGCTGGCCCGCGACGATCATCCGTACACTCGGGCCTTCGCCGTGAAGGGGCTCGGGGCCATGAAGGATCCGGCGGTGGCGGCGGTGCTGATCCCGCTCGTCGCCGGGCCCGACCGGATGACGGCGGTCGAAGCCATCCGATCGCTGGCCAGGCTCGGCGCCGCGGCGGCTGGACCGGCGTTGCTCGCCTTGATTCAAAATCCGAAGGCCGATCCGTACTTGCGGCTGGAGGCGGTCCAGGCATCGGGCGCGGTTCCCGACCCGGGGTTGAACGATCCGCTCCTCGACACGCTCGCCGATCCGTCGACGACAATCCGCGCCGCGGCGTTGCGCGCCATTGCACAGCGGGATCCGACCGGATTCGTGTTCGTCCTTTCCAGCCTCGATCTGGATGCCGACTGGCGCGGCCGTGCGGCGCTGGCCGACATCCTGGGCACGCTGCCGGCCGCGGCCGGACTGCCGCGTCTCCGCGCGCTGCTCGACGACAGCGATCAGCGGGTGATCCCATCCGTGCTCGCGGCCCTCGCCAGGTTGAAGCCGGCCGACGCCGGCGCGATTCTGCGCGCCCGCCTGCAGGCTGATGACGCGGTCGTCCGGGCGGCAGCGGCGCGCGGGCTGGCCGAGCTGAAGCTGACCGATGCCGGTGGTGCGCTGGCCGAGGCCTATCGGTTCGGCCAGCGTGACACGACCTACGTTGCGCGCGCGGCGGCGCTGACGGCGCTGACCGACCTCGGCTCGCCCGAGGCGGCGGCGACCCTGACCGAGGCGCTCGGCGACCGGGAGTGGGCGGTGCGGGTGCGCGCCGCCGAGTTGCAGCGCCGACTCGACCCTTCGAGCGACGCCGACACCCGGATCCGTCCGGTACCCAGCCGCCGGCCCGACGGGTTCTACAACGCCGCGCGCCTCACCGCGCCGCCGGTCTCGACGCAGTTCTTCATCGATACCGACCTCGGCACGATTCACGTCGAGCTCGCGGTGCTCGACGCGCCGCTGACCGTCGACACGTTCGTGGGTCTGGCGCGGCGCGGCTACTTCGACGGGCTCGGCGTCCACCGCGTCGTGCCCGGATTCGTCGTCCAGGCCGGCGATCCGCGCGGCGACGGCGAGGGCGGGCCCGGCTTCACGATCCGCGACGAGGTGAACCAGCGGCCGTACGTCCGCGGCACGCTCGGCATGGCGCTCGACTGGGAGGACACCGGCGGCAGTCAGTTCTTCATCACGCAATCGCCGCAGCCGCATCTCGATGCGCGCTACACCGTGTTCGGGCGGGTCCTGTCGGGGATGGAGGTCGTCGATCGGCTGCAGGTGGGCGACGTGATCCGGCGGGTGCGCATCTGGGACGGCACCCCGTAGAGCGGCCGAGCGGGCCTGAAAATCGAAAAGGGGGCGACGGCCGCCCCCTTTTTTTGTTACGGGAGAGGTCGGCTTAGCGCTTCTTGCCGGCCTTCTTCTTCCCGCCCTTGGCTTTCTTCGCCATTGTCTGTTATCCCCCCCTTCAATTGGGATTTGGCTTGCGCGAACGACTCAGTCGGCGCTGCGGCAGCTGCCCTGGGGCATCCACCTGACATCGACCGCCCGTCGCTTCGAGGCACCTTCTGCTAGGTCCTTGTCAAGCCTTATCGGCTGACTCGTTCCGTTACATGAGCTTCCGCGCAGAAGGGCGAGGTCAAGCACTTCAACCTCACTAGGACTGGCCTGAGTTCACCATCCTCATACCAGATGTAGATTATGGTTGAGAAAATTCTGATGTCAAGCACAAAAGCGGTGAAGTTGTCAAAAAAATCTACTTTTCCAGCCTGGTGAGCGCCTCGGTCGCGGCAGCGTGCGTGCGCGGATCGCTGCCGACGATCGATCGGGCGCGCTGATAGAGCGCGATGGCCTGCGATCGATCGGGCACGCGCTCGATCAGCGCCGCATAGTCGACGCACGCGGCTGCCAGGATCACCGCCGGCACCGCGCGTCGGCTGTTCACGACGCGATCGAGGGCGGCCCGCGCCGCGGCGTCATCGCCGCGGGCGACGAGGGCGCGCGCCAGACGATAGGCGATCGACGGATCGTCACGATCGAGTGCGTCGGCGCGCGTCAAGAGCGCCGCGCCGGTGCTCGTGTCACCACGTTCGAGCGCCCGCCAGCCCTCGAGCGACAGTCGATAGGCGTTGGCGCGCGCCGCATCGGGTCGTCGCCGCAGTCCGGCGCGGGCGCGCGACCGCAGCGATGCGTCATCGTCACCGGTCGAGGTCGACGCCAGCGCTGCGCGATACGCCGACCGTGCGGCGTCCCGCTCGCCGAGCCGATCGAGCGCCTCGCCGAGCCGCAGTTGCGCGTTGGCCAGCGCCCCGGCCGGTGCCGTCGGCGCCAGCTGCACGACTCGGCGCAGTTGATCGACGGCGCGATCGGTCTCGGCCATCGCGTCGAGCTGGACCGCGAGGCCGAGACGGGCCCGCACTTCGGCGATGTGCGGCGCGCTCACCGCGCCGGCGGCCACCCGCGCGAGCAGCGCGCGCGAGGCGGCGGCGCTTGCCGGATGATCGTGCAGGTAGTCATCGAGCACCTCGGCGCGTCGCTGCAGGAAGACCGGATTGCGCGGGAAGCGTCCGTCGAGCCCGTCCAGCAGCTCGAGCGCGCGCTGCGGCTGGTCCTCGTACCAGAGATACAGCCAGTGCAGCTGGTAGTCGGCCTCGCCCCGCAGCAGCGCTCCGCGGTCGCGGGCCTCGGTCATCTCACGCAGCCCCTGGCGCCGATCGCCGCCCGGCAGCAGCAGCAGGAAGCGGAGCATCTTCGCCGCGGCCGGCGCGACGTCGGCGTAGTAGTGGTAGAGACCGATGCCGAACTTGGCATCATGGAGCGCCGGGTCGAGCGCCAGCGCCCGCTCCAGCGCCACGCGGATGCGGTTGCCGTCGCGCGCCGCGGCCAGCCGCTGGCCGCGGGCGACGCGCAGCTGGACGAGCGGTGCATGCGCGGCGGCGTGGTAGAACCACGCTTCGGCGCGCTGCGGCTCCCGGCGCGTCCAGGCCTCGGTCGCCGCAATCGCCGCGCCGGCGGCGGTCTCCAGCGCGCGATCGCGCGAGCGGCTGTCGAGGTCGAGCACGATCTCCCACCAGACGATCGCGACGTCGAGCGTCAGGCAGGCTTCAGCGGGGGCTGGTGGACAGGCGCTGGCCAGGCGGGCGCGGGCCGCGTCGAAGCGCGCGTTCAGGATGTCGTCGTACACCGCCGACAGCCGCGCCGCTTCCGTCAGGCCGGCCGCGGCGGCGGTACCGCCGGTCGCGCCGGCGACGACCACGAACAGCAGCACACTCAGAAGAGCCGACAGACGCGTGGGCATGCGGAACGTGCTCGGATTGTAAACTGTGACCGCCCCGATGAGAGACGCACGCTTCGACTTCCAGGTCACACACACGGACGGATCGGCACGCCGTGGCGTGCTGACGACCGCACACGGCATCGTCCAGACGCCGGCGTTCATGCCGGTCGGCACCCAGGGCGTCGTCAAGAGCCTGACGCACGAGCAGCTGTCGTCGCTCGGCGCCGAGATCCTGCTGAGCAACACCTATCATCTCTATCTGCGGCCCGGTGACGACCTCATCGCGCGCCTCGGCGGGCTGCATCGGTTCATCGGCTGGGACCGGCCGATCCTCACCGACAGCGGTGGCTACCAGGTGTTCAGCCTGGCGGACCGCCGCCGGATCGACGAGGACGGGGCCCACTTCAAATCGCATCTCGATGGGTCGGCGCACCTGTTGACGCCGGAGAAGGCGACCGACATCCAGGCCCAGCTCGGCTCGGACATCGCCATGGTGCTCGACGAGTGTCTCGCCCATCCGGCGACGCACGACGGCGCCCGCACGTCGATGCAGCGGACGCTGCGCTGGGCCCGACGGGCGCGCGAACGCCTGCTCACCCTGCGGAGCGGGCCGGTGGCCGGCGTCACGGTGAGCAATCCGGCCCAGGCGCAGTTCGGCATCGTCCAGGGGGGCGTCTTCGCCGATCTCCGACGCGAAAGCGCTGAGGCGACGGTCGCCATCGGGTTCGAGGCGTACGCCGTGGGCGGCCTGAGCGTCGGCGAACCGCCCGAGGTGATGTACGACATGGTCGGACAGACCACGCCGAACCTGCCGGTCCATCGGCCCCGCTATCTGATGGGCGCCGGGACTCCGGACGACCTGGTCGAGGCGGTCGCCCGCGGCGTCGACATGTTCGATTGCGTGCTGCCGACCCGCAACGCCCGCAACGGGCAGCTGTTCACCGCCGACGGCCGGCTCAACATCAAGAACGCCCGGTATGCCGATGACGAGCGGCCGCCGGATCCGGCGTGTGGGTGCTACACCTGCCGGACCTGCTCGCGCGCCTACCTGCGTCATCTATATATGTCCGGCGAAATGACCGGATCCACCCTTAACACGTTGCATAATCTGCACTTTTACCTTGACACGTTGAGTCGGATTAGGGACGCTATAGCGTTTGGACGGTTCGAAAGTTTCAAGCGTGAGTACACTCAGCGCTTGTCCCGCCGACTCCACGATGCGCCGGGGGGAGGCTCCCGGGTCATTTAGTTCATGATGATGTTCGCTGCTCCCCTGTTGGCCATGGGTACCCCTCCCGGTGGAGGCAGTCCCTGGTTGCAGCTCGTCCCGTTCGCGCTGGTCCTCGGCATCTTCTATTTCGTGATTCTGCTTCCGATGAAGCGGAAGCAGCAGAAGGTGCAGGAGTTCATCGACGCGCTGAAGGTGGGCGACAAGGTGATCACGACCAGCGGCCTCTACGGACGGGTGACCAAGCTCGCCGATCAGAGCGTGCAGCTCGAGATCGCGCAGAACGTTCGCGTCGAGGTCGCCAAGGCGGCGATCGGTGGCTATCAGGGTCAGGCGCCCGTGGTCGACCCGACGAATTCCTAGGCGAGAACCATGCAGAACCTGCGCTGGAAGATCATCACCATCCTTGCCGTCCTGGTCGTCTTCGCCGGCGTCGGCGTCTACCCGCTCGTCGCGGCCCGCTACGGCATCACCTCGCCGAGCTGGTTGATCGATCGCCAGCTGAAACTGGGGCTCGACCTGCAGGGCGGCGTCCACCTCGTGCTGCGCGTCCAGACCGACGACGCGCTCCGGATCGAATCGGAGACGGAGTCGGAGCGGCTGCGCGAAGCGCTGCGGACGGCGAACATCGCCGTCACCAACATCGCCGTGACGGCACCGACCGAGTTCAAGGTCGAAGGGGTGCCGACCGACAAGGACGGCGCCTTCCGTGAAGCGGCGATCGAGGCCGACACCAACTTCACCCGCACCCCGGGGGTCGGTGGCAGCTACACGTTCACGATGAAGCCGAACGTACAGCAGCTGCTGCGCGACGAAGCGGTGGACCAGGCCCGCCAGACCATCGAGCGGCGGGTCAACGAGCTCGGCGTCACCGAGCCGAGCATCGCCGAGCAGGGGACCGCCGGCGACCAGATCCTGGTGCAGCTGCCGGGCGTCACCGACGTGAACCGCGCGAAGGAAATCATCCGGTCGACCGGCCTGCTCGAGCTGAAGATCGTGGAGCAGGGGCCGTCGGCGGCGCGCGAGTCGTTCATGGTCAACAACCAGGTGCCGCAGGGCATGGAGATTCTGCCGGGCACGAGCGGCGTGCCAGGAGAGCCGGGCGCCACGGTCTACTACCTGGTGCGCCGGGCCGCCGCCGTCACCGGCCGCGACCTGCGGAACGCCCGTCCGTCGCTCGACGAGAACAACCGTCCGGCGGTGGCCTTCACGCTGAACACCGACGGGGCGCGCAAGTTCGGCCGGGTCACCGGCGAGAACATCGGCCGCCAGCTCGCCATCGTGCTCGACGGTCGCGTGCAGTCGGCGCCCGAGATCCAGGGCCGGATCACGTCCGAGGGCCGGATCAGCGGCGCCTTCACGCAGGAGGAGGTCGCCAACCTTTCGCTCGTGCTGCGCTCGGGCGCGCTGCCGGCATCGCTGACCTATCTCGAGGAGCGCACGATCGGGCCGTCGCTCGGAGCCGACTCGATCCGCTCGGGGATCATCGCATCGCTCGCCGGGCTCGTGCTCATCATGCTGTTCATGCTGGCGTTCTACCGGCTGTCCGGCGTGAACGCGGTCGTCGCCCTGCTCTTCAACCTGATCATCCTGCTCGGCCTGATGGCCTACATCGGTGCGGTCATGACGCTGCCCGGCATCGCCGGCTTCGTGCTGACGATGGGGATCGGCGTCGACTCGAACGTCCTGATCTTCGAGCGCATCAAGGAGGAGATCGAGGCGCAGCGCGGCATTCGGGCGGCCGTGAATGCCGGGTTCAGCCGCGTGTTCTGGACCCTGGTCGACACCCATGTGGCGGCGCTGATTTCGGCGGCGTTCCTCTTCCAGTTCGGCACCGGACCGATACGCGGGTTCGCGGTCACGCTGTTCCTTGGGCTTCTCTCGAATCTCTTCACATCAATCTTCGTGTCGAAGACGCTCTTCGAGATCGTGCTCGGTCGTCGCCAGCAGCAGGTCGCGACCCTTTCTATCTAAGAGCCGCCATGCACATCTTCAAGCACACCAACTTCGACTTCCTTCGCTGGCGCTGGCACGCCATCGCGCTGTCCTGGGTCGTCATCCTGGCCGGACTTGGCGTCACCCTGACCAAGGGGATCCCGCTCGGGATCGAGTTCGCCGGTGGCACGGTCGTCATCTCGCAGTTCGACCAGCAGCCGTCCATCCAGCAGGTGCGCGAGGCGCTCGGCGGCACGTTCGGCGGCCAGAACGTCATCGTTCAGCAGTACGGCGACGTGGCGCAGCGCCAGATCATGGTTCGCGTGCCCGAGGTGGGAGCCGAGGAAGGCGCATCGCTCAGCAGCGCGGCACAGAAGGTCGAACAGGCCCTGCGCGCCGCGAATCTCGGCAACGTCACCACCGTCGGCACGGAGGTGGTCGGTCCGGCGGTCGGTCGGGAGCTGACGTCAAAGGGGATCTCGGCAACCGTGCTGTCGCTCGCCGGCATCCTTATATATATCGCGGCGCGCTATCAGTTGAGCTTCGCGGTCGGCGCCGTCGTGGCGACCCTGCACGACCTGTTCGTGACGATGGCGTTCCTGGCGTTCTTCCAGTACGACATCACGCTGAACGTGATCGCGGCCATCCTCACCGTCAGCGGCTACTCGGTCAACGACACCATCGTCATCTTCGATCGCGTGCGCGAGAACCTGAAGGGGATGCGGCGCGATTCCCTCATGCACGTCATCAACGTCGCGCTCAATCAGACGCTCGGCCGGACCGTCATCACCGCCGGCACGACGCTGCTGTCGGCGGTGGCGCTGTTCCTGTTCGGTGGCGAGGTGTTGCGCGGGTTTGCCTTCACGATGATCATCGGCGTCATCACCGGCACCTACTCCAGCGTGTTCGTAGCCGCCGCCATCGTCACCCTTTGGCGCGGCAACACGACGAAGGCGGCCTCGCATGCGCCGGCGTCCGTGTCGGACGGCGAGGCGCCGACCGGTCAGTCCAGCGCACGCAAGCCGAAGCCGGCGCGCAAGGCGCGCGCCTCGTAGTCCGTCGCCCACTGACTTGAACGTAACCGGCTGACCGTCCAGGGCTGACCGTCGGACCCTCGCACCCGCGGGCGGACGGTCCGGACACCACGCACGATGTCCAGACTGTTCCAGGCCGCGCTGCTCGGCATCCTGCAGGGGCTCACCGAGTTCCTGCCCATCTCCTCGACGGCCCACCTGCTGGTCGGCGGCCACCTGCTCGGCTTCGACGACCCGGGCGGCGTCTTCACCGTCATCATCCAGTTCGGCTCGATCCTCGCGGTGATGTGGCTCTATCGCGCGAAGATCGCCCAGCTGGTCATCGGATTCGTCAGCGGGGGCGAGCAGCGTCGCTTTGCCTTCGCGATCCTGGCGGCGTTCGTCCCGGCGGTCGTCGCCGGTGTGCTGTTCGCCGACTTCGTCAAGCAGGTGCTCTACGACAGCTTCGGGACGATCGCGCTGGCCCTGGTGATCGGCGGCGTCGTGATGCTGGTGGTCGAACGTCGGCAGCGGACCGTCGTCGTCCGCGAGGCGAGCGACATCCCGGTCGGCCGCGCCGTCGCGGTCGGCGTCTGCCAGACACTGGCGCTGATCCCGGGGGTGTCGCGTTCGGGCGGCACCATCATCGGTGGCATGCTCGCCGGCCTGGACCGTCGCGCGGCGGCCGAGTTCTCCTTCTTTCTCGCCATGCCGACAATGGCCGCGGCCTTCGCGCACGACCTCTGGGAAGTGCGCGACGACCTCACGTCGGCCCGGGCGCTCGAAATCGGCGTCGGATTCGTCATGGCCTTCCTGGCGGCGCTCGCCGTGGTGCGGGCATTCGTGGCGTTCGTCGGCCGCTCGGGATTTGCGACGTTCGCCTGGTATCGCATCATCGTCGGCGGTCTGATGCTGGCCGCACTCGCGGCCGGCTGGCTCTAGCCCCGACAGGACAGGAACGGAATCACCATGCAGTGGCTACGCCGCAGCTTCATCGCCGGTTTCTTCGTCATGGTGCCGCTGTTCATCAGCGTCCTGGCGCTGATCTGGCTGTTCGGGGTGGTCGACGGCCTGACGACGCCGTTCTACGACCGGCTGCTCGGCCGGCGCATGCCCGGCCTCGGCATCCTGACGACGGCGCTGGTCATCCTGATGGCGGGGGCGGTGGCGACCAACGTCATCGGGAAGCGGTTCTTGCAGAGGGGGGAGAGCATACTGTTGCGAGTTCCGGTGTTCAGGACCATCTACGCCCCCGTGAAGCAGCTGGTAGTCGCCTTCTCGCCGGACAATGAGTCCGGATTCAAGCGGGTGGTGATGCTGGAGAGCCCGCACGGGCTGGCCTTGGGCTTCCTGACGAAGGAATTCACGGTCGATCGCGGGCGCGGTCCGGAGCCGATGCTGGCGGTCTACGTGCCCACAAATCACCTGTATCTGGGGGACATTGTCATCTGCGAGCGAGACCGGGCCAGCTTCCCGGACATCAGCGTCGAGGAGGGGATCCGCATCGCCCTGACCGGCGGGATGGCGCTGCCGCCGCGGGTGGCACGCTGGCAGGGCGACACGGGCGGGCCGGAGTTCCGGGTATAATCCCATGCCTTTGTGCCTCAGCGGACCGTGTCTTCGGGTGACCGCGCCGAGCCTTTCTTTAACTCGTTTGACTCTGGAGACCGTCCGGCTGCGGCCGGACTGTGTGAGGTGAGATGAACGCGACCGTGAAGTCTTTCGTCAGCCGTTTTCTGTTGCTCGCGGCCCTGGTCGGTGCTTTCGGGATGGCGGGTTCCGTCGTTCTCGCGGCGCAGCCCGAGGCGGCGGCCCCGGTCGTACACCGCGGCGGCGAGGCCGCACTGGTGGTCCCCGACCTTTCCTCGGTGAGCTTCGGCGGTGTCGATGGGCACACGCTGCTCCTGAGCGGTCTGCTCATCAGCGCGCTCGGCCTGTTGTTCGGGTTGGCGACGTTCACGCAGCTGAAGAACATGCCGGTGCATGGGTCGATGCTGGAGGTCTCGGAGCTGATCTACGAGACGTGCAAGACCTATCTGGTCACCCAGGGCAAGTTCATCATGGTCCTGTGGGCGTTCATCGCGGTGATCATCTCGGCCTACTACGGATGGTTGAACCCGATTGAGGGGAAGTCGGTGGTGGTGACGCTGCCGATCATCCTGATCTTCTCGCTCATCGGCATCGCCGGCAGCTACGGTGTCGCCTGGTTCGGCATCCGCGTCAACACGTTTGCGAACTCGCGCGCCGCGTTTGCCAGCCTCCGGGGCAAGCCGTTCCCGATCTATGCGATTCCGCTGCAGGCCGGCATGAGCATCGGCATGTTGCTCATCAGCGTCGAGCTGCTGCTGATGTTGATGATTCTGCTGTTCATTCCCGGCGACTACGCCGGTCCCTGCTTCATCGGCTTCGCCATCGGCGAGTCGCTGGGCGCGGCGGCCCTGCGCATTGCCGGCGGCATCTTCACGAAGATCGCCGACATCGGGTCTGACCTGATGAAGATCGTCTTCAACATCAAGGAAGACGATGCGCGGAACCCCGGGGTCATCGCCGACTGCACGGGCGACAACGCCGGCGACTCGGTCGGCCCGAGCGCTGACGGTTTCGAGACCTATGGCGTCACCGGCGTCGCCCTGATCTCGTTCATCCTGCTGGCGGTGCGCGACGGCAACGTCCAGGTGCAGCTGCTGGTCTGGATCTTCATGATGCGCATCATGATGATCGTCGCGAGCGGACTGTCGTACTTCGTCAACGAGGCGATGGCGAAGGCCAAGTACGGCACCGTCGACAAGATGAACTTCGAAGCGCCGCTCACCAATCTGGTGTGGCTGACGTCGCTCGTCTCGGTCGCGATCACCTACGTCGTGTCCTACCTGCTCATTCCGAATCTCGGTGGCGACCCGTCGCTCTGGTGGAAGCTGTCGACGGTCATCACGTGCGGCACGCTCGCCGGGGCGATCATCCCGGAGTTCGTGAAGGTCTTCACGTCGACCGAATCGAGCCACGTCAAGGAGGTGGTGACGTCTTCCAAGGAGGGCGGCGCCTCGTTGAACATCCTGTCGGGCTTCGTCGCCGGCAATTTCAGCGCCTACTGGCTCGGTCTCAGCATCGTCGTGCTGATGGGCATCGCCTACTACGTCAGTCTCTTCGGCCTGGCGTCGCTGATGCTGGCACCGGCGGTCTTCGCGTTCGGTCTCGTCGCGTTCGGGTTCCTCGGGATGGGGCCGGTGACGATTGCGGTCGACTCCTACGGTCCCGTCACCGACAACGCGCAGTCGGTCTACGAGCTGTCGGTCATCGAGCAGGTGCCCGGCATCAAGGCGTCGCTCAAGAAGGATTACGGCTTCGACGTGCAGTTCGAGCGTGCGAAGGACCTGCTCGAGGAGAACGACGGCGCCGGCAATACGTTCAAGGCGACGGCGAAGCCGGTGCTCATCGGCACGGCGGTCGTCGGGGCGACGACGATGACGTTTTCGATCATCGTGGCACTGACTGCCGGGCTGACGGAGAACCTCGACAAGCTGTCACTGCTGCATCCGCCGTTCATGCTCGGCCTCATCACGGGTGGCGCGGTCATCTACTGGTTCACCGGTGCCTCGGCCCAGGCCGTGACGACCGGCGCGTATCGGGCGGTCGAGTTCATCAAGGCGAACATCAAGCTGGACGGCGTCGAGAAGGCGTCGGTGGAAGACAGCAAGAAGGTCGTCGAGATCTGTACGCAGTACGCGCAGAAGGGGATGTTCAACATCTTCCTGACGGTGTTCTTCTCGACGCTGGCGTTTGCGTTCCTCGAGCCGTTCTTCTTCATCGGCTACCTGTTCTCCATCGCGGTCTTCGGTCTCTACCAGGCCATCTTCATGGCCAACGCCGGCGGCGCCTGGGACAACGCGAAGAAGATTGTCGAAGTCGAACTGAAGGCCAAGGGGACGCCGCTGCATGCGGCGACGGTCGTCGGGGACACGGTCGGGGATCCGTTCAAGGACACCTCATCGGTGGCAATGAACCCGGTCATCAAGTTCACCACGCTGTTCGGCCTGCTGGCGGTCGAACTGGCGGTGCGGCTGACGACCGATGTCGGGGCTGGCGTCACCGGGGCGTTGTCGGCGCTGTTTTTCGCCGTCTCGATGTACTTCGTGTACAAGTCCTTCTACGGCATGCGGATCGGCTCTTAGCAGGACTGACATAAGTACCGGATTCGGAAGACTTATTGGCATCGGAATCCGCATGGCCATTTCTCCGAATCCGGTGTCTAAGCACTTCGAACCGTACGTTGACTCTCAGTTTTTCGTCTGGCTATAATCGCCGCCCTTGGCCGCTTGCTGCGGTAACGGAAGAGGCGACAAGGCTGGCCTGGCAATTCCGACTTAGCTGAGGAGAGTATCTGTGCCACGTGACATGTTCGGCGACGTCGTCGAGCCGTCGATTAAGGTAGGCAGCCGGGCCTGGTATACGGTCCCGCTGTCGATCATTGCCCACACGGCCCTGATTGGCGCGCTCATCATCATTCCACTGATGGCCGCCGACGTGTTGCCGACGCCTGTCAGCGCGATGAATGCGTTTGTCGCGGCCCCGCCGCCTCCTCCCCCACCGCCGCCGCCGCCGCCACCGCCGCAGGCTGCGACACCGCCGCCGCCTCAGCCGGACGTGAACCCGGCGGCCGCGCCGGTCGAAGCACCGTCAGAAATCAAGGCTGAGACGGGTCTCGAGAATGCGGTTCCGGCCACCCAGGGTCTCGAAGGGGGCATTGCCGGTGGCGTTCAGGGCGGCATCGTGAACGTCGAGGCGCCGCCGCCGCCGCCGCCGCCACCTCCCCCCCCACCGCCTGCCGCTGTTCGCGTCGGAGGCAACATCAAGCCGCCGACCAAGACCAAGGACGTGCGCCCGGTCTACCCGCCGATCGCGCAGTCGGCTCGCGTGCAGGGCATTGTCATCGTCGAAGCGACCATCGGTCCCGACGGCGCGGTCCAGGAAGCCAAAGTGCTTCGGTCGATTCCACTGCTCGACCAGGCGGCGCTCGACGCCGTGAAGCAGTGGGTGTTCACCCCGACCCTGTTGAACGGCCAGCCGGTGCCGGTCATCATGACGGTCACGGTGAACTTCACGCTCCAGTAAGCATCGATCGACCGAACTCAAACCAGAAACTGAAACGCCACCTCAGGAGGATAGACCGTGGATTTGATCGAAATGTGGAACCAGATGGGATGGGTCGCCAAGGCCGTGGCGTTCATTCTGTTCTTCATGTCAATGTGGTCGGTGGGCGTCGCCGTTGAGCGCATCTTCACCTTCACCCAGGCGCGCAACCAGTCGAAGCTGTTCGCTCCGCAGGTGGCCAAGCACCTCAAGGAAGGCCGTCTGAAGGACGCCATCGCGATCTCGTCGTCGAAGAACTACCGCTACAGCCACCTGGCGAAGGTCGTCCTGGCGGGTCTGCAGGAGTATCAGTTCCAGCAGGAGAGCGGCGGCTCCCTGAGCCGCGAAGACCTGCTCGATACGGTGCGCCGCTCCATCCAGCGCGCCTCGGCCCTGACGGCCAACGACCTGAAGAAGGGCATTTCGGCGCTCGCGACCATCGGCTCGACGGCCCCCTTCGTGGGACTGCTCGGCACGGTCGTCGGTGTCATCTCGGCGTTCCAGGGCATCGCGACCTCGGGCTCGGGCGGTATCGGCGCCGTGTCGGCCGGTATTTCTGAAGCGCTCGTCGAGACCGCGCTCGGTCTGGTCGTCGCCATCCCGGCGGTGTGGTTCTACAACTACCTGACGGGTCGCCTTGAGTACTTCAACGTGGAGATGGACAACTCCTCGTCGGAGCTCGTCGACTACTTCATCAAGAAGTCGGCCTAAGGCTGGCACGGCCGTGGCCACCGGTCGCGGAGCCTGATGCTGGCGCTCCACTCCCATGCGGAGTAGAGTGAACGTCAGGCGACGCGACCGGCCGGTCGCTCAGGCCGTGTCGAGTAGAAGACTGAGTTTCAAGGAGACGTGCTATGAGTATGGACCTTGGCGGCGCCCAAGGCGGAGTCAAATCCGACATTAACGTAACGCCGCTGGTCGACGTCATGCTGGTGCTGCTCATCATCATGATGCTCGTTGCTCCGCTGCTGCAGCAGGGCGTCAGCGTGAAGCTCCCGGAGGCGGAGAACACCGTCGACAAGCCGGAAGTTTCCGACCAGACCGTCATCGCGATCGCGCCCAACAAGGCGGTGTATCTCAATGCGCGTGAGATCAACCCGTCCGAGCTGGCGACCAAGCTTCTCGAAATCCTCGAGGACAAGGTCGAGAAGATCGTGCTGATCAAGGCGGATACGGACGTCGAGTACGGCGCCGTGATGGCCACCATGGACCAGCTGCGTCAGGCCGGTATTGAGAACGTCGGACTCATTACCGAAAAGAAAAAAGGCTCGGGCGGCGGCGCGGGAGGCCAGTAATGTCACACGCACATCACCACCTCGGCGCTGACGACGTCAAGAAGCCGTCGACGGGGCATGCCAGCTCCGACATGAACGTGACGCCGCTCATTGACGTGCTGCTCGTGCTGCTCGTCATCTTCATGGCTGCCCTGCCGCTGACGCAGAAGGGCGTGGACATCAACCTCCCGCTCGAGACGAAGAACGCCAATCAGCAGCAGGAAGTCGACGTCAGCCAGATCGTGCTCGAATACACCGCCGACCGGCAGATCTCCATCAACAAGCAGCCGGTGACGGTTGCCGAAGTGCCGAACAAGCTGCGCGAGATCTTCGAAGCCCGCAAGGACAAGACGATGTTCGTGGCTGGTGCGGAGTCTCTCCGTTACGGCGACATCATGTATGTCATCGACTCGGCGCGCGGCGCCGGTGTCGAGAAGGTGGGCATCGTCACCGCCGGCATGCGTCGCGCCGCCGGCGTGGCTGGCAACTAGCTCGATCCGCTTCGTACAATTCGACGACAGGAAAGGGCCGTCCTACCGGACGGCCCTTTTCATTTCACCTGGGCAGCCGGCGCATTTGGGCCAACCCGGCGCGCCCCCGCGGCCCAACCGCGCGTATCGACTCAACTCCGCGGAAACGACGGATGGTTCCGCACTTCCCGAGCCTGCCAGATGTGGCGCCGCTCGTGCGCCAGCGTGATCGACAGCATCGCGCCGAGCGTCCATCTGATGAGAGGCACGGCCGGCGACGGGCCCTTCACCCGCGTGAGGTCGATGCCGTCAGCCCGCTCCAGCCGGATATCGATGGCGTCCTGCCATTCCATGAACTCCCTGCTGACGGCCTCCAACGATCGATGCGTTGCCGGTATCGGCTGGAGCCGCTTCGGCGCCTTCGCGCGCATTCGTGGCGGTGGCTCGAGGCTCTTGATGAACATCCGCTCGACGAGCCCGAGCACGAATGGACCGTCGGAGGTCAAACCTTGACGACGCGCTCGCGCGAGCATCTCGTCCAGGGTCGGCACTGTACGCTTCGCAGTCTCGTTCAGGTGAGCGAAACAATCACCGATCGACCATTTCGCTGCGGCCGGCTTCCAGTTGAACTGGGCATCCGTCAGACCGTTCCAGACGCCGGGCACGTCCTGTCGGATGGACAAGAGCTGCAGGCGATAGCTCTCGAGATCTGCGTTCACGGCAACTCCTGCTTGACGCCCCCCCCGGGCTCAGTGAACTCGCGGTCGCGTCCGGCTCAGTTGAAGCGGTCGCCGAAGCTCACCATGATCGTGCAGACGTCAGCATCGGCAGCCGGTCCACCGTCAGAAACGTACGCGAGCGCCCCACTGCGCCTGCCACCGTGACCGCAGGTTGTCTCTCCCGTATGTCGCAAACGTCCTCGAATTGAGCGGCGCGAGGTTGTAGACCATCTTTCCCGACCCGGCATCGAAGCTGCCGTTCACGACCGTCGGTCCGTTGAAGTTCGGAAACACGGACCAGCCCGCCGAGCTGTCGAACAGGTTGAGCAAGTTCAACACGTCCATGGTCAGCTCGACTCGGGTGCGCCCGCCCGTGGGAAGGTTGACGGCATAGCGAAAGTCGAGCGTGTTGGTCCACGGCGATCGCCCGGCATTTCGTTCTGGAACGCCGCCGGAAATTCCGGCGGTCGACGGGTCGTCTCGCAGGTAGGCCATCAGCTGATCGAAGGTGCCATTCGTGATCGTGATCTCGCTGGCGTTGGTCGGCACGTACAGGATGTCATTCGTGAATCGTCCGTCGCCGTTGACGTCACCGTTGAAGGCGAGGACGTAGGGCCGACCGGACTGACCGTTGAAGTAGACCGACGCATAGCTGCTCACGCCGCGGCCCAGCCGGATCGGGACCGTCGCACTGAACTTCACCATGCTTCCGACCGAGAAGTTCGACCGCGCCAGTGGCGTATTGTTCACGTCGGCCGCACCGACGTACACGTTGCCCCAGTTCGACGCCGCCTGGCTCGACGTGCCATCCGTGATCGACGTCGCATCGTTATAGAGGTACGAGCCGTTGAAGAAGAAGCCATTGCTGAACTGCCGATTCACGCTGTAGCTGGCACTCCACTGGCTGCCCTTGCCAGAGTTCGACAGCAGGATGACGTCGTTGAGCGCCGGCACCTTCCGGGAGTAGCGCGGACGTCCGTCGGCGGCGATCTGACCGCTGATGACGTAGTTGAGATTCGAGTATGAGATGTCGTTGACGTTCTTCGAGAACAGCAGCTCCCCGCTGCCGATCAGCCCCAAGAATCCGAGGCTGTGGTCGTAGGCAATGTTGCCGCGCAGGACAGATGGAAACTTGTAGTCAGGATCGACGACGTCGATTTCATTGGTCGCCGCACCACCGACGGTGCGCGGTTGCGCGTTCGCGTCAGGGACGAACGTCACCCGGTTGTTGACGTTGTAGTTGACGATGAGGCGGGTGAAGAGCGTGCCGGTATTGCTGTACTGGTTCGACAGCCAGACGTAGGGGGTCCGTCCCGAGAAGAGCCCCACGCCGCCGCGAATCTGGCGTTGCAGCGCGTTCCTCGACAGGTCCCAGTTGAACCCGGCCCGGGGTGAGTACATCGCCGGCGACGGCGCCACGTCCGTCGCATAGCCGAAATTCGCCAGGGCGACCGGGTTCGAACCGGGCTTGTCCGGGAAGACCGGCAGATCGACACGGAAGCCGTAGGTCAGCGTGAAGTTCGGGGCAGCCCGCCACTGGTCGCCAGCGTAGAACCCGAACTGCCGTATCGCAAACTGGGCCGCCTCGCGCGGGTTGGCGGTGTTCGAGAAGCTGTAGTCGAATCCTCCGGCGATGCCGGCGGCGAAGTTGTCGAGGCTGCTGAACCGGTAGTTGCCCCAGTTGTCCCGGATGAACAGATTGCGGAACTTGAGGAACTCGTTGTGCGTGCCCACCGTGACGGTGTGGCGACCCATCAGCCATGTGAAGTCGTCGTGGACCTCGATGACCCGCTGGTCCAGCTCGTTGGCCACGGAGAAGTTCTCGGTCCCAGCACGCAGGTTCGACCCGTCCGGCAGGTCGACCCGAACGAACGGGAATGGGTCCTGTCCCTCTTGACCGGTCCGGCGATCGTCGAACCGTTGGATCGTGATGCGTGCCTCGTTGTAGGCGCGGCCGAACACGCTGTTGAGCTGCGCGACCGTCGAGTTCGTCTTGTTCTCGAACTGGTAGAAGTTGTCGGGAAAGTTGTACTGCGTCGCAGAGGGGAACCCGATGTCCGCCACGCTGCCGACGTAGTTGTGTCGGACGGTGAGCCGGTGTCCCTTGGCCACGTTCAGGTCAGTCCGCGCGAACAGCTTGTTGCTGTTGTTCCGCTTTCCGAACTCGGCCAGTCCTGGTCCTCCCGGGTCGTAGCCGTAGTTGTTCCTCAAGATGTCGAGGAAGCGCTGGGCCTCCGCCTGGTGTCCAAAATCCTGACCCGTGCCGCCGGTGATCGAGAAACCGGACGGTGTGTCCTTCCGAGCGACGTCGACATTGGCAAAGAAAAAGGCCGCGTTCTTGACCAGCGGTCCGCCGGCACTCGCGCCGAACTGCAGCTCCTTGAATTGACCCGCCGAGGTCGAAGGCGCCGCGGGATCCGTCTGGGAAGGCAGATCACCCACCAGGCTTTGATTGCGGCCGAATCCGTATGCGGTTCCATTGAGTGTGTTGGTGCCGCTTTTCGTGACGGCGTTCACGCCGCCACCCGAGAAGCCGCCTTGACGGACGTCGTACGGGGCGACGACGAGTTGAAGTTCGTCGAGCGCGTCGAGGCTGATGGGTTGGGCGCCAGTCTGTCCGCCCGGGGCACCCGAGTCGGACAGGCCGAAGACGTCGTTGTTGGCGGCGCCGTCGATAAGGATCCCGTTGTACCGATTATTGCGACCCGCGACGCTCAAGAACGAATCTGCGCCATTCTGATTGGTCTGATTGAAGTGCGGAGACAAACGGGCGAAGTCGGTGAGATTTCTCGAGAGGCTCGGAAGCTGCTGCAGCGTCGTTCGCGAAATGGTGTCTGCCGTGCCGGCACGCGTGTCGCTGAACGTCGTCGGCGCGGTAACGTTGACGACTTCGGTCACCGCGGCCAGACCCATCTGCACATCGAGGTTTCTCGTCTCGCCGAGCGTGACCACTACGCCGGGCCGCACAATGTCGGCGAATCCGCTGAGGGACACATTGACGCGATAGGGGCCAACCTGCAGATTGGGAAACTGAAATCGACCCTCTCCATCGCTGACCGCGTCATAGGCGGTCCCGGTGGGTTCGTGGACAGCCGTTACGCTGACGCCCGGCAGGGCGCCGCCCTGCTGGTCGGTGACGGTTCCGCTCAGAGTGCCACCAGTGAGCGTCTGCGCCGCAGCCGTGCCCAGAGACACGGCGAACAAGAGTAGGGCAACGATCACGCTGGTGATTCGCATCCGACGAAACTGATTCATTGGTGACTCCCGCGTTGGCCGATGTCGACGTCTCGTAGAACGCCCGTTCTCCGGACGCCGGGCGGTTCGCCGCCGGCCAGGCGACGACCGAGCCCGCGCAGCGTCCTGCAGCTGTGAGTGTGGAAGATGGACTTATTCTAACAAGCTCATGTAACAGCGATGGCAAAAACAAAAGGGCCGCCAGATGACTCTGGCGGCCCTTGATCCAAACGGCCGGAGTGGTCGCGAACGGCCGACATCGGACGGCCCAGGCTGGGCTGCGCTTAGGCGCCGCCGCCCTGCCGCTTCTTCTTGATCTCCTCGGCCTGATCGCGGAGCGCATTGGCTTCCTTGATGAGGGCGTCGATCTTGCTCCGGTCCTTCTCGAGCAGCGCCTGGACGCGGAGCAGCAGCCCTTTGTAGACCAGCGCCTCCATGTAGTCGCTCTTGATCTCGATGGCCTTGTTGGCGGCCTCGAGCCCCTTCTCCACCTGGACGCGCTTGTCCTCGTCGCTCAGCAGCGCGTTGCGCTGGGCATTGTCCCAGTAGTAGGTGGAGATGGTGAAGAACGCCTCCGGGTTGTTCGGTTCGACCTTCGTGCGCTGGGTGAGCGCGTCGATGGTCTTGTCGAAGTCCGCCTGACGGTTGTAGAAGCCAGCCAGCTGCATGTAGACGTCCGGAACGTTGGGGCGGGCGTCGCGTGCCGCGACGAGCATCCGCTCGGCCTCGTCGTACACGCCGGCGTCCTCGTAAATCTTGGCGAGCGCGAAGTAGTTCGACGGTTCGCCCGGTTCGAGCTGGATCATCTTCTGAACGACCGGTTCGGCCATCGCCGGGTCGTTCAACTTGTCCACGCCGTAGGCGGCCACGAGGTACTCGAGGGCGAGCTTGCCGATCTTCTTTTCTTCCGGCACCGCCGACTGACCCAGGGCGTCAGCGGCCTTCTGGTAGTACTCGACAGCCTTGGTCAGCAGCGCGTCGTTCTCGGGTTCGCCCTTGCGACTTGGCCTGAACTGGTTGTCGTAGCTGTTGCCCAGGAAGAAATACGCCTGGGCAAGACTCGGGTTGGCCTCGAGAGCCTCCTCGTACAGCGTCGCAGCCTGCTTGTAATCCTGCTGCTGATAAGCCGCGTTCGCCGCCTTGAACGCCTTCATCGCCTGCAACTGCGCAAGCTGAGCACATCCAGCCGTCGACAGTGCCAGCACCGCAACCGCCAGCGCACCTGACAGAGCACGCATCGAGCCCCCTTTATAGCCGTAATTACTCATAAGCCTTCGTCCGATTCCCCTGCTAGGCGGGCGGAACTGCCGCGGCCAAAACCGGGTCAGTATAGTGAAGCGAAAAAACGTACGTCAAGGCGGGTTCTTTCCCGACCCCGTAACAATACGCCAAGGTTGTCGCCGTCTGCTGGTCTCTCCGTCGGTCCTGGGTCGCCCTCGAGCCCCCCACCGGTCGGGCCAGCCACTCGAGTTTGGGTTTTTCTGGGACTGAGCCGACCGCATTGGTTGGAACGGTGGACCTGTCCCGTATGATCACGGAGAACCCGGCTAGTTAGGAGATTAGACACCGATTTCCATGATTCGCTTCGAAGACCTGCTCGAAAAAGTCCGCGCCTACAGTCCTGACGCCGACGTCGAACTGCTCAGGCGGGCGTACGTCTTCTCCGCCTTCGAGCATCGCGGCCAGGTCCGGCACTCAGGCGAGCCGTATCTCATTCACCCGCTTGCAGTTGCTGACTTTCTCGCCGACATGAAGCTGGACGCGGTGGCGATTGCCGCCGGCCTGCTCCACGACGTGGTCGAAGACACGCTGACCACCATCGAGCGCATCCGGGAGCTGTTCGGTCCGGAAGTCGCCCATGTCGTCGAGGGGGTCACCAAGATTGGCGCCATCCGCTTCTCGTCGAGCGAGGAGCGGCAGGCCGAGAACTTCCGGAAGATGCTTCTCGCCATGGTGGATGACATCCGGGTCATCCTGGTCAAGCTCGCCGACCGCCTGCACAATATGCGGACGCTGAGCCACCTGCCGGAAGAGAAGCGGATTCCGATCGCCCAGGAGACGCTCGACATCTACGCCCCGATTGCCAACCGGCTCGGCATGAGCAAGGTGAAGAACGAGCTGGAAGAGCTGTCCTTCCGCTACCTCGAGCCGCAGGCCTACGAGTCGCTGCGGATCAAGGTCGATGCCAAGCGGCGCGTGGCCGAGGGGCTGATCGGCCGGCTCACCGGCACGATCGAAACGAAGCTCCGGGAGGCCTCGATCCCCTTCATCGAGGTCGACGGCCGCATCAAACGGCTCTGGAGCATCCACCAGAAGCTCAGGCGGCAGCGAATCGACCTGAATCAGGTCTACGACTTCATCGCGCTCCGCATCATCACCCACAGCGTGAAGGACTGTTACGCGGCACTCGGCATCATCCATCAGACCTGGTCGCCCGTCCCCGGGCGCATCAAGGATTTCATCGCGATGCCGCGGCCGAACGGCTACCAGTCGCTGCACACCTCCGTGATCGGCGAGAACGGCACGCCGTTCGAGGTGCAGATCCGCACGATGGAGATGCACCGGATGGCCGAGGAGGGGATCGCGGCGCACTGGAAGTACAAGGAAGGGCGGGTCGGCGATCACAAGGAGGATCGCAACTTCCAGTGGTTGCGGCAGTTGCTCGAGTACCAGCAGGACGTCCGCGACCCGCGCGAGTTCATCCAGCACCTGAAAGTCGAACTGTATCCCGAGGAGGTCTACACCTTCACCCCGAAAGGGGAGGTGCGGGTGTTTCCGCGCGGGGCGACGCCGATCGATTTCGCGTACGCGATTCACACCGACATCGGGCATCAATGCGTCGGCGCCCGGGTGAACGGCAAGATGGTGCCGCTGCGCGCCCGCCTGAAGAACGGCGACATCGTCGAGATCGTCACGGCCGCCGGCCACAAGCCGAGTCGCGACTGGCTGAACTATGTCGCCACGTCGCACGCGCGCTACAAGATCAAGCACATCATCCGGCTCGAGGAGCGGGTTCGCGCCATCGACCTCGGTCGCAAGGTGCTGGAGAAGGAGCTGCGCCGCCTCGACCTGAGCCTGAAACAGGTGCAGGACGGCGAGCTGTTCGCCAAAGCGCTCGCCGATCAGAGCGCTGCCCGGCCCGACGACCTCTACGCGCTGCTCGGCTACGGCATGGTCTCGGTCAAGCAGGTGATGGCGAAGATCGTCCCCGCCGATCGCCTGGCCGACAAGCCGGGCGAGACGCCGGTGCCGGCGCCCGGGCAGCGGCGTGCGGCCGCCGGCGAGGATCAGATCAAGGTGCGCGGATCGGACGACGTGCTGGTGTTCCGGGCACGCTGCTGCAATCCGATTCGGGGCGAGAAGATCGTCGGCTACATCACACGCGGCAAGGGCGTGTCGGTCCACTCGTCGACCTGTCCAAACGTCATCAACCTGCTCTACGATTCCGAGCGGCGGATCGACGTCGAGTGGGACAAGGGCGACGCCGCGGCGGCAAGCTACACCGTCAAGCTGACGATGGAGGTCGAGGACCGGAAGGGGCTGCTGGCGGCGGTGAGCGCCCGCATCGCCGACATCAACACGAACATCAAGAACATGGAGGCGCACACCGACGACGATCGGCGGGCGCGCATCGACGTGACGGTGGAGATCAGCGATCTGAAACACCTGGACAAGGTGATTACCTCGCTGCGCGGCGTCGACGGCGTTCTCGATGTGGAACGGATCGGTCGCTGAGGGGCGACGCCCGGGCCGTCGCTAGTCGAACGTGGCGATGACGTCGATCTCGACGCGGGCATCGCGGGGCAGGCGGGCCGCCTGAACCGTCGAACGCGCCGGATACGGCTCCGTGAAGAACTCGGCGTAGGCGGCGTTCATCGCCGCGAAGTCGCCCATGTCGGCGAGAAACACCGTCGTACGCACCACCGCGTCGTGCGACAGGCCGGCGGCCGCGAGCAGCGTGCCGATGTTCTGGAGCACGCGCCGCGTCTGGGCCGCGATGTCGCCGTCGACCAGCTGTCCGGTGGCTGGATCGAACGGCACCTGCCCCGAGAGAAACAGCCACTGCCCCGCACGCACCGCCGGCGAATAGGGGCCGATCGCCTTCGGGGCGCCGGCGACCTCGATAGCCTGCTTCACGGGCGTGTCACTCAGGCGGCCTTGACGACCTTGCCGGAGCGCAGGCAGCGCGTGCAGACGCGCAGGCGCTTCGTGCCACCGTTGACCGACGCGCGGACGGTCTGCAGGTTCGGCTCGAACCGGCGGGCGCTGACGTTGTGCGCGTGACTGACCTGCCGTCCGACGACCGGGGTTTTACCGCAAATTTCACACTGCTTGGCCATGATATCCGTTGCTCGCTCTTCTCTGGGTCCGCGCTTGCGATCTTGCGGGTCCGCTCCTGGGTCCGCCAGGACGGAGACGTCCGCAGGCAAACCCCAAGTATAGTCACCGCGTTCGTGCCGGGCAAGGACGGACGCGGGGTCGATCGCGGCGCGGCGCCCTGGGCTGCCGGCGCCAGCGGACATTTCCGTGTGACGAACAGGCTCGCGTCGACAACTTCGTCCGGTCCGGGCCCACCTCATCCTTTTTCGCTGGTGACTTTCCAGGGCCGGCCCGCATCCAACAGTGTGGCTCCGTCCAGTGTGGCTGCGTCAGCTGGAGTGACATCCGTGACGCGCCGGCCCGGAAGCGAAACGTCTGGCCCGCCGGCGTCACCCTTTGCCGAAGCTCGCATCAATGGAGTCGTGTCAGGGACGGGCGTGGCGGAGGAGGCCGGGCGGTGCGGGACACGAATGGCGGACCAGCGGGACGGAACCGACAAATGTGGACGCTTCACCGGCGGGTGTCAGGACGATGGCGTCTCCGAATGCGGACAGTCGGTCGACCAGTCGGCCCAGAACCGTTTCCGATGGCCGGTCGTCTAATGGAGCGATGAGACGGCAGGCCAGTCGCCCGGTCGAAACTGAGTCACTGTCATAAGTCGCTTTCATACAGACGGTTGCGGTCGAGATTCGGAATCGGATGGCGGGTGAGGGCCGGTTGATTTTCTTGCGTCGGCCCCCTGTAGCCTGTGTGGCCGGCCGCCGATATAAAAGGCACTTGCGGATTGGACCGGTTCTGAATAGTATTGGCAATTCATTTGCATAAGCGTTCGACACTTTTCATACCGGCCCACACGGGCTTTAGGAAGGAGCGGCCTCATGGCGGCTGTTGATAGCAAGCAGGGAACACGTTCCCGATACACCGAACTCAAGAAGATGCTCGACGAGCGCCGCCGCGAACTGCAGGCTGCCGTCCAGGGCAAGATGCGCGACGTGCGTGCCGAGGGCACCTGGGGTGGGAAGCAGAGCGAAGTGTTCGACGCGGTCGAAAGCTCCGAAGCCGACATCCAGGACGAACTCGAGTTCGCCCTCATCCAGATGAAGTCCGAGACCCTGAACAAGGTCACGGACGCACTCGCCCGCCTCGAGCAGGGTGACTACGGCAACTGCTTCGAGTGTGGCGAGGAGATTGCCGAGAAGCGGCTGCGGGCGCTGCCGTTCGCGGTCCGCTGCAAGGACTGTGAAGAGGCGCGCGAAATCGCCGAGCAGCGGGAGCGTCAGGCCGCCCGTCGCGGTTCCGCTTCCCTGTTCCTCGACATGTAAGACCGGCGTTCCCTCTGGGCTCCGCCGGTGGCGGAGCCCCTCTCCCCACCGGCGCACGAGTCCCCTCGTCACAACGCACGACCTGCTTACGGCACGCGTGCCGAAGCTTTTCCGAGAGAGGTCGCTATGAGCGATCAGTTCGAGGACCTCAAGTCCGAGGATATCTCGACCGGCGAACGGACCCCGCCGATCCCGTCGGAGCTGCCGATCCTGCCGCTCCGCGATACGGTGCTGTTTCCCAATTCATTCATGCCGCTCGCCGTGGCGCGCGAAAGCTCCGTGCGCCTCATTGACGACGCGATCGGCAACGGCAAGCTGATCGCGGTGTTCACCCAGCGTGACGCCGCGGTCGAAGAGCCGCTGCAGGCCGACCTGTATCCCGTCGGCACGGCCACGCACATCCACAAGATGTTCAAGCTGCCGGACGGCAGTCTGCGTCTCATCGTCCAGGGGCTGGCCCGCGTCCAGATGCAGGAGGTCGTCGCCACGCAGCCGTACCTGCGGGCGCGCGTCGACTCGGCGTCCGAGGACACCTTCGAGGCCGATCGCCTGGAGATCGACGCCCTGGCGCGCAACATCCGGACGAACTTCCAGCAGGTCGTGTCGCTGTCGCCCCTCCTGTCGGACGATCTCCAGACACTGGCCGGCAACATCGCCGAGCCCGGCCGACTGGCGGACTTCATCGCGTCGAGCCTGTCGACGATCTCGACGCCGGTGAAGCAGGAGGTGCTCGAAACGCTCGACATCCGCGAGCGGATGGACAAGTTGAACCGCATCCTGATCAAGGAACTCGAGGTGCTCGAGCTCGGGTCGAAGATCCAGTCGCAGGTGCAGTCGGAAGTCGGCAAGAACCAGCGCGAGTACTTCCTTCGCGAGCAGATGAAGGCCATCCAGAAGGAGCTCGGCGAAGGCGACGACCAGACGAAGGAAATCGAGGAGCTGGCCGAGAAGCTCGAAGCCGCCGGCATGCCTGAACCGGTGAAGAAGGAAGCGCTGCGCGAACTCGACCGCCTGTCCAAGATGCCGCCGGCCGCCGCCGAGTACACGGTGTCGCGGACGTATCTCGACTGGCTGATCGCCCTGCCGTGGGCCAAGCGCACCGACGAGGTGATCGACCTGCCGCATACGAAGCAGGTACTCGATGCCGACCACTCGGGCCTCGAGAAGGCCAAGGACCGCATCCTCGAGTACCTGGCCGTGCGCAAGCTGAACCCGGACGTCAAGGGGCCGATCCTCTGCTTCGTCGGACCGCCCGGCGTCGGCAAGACGTCGCTGGCCCGCTCGATTGCCGAATCGCTCGGCCGCAAGTTCGTGCGGGTGTCGCTCGGCGGCATGCGGGACGAGGCGGAAATCCGCGGCCATCGTCGCACCTACATCGGCGCCCTGCCGGGGCAGGTGATCCAGGGCCTGCGACGCGCCGAATCGAAGAACCCGGTGTTCATTCTCGACGAGATCGACAAGCTCGGCTCCGACTTCCGCGGCGACCCCTCGTCGGCGCTGCTGGAAGTGCTGGATCCGGAACAGAACAGCACCTTCCGCGACCACTACCTGGACGTGCCGTTCGATCTGTCGGAAGTGCTGTTCATCACGACCGCCAATGTCCTGGATCCGATTCCGCCGCCGCTGCGCGATCGCATGGAGGTGCTCGAGATCGCCGGCTACACGGAGGTGGAGAAACTGAAGATCGCGATCGACCACCTCGTCGGCAAGCAGGTGAAGAACCATGGCCTGAGTGACGAATTGCTGCGCTTCACGCCGGACGCGTTGCGGCAGGTGATTCGCGGCTACACGCGCGAGGCCGGCGTGCGAAACCTCGAGCGGGAGATCGGCAGCATCTGCCGCAAGGCCGCCCGGCGCCGCGCCGAAGGCGACGAGTCGCCGGTCGACGTCACTCCCGACGTCGTCCTCGAGATGCTGGGTGCGCCGAAGTTCCTCGACGAAGAGATGGAAGAGCGCACCAAGGATCCGGGCGTCGCCATCGGGCTCGCCTGGACGCCGGTCGGCGGCGAAGTGCTCTTCATCGAAGCGTCGCGGATGGCCGGGACCGGATCGCTGACCCTGACCGGGCAGCTCGGCGACGTGATGAAGGAGTCGGCGCGCGCCGCGCTGTCGTGGCTGCGGACCCATGCGCGCGAATACGGCATCGACCCCGACTTCTTCAAGAACGCCGAGATGCACGTCCACGTGCCGTCGGGTGCCATCCCGAAGGACGGGCCGTCGGCGGGCGTGACGATGACCGCGGCGATGGCCTCGGTGTTGACCGGGCGGCCGGTGCGGGGCGACCTCGCCATGACCGGTGAAATCACCCTGTCGGGACGGGTGCTGCCGGTCGGCGGTATCAAGGAGAAGGTGCTGGCGGCGCGCCGTGTCGGCATCAACGAGGTGATCCTGCCGAAGCAGAATGCCAAGAACGTCAACGAAGACCTGACGCCGGAACTGCGCTCCGGCCTGACCGTCCATCTCGTCTCGTCGATCGACGAGGTGCTCGCGCTCGCCCTGCAGCCGACCTCGTCGGACACCTTGCCGGTCAACAAGCGCCGCAAGGACGACCCCAAGTCGGGCGGCCGCACGGTCACCCCCTCGCGACCGGCCTGACACCTGGCGGGGGACGGATGTATGATGTCCGTCCCCCCCGCCTCACCGGGTGTCCCTTCGTGCAGGTCGTCTACTCGCCTCGCTACTACGTCGATTTCGGACTGCACGTCTTCCCGACGACCAAATACGGCCTCGTCCTGCAACAGCTGCAGGACACCGGAGTCGTCGCGGCAGGTGACATCACCGAGCCGCGCCTGGCCACCTGGGAAGAACTCGCCCTGGTCCATACGCCCGAATATCTCGAGCGGTTACGTACCGGCACCATGAGCCCCGAGCAGATGGCCCAACTCGAGCTTCCGTTCTCGCCGGGTATGGTCGATGCCTTCCGCCTGATGACCGGTGGCACCATCACGGCAGCACGGCTGGCCTGCGGACCGGCAGCCGGCGGGGGCACCGGCAGCGGTCGTCTCGCCGTCCACATCGGCGGGGGATTGCACCATGCCTTCCCCGATCATGGCGAGGGCTTCTGCCCCCTCAACGATGTCGCCGTCGCAGTGCGGGTGATTCAGCGCGAGGCGGTGCGCCGTGTCGCCATCGTCGACCTCGACGTGCACCACGGCAACGGCACGGCGTTCATCTTCGCCTCGGATCCCAGCGTGTTCACCTGTTCGCTGCATCAGGAGCAGAACTACCCGTCGGCCAAGCCGCCCGGCTCCCTCGATATCGGCCTGCCGGACGGGACCACCGACGCGACGTATCTCGCCCATCTCGAGCGGGCGCTCGAACGGGTAGCCGCCAGTGAACCGGCCTGTGTGTTCTACCTGGCCGGAGCCGATCCGTACGAGGACGATCAGCTTGGAGGACTGCGGCTGACCAAGGCAGGGCTGCGGCGCCGCGATCGCCTCGTCATCGACATGTGCCGGATGCTGGGCGTCGCCCTCGTGATCGTGCTGGCCGGCGGATACGCCCGGCTGGTGCAGGACACCGTGGCCATCCACTGCGCCACGGTTGAAGAGGCGCGAGCCGCGCTGATGAACGAGGTCTGAGCCAGCTATACCCGCTGCGGAGGCCGGCTCAAGCCAGCGTCAGCCCGTACGCCGTCTTCAGGTCCTCGATCTCGCCGCGTGCGACCATCGCGCGCGCTTCGGCGACCGTGAACGCCCGCGTCTCGATCTCCTCGTCTTCGTCCGCGTGGTACGGCGAGTCCGGACCGGCGTCGATGAGCTGCGTCGCGCGGAAGAACACCAGCAACTCATCACAGAAACCCGGCGCCGGGTAATGCGCCGCCAGCCGCTCCACCGCGCCGGGCACCCGTCCGGTCTCCTCCGCGCATTCGCGCACGGCGGCCGCTTCCAGCGGTTCATCCGGGTCGATCGATCCGGCCGGCAGCTCCCACATCATACGGGCGACGCTCGGTCGGTATTGTCGGACGAGCAGGACTCGGCCATCCTCGAGCACGGGGATCAGCACCACCGAGGGGCGATGCCGGACGATGGCGACATCGTGCGCGGCGCCGCCCGGAAATGGCAGCCGGCCGACCTCGACCGAGAACACACGGCCATCGAAGACCCGCTTCAACATAGGCGGCTTTCGCTCACGGTGTCTGTGGTGGACGCTTGTGCTCACGCAGCAGCTCGAGCACGGCCACGAGATCGGCGGGTAGCGGGCTCGTGAACTCCAGCCGTCGCCCGTCGATCGGATGCTTGAATGCGAGGCGCGCCGCATGCAGGAACGGACGTTCCAGGCGCGCGACCGCCCGCAGATCGCCCGGAATGCGGCGCTTGACGCCGCCGTAGAGGGCATCGCCGACGACCGGATGCCCGATCGAACTGAGGTGGACGCGGATCTGATGCGTGCGCCCCGTATGAATCGCGACCGCCGCCAGGGTCAGCGCCCGGCCAAACCGCTCGGTGCGCACGATTCGCGTCACCGCCTCGCGACTGCGGTGCGCGCGGGCCGACATCTTCTTGCGATCGCCCGGGTCACGGCCGATCGGCGAGTCGATGCGGCGCCCCGGCTGCACTTCGCCCCAGACGAGCGCGACGTACTCCTTGTCGACCTGGCGATCGTGGAACTGCTGCGCCAGGGCCTCGTGCGCGGCGTCGTTCTTGGCGACGACCATGAGTCCGGACGTCCCGCGGTCCAGGCGGTGGACGATGCCCGGCCGCTTCTCGCCGCCGATGCCGCTCAGATCGTCGACGTGATGCAGCAGGGCGTTGACCATCGTGCCGCTGGGATGTCCGGCAGCCGGATGGACGACCATGCCCGCCGGCTTGTCCACGACGACGATGTCCTCGTCCTGATACAGGATGGGCAGCGGCAGCGGTTCAGCGGCCACCTTCGACGGACTCGGCTCGGCGACGTCCACGGTGATCGTCTGACCCGCCTTGAGCACCAGGTTGGGCCTGCCCGGCCGGCCATCGACGAGGACCTGGCCTTCCTTGATGAGGCGCTGAATCTGCGACCGTGAGATGGTGCCGAGCGCCGTGGTGAGGAAGCGGTCGAGTCGAGTTTCCTCGGCGTCGGCCTCGACGGTGACGGTTTCAGTCGGCATGATCGGCGGCCACCTGGGCACCGGGCCTGACCATGTCGAGCAGCATGATGATGACACCCACGGTAATGGCGGAATCGGCGACGTTGAAGGTCCAGAAGTGCCAGGTGCCGAAGTAGGCGTCGACGAAGTCGACGACCGACCCGGCGAAGATGCGGTCCAGCAGGTTGCCGGCAGCGCCGCCGCTGACCAGCGCGAGGCCGATACGGGCGTAGATCTGGTGCGCGGCGAGGGCCAGCGAGTACATCGCAATGGCGACCAGTGCGGCGGTCGCGATCAGCGAGATCACTGCCGTCTTGCCGGGGAAGTCGACGGCGTTCAGGAACCCGAATGCCGTACCGGTGTTGCGGACGTGGGTGAAGTCGAGGAATCCCGGAATCACCGTCACGCTCTCGTGCAGCGGCAGCCAGGCGCGCACCATCGCCTTCGTCAGCTGATCGAGCACGAGGATCAGCAGCGGCAGTCCGATTTCGAGACGCCGGCGGCTAGCCACGGGCAGGTTCCGCCAGTGCATCCTGGCATCGGCTGCACAGCCCGGCCCAGGCCGGATCCGTGGACACCGCCGGCACGTAGCGCCAGCACCGTTCGCACTTCGTACCTGCGGCCCTGGCAATCTCGATGCGTGTCTCGGAGTCGGTTGACGGCAGCAGCTGGACGTCCGAGACGATGAAGAGCATCGGCAGCTGCGGCGCGTACTGCTCGAGCAGCGCGAGGTCGGTCGGCGGGGCGCTGAGGATGACCGTCGCCTGCAGTGAACTGCCGATCTGTTTGTCCTTGCGCAGCGGTTCGATGCGGGCCAGCACGCGCTCGCGCAGCGTCGCCAGCGTCTGCCAGCGGGCGATGAGTTCCGGATCGGACCATTCCTCGAGCTCGGCCGGCGTCGGAAACACCGCCATGTGCACGGAGGTGTCGCGGCGGCCGGGCAGATACGTCCAGACTTCGTCGGCCGTGAACGCCAGCAGCGGCGCGACCAGGCGTGTCAAGCCGTCGGCGATGGTGTAGAGCACGGTCTGGCCCGAGCGCCGCGCCCGGGACCGTGCGGCGAACGTGTAGAGCCGATCCTTCGAGACATCGGCGTAGAACGCGCTGAGATCGACCGTCGCGAACTGGTTCACGGCCTGGAAGATCGTGCTCCAGTCGTAGGCCGCATACGCCCGCAGGACGCGCGTCGCCAGCTCGCTGTAGCGGGCCATCATGTAGCGGTCGACCTCCTCCATCTCGCTGCGGCGCACGGTGTCGGCTGCCGGATCGAAATCGTAGAGGTTTGCCACGAGGTAGCGCAGCGTGTTGCGGATTTTTCGATAGGCTTCGACGGCACGCGCCAGGATCTCCTTGCCGATGCGGATTTCCTGGGTGTAGTCGCTCATCGACACCCACAGCCGCAGGATGTCGGCGCCGCTCTGCTTGATGATGTCCTGCGGGGCGACGGTGTTGCCGAGCGATTTCGACATCTTGCGCCCGTCCTCGGCGACGATGAAGCCGTGGGTGACGACCTCGCGGAAGGGCGCCCGCCCGCGCGTCCCGAGGCCGACGAGGAGCGAACTCTGGAACCAGCCGCGATGCTGGTCGCTGCCCTCGAGATACATGTCGGCCGGCCAGCTCAGCTCGGGACGCACCGACAGCACCGCCTCATGGCTGGAGCCCGAGTCGAACCAGACGTCGAGAATGTTCATCTCGCGCTCGAAGGCGGCGCCGCCGCAGCCGCACGTCAGGCCGGCCGGGACGAACTCGTCGGTCGGGCGTTCGTACCAGGCATCCGCCCCGTGGCGCTCGAACACGCCGGCCGCCTGTTCGACGATGGCCGGCGACACGTGCGCCTCGCCGCACGCGGCGCAATCGAGGGCCGGAATCGGCACGCCCCAGGCCCGCTGCCGGGAGATGCACCAGTCCGGGCGGTTGGCCACCATGTTGGCGATGCGGTCGTGACCCCACGACGGAATCCAGGCGACGCGCTCGTCGATCTGCTGCTGTGCGGCGGCGCGCAGCGTGTGCGGCGGACCGTCCGGCTCGCCGACCACGGCGTCACCGTCCATCCGGATGAACCACTGCGACGTCGCAAGGAAGATCACCGGGTGATGGCAGCGCCAGCAGTGCGGATACTGGTGCGAGAACGCCTGGCGATGCCAGAGGCGACCGCGCTCCTTGAGCGCTTCTTCGACCTTCGGATTCGCGTCGAACACCCGCAGACCGCCGAACAGCTCGACCTGGTCCAGGAAGTGTCCGGCCGGGCCGATGGGCGCATAGATTTCGAGGCCGTATCGCATCCCGGTGTTGAAGTCGTCGGTGCCGTGGCCCGGCGCGGTGTGCACCGCCCCGGTGCCGGCATCGAGCGTCACGTAATCACCGAGGACGCCGAGCGAGTCGCGCGAGTAGAGCGGATGGCGGAAACGGATGTGCTCGAGGGCGTCGCCCTTCATCCGAGCGACCACCGCGCCGAGCGGTCGGCCGACCGCCGCCGCCACCTTCGCCGCGAGCCCTTCGGCCAGGATGACCGCCCGGCCGTCGAACTCGTAGGCGGCGTAGTCGAGTTCCGGATTGAACGCCACCGCGAGATTCGACGGAATCGTCCATGGCGTCGTCGTCCAGATGAGGACCGACACGGCGCGGCCGGCCAGCGCCGGCACGCGGCGGCCGAGTTCGGCGGCACTCTCGGGATTGAGCGGGAACTCGACGTAGATCGACGGCGACGAGTGGTCCTCGTACTCCACTTCCGCTTCGGCCAGGGCGGTGCGGCAGTGGATGCACCAGTGCACCGGCTTCTTGCCCTTGTAGATCAGCCCGCGCTCGACGAACTTGCCGAAGGCGCGCGCGATTGCCGCCTGGTAGCGGAAATCCATCGTCAGGTACGGCTCGCCCCAGGTGCCGAGCACGCCAAGGCGCTGGAACTGCTCCGACATCGTGCCGACGAACCGCTCGGCGTAGGCCCGGCAGGCGCGGCAGAACTCCGCGACCGACATGTCGCGCTTGCGGCTGCCGAGTTCGCGGTCGACCTGCAGCTCGATCGGCAGACCGTGACAGTCGTAGCCGACGACGTAGGGTGCGTCGAAGCCCGCCATCGACTTGGACTTGACGACGAAGTCCTTGAGGATCTTGTTGAGGGCGGTGCCGATGTGGATGTTGCCGTTCGCGTACGGCGGACCGTCGTGCAGGACGAACTTCGGCGCACCGGCGCGGCGCTCCCGAATCCGGCCGTACAGGTCCATCGCCAGCCACCGACTCAGCATTTCAGGCTCTGCCGTCGGCAAATTCGCCTTCATCGGGAAGTCGGTGCGCGGCAGGTTGACGGTGTCTTTCCACTCAGGCATGGATATCCGTCGATTCTATAATGAACCGATGGCCACCTCGGCAGAAGCTCGAGCACACGCACCGGTACGAGTCGCCACCCTGGCCAACGGGTTGAAGGTGGTCGTGCGCGAGGAACACACCGCGCCGCTCGCATCCGTCTGGTGCTGGTACAAGGTCGGGTCGAAGGACGAACGCCCTGGACTGACCGGCGTATCGCACTGGGTCGAGCACATGAACTTCAAGGGGACGACCAACATCCCGCGCGACCAGGTGAAGGGGATCATCGAGCAGTTCGGCGGCAGCTGGAACGGCTACACCTGGATCGACCAGACCACCTATCTGGAGACCGCCAGCCGCGAGGCGCTCGACCGGATGCTGTTCATCGAATCGGAGCGCATGGCCCGCTGCCTCTATCACCCGGATGATTGCGACTCCGAGCGCACCGTGATCATCTCCGAGCTGCAGGGCGGCGAGAACGATCCCGACCAGCTGCTCGACCAGGAGCTGGTGGCCACCGCATTCAAGGCGCATCCCTATCGCCATCCGACCATCGGCTGGCTCTCCGACCTCGAGGCGATGACGCGCGACGATCTCTTCGGCTACTACCGTCGCTACTACGTCCCCAACAACGCCGTGCTGGTGGTCGTCGGCGATCTCGACACCGAGGACGTGCTGCGGCGCGTCCAGCAGCATTTCGGCAGCATCCCGGCGGCGCCCGTGCCCGACCGGAACCGCACGGTCGAACCTGAACAGAACGGTGAGCGACGGCTCACGATTCGCAAGGAGGGGACGACCGCCTACCTGAAGGCAGGCTTTCACGCGCCGGCGGCCGGTGCCCCGGAGTTCTTTCCTGCCCTGATTCTCGATGCCATCCTGACGGGCGCCAAGGGGATCAACCTGTGGTCCAGCTTCCGTGTCCCGCCGCCCCAGCGCCGTTCACGGCTGTATCGCGCTCTGGTCGGCAGCGGTCTGGCGTCGATGGTATCGGGCAGCATGCTGCCGACCGAAGAGCCGTTCCTGTACGTCCTGTCGGCGACGGCGACGTCCGGGACGTCGCTGAGCACCGTGGAGGCGCGGCTGCTGCAGGAGCTCGAGCTCGTCCGGACGGCCGGCGTCACGCCGGCCGAAGTCGAGACCGCGAAGACACAGCTGAAGGCGCGCCTCGTGTTCGATGCGGACAGCATCACCAACATCGCGCATCAGCTCGGGTATTTCGAGACGATCGGCTGTCGCGACGTCTACGTCGACGCGGCGTCGAAAATCGACGATGTCACCGTCGAGCAGGTCAACGCCCAGGCGGCAGCGATGCTGACCGAGGCGAACCGGACAGTTGGGTGCTTCGATCCGCTGCCGGTCCACGAAGAGCCGGCGCACGTCAGCGTCGAGTGAGCCGCGCCACCATGTCCTCGAATTCCTCGTCCGGCCGGCTGCCCGCCGCCGCGGTGTCGACGCCGGCCGCACGGCTTGCGCCGGCCCGCACCCTCCTGGCCAGCGGCGTCGTCGTCACCGCCAAGGAGACGCGGAAGACGCCGGCGGTCACGATCAATCTGGCGGTCAGGGCCGGGACGGTCTGCGATCCGGCGGACGCGGTCGGCGCCAGCTTCGTGCTGTCGCGGGTCATCGACCGCGGCTCGGCGCACCACACGGCCGATCAGCTGGCCGAGGCCCTCGAGAACCGCGGCATCTCGCTGTCGATCGGCGTCAATCGTCACCAGTTGTCGATTGTCTGTACCTGCCTGTCTGCCGACTTCGACGCGGTGCTCGGCGTACTCGGCGAGATGCTCATGGAGCCGGCGGTACCCGACACCGAGCTCACCCTGCGCAAGGGCGAAGTGCTCACGGCGATCGCACAGGACGACGACAGCCCGTATATCAAGGCAGTGCAGGAACTGCTCGCACTCCTGTACGGCAGGACGCATCCGTACGGCCGGCCGGCCAAGGGGACCGTCGAGTCGGTCGAGACGATGACCCGTGCCCGCCTGCTGGCGCTGCACGGCGAGCGTTTCGCCCCGGCCGAACTCAGCCTGGTCATCGTCGGCGACGTCGACACCGGCCACGCGGTCGACGTCGCGAACCGGGTATTCGGTGCCTGGTCGAACCCGACGCCGCCCGCCATCGCGATTCCGCCTCCGGCTGCCATCACCGAGCGGCGGACGCTGGTCGTCCCGATGATGAACAAGTCGCAGGCCGACATCGCGTACGGGTTCGTCACCATCCAGCGGAGCGATCCGACGTACTACGCCTGCTCGCTGATGAACAACATCCTCGGCCAGTACGCCATGGGCGGCCGGCTGGGCGACAGCATCCGCGAACGGCAGGGGATGGCGTACTACGTCTCGAGCGGGCTCGACGCCAACCTGTCCGAAGGGCCGCTCGTCATCCGGGCCGGCGTCAGCCCGGCCAATGTCGATCGCGCCATCGCCTCGATCGACGAGGAACTGGACCGGATCCGCGCCGAAGGGGTGACCGAGCGCGAGCTCGCGGAATCGCGTCAGTACCTGATCGGCTCGATGCCGCGGGCGCTCGAAACCAACGCCGGCATCGCCAACTTCCTGCAGACGGCCGAATTCTTCGGCCTCGGTCTCGACTACGACGTCCGCCTGCGCGACTACCTGTCGGCCGTCACCCTGGGTGACGTCCAGGCGGCGGCCCACCGGCTGCTCGATCCGGCACGTGCCAGCGTCGTAATCACGGGCCCGTACGAAGCGACGTCCTGATTCGTGAAGGCGGTCCTGTTCGATGTCGACTTCACGCTGATCTACCCGGGTCCGATGTTCCAGGCCGCGGGCTACCAGGCGTTCTGCCGGCGGTTCGGCTTCGACGTCGACCCCGCGGCGTTCGACGCGGCGGTCGCCAGCGCCGCGGCGATTCTCGAGCCGCCGGAAGACGCTCCCTACGACCAGGAGCTGTACGTCGGCTATACGCGCCACATCATCGAGCGGATGGGCGGCTGCGGCGATCAGATCGACCCGTGCGCCCGGGAGATCTACCGGGAGTGGGCGGCCTGCCAGCACTTCGAACTGTACGATGATGTGGCCGACGTGTTGAAAGCTCTCGTGGACGCCGGGCTCCGCATCGGCCTGGTCTCGAATTCGCATCGCAGCCTGGCGTCGTTCGAAGCGCACTTCGAGCTCGACGGGCTGATCGCCGCCAGCGTGTCGTCGTCGGAGCACGGCTTGATGAAGCCCCACCCGAGCATCTTCCGCGCGGTCCTCGATCTGATGGACGTGCCGGCCGCGGCCGCGCTGATGGTCGGTGACAGCGTGCGTCACGACGTGGAGGGAGCGCGCCGCATCGGCATGCGGGCCGCCCTGCTGCACCGCCACGACACGCCGCATCCGAGGGCCGCCGAACTCGTCGCCGGCGGCGTGCCGATCATTCGCTCGCTCCGCGAACTGACCACGCTGCTGCCCTGATCGTCAGCCCGGCGGCCAGGCCAGTCCACGGCCGCCGAGCAGATGCAGGTGGATGTGGAACACCGTCTGGCCGGCGTCCCGGTTGGTGTTGAACACGGTCCGGAAGCCGCTGATGGCGATGCCACGCTCGCCGGCGAGGATCGCCGCCCGACGCACCAGCTCGCCGACGATGCCATCGTCATCCGGCTGCAGCTCGCTGAGCGTTCCGATGTGGCGCTTCGGAATCACGAGCACGTGCGTCGGCGCCTGCGGATTGATGTCGTCGAAGGCGAGCACCCGGTCGTCCTCGTAGACGATGGATGCCGGTATCTCGCGTGCGATGATCTTGCAGAAAAGACACATGGTGAATCACCCGTCAGTCAATGGCGGCGTCAGCTGCCGCCGGTGGTCACTGCCGGCGGCCCCGGTGTAGAGCGGCCGGCGGCACGCGCGACCGCGA
Source organism: uncultured Acidobacteriota bacterium (assembly GCA_902825985.1). Classification (GTDB taxonomy): domain Bacteria; phylum Acidobacteriota; class Vicinamibacteria; order Vicinamibacterales; family CAVVIG01; genus VFZL01. The sequence goes on along the minus strand of CADEDC010000004.1, from coordinate 59,786 downwards.
CTCGCGGAATGCGCTGCAGGTCGTCGCGCAGCTCCACGAGCGACAGCCGCGGCGTCGCGTGCAGCAGCCGGGCGATCGCCTCGGCCTGGCCGAAGCCGAACTCGAAGACCAGCAGACCGCCGGGCGCCAGGCGCGATGCCGCCTGCGACACCAGCCGGCGAATCAGCGCCAGCCCGTCCGCGCCGGCAAACAACGCGACGAGCGGTTCGTGCTCGACGACTTCCTGCGGCAGCGTTGCCCGCTCGGTCTCGGCCACGTACGGCGGGTTCGACACGATCAGGTCGAACGGTCCGTCGACATCGGCGAGCAGGTCGGTTGCCTGGAGCGTGACGCGCTCGCCGACGTGATGTCGGGCGACGTTGCGTGCCGCGACGGCCAGCGCCCCGGTCGAGATGTCGGCGGCCGTGACGGTGGCATCCGGCAACTCGACCGCCAGGCTCACGGCGAGACATCCGCTGCCGGTGCAGACGTCGGCCACCCGCAGTGGACGCCGGGTGCCGACATGGGCCAGCCCGGCCTCGATGACGAGCTCCGTCTCGGGCCGCGGGATGAGGACGGCCGGCGTGACCTCGAACGACAGCCCCCAGAACTCCTGCACCCCGGTGATGTAGGCGACCGGCTCGCGGCGGACGCGGCGCTCGATGGCGGCGGTGTAGCGCGTCACGAGATCACCATCCGCGGCTTCGTCGCCGTGGGCGAAGTAGCGGGCGGCGTCCCAGCCGAGCAGGTGGTCGACGAGGAGCCGCGCGTCGAGTTCGGCCTCCGACCCGGGAATGCCAGCGTCGACCAGACGTCGCCGCGCCTGCGCGACCAGTGCGTGAATCGTCGGCACGTGTGGGATGGCGGGCGCTTCGATCCGCCGGTCAGGCGGTGGTGGCGTCCTTCAATTTCTCGGCGTTGTAGTGCGTGATGAGTGCGTCGAGCAGTTCCTCGAGATCGCCGTCGAGTACGGCGTCGAGCCGGTAGATGGTGAAGTTGATGCGGTGGTCGGTCACGCGGTTCTCCTTGTAGTGATACGTCCGGATCTTCTCGGATCGTTCACCGGTGCCGACCTGGCTGCGGCGGTCCTTGGCGATGGCATCCTGCTGCTTCTGCAGTTCCATCTCGTAGAGGCGGGCGCGCAGCACCTTCATCGCCTTCGCGCGGTTCTTGATCTGCGATTTCTCATCCTGCTGCGAGACGACGACGCCGGTCGGGATGTGCGTGATGCGCACGGCCGAGTACGTCGTATTCACGCTCTGGCCGCCGGGTCCGCTCGAGCAGAAGGTGTCGATGCGGAGGTCCTTCTCGGCGATGGTGATGTCGACGTCTTCCGCTTCGGGCAGGACGGCGACGGTGGCGGTGGAGGTGTGCAGGCGGCCACTGGCTTCGGTGGCCGGCACGCGCTGCACCCGGTGGACGCCGCTCTCGTACTTCAGCTTGCTGTAAGCGCCGCGCCCCTCGACCACGGCGATGGCTTCCTTGAGTCCGCCGATACCTGTCTCGCTCATCGACATCACGTCGATGCGCCAGCCGTGCCGTTCGGCGAACTTCGCGTACATCCGGAACAGCTCGCCGGCGAACAGCGCGGCTTCGTCGCCGCCGGTGCCGGCGCGGATCTCGAGGACGACGTTCTTCTCGTCGTTCGGGTCCTTCGGAACGAGCAGCACCTTCAATTCGGCGACGAGCGACTCACGTCGCGCGACCAGCGACTTGAGCTCCTGCTGCGCCAGTTCGCGCATGTCCGGATCGCCGCCCGCGACCAGTTCTTCCGTCTGGGCGATGTCGTGCGAGATGGCCTGGTAGTCGCGGAACGCCGTCACGGTCGGCTCGATCTCGGCGAGCGCCTTGGCGTACTTCCGGTACAACCCGGCGTCGCTCTGCACCTCGGCGGAGCCGAGCAGGGCGACGAGATCCTCGTACTGGTGCTCGATTGCGCTCAGCTTGTCGAACATCGTTCACTCCGGGATATCGTCCCGGCCTCAGCGCGCCCGGTTGCGCTCGTGCGTCGGCTCGCGCGCCGCGGCGGGCGAGCCGCTGGTTGGTCGGTCGGCGTTTCCTGGCCGCCGGAGACCGGCGGCAGGAAGGCGACCTCGTCGCCGTCGGCCAGCTCGCGGTTCATCCGTGCGTAGTCGGCGTTCACGGCGCACGAGATCGACCGCTCGTACTCGCCGAGACCGGCGTGCTCGCGGGCGAGCTGCTGCCAGAGGCTACCGACGGTTGCGCCCGGGTCGACGGTTCGGGCGATTTCGGCCGCCCCGACAATCTCGCGCAGGCGTGCGAACAGCCGAATGGTTATGCGCACGCCGCCTTCTCTGCTGCGGCGACGGCGGCGGCATCGGCCGGATCGGCCGTCGCGCCCTCAATCCAGACGTCGCCGCCCTCGAAGTGCTCATGTTTCCAGATCGGCGAGATCTGCTTGATCCGTTCGATGGTGTACCGGCACGCGGCAAACGCCGCCGCACGGTGCGGCGACGCCGTCACGATGACGACGCTGGCCTCGCCGATGGCGATGGTGCCGGTGCGATGGTGCACCCCCATTCGGACGCCGGGCCAGCGTTCGCCGATCTCGTCGCCGATCCGTTCGAACGACTTGACGGCCAGCGGTTCGTAGGCCTCGTAGTCGAGGTAGAGCACCTTCCGGCCGATGTTGTGGTTGCGGACCAGGCCGAGAAAGGTCACGACCGCCCCATCAGCTCCAGGCTCACCGGCCTGTGCCTCGCACACGGCCGCCACGAGCGGCTCGAGCGCCAGCGGCGCCGGTCCGATCGCCAGAAGCGGAGTCATCACCGTGCCAGTATAGACCCTCGGGTGTTCCAGAAGTGGTCGAGCGGGCCGTGTCCCTGCCCGACCGCCAGGCCATGGCGGATGGCACCGGCCACGTACGCCTGCGCCCGGCTGGTCGCTTCGGGCAGCCCGTGGCCGATCGCCAGGTGCGCGGCCACCGCCGCCGCGAAGGTGCAGCCGGTGCCGTGGGTGTTGCGGGTCTGGATCCGGGTGGTGTGAAAGGGCACGAACGTGCCGTCGTGAAACAGCAGGTCGACGAGGTCGTCGCCCGCCATGTGGCCGCCCTTGATGATGACCGACGGGCCCATGCCGTGAATCCGCCGCGCTGCCTCGCGTGCATCGGCGAGCGACCGGATCGGGATGCCGCTGAGCGCCTCGGCCTCCGGGATATTCGGCGTGACGACCAGCGCGCGCGGCAGCAGCCCGGCGCAGATCGCCCGGACGCCATCCTCGTCGACGAGCCGGTCGCCACTCTTCGCGACCATCACCGGATCGACCACGACCAGCGGCAGCTCGAGTTCATCGATGGCGGCGACGACGGCTTCGACGATGGCGGTGTTCCCGAGCATGCCGGTCTTGGTGGCACGCAGCGGGAAGTCGGCCGCCACCGCCTCGATCTGCGCCGTCACGAGATCGGCGGGCAGCGCCATGGCGGTGGTGACGCCCACCGTGTTCTGCGCGGTGATGGCGGTGATGGCACTGGTGCCGTACACGCCGAGCGCGGCGAACGTCTTGAGGTCGGCCTGGATGCCGGCTCCCGCGCCGGAGTCGCTGCCGGCGATGGTCAGTACGACGCGCACCGGGGCCGACACCGGGGTGGCGGGGATCGCTGGGACGCTCATGGTGACTCGCGGGCACTGCCATCGCGGCTGAACACGAGCAGGTACTGGTAGGGCGGCACCAGCTCACGCGCGACGAGCCGCAGGCCAGCCGCCGCAGTGGTCGCGATGACGGCGTCCGGTGGCACCCGCTCGGCAGCAGCCGGACCAGGGCCGCCGCTGCCGGCGGTGAAATCGATGACGCCGATGCGGCCCTGCGGTTTCAGGGCCGCCGTGAGGTTGCGCAGCAGCGTCAGGATGACGTCGGGGCGCGACGGGTCGTTCATCTCGTTGTAGGCGTTGACGATCAGCACCGCATCGAGACCGCGTGGCAGCCTCGGGTCGGTTGCCGTGCCGAGCACCGTCTCGACGTTCGTCAGGTTCTCGCGCTCGACCCGCCGGCGGATGACGTCGATCATCTCCTCCTGGATGTCCTGCGCGTAGACGAGGCCGTTCGGACCGACGCGCCGCGCCAGCCGGATCGTGAACCAGCCGCCGCCGGCGCCGAGGTCGGCGACGACCGCACCGTCGGCGATGCCGAGAGCGTCCATGATCTGATCCGGCTTCTGCCACGCTTCACGATCGGGGCCTTCGAGCAGTCCGAGATCCAGCGGCGGAAACAGCCGTCCGTTCCGCTGCTGGCGCAGCGCCGGCGGCACCGGGCGCTCGGGCGGCTGCGGCCGCAGCGGCGCGATGCGCGGCGGCGCCCCCGGCCCGCGCCGTTCGGGCTCACGCGATTGGGCACGCACGGGGGAGAGGAGGCGTAGGCTCGACGGGCCGGGTTCGGGTCGGCTGGGTCGGCCGGGTAGGGCGGGTAGGCCGGGTGGGCCGGGTGGGCCGGGTAGGCCGGGTAGGGCGGGTAGGGCGGGTAGGGCGGGTAGGAGGAGCAGTACGCCGATCCCGCACAACTGTCGCCACCGCAGGCTGCGCCTGCCCGCGGTGCCACGCGCCCGGGTCGCACGCGTCGCACTGCGCTCAGCCGCCCGCTGCCAGCGTGTCAGCTTCATCTCAACGCTCCGGTCCCGCGGGACGCGTCATGGCGTCGAGCGACAGGATAGCGTCCAGCCGCGCCGCATCGAGCAGGCCGCGCTCGAGCACGAGATCGCGGATCGGCCGGCCGGTGCGGACCGCCTCCTGCGCGATCTGCGCGGTCGCCTCATAGCCGATGAACGGGCTCAGGGCCGTCGCCGTGGCGGTGCTCCGATCCAGCAGCTCGCGCGCGCGGGCGGCGTCGGCCTCCAAGCCGTCGACGCACCGGAGGCGCAGCGCGCGCATCGCTTCCCGCAGGATGGTCGTCTCATGCAGTGCGTTCCAGGCGATGACCGGCATCATGACGTTGAGCTCGAGCTGGCCGGCTTCGCATGCCAGAGCGATGGTAGTGTCGCACCCGATCACCTGGAAGCACACCTGATTGACCATCTCGGCCATGGACGGATTCACCTTGCCCGGCATGATCGACGAGCCGGGCTGCACCGCCGGCAGCTGCAGCTCCGAGAGTCCGGCCCGTGGGCCCATGCTGAGCAGCCGGAGGTCGCTGGCGATCTTGCCGAGTTCCACCGCCAGCCGTCGCACGGCACCGGAATAAGCCAGCACATCGCCCATGCTCTGAGTGACCCGGAACAGGTTGGTGGCCGGTACGACCGGCAGCCCGGTGTGGCGTGCCAGCTGGACGATGGCGCGCCGGCGATAGTCGTCACCGGCGTTGAGGCCGGTGCCGACGGCCGTGGCGCCAAGGTTCAGTTCGCGCAGCTGTTCGGACGCGACCGCGACATCCTCGGCGCCACGCGCCAGGCACGCGGCGTAGCCGCCCAGCTCCTGCCCGGCGGTCATCGGCACGGCGTCCTGCAGATGCGTTCGACCGGTCTTCAGGACGCCAGCAAACGCCTCGGCCTTCCGTGAGAAGGACTCCGCCAGATCACGCCCCTGTTCGACCAGCGCACCGGCGCCGAGCAACAGGGCGATTCGCGTCGCCGTCGGGAACACGTCGTTGGTCGACTGTCCCATGTTGACGTGATCGTTGGGATGCACCCGCGTGTAGGTGCCGAGTGGCTCGCCAAGCAGCTCGGCGGCGCGATTGGCCAGCACCTCGTTGCAGTTCATGTTGTGCGACGTGCCGGCACCGGCCTGATACACGTCGACGACGAACTGCTCCCGCAATGCGCCGGCGATCACCTCGTCCGCCGCCTGGATGATTGCCTCGGCGACCGCCGGTTCGAGACGGCCGAGCGCCGCATTCGCCTGGGCGGCGGCGCGTTTGACGTGGACGGTGGCGAGCACGAGGTCGGCGTGGGCCCGCAGACCGCTGATCGGAAAGTTCTCGACCGCCCGCGCGGTCTGGGCGCCGTAGTAGGCGGTGGCGGGAACCCGCACCTGACCGAGTGAGTCGTGTTCGGTCCGGAAGGCGATCTGCATGCCGCTCTCCGATTATACTGGCGCGTCATGCCAACTCTTCTGCCAGAAACCCTGCCGTCGTTCTTCGACAGCGTGCTCCAGCTCATCGTGCGGACGTCGACCGACCTGCCGCCCGACGTGCGCGCCGCGATGAAGCACTCGCTCGTGCACGAACCGGAGGGGACACGCGCCCGGCAGGCGCTGACCATCATCGCGCAGAACATCGACCTCGCCGTGAACAACGAAGGCGCCATCTGCCAGGACACCGGCATGCCGACCTTCGAGGTGCACGTGCCGGTGGGCGCCAATCAGATCGTCATGCGCCGGCAGATTCGCGAGGCGGTGGCCGAAGCGACGAAACGCGGCAAGCTGCGCTCGAACTCGGTCGATTCCATCACCGGCGAGAACTCGGGCAACAACCTCGGACCGGGAACTCCAATCATCCACTTCGATCAGTGGGAGCGGGACGAGATCGAGATCAAGCTGATCCTGAAGGGCGGCGGCTGCGAGAACACCAACGCGCAATACGCCCTGCCCATGGAACTCCCGCACCTCGGACGCGCCGACCGCACGCTCGACGGCGTTCGCAAGTGCATCCTCCACGCCGTGTGGCAGGCGCAGGGCAAAGGCTGCAGTCCGGGTGCGGTCGGTGTCTGCGTCGGCGGCGATCGGACGTCGGGCTACCTGCACGCGAAGGAACAGCTGTTCCGCACGCTCGACGACGTCAACGCCGATCCGCGGCTGGCCGAGATCGAGGCGTCGATCATGGCGACGGTCAACAACCTCGAGATCGGACCCATGGGATTCGGCGGCAAGGTGACGCTGATCGGCTGCAAGATCGGCGCGCTGAACCGCCTGCCGGCCAGCTTCTTCGTCTCCGTCGCCTACGACTGCTGGGCCTTCCGCCGCCTTGGCATCGTCCTCGACGCGACCAGCGGCGCCATCCGGCGCTGGCTGTATCGCGATCCGGCGCACCCGATCGTTCCGATGTTCGATCAGGCCGGTTTCCAGCGCACGGGCCGCGAGGTGGAGCTGCAGTCGCCGCTCAGCGAGGAGCAGGTACGGTCGCTCAAGGTCGGCGACGTCGTCCTCGTCTCCGGGCGGATGTTCACGGGACGCGATGCGGTGCACTCGTATCTCATGAAGCACGAACCGCCGGTCGATCTGCGCGGTTCAGTGCTGTACCACTGCGGCCCGGTGGTCGTGAAGGACGGGGATGGCTGGCGGGTCACGGCGGCGGGGCCGACGACGAGCATCCGCGAAGAACCGTATCAGGGCGAAGTGATCCGGCGCTACGGCGTACGGGCCGTGATTGGCAAAGGGGGCATGGGCGCCCGGACGCTGGCCGCATTGCAGGAGCACGGCGCCGTCTATCTGAACGCCATCGGTGGCGCGGCGCAGTTCTACGCCCAGAGCATCAGGGCCGTCGACGGCGTCTCCCTGATGGAGTTCGGGTCGCCCGAAGCGATGTGGCACCTCTCGGTCGAGCAGTTCCCGGCGATCGTCACCATGGATGCGCACGGCAACAGCCTGCACAAGGACATCGAGGAGGAGTCGGGGCAGCACCTCGAGACGATCAGCGTGTAGGGGCCGCCTAGATCGACTTCGATGCCGCGAACATCTTCATGGCTGGACGCTGGAACCCCTGCTTCATGGTCCGCATGTCGAGGTCCATGGTTTCGAGATCGGTGATGGCGATGAGCGGGAAGGGCGACAGTTCGTCGACGTCCACCGTCTTGACGTAGCTGCGGCACCTGCCGCAGGTTTCGAGTCGGCGATCCGGCCGCGCCGGATCCGGAGCGGCGGTGATGAACGTCGGGCCGATGTCACCGCAGTAGACGCAGCCCGGATCGTCGAGCGTCCAGGCGAGCGCGCAGAACGAACAGCGGACGATGCTTCGGTCGGCGAGCGATTCGACGAGCGCCGGCCAGGATCCGCAGACCGGACAATACCCCTGTTTCCAACGGTCGAGGGCGGCGCCGAGCGCCGGGTCCGCCTGCGCCAGCAGCACCTGCTGCAGGGCGTACACGAACGGGCTGACCGCCAGCTCAGCCACCAGCCAGACGAGCTCGGATTGCAGGTCGCGATGGACCGAGCCTATCTTGATCGCCTTTTGATCGCGACAGAGCGCCGCGTTCAGTACCGCACCTGCCTCCAGCGTGCCGGCGTCGAGCGCGGCATGGATTCGCCGCGCCGGCTCGCCGCCGCCGCCGTCGGCCAGGCTCTGGCACAACTGCAGCAGCGTCGGTTTCAGTGCCGCCGTGGGCATCGGGATCGGCTCGGCGGCAAGCGCCGGAATCCGCTTGTCGAGCTTGGCGGCAACGTATCTGGCGGGCAGTGACAGCCGGGGAACCCGTCCATGGAGCAGGGCCTCCGTCAGGTCGATGACCGGCTCCAGCAGGCTGCGTTGCAGCGCAACGGCCGGCAGCAGGTCGGGCCGGGCCTGAAGGATGGCATTCCAGCGAGACTGCGCGATGGCCAGCCGATCGGCCCGCGTGGCGGCCGGGAGAGCGACGTAAGGCATGAAGGGTCAATGGTATAATTTCCAACGACCGCGGTGAAATCGCCCGAGGAGAGAGACCCCATGATTAACGTGTCCGAGATGGCGGCGACCAAGATCAACGAGCTTCTGGCCGAAGAGAACAAGGCCGGGAGCGGCCTGCGCGTGTTCGTCCAGGGCGGTGGCTGTTCGGGCTTCCAGTACGGCCTCATGATCGAGGAGAACGGTCAGGGCTCGGGTGACCAGGTGTTCGAGTCCCACGGCGTGAAGCTGTTCGTCGACCCGATCAGCGTCCGTTACCTCAAGGGCGCCGAAGTGGATTTCGTGGACACGATCACGGGGGGTGGCTTCACCATCAAGAACCCGAACGCAACGTCCACGTGCGGCTGCGGCAGCTCGTTCAACGTCGAATAGGCCGTCGTCACGCAAGCCGTCGTCAAGCCGCTGGGCTCGACGTCAGCGCGTCCGCGGGCCGCGCGTGTCCTGTGGCTGACCCATGAATCGACCACTTCCGGACATCTCGTCGCTCAAGCCGGTCGGTGGCAAGCGGTCCAGTAAGCGGGACCTCATTCTGAACGCCTTCGTGCGCCAGGAAGGCCACCTGAGCGCCGATGATCTGTACGATCTCGTCCGCAAGGAAGACCCCGGCATCGGCCGAGCCACGGTGTATCGCACGTTGCAGTGGATGGTCGGCGCGGGTGTCGCCAGGAAGGTCGATTTCGGCGACGGCCGCTCGCGCTTCGAGCCGTCGTACCGCCATCCGCGACACTTCCACTTCATCTGCAACACCTGCCATCGCTCGTCCGAATTCCTCAGTTCGGACATCGAGAGCCTGATCGACGAGATCGCCGCAGCCCGCGAGTTCGCCACGACGCAGGCGGTCGTCCAGGTATTCGGCGAGTGCGTCGATTGCCGGACCGGCCGGCGGACCCCGTCGCTCGAGCATGGCGTCACCGAGCGGGTCTTCGCCCGCGACGCGATGCGCATCGCCATCGCGACCGAGCGCAGCGGCCTCGAGTTCTACACGCGGGCCGCCGGGATGACCCGCGACCCGCAGGGACGGGCGGTGTTCGAGCGGCTCGCCGAAGAAGAGCAGGAACACCTCGGCACGCTCGAGAAGCGCTACGCCGAACTGCTGGTCGACGACCCGGACCTCGAGACGCGTCCAACCTTCCTCTTCTTCAAGGGACCGGCGCACGGTCTCTTCGCCGACGGCACCGCCGAACTGCGGAAGGGGGGCGTCAACGATCTGCAGGCGCTGCTCATCGGCATCCGCTGCGAACGCGGGTCGCATCGCTTCTTCAAGCGCTATGGCGAGCGCTTCGAGGATTCGGAAGGCAAGCAGATCTTCCTCGAGTTCGCCGACGAGGAGCGCGCCCATCTCGACCTCCTGATCCGCGAATATCGCGCCCTGCAGACGCGACTCGGCACCGTCGGCCGGCCGCGTCGCCGGGCGGCTGCTGGCCGTCCGACCCGGTGATCGACCTCCACACCCACACGACGGCGTCCGACGGACGTCTGACGGCCGCCGCACTGGTCGACCGTGCCGCCGCCGCCGGGGTGACGACGCTCGGTGTCACGGACCACGATACGGTGGCCGCCTGCGAGGCCGTCGCGGCGGCGTGTGCGGCAGCCGGACTGCGGGCCGTCCACGGCATCGAAGTGACCGCGGTGCTCGACCGCGGGGACGTCCACGTGCTCGGCTATTTCATCGACATTCACGCGCACCCGCTGCTCTCGTTCCTCGCCGAGCAACGACGCCGTCGCCTCGACCGCGTCCGGGCGATCGTCCAACGGCTCGCCGCGCAGGGGATCGGGCTCAACGCCGACGCGATCCTCGCGCCGGGGCTCGCCGACACCGGCAAGGCGGCTGGCCGGCCGTGGGTGGCGCGTGCGCTCGTCGAGGCCGGACACGCGAGCAGCAGCGACGACGCCTTCGAACGCTGGCTGAACCGCGGGCGTCCGGCGTTCGTGCCGCGGGTTGGCGCGTCGCCCACCGAGGTGATCGCGCGCCTGCACGAAGCCGGCGGTCTGGTCTCGCTCGCGCACCCCGGTCTCACGGCGGTCGACGAGTGGATTCCCGAGTTCGTCGACGCCGGGCTCGATGCCCTCGAGGCGTATCACAGCCGTCACGACGCGGCGACGACCCACCGCTATCTGCAGATGGCGGCGCGGCTCGATGTCCTGGTCACCGGCGGGTCCGATTTCCACGGCGATCCGTCGCACGGTCCTCAGGCGCCAGGCGCCGTTGCGCTGCCGCCGGCGGCATTCGACCGGCTGCTGGCGAGAGTGCGCCGGCGGACGTGACTACCGTCGTCTCGCAACGATCCGCGCCAGGGCGTCGGGTGCCGTCGACTCCTCCGAGAAATGGATGTCGAAATCGTGGAAGCGTAGCGCGAGTTCCCCAGGGTCGAGCAGATGCTGTGGCGAGGTTGGTCCGCGGCCGCTCTCGATCTGCCGCCGGGTGAAGGTCTCGTACATGACGAAGCCGCCGCGGGCGACGGCCGTCTTCAGCGCGGGAAAGCGCTCCCGGTCGAGGTAGCGGGAGACGAGGACGAGTTGGAACCGCTCCACCGGCAGCGGGTGGACGGTCAGGTCGGCACAGAACGCCCGCAGGTGCGCGCCGGCCAGACGCGCCGCGTCGATCGCGCCACGGATGGACTCGAGCGAGATATCGGCGCCAATCGTGCGATAACCGGCCGCCGCCAGCACGGGCACATGACGTCCACGTCCCATGGCCACATCGAGGGCCAGCGGATACGGCGGCAACATCGCCGCGACGCGCGGTGCCCACTCGGCGACGAACGGCGACGGCGGCGACACAGGCATGGACAACCATGCGATTGTAGAGGGTGGGACCCGACCGACCCAACCCGGCGTCCGACGTGGCAGGCGACACGTCGACCCGGGGTCCGACACGAGGCCGCACCGCCCGGAGATCGATGCCGCATCCCGTACTCGACATGTCCGCCGTCGTGAAGGACTACCGCGGCCTGCGGCCGCTCCGCGTCGAACGGCTGTCGCTGACCGGTGGCGACCAGATCGCCGTCTTCGGCATGGACGCGCCGTCGGCCGAGATGATGACGACGCTGATTACCGGTGCCGCCGTACCGGATTCAGGATCGATCCGCGTGCTCGGAACGGCGACCAGCGACATCAAGACGGCAGACGACTGGCTTCGGCTCGTCGATCGCATCGGACTGGTGACCGACCGAGCCGCACTGCTCGACATGCTCTCGGTCATTCAGAACCTCGCGATGTCGTTCACGCTCGAGATCGAACCGCCGCCGGCCGACATCCGGGCGCGTGTCGCGGCGCTCGCTGCGGAGGTCGGCCTGCCGGAGTCGGTATGGGATCGGCCGGTGGGCGTCCTGGACGGCGCCGGCAGGACGCGGGTACGTCTCGGCCGCGCGCTGGCGCTCGGCCCGCTGCTGCTGCTGCTCGAGCACCCGACCGCTCAGGTCGAGCGTGACGCGGTCAGGGCGCTCGCCGCCGATGTCCGCGCCGTCGCGTCGCGACGTGGGATCGCGACGCTCGCCCTCACGGCCGACCCGGAATTCGCCGCGGCGGTCGGCGCGCGCGTGCTCGACTGGGATGCCGGCAAGGGCACGCTTCGCGAGCGCCGTCGGGGCTGGTGGCCGTGGACCTGATAGCCCTGAAAATAGCCCGCTCGTGCGCATCTGGTTTCTGTACACCAGCGTATTCGTTTCGAACGCAAAGGCGCTGAGCTTTCCACCTCTTCCAACTCCCCTAGAGCGAAACCGATCGTGCTGGACAGCGGAACGGAACTTGATTGTGCACTCCCAGGCGCGGCGCGCGCGCAAGGAGACACGAATGCCAGGCGGCACGATCAAGCGGCTCGTTCGGGACAGAGGATTCGGATTCATTCGCGACGACGGCGGTCAGGAGTGGTTCTTCCACCGCAGCTCGGTGCAGGGCAGCTTCGACCAGTTGAACGAAGGGCAGAGGGTGAGCTTCGACGAGGAGCCGTCGGCCAAAGGGCCAAGGGCCGGGAACGTACGCGGCGACGGCTGAGCACGCTCGTTCTCTTCGATATCGACGGCACGCTCGTGCTGACGGGTGGGGCGGGAGGGCGCGCCGCAACGCGCGCCTTCACCGACCTGTTCGACATCACACGCCTCGACCCGCCGCCAATGGCCGGTCGCACCGACCGATGGATCTTTGCCGAGATGGCGCGTCGCCACGGTGTGGCGGCGGATGCCGACACGCACGCCCGCCTGCGTGACCGATACCTCGTGCATCTGGCGCGCGAGATTGCCGTGGCCGCACCGGCCAAGCGGATCCTGCCCGGCGTTCGCCCGCTGCTCGACCGGTTGTCCGCCCGGAGCGACGTGCACCTCGCACTGCTCACCGGCAACGCCGCGGCAGGCGCACGCATCAAGCTCGAACACTTCGATCTCTGGCGATACTTCAGCGGCGGGGGATTCGGCGACGCATCACTGGAACGTACGACGGTGTTCCACGACGCCATTCAGGCGGTCGCGCGCGCCACCGGTGTGGCGTTCCCACCCCACGACACGGTCATCGTCGGCGACACGCCGATGGACGTGGCGGTGGCCGTCGAAACCGGCGCGCGCTCCGTCGCGGTGGCGACCGGCGGATACGCGGTGGAGGATCTGCAGCGGACGGGGGCCGACGCGGTGCTCGAGGACCTGAGCGACCTGACACAAGCACTGACCGCCCTCGGCATAGCGGCCTCGACCTGAGGTGGACGCGACGCGAACAGCACGAGGCGCCGGCGCGTGAACCGGCCGGTCCAAACGGTCTGTCTGGACCGGCGGCGGCTAACCTTCGATCAAGCGCACGTCACCGGCCCGCGGACCCTTCCCCGAATCCTCCGGTGTGAACTCGACTCGCTGACCTTCCCGCAACAACTCGAACACCGTCTGACGCACCGAGCTGCGATGAAAAAAGTGTTCGGTCCCACCCTCGTCGCGGATGAATCCGAACCCCTTGTCGATCAGGAGCCGTGCGATTGTTCCGGTCGGCATAACCCGAACTCCTCCCGTTCCGCCTCCGAGTCAATCCCGGAGTGCCTCGGCTGCTTGGGCCCTCGATCCCGATTCGGCAACAGCCGACTTTTCCGGCTCGTTTAGCTGAGCTGGAAAAATGCGCCAGTCTAGGCAGGTTGTCGGGCCGAAGTCAAGCTGGCGAAGGTGAGCTGGTGGTCGCCGGTTTGACCTTCTCGCGGTTCGGCGGCGGATACGTCGTCCAGAAATGGCGGCCGCAGCGCGGACAGACCCAGTACTGGTCGGGCGTCCACGGCATGCCTTCGCCGGGATCGCGCAGGTCCATGTCGGTGCCGCAGCGCTGGCAGCGAATCCGCAGGTCGACATCGGTTCTCACGCCGCGATTCTAGCAGGGGTACGATGGAGCCCGTGATTGCCGCCATCGTGCTGGCTGCCGGCAAATCGACGCGGATGGGGCGCCCGAAGGCGCTGCTGCCCGCTGGAACCGGCGACACCTTCCTCACGCGCATCGTGCGTACTTTCGGCGCCGCCGACATCGCCCACGTCGTCGTCGTCGTTGGCCACGAAGCGCAGGCGCTCACCGAGCATCTCCACGCGGCCGGCCTGCGCCCGGCGATCGCCGTCAACCGCGACTACGAAGCCGGCCAGCTGTCGTCGCTGCTTGTCGGTCTCGCGGCGGTCGAGGCGGAGGACGTGGAAGCGGTGCTGTTGATGCTCGTCGATGCGCCGTTCGTGTCGCCTGCGACGGTCCGCGCCGTGGTCGAGCGCTATCACGGGACGCACGCGCCGATCGTCCGGCCGGTACGTGGCGAACAGCACGGGCATCCGGTGCTGATCGCCCGGTCGCTGTTTCCGCTGCTGCGTCGCGCCGACCCCGCCACCGGCGCGAAGCCGATCGTTCGCGCGCACGTCTCGGCGGCCGGTGACCTCGCGGTGGACGATGCCGGCGCGTTCATGGACATCGACACGCCGGCCGACTATGCCCGCGCGACGACGTCCGACCGTGACCGTCCCGGTCCGATCAGCTGACGGTGGCGGCCGACGGGCGCCGCGGCGGTGACGCCAGCCGGACCGCGAACCACAGCAGCGCCGCCAGATTCGCGAACGCCAGTGCGACGCTGATGTCGATACCGGTGATCTGCCGCGGAATCGCCCAGCCCCAGCCAAGGCCGATGCCGTAGTAGAAGTTGATGTTCAGGGTGATGATGGCGCTGACGGCGACAGCCAGGGGGCGCAGCGCGGGGCACAGTGCTGCGGCGAGCACGATCAGCGGCACCTCGAACAGTTGATGGCTCTCGTGCATGCCGACGTTGAGGACGAAGACGGTGTGCACCGTGAAGGCGGCCAGCGCCGCGATGGTGCCGAGGTCGAGCCGCGTCCGCCGCACGGTCCACATGGCCCAGCCAACCCCGATCGCGACGACCGCCGTGCAGATCGGCCTGGGATTCGGGTAACCGAGCTCCTGGAATCGCGAGATCGCCAGCGGCCGGGGCACGACCTGCAGGAACGCCCGCCAGCCGAGCTCGGGGACGCCGAACCACGATCGCAGCCCCCAGTTGATCAACCAGCCGGCGTTGGCGGCAAAGGCGGACATCGTGTCGCGGCGCTCGTAGAACGACCCGAAGGCGAGCAGCATGTTGCCGGTCGCCCCGCGCAATGCGAATGGCAGCACGATGGCCAGCAGCGTGGCGGCGAACGCGACGGCGGCTTGCAGGACACCGGTGAGGCCGGCCGACTGCCACAGCAGCACGGCGAAGGCCGGGCCGACGAGCACCGCCTGCGGCTTGGTGGCGACGGCCACCGCGATGAGCACGCCGGCCGAGAACCGCCGTCCGTACCAGGCGAGGACGAGACCGGCGGTCGCCGGCAACGTCAGCAGCGGGTCGACGTAGCCGAGCAGCTCGCCGCCGAACAGCGTCGCCGGGTTCAGCCAATAGGCGAGCGCCGCTCCGCGTGCCGTGCTGTCGCGGCCGCTCACCGAGCGGACCGTCGCGAACAGCAGCCACGTGAGCAGGGCGTTGGCGAGCAGGACGGGCAGCTTGACGGCGATGAGCAAGCGCCACCCATCGGGGTAGGTGGGATACAACGCGGCGAAGATCCGGCCGACGATCGCCATCTCGTAGAGGAAGAACGGCGGGTAGTCGACCGTCGACCACCGTTCGCCCCAGCGCACGACGCCGCGTTCCGGTGGCTCGCCACCGACGCCGTACATCCCGGTGACGTCCTGCGTCGCCGCGTAGCTCCAAATCTTCCACGTGATCACATCGTCATGACCGGGGAGCGGGAGGCTGGCGATGCGAAGCAACAGGCCGAGGGCGAGGGCAGGCAGGAAGAAGCGGCCGGGCACTTTCGAGTATTCTAGCCAGCCTTCACCATGGCCGAGTCGTTGAATCCGTCACGCGTCCTCACCATCGGCGACCTTCGCCGGCTGGCCCAGCGTCGTGTCCCGCGCATGGTGTTCGATTACATCGACGGCGGCGCCGATGCCGAGGCGACGCTGCGCGAGAACTGCCGCATCTTCGAGGACGTGACGTTCCGGCCGCGCGGCGCGGTCGCGGTGCCGCAGGTGAGCCTTGACACGACCGTCCTCGGGACGACGTTCGCGCTGCCGTTCCTGCTCGCCCCCTTGGGCAGCAGCCGCCTGTTCGCGCCGCGCGGTGAAATCGTCGCGGCGCAGGCGGCCGGCGAGGCAGGCACCGGCTACGTCCTCTCGACCTTGTCCGGCTGCCGGCTCGAGGACGTGAAGGCGGCCACCCGCGGTCCGGCCTGGTATCAGGTGTATCTCGTCGGCGGACGCGACGTGGCGCGCGCCGCCATCCGGCGGGCCGCCGCCGCCGGATTCACCGCCCTCGTCGTCACCATCGATACCCCGATGGCGGGACTGCGCGAACGCGACACCCGGAACGGCGTGCGGGAGCTCCTCAGCTTCAAGCCGCTGACCATGGCGCCGCACCTGCCGCAGATGCTCGCACGTCCACGCTGGCTCGCCAGGTGGCTCGCCGACGGCGGATTGATGCAGTTTCCGAACGTCGTGCTGGCGAACGGCCCGATGCGTTACGCGAGTGTCGGGCCGGCCCTCGAGCGGTCGGTCGTGACCTGGGAGGACGTGCGCTGGATTCGCGACGAGTGGCGCGGCCCGGTCGTCGTGAAAGGGCTGCTGACTGCCGAAGACACGCGGCGTGCGATCGCCGCCGGCGTGCAGGCGGTCGTGGTGTCGAATCACGGCGGCCGGCAGCTCGACACCGTGGCGCCGTCGCTGCGGGCGCTCCCGGAGGTGGTGGCGGCGGCGCAGGGCCGCGTCGAGGTGCTGTTCGACGGCGGCATCCGGCGCGGCAGTGACATCGCGAAGGCGCTGAGTCTCGGCGCGCGGGCGGTGCTGATCGGTCGCGCCTACGGTTATGGCCTCGCCGCAGCCGGCGGCGCCGGCGTGCGGCGGGCCATCGAGATCCTGTCCGCCGACCTCGTCCGGACGCTCACGTTGCTCGGCTGCGATTCGAGCGCCGCACTGAGCCGCGACTACATCGACGTGCCGCCGGCGTGGGAGGCGTCCCTACGCAGTCGTCTTCCCGCTGTTCATCCATGACGCGACGGCATCCTTGAGTTTCAGCGTGGTCGTCAGCGCGCCGGCGACGCCGGTGGCGACGCCGAGCAGCCCCGACTGCAGGCCCGGCTGGGTTGCGACCAGGAAGAACGCGATGCCGGCCACCGAGGTCACCAGCACCAGCCGGGCGTAGCGCCAGCTGTGATGCGAGTCGACGGTTTCCCACTCCGCCAGTTGCGCCTGCAGTTCGGGCTCGCGCGCCAGGATGAACGCTTCGAATTCGCGCGAGAACGGCCGCAGGTCGGGGTCGAGGGTCAACAGGCCGCGGCCGAGCAGCCCTTCGATCAGCCGCCGCTGCCGCGGGTTCACGACGTGCTCGTGGGTGGTCTGGAGCAGCACCAGCTGCTCGTCGAGCGTGCAGGCGGCCCACAGCGTCGCGATTGCGGTGCCGTCCGGCCGGGTGGCCTCGCGGTCCGCGAAGAACAGGTGCGTGACCTTCCAGCGCATCCACCAGATGAGCAACCCGAACAGGCCGACGAAGCACAATACGCCGCCGCCGGACACCGGCAGCGCCGGTCGCCACGTTCCGTCCGGTGTGTACGACCATTCACGGTCCTCGTACCACAGCCGTGCCGCGTTGTCGTTCTCGATCGGCAGCAGCGCGTCCACCCAGTGGAACGGCGCGAGCAGCCAGCGGGCCGAGTCCGGCGTCTCCTCGGGGCGGACGTCGAAGGGATGTGGCACGTACGCCTGGGTGAAGTAGCGGGCGCGCCCGTCCGCCAGCCGTCGCGCCGCCGATTCGGGCAACCGCTCGGCCCGCACTTCGGCTTCGAGGCGACGCGGGATGTCGCGGCGCTGGTCGGCGATCCACCGCTGTTCGGTGGCGATCAGCTTTCCGAACTCGTGCCCGAGTGCCGAGCGGAACAGCGCCGACGCCGGAATGACGACCGTGCACAACAGCAACAGCACGAAGACCGTCGCGTACCACCCGGGTGCCGACAGCCCGCGACGTGCCGCCGGGCGGCGCGTGTGGACGATGTAGGTGCCGATCGCCGCGGCCATCGCGACCACCGGGAACGCGGCGTAGCCGACATCCGAGCCGCCGAGGCGCCACCAGATGGCGAGGCCGACGAGCAGCCCGGCGAGCACCGTCGACAGCCGGGTGTAGAGACGCACCATGCCGCCATGCGGCCAGAGCCACACGCTCCAGCGCTGCTGCCGGCGCAGCGGAACCACCGCCATCGCCAGCAGCGAGGCGCCGATGAACAACAGCAGGACGAGCATCGGACCGAGCAGCGCGATGACGAAGACGCGCGCGATGACCGCGCGCTCGGTCGACGTATCCCGGAACGTGACGATGTACAACCCGGCCGGTTCGTGCGAGTCGGCGTTGCGCAGGGCCACCGGCCGGAAATGCAGCCGATGCGGCCGTTCGCGGTACCGGCTGCCCAGCAGATCGCTGTGGTTCGCATAGACCATCGCCCTGGCGCGCGGCCCTTCGCTGAGGGCGTCGAACAGGTTCTCGCGCAACGACAGCCGTTCGTCGGAGTGATAGAGGACGCGCCCCTCTCGATTGATCACGGCGAAGCCGTAGCCGGCCGGCAGTGCCGGCGCGCTCAGCGACAGCAGGCGGGTCGAGGCAACGACCACCGGTGCCGTGGCGGTGTCACCGCTGCCGCCGTCGAGCCGCGATCGGAACGCGACGAAGGTGTAGAGCTTGCCGTCGCGGATCGAGCGGTCCGGACCGAGGTAGAACGGTGGCCGTGTCTCGTCGACGGCGTAGAGGTGGCGATCGCGGACGGCGCGAAAGTAGACGCGCTGCGACACGTCGATGAGCGACGTCGTGGGGTCGGTCGTCACCTTCCAGAACTGCTCGCCCGACGGGGCAATCCACGACAGCTGTTCGATCTGCGCGCCGGGGTGCGGCGGCGCCAGCCGTCCCGCCGTCCCGGGCGCCGCACCGAACCAGTCGGTCTGCGGCGGGCCCAGCCCCTCCCGTCCGCGCGCCGCAATCGCGGCGTCGTAGGCGGCCACCTGATCGCTGATGCTCTGGACCTCGGCCACCAGGTCGCGGTCCATCTGTTCCGCCAGCGCCGAGAGGCCGCGGTCGGCGGTGGCGCGCCAGCGCATGTAGCCGTCGGTGCCGTGCGAGGCAAACGTGAAGAGGGCCAGCAGCGCCGCCGTGCTCAGATAGAGCAGCGTCACGTCGCGCAGGCGGAATCGTTCGTGCGCATCGAGCGACAGCAGTTTGACGAACGGAAAGCCGAGCACGCCGAGCAGCAGCAGGAAGACCAGCGCGGCGAGGAAGTAGCTGTCCACCGCCAGCGCCTGCCGCATGAGCGTGCGGGAGGCGACCGCGGCGCCGAGCACGATCGGCATGCGGCCGCTGGGCGTGCCGGGATGGTCGATGACCAGCGGTTCGAAGTGGACTTCGAACCACTCCCCGCCGATGCGCTGACTCGTCCGGCTGCTCACGGCGCGCAGCCGTGTCCAGGCGCCCGGCGTGTCGTCGAACACGGTGTCGAGACGGCGGAGGCTGAGCGATCCCGTCTGATCGGCGGCAGAGTCACGGAACACCTGCTCGCCCCAGCGCAGGTGCTTCAGCCAGGTCTGGCCGGGCGTCATCTGCTGCACCACCGTCCCGTCTTCGAGAGCGATGAACAGCAGGCTGAACGATTCCGACAATGACAGCTCGTGCAGCAGCCGCTCGGCCTGGAACACGAAACAGCTGCCGTCGGGCCGCACCATCTCGAACGGTTCGGGCGGCGTGTGGCATGCCTGGGCAAGCGCGACGTAGGGTTGTTCGGCGTCGAAGCGTTCCGGCCGCCGGCCGCCGTCCTTCTCGAATCGCGCGACAGTGATTCGGGCGTTCTCGAAGCTGACCCGCAGCTCGGCGGCGGCGTGCGTGAGCTGCCGCTGGTAGAGTGCGCGCAGCCGCTCGTACTGCGACGACGCGTACCAGACGTAGGCCCCGGTCGCCGCCAGCAGGCCGATCCCGAGCTTCCAATACAATCGTCGTCCGTTGTGCTGGTTCGTCATGACTGTCCCCAGGGCCGTGTCGTGCCGGGTCGTTGCTCACCGCTGCCCTGAATAACGACGCAGAGCCGTGAAGCGAACGGTCGTTAGTGCGACGAGGGTGTCGCCCGTTGCACCGCGATCGCAATAAGATGGGAAACACATGAGCTTCGACACGCGAATCCTCTGCATCGGCGCCGGGTACGTCGGCGGCCCGACGATGGCGGTGATTGCCGACCGCTGCCCGCATGTCAAGGTCACGGTGACCGACATCAATCGGCAGCGGATCGACGCCTGGAACAGCAACGATCTGCCGATCTACGAACCCGGTCTGGACCTGGTCGTCGGCCGCGCGCGCGGCCGGAACCTCTTCTTCACCACCGACGTGGCGGCCGGCATCCGCGAGGCGGACATCATCTTCGTGTCGGTGAACACCCCGACCAAGGCGTTCGGGGAGGGAGCAGGCAAGGCGGCCGACCTGCAGTACTGGGAGAAGACGGCGCGCGAGATCCTCGCCAATTCCGAGCGCGGCAAGATCGTCGTCGAGAAGTCGACGCTGCCGGTGCGCACCGCCGATGCGATGGCCCGCATCCTCAACTCGAACAGCCGCGGCATTCGCTTCGAGGTGCTGTCGAATCCCGAGTTCCTGGCGGAAGGCACGGCGGTACGCGACCTCGAGCTTCCCGACCGCGTGCTCATCGGGTCGGAGGAGACACCAGGCGGCATCGCGGCGCGCCGCGCCGTCGCCGACATCTATGCCACCTGGGTGCCGCGCGAGCGCGTCCTCGAAGCGAACGTCTGGAGCGCCGAGCTGTCCAAGCTGACGGCGAACGCCTTTCTCGCACAGCGCATCTCGTCCATCAACGCGATGTCGGCCCTGTGCGAGAAGACCGAAGCGGACATCGACGAGGTGGCCCACGCCATCGGCACCGACTCGCGCATCGGCCCGAAGTTCCTCAAGGCAAGCGTCGGTTTCGGCGGTTCGTGCTTCAAGAAGGACATCCTGAACCTCGTCTACATCGCGGAGAGCTACGGCTTGCACGAGGTGGCCGACTACTGGGAGTCGGTCGTGCGCATGAACGAGTGGCAGGAAGCCCGCTTCGTCCGCACGATGCTGACCAACATGTTCAACACGGTCGCCGGAAAGCGGATCGCGCTGCTCGGCTTCGCCTTCAAGGCGGACACCGGCGATACGCGCGAGTCACCGGCCGACGCGGTGGCCCGCGGTCTGCTCGCCGAACGCGCACACGTCGTCATCAGCGATCCGAAGGCGCTCGCGAACGCGAGACGCGATCTGGAAGATGTGACGGGGCAGGTCGAGTTCGAGGACGATCCGTACAAGGCGGCGGCCGGGGCGCACGCCATCGCCATCATGACGGAATGGTCCGAGTACCGGACGCTCGACTACAACCGAATCTATGCGGCGATGGAGAAGCCGGCCTTCCTGTTCGACGGTCGCAACATCCTCGACCACCGGGCGCTGTTCGACGTCGGTTTCAACGTGTTCCCGATCGGGAAGGTCGCCCTCAAGCACTTCTGAGGTGACTCCGGCAGCGTAGCAGCATCGGTCGGTCTTCCCAACGCCGCTGCCCTCGGTGAGCCGGCCGGCCCCGCGATTGCGCATTCCCTGCCAGGAGCGGATGTGATGAACGCACTGAAACGGTGGGCGAGCGGGCTGGCGGCGGGGTTGTTCCTGGTGGGCTGGGTCACGGCGTCGGCGGAGGCACAGACCGCACCGTCGGTGCCGATGGACCTCAGCCTCGGAGCAGGGTGGGGCGCGCTGTGGGACGACGAAACCAACCTGGGGCGCGGGGCGCCGCTCGCCGGTGGCGTGGCGACCGTCGTCGTCGGCCGCCTGCGACTGGCGGCGGACGTCGACTGGACGAGGCACGTTCGCGACTCCGGCTACCTGCGGGCGGACGGTGACCTGGTCGGCGTGTTCGGCCGCGCCACCTACCTGTTCAGAGGTCCCGATGCCGCGGTGCGCCCCACGGCCGGCGCCGGCCTCGGTCTCCTGCGGTCGACCGGGGTGCTGACGTGGCGCACCACACTTCCGGGCCCCGGCGGGTTCCCGGTGGCCGGACCCGACGAGCGCCAGGCCTGGAGCCTGACGCGCCCGGCGTTCGATCTGCACGGCGGTCTCCGCATCGCCGTGAACGACCGTGTCGCATTTCGTCCAGAGGGACGGTGGCGCGCGACGTTCGGCAGCGCCGCCTCGTCCGGCATCGAGCCGCCGCTGCTGGGCATCCAGGCGATGCTCCACCTCGACATCACGTTCGACTAGGTGCGCGACGCGTGACCAGACGCGCCATCAGATGGTCGAGACACGCCGCCGGATCGGTGGTGCGCCCGGTGTGGATCGGCGACGGTTGGATGATCGTGCTGCGCGGCGAGACGAGCCAGCGGAATCGGCCGCGTGGCGGCAGTGCGCCTACCGGGCCGGTGTCCGATCCACCGCGGCAGATCCGGCGAATCAGATCGAGGTTCGCGCGCACCTCCGCGAGGTCGGCGCTCGGGTCGAGCGCGAGGAGCGCCGCCTCATCCAGTTCGACCCGTGCGTCGAGGAAATCGGTGTCGGCGCACGACAGAATGACGCCGGCATTGATCCGCTCGCCTCGATCGACACGCGGCACCACGCGGATGACGGCGTAGTCGTACGTGTAGTCAGCGGGCATTCGCCGCCTCCTCGACGAACGGTCGCGGCGCCTCGAGCCGGTTCAGCAGGTACCGCCGATAACCGTCGCGTATCGTCGCGGCGCCGACGTCCGCCGTGCGCTCGAGGAGCCAGGCATCCGGAATGTCCGCCAGGATGCCATCGATGGCCGCCGGCGTGAGCCGGGCCGCAAGGGCTTCGTCGACGTCGCGGATCAACGGTGCGTGACCGAGCAGCACGTGATCGCGGATGGCCTCGAACGCGGCGCGTGGCCTGGTGCCGTCCGATTCCCAGCCCGGCGCGTGATGGAAGTAGAGCGACGACCCGTGGTCGATGAGCCACGGCGCCTTGTGCCACAGCAGCATGTTCGTGTTCCGCGCCGTCCGGTCGACGTTCGAGACGAGCGCGTCGAACCAGACGATCCGGGACGCGAGGTCGGGCGTGATGGCGTGGACGAGCGGGTCGAAGTTGAACGCCCCGGGCAGGTAGTCGATGGCGAGGTTCAGGCCGGCGCTGTCGTGCATCAGCGCATGAATCTCGGGGTCCGGCTCGGTGCGCGACAGGTCGAGATCGAGCCCGGCGAACACGATCTCGGGCACCGGCAGGCCCAGCGTCCTGGCGATTTCGCCGGCGACGAGCTCGGCCACCAGCGCCCTGGCGCCGTGGCCGGTCGCGCGGAACTTCAGCACGTACAGACCATCGTCGTCGGCCTCGACGAGGGCCGGCAGCGAGCCACCTTCGCGAAGCGGCGTGACGTAACGGGTGACGGTCACGGTCCGGAGGCCGGGCACCGCTGTATTCTGCCACGCGGCCTGGCTGCGGGCGGGCCGGTCGACCGCCGGGTGCCAGAGGTGCGGTAGGATGTGCGCGCCCGCAGGAGCGCCATGTCACAGTCACCGTTTCCCGCCTACACCTCCGTGCCGCTGCCATTTCGCGTCGTTGCCGAGGGACTGGCGTTCCCCGAGGGGCCGCTCGAGCTGCCGGGCGGCGACCTTGCGGTCGTCGAGATTCGCACCGGGGTGGTCACGCGTCTGGCACGAGACGGCTCGCGTGCGACAATCGCCGAAACCGGCGGCGGCCCGAACGGCGCGGCGCTCGGACCGGATGGCGCCATCTACGTGACGCAGAATGGCGGCTTCTCGTGGCACGAGCGGACCATCGGCACCGATACCTACGTGCTGCCCGGGGAGCAACCCGACACCTACAGCGGCGGACAGATCCAGCGGGTGACGCTCGCGGGCGAGGTCACGACCCTCTATCGCGAGTGTGACGGCCGACCGCTGCGCGGCCCGAACGACCTGGTCTTCGACGCCGACGGCAATTTCTATTTCACCGACCTCGGCAAGACCCGCGCCCGTGACCACGATCGCGGCGGCGTGTTCTTCGCGACGTCCGACGGAAGGACGATCAGGGAAATCGTCTTTCCGCTGGACAGTCCGAACGGCATCGGCCTCAGCCCGGATGGCCGCGAGCTCTACGTTGCCGAAACGTCCACCGCGCGTGTCTGGGCCTTTCCGCTGGCCGGTCCGGGACAGGTGACCGGCCGCCGCTATGTCACCACGGTACCCGGCGTGCCGCCTGCCGCCCCCGCGATGCTCGACTCGCTGTGCGTCGATCGCGACGGCAACGTCGTCGTCGCGACGCTGTTGCATGGCGGCATCACCTCGGTGTCGCCGGATGGCCGGAGCCTCGCGCACACGCCGTTGCCGGATCTGCTGGTCACCAACGCCTGCTTTGGTGGCAGCGATCTGCGGACGCTCTACGTCACGCTCAGCGGCACCGGCCGCGTGGTCGCCATCGACCGCTGGCCGACGGCCGGCCACAAGCTCAACTTTCAAACCTAGACCGTCGTATGCGGGGTGCGGCTGTCGCCGCACCTGCCGATTACCCAGCCGGATCCTGTGGGATGATGAGTTTCGTGGCGACGGCGCGGCGGGAACCGAACGACATCGCGGTGAGGCGCGGCCCAGGCCGCCTGGTGTTCGTGTGCGGCGGATGTGTCTCGGTCGCGCTCGGGGCCATCGGCGCCGTCGTCCCCGGCATGCCGACCACCGTCTTCCTGATCATCGCGTCGTACCTGTTCGCGCGCAGTTCTCCATCCCTTGACGCGTGGCTGCACCGGAACCGGTGGTTCGGTCCGAGCCTGCGGCGATTCCACGAGACCGGCGGCATGGCCAGGCGGACGAAAATTCTCGCCCTGGCGTCGATGTGGACCGGCGTCTCGCTGTCGGTCATCGCGCTCTCGCGCGTCGGCACCGCCGCGCAGATCGCGACCTTCGCCCTCGGCCTGATCGGCACGGTCACGCTCGTCTGGTTCGTCCGGACGACGCCGGAACGACAGGACGTCGCGGACTGATTCCGCCGCCGCCCGACCGTCTGCCGGGTGACGACCATCGTGCCGCCGCCCGGCGGCGTCGACCGGGCCCCGCCGCGACGCAACTGGGCCATGGCTGCCCGCGCCACCGGCTGCCGCAAAATCACGGTACTTGCCGGACCGCCGGACCTGATTCACAATCGCCGGCGCAGGAGGGCAACCGTGAAAGCAGTCACAGCAGCGATCATCGCGCTCGGTCTCGCGGGTCCGGTGTTCGCGCAGGATTCGGCGACGCCGCCCGGGACGACGGCCACCCGATCCACGCCGCCGCGGACCCCGTGGGGGGCCCCAGACCTGCACGGGCAGTGGACCGGCTCCACCATCACGCCGCTCGAGCGGCCGGCCCGCTTCAACGGCCGGGCCACGCTGACCGCCGACGAGGCGAAGTCGCTGGAAGCCAATGCCCGCGCCCAGGCGGCCCAGGAGCCGGTGGTCGGCTCCGGCGATCCGGGCACGTACAACCAGGTCTGGTTCGATCCGGCGGCGGCCGTGGTGCCCGACCTCCGGACCTCGCTCATCGTCGATCCGCCGGACGGCAGGCTGCCATTCACGCCGGACGGCCGCCAGGCGTCACAGCGGGCGGCCGATCACTATGGCCGTGGGGCTCGCGACAACCCGGAAGACTTCGACACCGGCGAGCGCTGCCTGACCGACGGACTGCCGCTGCCATTCCACACCGGATACAACAACAACGTGCTGATCGTCCAGACGCCGCAGTACGTCGGCATCCAGGCCGAGATGTTCCACGATTTCCGCCTGATACCGCTCGACGATCGTCCGCGCGTGGCGCCGCAGTGGCTCGGTGAGTCGCGCGGCCGCTGGGAGGGCGATACGCTCGTCGTCGAAACCGAGAACTTCCTCGATCGCGGCCGCTACTGGTGGGCGACCTCGTGGCGCGGTGCGCGGTCGACCTTGAAGGTCGTGGAGCGATTCCGGCGCATCGACGCCGAGACGATGGACTACGAATTCACGTGGACCGATGCGTCACAGTTCACGCGGCCGTGGACGGCACGGTATCCGCTGACCACCAATCAGGCGGCCCGCGGCGTGACGGAGGGCCTCATGTACGAGTACGCCTGCCACGAAGGCAACTTCAGCATCGTGAATGTCCTGCGCGGCGCCCGGGCGCAGGGCGATCTGACGGCCCCGGCCCCGGCCCCCCGCTAGTGGCGGGCCCGACCACCGAGCGCGACCAGTCGGTGGTGCCGGCCCCGGTGGCGCCCCCGGCGGCGGATCGCCGCCGGCCGATGGTCGGCTGGTTCGATCCAGGGCCGTTGATCTCGACCGGCCTCGACGTCATCGTCTCGACCATGTTCGGGCGCCACTCCGACTACCGGCTGCTCGAAGCGCTGGCGACACCCGATCAAGAGGACGACTTCGACTTCGCCGTCGACGAGCACGGCCGTCCACGTCACGACATCTGGATCGACTACGTCGCCGATACCGGCGACGGCTGGAACTCCACCTACTCCGTCGCCTACTGGTTGACGCGCGCCTCGCTCGAAGCACGCGACGAACACGGTGTGCCGGTGAGCACGCCGCCTGGGCGCCTGCTGATCTTCGGCGGCGACCAGGTCTATCCGAGCGCCAATCGTCGCGACTATCAGGACCGGCTCGTGCGTCCGTTCGAAACCGCCCGCAACTTCTCGCTGCCGCCCGAGCCGGACGTCTTCGCGCTGCCCGGCAACCACGACTGGTACGACAGCCTCGTGTCGTTCACCCGGCTGTTCTGCAGCCGGCGCTGGTTCCAGGGATGGCGGACGCGGCAGCGGCGCAGCTACTTCGCCATTCGGCTGCCCGGCCGCTGGTGGCTGATCGGCACCGACTTCCAGCTCGGGTCGGACATCGACGCGCTCCAGGTCGAGTACTTCAAGCGCGTCGCCGCCACGATGCGCGAGGGCGACCGCATCATCCTCTGTTGTGCCGAACCGCACTGGGTGTTCGTCGAGGCCTACCATGACCTCGACCCGGAGGTGAACGACAACAACCTGCGCTACCTCGAACGGGTCTTCGAACGGGCCGGCGCCCGGACGTGGGTACACCTGGCCGGCGATCTCCACCACTATCGCCGCCACGCCCACGCCGACGGGACGCAGAAGATCACGGCGGGCGGCGGTGGGGCGTTCCTCCACCCGACACACGCGCCGAAGGTCGATCACCTGCCCGGCGAGTTCACCCTGCGCACGACGTTTCCTTCGCAATCGATCTCGCGCCGCCTGACCTGGCGCAACGTCCTGTTCCCGATCATCAATCCGAAGTTCGGCTGGGTGACGGCGTCGATTTACGCGCTCGCCGGCTGGTGGTGGGTCGCCGGCCGGCTGGGTCTGGTGTTCGGACCGACGCTGATCGTCCTCGGCTTCGTGCTCTTCACCGACACCCATTCGAAGTGGTACAGACGGCTCGGTGGCACCGCGCACGGCCTGGCGCACCTCGCGGCCGCCTACCTGCTGTTCGAGGGCGGCGTGGTGCTCGGCCGCCAGTTGGCGTCGGCGTGGCCGGTCGTCGACGGCCGCCCGTTCATCGAGGCACTGATCACCGGCGTCGTGCTGTTCGGCGGCGGCTGGGTGGTCGGCTCGCTCATCATGGGCCTCTACCTGCTGGTGTCGCTCAACCTCTTCGGCCGCCACGCAAACGAGGCGTTCTCGGCGCTCCGCATCGAAGACTACAAGCACTTCCTCCGGCTGCACATCGGCCCGGACGGACGGCTGCGCATCTTCCCCATCGGGATCGACCGCGTGGCGCGCCGATGGCGGCCGGTGCGGAATGCCGCCGCGACAGACGCCCAGCTCGAACCGGATGATCCGCGAGCCAGCACGCCGGCGTCGATCGAACCGGCCATCGTCGTCCCACCCCTGCCACCGACCTAGCTGGCTGGCGGCGCGCCGCTGTCCGCCCGGCGGCGTTCGTGGCTGACGACGCCGATCGATGCCGTCGTGACGGCGCCAATCGCCAGCCACTGACCCGGTGTCAGCCGTTCGCCGAGCACCAGCAGGCCGGTCACGGCGGCCAGCGCCGGATCCAGGCTCATCAGCGTGCCGTAGGCGCGCGCCGTCAGGCGGCGCAACCCGATCATTTCCAGCGTGTACGGGAATGCGCTCGACAGCACCGCTACGAGCACGCCGAGCCCCAGCGTTCGCGGCGTCAGGCCGCTGATGCCGCTCATCGCGACGCCGGGCGGAACCGCGACGAGGGCGGCGATCAGCAGGCCCCACGTCGCGGCGGCCGCCCCGTGCACGTGACCGGCACGCTGGCCGAACACGATGTACAGCGCCCAGCACAGGCCGGCGGCCAGGCCGAAGAGGACGCCGGTGAGATCGAGGCGCCCCGACTGTGGCCCGATCGGCAGCAGGAATCCGACGCCGACCGCGGCCAGGGCAATCCAGACGAAGTCGGCGCGCCGTCGCGACGCGGCGAACGCGACCACCAGCGGACCGGTGAACTCGAGCGCGACGGCGACGCCCAGCGGGATCGTCCGGATGGCCATGTAGAACGTGAAGTTCATCGTCCCCAGCGCGATGCCGTAGATGCCGATGACCGGCCAGGCGCTGCGTGGCGGCACGGTGCGCCAGGGGCGCTGCAGCAGCGTGACGATGACGGCCGAGAAGCCGAGGCGCAGCGCCGTCGTGCCCGCAGCGCCGACGACCGGAAACAGCTGCTTGGCCACCGACGCGCCGGCCTGGAACGACAGCATGGCGACGAGCAGGCAGGCGATGGCGGCCGATGGCGATGGCCCGCCCGGCCCGGCGGGTGGCGACGCCGGGCCGGTTGCGGGCGGCGATGCACTCACCTGGCGATCGTACTCCCAACCGTGAACGCCTCCCGGTCGGGCGTCGCCGGCCTGGTGGTGCGTGCCACGGGCGCGGGCGCGCCGGCGGCCCGGGGATACGAGGCTGCCATGTGCCCTCGAGGGCTGTCGCGTCCGGCTACTTGGGACGCGGCTCCACCCGATCGCCATCGGCGCGCGTGCCGTCGCCCGCGCGCGCCTGGCGCACGGCTTCGATCAGCGATCGGGCCGTGGCCCGCACCTCCTCCTGAACCGCGTCGTCGCGATCGAGCGCCTCGTGGCTCGTCGCGTACGGTTCGTAATAGCCGATGTAGCGATCGAGCGAACTGGTCGGAGCCGCAGGAATCAGCCGCATGTCGACGAGCCAGTCGTGCAGCGACCGACGCAGCGCTTCGGCGCCGGCGGCATCCCCGTGCACGACGATCGCGAAATGACGATCGGCCAGATGGCGCGGGTAGTGCCAGCCTCGCATTTCGAGCGCCTTGGCGTCGACCGGCTGCTTGCCGCGGGTCGTCGTCGGGTCCGGGTTGCCGCCGTCGGCGCAGACCAGCCGGTCGATCATCAGCTTCAGGACGCTCGGCGCCTGGTACCAGTACACCGGCGTGACGATGAGGACGCCGTGCGCCGCCACCCATCGCGGGTAGATCTCGTTCATCCAGTCGTTGACCTGGCCGAGCGCGTGGTTCGGGTAGCAGGAGCACGGCCAGTGACACAACGGCATCGCCGTCGAGACGCAGGCCTTGCACGGCAGAATCTGCCGACCGTACTCCGCGGTGAGATGGCTCAGGTCCAGCCGATCGCATTCGACGCCCCCGGCCGCCATTTCGGCGGCGGCGAGCTGCGCCAGCCTGAAGGTCTTCGACATCTCGCCGGGGCAGGTCTGATCGTGTCGCGCCGCCCCGCTGACCAGCAGCAGGCGAGGGGGGCGCGTCCGATCGTCGTGGTGCTGTTCCGCCTCGATGATGCGGGCGCGGGCATCCAGCCACTCGACCGGCAACTGGAACGTCGGGTCGGCAAACCCCGGCCCGGCCGCCCGGGTACGCGGGCTCTTGTGATAGTCGTGGTAGGCAGTCCACGCGATCTCGACCAGGCGGTCGACGGCGTCTGGGGCGGCGGCATAGGCGGGGTCGTAGAAGCGCTCCCGCAGGCGGCTGGCGAACTCCTCCTTCGAGAGGGCGACGTTTCCCTGCCCGGTGCGGACCGTGGGGACATGTGCGGCGTCAGGTGTCATGCGGCTCCTCACTCGATGAAGCCGACGCTGCTTTCAAGAAGCGGTCCGCACCGTTACGACACCTTCCGCAGGACCTCCATCCAGGGCGCGATCGCCGCCGGCGTGCCGCCCTTCTGTTCGACGACAATCTGCCGCGTGTTGTAGCCGACGCCGTAGACCTTTTCATTGGCGTCGCGGTCGGCGCGAATGGTCGAGCCGGCGACACTCACGCCCGCGAACAGCCCGCGCGACCGCGAGTAGCTCAGAATCTCCGCTTCGAACCGATAGTCCGTGGACGCGGTCGCCTCACGACCGACCGGTCCTGCCGCGACAGATGCGGCGCCGCCAATCTTGAAGCTGTTCTTCATCAGGTTGGTCAGCCCGCGCTCGTTCATGACGACCAGCACGATGTCGGTGGCCTGCCCGCCGATCTGAAAGCCGATGCTGCCGCCGGTGAGCGTGATGAAGGCCGGCGGCGACCACGCGCTGTCCACGCGGCCGCTGATGACCCCCTTGCCGCGTTGACCGCCGACGACGAACGCGCCTTTCACCGTCGATGGAATCACCACGATGGCCCTCGCCTTGTCGAGGATGGCCTTCGGGATGCTGTTGTCCTTGACCGAGAGAATCTCGTCGAGGACCGTCGCCGCTTCCGACACCCGGTCGGTCTCCGCCTGCTGCGCCGCCAGGGGTGCGGCCAGCACAACTGCGCCCAAGGTCAGCCATACACCGATGCGATGTCTCACGCTGTCCTCCTCTTCAGGAACGGAACAAGTATCCCAAACCGCGGCCCGCCGGAGAGCACGTGGTCGTTCGTGCCGAACGGCACCCCCCGTCCACGGCCGCTGCTCTCTTCCGCGGACGATCTGTCGCACCGGCAGGCCACCGCCGGCGCCGGCCGGCCCTGATCCGGCTGTTTCGGTGCGGCATTTCACTTGCAGCCTCGCTCATCGGCAACGGCGGGAGGAGGAACTCAATGCGGTGGCTCACAGTCGCTTTGTTCACGCTCGGTCTGGTCGCCCCGGCAGCGGCCCAGGAGCGCGGCAACCTGCAGATCTTCAACGACGTGTCGAACGCGGTGCAACGGTACGTCTGGTTCACCATCTTCGATTCCGTGCATGCGTCCATCAACGACGGCGTCGTCACGCTCACGGGCAAGGTGACGATGCCATACAAGGTGGATGACATCGGCAAGCGGGTGGCGAAAATCGACGGGGTGCGGGCCGTCCGCAACCAGCTGGACGTGCTGCCGGTCTCGCAGTTCGACGACAGCCTGCGCGTGCGGGTCGCCCGCGCCATCTACTCGCATCCGTCGCTGGCCAACTACGGGCTCGGCCCCAATCCGTCGATCCGCATCATCGTCGAACGCGGTCGCCTGACGCTGGACGGTGTCGTCGTCAACGACATGGACCGCCAGATCGCCCGTGCGATTGCCGGCCAGTTTGGCACGTTCGGCATCACGAACGCGCTGAAGACCGAGAAGGAAGTCCGGGACCAGCTCGAGCAGCTCTAACCGGCCGGCGCAGGACTGCCGCCTCGGGCGCGATGTCTCACGGCATCGGCTCGAGGCGCAGCATGGCGCCGTCGTCCTCGTCGGTCAGCAGATAGATCAGGCCGTCCGGTCCCTGTCGCACCTCGCGAATGCGCTGGCGCAGGTCGCGCAGCAGCGACTCGCGACGCATCTCTTCCATGCGGCCGTTGAACACGATGCGCTGCAGATGGCCGGTGCCGGGGATCTCGCCTTCGCGCATGGCGCCGACCAGCACGTTGCCCTTCCAGGCCGGGAAGCGGTCACCGGTATAGACCGCCATGCCGGCCACCGCGATCGACGGCACCCAGACCAGGAGCGGCGTCTCCATCCCTTCCTGCGTCGGATGCGGCGACACCCGCGGACCCGGATAGTCACGACCGAAACTCACCACCGGCCAGCCGTAGTTCCGGCCGCGCACGATGACGTTGATCTCGTCGCCGCCGTTCGGTCCGTTCTCGTGATTCCAGATCTCGCCGGTCTGCGGGTGGACGATCAGGCCGAGCGTGTTGCGATGGCCGAGCGTGAAGATCTCGGGGCGAAAGCCGGGCATGCCGACGAAGGGGTTGTCCTTCGGCACCGACCCGTCGTCGTTCAATCGGAGAATCTTGCCGCGCAGGCTGTTCGGGTCCTGTGACACCTTGCCGGTGTTCCCGCCGGTCGACATGTAGACCATGCCGTCGCGGCCGAACGCGACGCGCCCGTTGAGACCGGAGTTCCCCGGGAAGGCCTCGGTGACGACCAGGTCGCGGACGTCGATCAGCGCGTGGTCGCGGAGCGTGCCGCGCGCCAGAGCCGGTGAACCGCGTCCGTCGCCGGTTGGCTTCGTGTACGTCAGGTAGACGAAGCCGTTGTCGGTGAAGCGCGGATGCAGCGCGACGTCCATCAGTCCGCCGTTGCCGTCCGTGCGGACCTGCGGCACGCCGCTGATGGGTTGCGGATCGAGGGCGCCGTCGCGGATGAAGCGCAGCCGACCCGGCCGTTCGGTCACGAGCAGCCGGCCATCGGGGAGGAACGCGATGGCCCACGGGTGCGACAGCCCACGTGTCAGCACGCTGACCCGAACCTTGGCCACCTCGGCGGTCTGAATCTCGAACGGTCCCGGGCCCAGCGGCGGCACCGGCATGCCGAATGGCCGCTGTTCCTGGGCCTGCAGCGATACCATCGCGCCGACGAGCAGCGACGCGACGGCGTGGAGCGGACGGCGCCAGCGTGACATGCAACCCCCTTCGTGAGCGCCCCCATTCTATGCGTCGGCGGACGCGATACAACAGCGTTCGGCCGGTGAACCGGGTGGTCGGGCTGCGGACACGGCGCGCCGGAACGGATGCCACCTATGATGGGTACCGTGGTTGTGCACTTCGATCATGCCGCCGTGGTGCGGCCGGGGGGGCTGCGGGCGCTCGATGACTTCACGCTGTCCATCGGCGAAGGCGAGGTCGTCGCGCTCGTCGGCCGCAGCGGTGCCGGCAAGACGACCGCGTTGAAGCTCGTCAACCGGCTGCTCGATCCGACGAGCGGCGACGTGATCGTCGAAGGCCGGAGCACGCGCGACTGGGATGCCATCCAGCTGCGTCGCCGAATCGGCTACGTCTTCCAGGATGTCGGGCTGTTTCCCCACCTGACGGTCGAGCAGAACGTCGGCGTCATCCCGCGCCTCGAAGGCTGGGCCGCCGCGCGTATCCGCCGGCGGACGGCGGACCTGCTTTCGCTCGTCGGCCTGCCGCCCGACACCTACGCGACCCGGCTGCCGAGCGCACTTTCCGGCGGACAACGTCAGCGGGTTGGCGTGGCCCGGGCGCTGGCGGCGGATCCACCGGTGCTGTTGATGGACGAGCCGTTCGGGGCACTCGATCCGATCACACGCGCCGACTTGCGGCGCGAATTCGCTCGCATCCAGCGGGTCGTCGGCACGACGGTCCTGCTGGTCACCCACGATCTCGCCGAGGCGTTCACGATGGCGTCGCGGATCGGGGTGATGCACGACAGCCGGCTGGTCGCCTGCGACACGCCCGAGGCGATGCTGTCGCTCGACGACGAGCGGGTGCGGACGTTGATCGAGGCGTGGCCACCGCGGCCGGCCTCTGCGGCCCGGCACTGAGATGGGCGTTCTGCACTTCTGGTCGAGCCACGCCGACGAGTTCCTCGGGCTGCTGCGCCAGCATGTGGCCCTCGTCGTGGTCTCGACGGCCGTGGCGGTGCTGGTCGGAGTGCCGGCCGGGGTCCTGGCGGCGCGCCGGCCGCGGCTTGGCCAGGTCGTCCTCACCTTCGTCAGCATCGCCCAGACGATTCCGAGTCTGGCGCTGCTCGGCTTCCTGCTGCCACTGCCGCTGGTCGGCGGCGTCGGCCCGCGCACCGCCCTTGTCGCGCTCTTCCTCTACGCGCTGCTGCCCATCGTCCGCAGCACGACCACCGGGCTGCAGCAGGTGGATGCCGCGGTCATCGAAGCGGCCACCGCGGTCGGCATGACCGGGGCGCAGCGCCTGCGCCTCGTCGAACTGCCGCTCGCGCTGCCCTCGATCCTGACCGGTGTGCGACTGGCGACGGTCATCGGCATCGGCACGACGACGATCGCGGCAGCGGTCGGCGCCGGCGGGCTCGGCGAGTACATCTTCCGGGGCCTGTCGATGGTCGACTCCACGATGATTCTCGCGGGGGCGATCCCAACCGCGGCGTTCGCGCTGATTGCCGACGGCGTCCTCGCCTGGGTGGGGAGACGGACTGCGCCATCGGCGCCGGGGCGGCGGTCGATCGTCGCGGCGGCGGTCGTGGCGGGTCTGGCGGCGCTGTTGGGCGTGAGCGGCGGCGGCCGGTCGGCGCCAGGCGCCATCGTCGTCAGCGGCAAGAACACGACCGAGCAGATCGTCCTCGGCGAACTGCTGGCGCAGCTCATCGAAGCCGAGGGCGGGGTCACGGTGGAGCGCCGGCTGAATCTCGGCGGCACCTTCGTGTGCGACGCGGGCCTGCGAAGCGGTGCCATCGATGTCTACGTCGAGTACACCGGGACGGCAGTCGGTGCCATCTTCCGGGAGCCGGTGCCGCGTGAGTCGGCGGCCGCGCTCTCGCGCGCCCGGGACCTGTATGCCGAGCGCGGCATCAGCCTGCTCGAGCCGCTGGGGTTCAACAACACCTTCGCGATGCTGGTGCGCGGTGACGAGGCGCGGCGACGCGGCTGGCGGACGATCGACGATCTCGCGCCGGCGGCGCCGGCGCTGCGACCCGGCTTCGGCCATGAGTTCCTGGAACGCGACGACGGCTACCGCGGCCTCGTGCGCGCCTACGGGCTCGACTTCGCGGCGGCGCCGCGCGGCATGGAGCTGTCGCTCATCTATCGTGCACTGGCCGATGGCGAGGTCGATCTGGTGGCCGGCGATGCGACGAGCGCCCTCATCGACCGACTCGATCTCTTCCCGCTGGCCGACCCCCGTCACTACTTCCCGCCCTATGACGCCGTGCCGCTCGTGCGCACCGCGTCGCTGCTGCGGCATCCGCAGATCGGCCGCGCCCTGGCCCGCCTGACCGGCCGCCTCGGCGACGCGGAGATGCGGGCCCTCAACGCCGCCGTGGATGTCGAACGACGCGATCCGCGCGACGTCGCCCGACGGTTCATCGAACGGTTGTCATCGGGCGCGGCGGTCGGGACGGTGCCGGCCGGCCCGGCGCCAGGGACGGCCGGCCCCTGCGACCCGGTCCGCGAGGCCACCGCCGCCGGGTGCGCCGATTCGGCGGTGCTCCCACGTCGGTCGGCTCCCTCGCTTCGATCTTCTTGAAGGTTGGGCTGCCTTCAACTACGCTCCAGGTGCGTGAACGACACGCCCCCGGAACGGCTCGCCCTGTCGCGCGAGTTCAGCGAGTTTCTCGTTGAACTGTCCGTCGCCCTGCACAAGTACGGCATGTATCCGAGCGGTCATCCATCACTGGAGCCGGCCGCGGCCGCGGTGGTCTCGCGCGCCGCGCGTCTGCTGGATGACCGGGCGCAGATCGCCTTCGGCATCGCCCGGCGACAGCTGATTATCGAGGGCGTCGCGACCAATGCCGCGCAACCGGTGCTGCGCCGGCTGGCGGAGGGGCTGCATCGCCACCACCTCGGCGCGGTCAGCATCGGCCGCGGGCTGACGGTTCACGAAACGAGTGAGGCGCTCGCCGCTCTCGCGCGCGAGCCCGAGCAGCACGGCGCCGTTGGACTGGTGCCGGTCGGCGACCGGCCGATCTGGCCGCACTTGCGCCTGCACCCGCTGTCGTTCGCCGGCCTGGCGATCGCCGACACGGGGCCGCCGACCCCCGGCGACGGCGGCGCGATGCGCAGCGCCGAGTTGTGGGTCGGTCTGGCGCGCGCCGCGATGGCGGGCGAGGCGGCGGGGCCGTCGACCGAGCCGCCGTCGACCGAACCGAGCCTCGTGGCGCGCGCCATCGATCAGCACCCGCGCGAGGAGGCGTACGACCAGGTCATCATCGGCTACCTGCTGCAGATCGCCCGCGAGCTGAAGACCAGCGGCGGCGCCGATGCCGGGGCCCTTCAGCGCCGGACCGCGCGCCTGGTCGGGGCGCTGCGGCCCGAGACCTTGCGGCGCCTCGTCGAGATGGGCGGCGACGCGGCGCAGCGGCGCGCCTTCGTCCTCGACGCGACGCACGGCATGGCGGTCGACGCGGTCATCGATATCGTGAAGGCCGCGGCCGACGCCAGTGGCCAGACCATTTCGCATGGCCTGTCACGCATGCTGTCGAAACTCGCCGCCCATGCCGAGTTCGGCGAGGCGCCCGTCCGACCGGCCGCCGACGTCGCCCTGCGCGAGCAGGTCGGGCGGCTGCTGTCCGGGTGGGAGCTCGCCGATCCGAACCCGGCGGGTTACAGCTCGTTCCTGCAGCATCTGGCGACCACCAGCCGCGACCGGCCGGCCGACTCGGCGTCCGACGCCTCGCTCGTCGATCCGCTGCGGCTCGTCGAGATCGGCCTCGAGGTCGGCGGCGCCGGCCCGATGATCGATCGTTCGATCGACCGGGCCATCCGCGACGGACACACCGCGGACCTGCTGGCGCGGCTCGCCTCGCCTCCGGAGCACTCGCACGCCGGCGCCGTGGCCGTCACCGCGCACCTGGTCCGGCCCGACGTGCTCGCCATCCTGCTCCAGCAGTCGCCGATCGACTTCGACAGCCTCGATCGCCTGTTGCCGGCGATGGGGCGCGACGGCTTCGACGTGCTGCTGGAGGTGCTCGCCACCGCCGAACATCGGACGACGCGCCGCAAGTTGCTGGATCGCCTGGCTGCGGCGCCGGTCGACCTGAGTGCCAGCATCGTCGCCCGGCTGGCGGACGATCGCTGGTTCGTGCAGCGGAACATGCTGGTGCTGCTTGCGCGCCTGTCACGGCTGCCGGACGGCCTGTCGCTCGCGCGCTGGAGCGCCCATCCCGATGTCCGGGTCCGCCACGAAGCCATCCGGCTGCAGTTGACGATTCCGGCCGAGCGTACGGCGGCGGTGCGGGCGGCGCTCGAGGACGGGCATCCGCGCCTCGTCCACAGCGGTCTTGCGGCGATTCGACACGACTGCCCGGGCAGCGTCGCCGGGCTCGTCGGCGCGATTGCCGGCAACCCGGCGGTGACCGAGGAACTGCGCGTGCTGGCGGCTCGTGCGCTGGGCCACTGCCGCGATCCGCGCGGGCTGTCGCAGTTGGTGGCCCTGGTCGACGGTGGTCGCACCCTGCTCGGCCGTCCCCGGCTCGCCCTCCGCACGCCGGTGCTGACCGCCGCGCTGGAGGCGATGGCCACCGGCTGGCGCGGCGACGATCGCGCGCTTCTGTGGTTCCGGCTGGCGGCGGAATCCGCCGACCCCGACATCCGCCGCGCCGTCGAGGCCAGACTGTCATGAGCGATCCGGTACGTTTCCTCAACGCCTTCGCGCACGCGCTCGCGGTCATGACGCTGTATCCGGAAGGGCACCCCTCGAGGGAGCACGCGGTCGACGACGCGTACACCGAACTCGACGGGTTGAGCACCGGCGCGGTCCAGCCGTCCTTCACGTTCCTCGAGGACGAGGTCGTCTTCGGCCGCGAGCCGCTGCGCGACCTCAAGGTCTGGGACTGGGGACGGCGCCTCGTCGCCGCCGGCATCCAGCGGCTCGAGTTCGAGCGGCGCGTATCGCGCGACGAGTTCGATGGCTTCCTGCAGGAGATTCTCGCCCGGTTGACGCTCTCGTCGGTCGGCACCAGCGAACAGCGGCAGATGCGTTCCCTCGGCATCCGCTTCGGATCCGTCGGCCTGCAGGGACAGGGCGGCGACGCCGACCTCGCGGCGGTGCCGGCGCTGTCGACGACGCTCGAACTGACGCTCGGCGAGGAGGCCGACACGCTGCGCTGGCTCCAGCAGCACGTGCAGAACGATGGCGGCATACCGCTGATCGAAGCCGAAGCGGTGGTGCGGTCGCTGTCGGTGGCGATGCACGGCGATCGCCGGATGGTGCTGCCGTTGCTGCAGCTCAAGGAGTTCGATCAGTACACCACCACGCACTCGCTCAACGTCGCCGTGCTGGCGATGGGGCTGGCCGAGTCGTTGAACTGCTCGGCCAAGGACGTGCGGGCGTTTGGCGTCGCCGGGCTGCTGCACGACATCGGCAAGGTCCGCATTCCGATCGAGGTGCTGACCAAGCCGGGGCGGCTGACCGCCGAGGAACGCCTGATGATGGATGCCCATCCGGTGGACGGCGCCCGGTTGATCATGCAGAGCGACGACGACCTCGAACTGGCCGCCGTTGTCGCCTACGAGCACCACATCATGCTGGACGGCGGCGGCTATCCGCGCCTGCACTACCACCGCGAGTGCAGCCTCGCGAGCCGCCTGGTTCACGTGTGCGACGTCTACGATGCCCTGCGCACCCATCGTCCGTATCGCGAAGCATGGTCGTCGGAGAAGACCATCGCCTATCTGCGGTCCCGTGCCGGCAGCGAGTTCGACCCGGCCATCGTCGACGCCTTCACCACGCTGCTGGCGGCCGCCGATGCCGAGATCCGCGTGCTGCACGACGACCGCTCCGCCATCGTTCCGTGAAACGGCACACGGTGCGCGGCGTCCACCGCCAGGCCGGCTGCGCCGATCGGCGCGGATCGCCTAAGATCCGCGATCATGGTTGCCTTGGAGCCAGCCCCCAGTTTTGCTGCCGATCCCCTCCTCCGGGGCGGTCACGTCGAGGACGACATCCACCGTCGCGTCTGTCTGCTGGCCGGTCTGATGGCGGCGGTTGCGATTGCACCCACCAGTTTCCTGCTGCGGGTGCCGGCCCTGGTGCCACTGGCATCGGGAGCCTTTGGTGTCGTCCTGCTGTGGTTCTACCGCGAGGCCCGTCATCACCGTCACCACCGCGTCCTGACGTTCGTGCTCACGCTCGGCGTGATCGGCGTCTGCTGGTTTCCGGCATCGGGAACGCTGGGCAGCGCGCTGCTCTATCAGGCCTCGGCGCTCGTCTACGCCGTGGTGATCTTCCGGCGCCGGACGCGGGCGGCCGCCGTGCTGTCGCTGGTTGGCCTGACCCTGCTGCTGATTGCGATCGAGCATGCAGACCCCGGACGCGTTCGGCCGTTCCACAGCGAAGCGGCCCGCATGCTTCAACTGGCCTCGGGCGTCGTGCTCGGCAGTGGACTGGTGGCCCTGGTGCTCGGCGCCGTGCTGTCGGCCTACGACCGCGACCGCGAATCGCTGCGGGTGTCGGTGGCCGCCCTCGATGTCAGTCGCCACGAACTGGCGCAGTCGCGGGCGACGCTGGCGGCGCTGTTCAACAGCGCCCGCGACATGGTCTGGCTCGTCGAACCGGCGACGTGTGCCCTGACGCAGTTCAACGAGGCCTTCGCCGAGTACTGCCAGCGCACGCTGGGTGTGGTCCCGCGGCTCGGCATCACGCCCATCCTCGGTCCG
Organism: uncultured Acidobacteriota bacterium; assembly: GCA_902825985.1. Lineage (GTDB taxonomy): Bacteria > Acidobacteriota > Vicinamibacteria > Vicinamibacterales > CAVVIG01 > VFZL01. Next base: position 20,315 of record CADEDC010000004.1, on the reverse strand, counting down.
CCGCCGGAAATGGCGACCTGGCTCGGCTACTACCGGCGCGCCCTGATCGAGGGCGCCTTCACGTGTGAGCATGTCGCCGGCAGCGGCCGCACCCTGCTGCTGTCGTTCAGCCGCGTGGCGCACGAGGGCGTGGTCTTCGGCGTCTCGGCGTTCAGCCACGACATCACCGAGATGCGGGCGCAGGAGCTGGCCCGCGCCGACATGGAGCGGCAGCTGCTGCAGTCCCAGAAGATGGAGAGCCTCGGTCGCCTGGCCGGCGGCGTCGCGCACGATTTCAACAACATGTTGACCGTCATCCTCGGCCAGGCCGAGTACTTGAGCGGCCGCGAGACCGATCCCCTGAAGCGCGAGTGCCTCGCGGCCGTCGAGCGCGCGGCGCAGCGGTCGGCCGATCTCACGCGCAAGCTGCTCGCGTTCGGGCGGCGTGGCATGAACGTGGTCGAAGAGACCTCGGTCCAGGCCGTGGTGCGCGATTGCGTGGTCATGCTCGCACCGTCGCTGCGGCCGAACGTCCGCCTCGACCTCGAACTCGACGACACGTGGAGCGTCGATGCCGATCCGTCCCAGCTGAGCCAGGTCGTGCTGAACCTCTGCCTGAACGCCAACGATGCGATGCCGGATGGCGGACCCATTCGTGTCGCGACGCGTGACGTCCTCCTCGACCTGCCGAGCGGCGGGCCGGCGGAGTTCGTCGAACTGCGCGTCAGCGACACCGGCGTCGGCATCGCCGAGGACGTGAAGTCGCGGATCTTCGAGCCGTTCTTCAGCACCAAGCCGGGCAGCCTGGTGAGCGGCACCGGACTCGGACTGGCGACCGTCGACGGCGTCGTGCACCTGCACGGCGGCAGCGTGACGGTGGAGTCGGCGGTGCACGAAGGCTCAACCTTCACCGTCCGGTTGCCGCGCGGCCGTCTGAAGCGCGACGCCGCGGTCGCGCCGCCCCGGCGCCTGCCGGCCGGCGGCCGCATCCTGGTGGTCGACGACGAGCCGATGGTCCGCAACGTCGCGACGACCGCGCTCGAGACATTCGGCTTCGACGCTGTGGTCGCGACCGACGGGATCGAGGCGGTGCGTCTGTTCTCCGAGCATCACACGACGCTTGCCGGTGTGCTGCTCGACCTGAAGATGCCGCGAATGGGAGGCAGCGAGGCATTCGCGGTGCTGCGCGGCATCGACCCGACCGTCCCGATCCTGATCTGCTCAGGATATGGCGACAACGAGGAGGTCGAGCGGCTCATCCGCGGCGGCGCGCGCGGCCTGTTGATGAAGCCGTTCAACCTGAAGGACTTCGGTGAAGCGCTGGCAAGACTGCGCAGCCTCCGACCCTAGTTCAGCGTCGCACCGCCTTCACTTCGGCGGCCGTCACCGCATCCGTGTAGTCGTTGCCGAAATGCGAACGGACGTAGTTGACGACCGCCGCCACCTGCTCGTCGTCCAGCATCGGGCCGAACGGCGGCATCGCCCGCTGGCCGTTGGTGACGACGGACGTGATGTAGCGCGCGGTGCGCAGCTTCCGGTTCTTTGCCAGGGCAGGGTAGGCGGCGGCACCGGCGGCGCCCTCGCCGGCCGGCATGTGGCAGGCCTGACAGGAGCTCTGGTACAGACGCTCGCCGTCTTTCGGCACGAAGCGCGCCGGATTCGAGAACGTTCCGTCGCCCGACTGGGCCATCAACGCGGGTCCCCCGTACAGCATGCCGCCGACGCAGCACGCTGCGGCGAGGCCGCGGATTATCGGCAACCTGTTTCGCATGCGTTCGCTCCTAGGTCGAGATGACCCGCCGGTGCAGGCGTTCGACGGCGTCCAGCGATGACAGGATCGCCCCCTCCTGCCACGCCGGGATGTACGACGCGTGTTCGCCGGCCAGCAGGATGCGGCCGTCGATGGCGCACAGGTGTTCGTAATGCTCGGCGCGCATCGCGTCGGTCCACGCGCCCGAGCAGCCGAGCAGCCACGGCACGCGATGCCAGGCGACAGAGAATCCGTTCTCGAACTCCGCCCCGTACTGCGGATGGATCTGGGCACCGTACTCGACCGCCTTGGTGATCCGTTCCTTCGGTGACAGCGATGCGAACTCGTAGGCATGCACGCCGAAGGTGTAGCCGGCGAGCAGCACGCCCTTGCCGGCGCTGCCGTAGCCGCAGGAGGGATAGCTGATTTGGTTGATCGGCAGGTCGGTGTAGCTGATGCCGCCGTAGATGTGCTCGTCCTGCTCCCAGAAACGGCGGCCGAACTGCAGGCCAACCTTGAAGGCCGGACTGTAGGGAACGGCGTTGATGGCCTTCGCCATCGGCGTCGCGACGTCGATCGCGATCTGCGAGAGCACCGACAATGGAATCGTGCAGACGCACCAGTCGGCCGACGCCGTCGACGTGACGCCGCTCGCCCGGTCGGTGTACGCGACGGTTACCCCGGCAGCGGACTGCTTGATGTCGGTGACCCTGGCGCCGTAGCGGATGACGTCTCCGACCTCGCGCGTGAATGCCCTGGCGATCATGTCCATGCCGCCGATCGGCTGGAAGATGGCGTTGTGATGGTAGTAGCTGTCACCGTCGGCCAGCCGCTGCCAGACGCGCGAGTCGAGAATCGATCGGAAGGGGATCGGTTCGGAGTCGACCGGCTCGGCCGTGAGGCCGCCGCCCGGATCCTTCGCGTAGCCCCGGCGGTCGCTGGCCGCCCTGCCGGCCTTGTAGCGGTAGTTCTCGTCGAGGGCGCCGAAGTTGCGCAGCGCCGCCAGCAGCAGTTCCTTGTCGCCCGCCGAGAGTGTTTCGTCGAGCTGCTGCTGGCTCGTCGCCTTCGCGAGCAGTTCGGCGACGCCGCCAGCGAAGTCCGCCCTCAGGTGACGGTAGCGTTGCGGCACGCCGCCGAACGCGTTCTTCGCGTGCAGGTAGGCGTTGTGATTCACCTGCATGAACGGCTCGAGCCCGACGCCGAGCCGCCTGCAGTAGTCCATGACGGCGAAGTGGTGCGACGGGATGCGCCACGGACCTGGATTCAGATAGAGGTCGCGGTCGAACTCGCACGTCTGGTCGAAGCCGCCGAGTTCCGTGTAGCGATCGCCGCCGCGAACCGTCCAGCAGCGGCCGCCGGCGCGGTCCTGGTACTCCAGCACCCGCACCGTGTAGCCGGCCTTGCGCAGCTCGAGCGCCGCCACCAGTCCCGCCAGGCCGGCGCCGAGGACGACGACGGAAGCGCCCTTGGGATTGCCGTCCAGCGCGATCGGACCGCGGTAGCGCGACTCGGCGTGCAGCCCCAGGGCGGTCATCGCCTGGTACATGGCCGTGGTGCCGGCGACGCCGCCAATCAGTTTGAGGAGGTCGCGTCGACGCAGGGGAGCGCCAGGCGACGCGTTCGACGTCATGCCGGCCGTGGTAGGCAAGCCGGCTGCCAGCGGCGAGACGGCGGTGGACGACAGGAACGAGCCGGAAATCGGCCACCGCCACGGCGCGCCGCCGGCCGGCCGCGTGACATCCCTGTCGGAACGGTGGCCGGACGGCCAACATTCTCGTAGGGCCCGCGATCCGACCGGCGCCGCGGCTACTTCGATTCCGGCTTGAGCGTGACCTGCACGTAGCGTTCGAGGTTGAGATACTCGCGGGCCGCTTCCCGCAGTGCCGTCACGGTCAGCCCGTCGTACAACGGCCGCTGGTTGAAGACCTCGGCGATGTCTTCGCGGTTCTCGACGCGCGTCATCAAGGCGTTGAGCAGCTCGCCGTTCTCCTGGAAGCCGGCGTCGAGTTCGCGGTCGATGGCGACGCGTCCGCCGGCGAGCTGCGAGTACGATGGCCCGCGTTCCCGGAAGTCGCGGATCACCGACCATGCGGCGGCGGTGAGTTCGGTGACCCGCGCCGGGTCGCAGCTGAAGTCGATCGCGATGCGATACTCCTCGACCGGATATTTCGAGAACCGCGAGTCGACGGATACGCCGTAGGTGCCGCCGAGCTCCTCGCGCAGCGTCCGGTGCAGGTTGCCGGCGAGCATCTGGCCGACCGTTTCGATGAGCAGCCGCCGCGCCGGGTCGTTCGCGAAACGGCCGTGGAACACGATGGCAACCTGGCTTCGCGGGTCGACCCCCTTCACCACCTCGCGTTCGACGATGGCGGTCGGCGGCTGGATGCCGCGATCGACGGCCGCCTCGACGCGGCGGATGGACGGCAGGCTGGCCAGGTACTTCTCGACCAGCGGCTTCATCGCCGGCAGATCGATGCTGCCGACGAACAGGAACGTGAAGTCGCTGGCATCGGCGAAACGATCCTTGTAGAACGCCAACGACCGATCGAGGTTCATCTGATCGATCGACGCCGAGGTCAGCGGCCGGGCCCGCGGGTGGGCTCCGGTCAGCGCCGACGTGAGCGCGTCGCGGAACGCCGCCTCCGGCCGCGCCTGCTGGTTCGCGAGCGCCGGGCGCATGCGCGCCTTCAGCGCTTCGAACTGCGCCGCATCGGCGCGTGGCGCGGTGAAGGTCAGGTAGACGAGCTGGAACATCGTCTCCAGGTCCTTCTTTGCCGCGCCGCCGCGCAGCCCCTCGTCGGTGTCGCTGATGTCGGCGCGCACCGCCGCCGCGGCACCGGCCAGCACCTTGTTCAGGTCGACGCTGGTGAACGGCCCGAGTCCGCCCTCGGCAATGACCTGTTCGGCGGTCGCCGCGGCCACCAGATCCTGGTCGCCGGCGATCGACGTGCCGCCGGGACTGCTGGCGCGAAACAGGATTTCGTCCTCCTTGAAGGTCGTCGGCTTCAGGATGACCGTGACGCCGTTGGACAGCCGCCACTCCGTCACGCCAATCGCGTCGCGCGTCGTCTCCCGCACGATGGTGCCGGGCGTCGGCTGCTGGGCCAGCAGCGGCTGGGTGCTCACGCGGTCGACATACGCCGCCACCGGCGCAATCGCGGCGGCGGCGATCGCGGCGCTCAGTCGAGCCTGCGTCGGCAGGGCGAGGCCGGGCCGTTCAGGGGCGGTCACCGTCACCGCCCGATCGCCTTCCGGTACCCATGTGCGGGCCAGGGCGTTCACCTCGGCGAGCGTGATGCCGGGCAGGAAGCGTTGCGCCATCGCCTGCTCGTAGATGATGCCCGGGACCGGTTCGTCCTGGACGACGTGCCGCACCAGTTCGTCGGCGAGCGGACCCGATGGGGTCTTGTCCTTGTCGAGCAGCGCCTCGTCGAGATAGCGGAGGTTGCCGAGCTTCTCGCGATCCAGTTCGGTCTGCGTGAAGCCGTGGCGGATGACCCGTTCGACTTCGGTGAACAGGGCGCTGATGCCTCGCTCTGCGCCGCCGTCCGGCACCAGCGCCGCCAGCGTCGTGGCGACCGCCGAGCGGACGAGCAGACCCCGTGACGTCTGTGCGGCGAGGAATGGCGGGTTCGGCCCGCTGGCGATTTCCTCGAAGCGCGCCGAGAGAAGCGCGCTGAACAGCCGCTCCACCATCTGCTGCCGATAGGTGCCGACCGTGCGCTGATCGCCGGCCGGCTTCACGCCGAATACCGTGACCGTGGTGCCGCGCGCCTCGCGATCGGCAATCAGCGAATAGAGCGTATCCGGATGCGGCGGCACGTCATAGCTCGGGCGCGGCCGCGGTGTCGCCGGCGTCGCGATCTGCGAGAAGTGCGCGACGACCATCGTCTCCATCGCCACCGGGTCGAAATCGCCGACGGCGACGACCGCCATCAGGTCCGGACGATACCAGTCGGCGTAGAACTGCCGCAGGCGCGCCGCGCTGACGGTCTGCAGGATCTCCGGCCGTCCAATCGGCGAGCGCTCGGCATAACGGGCGCCCTTCAGCAGGATCGGCATCTGCGCGTCACGGATGCGCGACTCGGCCCCCAGGCCGAGCCGCCACTCCTCCAGCACGACGCCGCGCTCCTTCTCGATTTCGGCCGGCTCGAAGGCCACACGGTGCGCCCAGTCCTCCATGATCAGCAGCGACCGATCGATGACGTTCCGGTTGTCGGTCGGGATTTGCAGCTGGTAGACGGTTTCATCGAAGCCGGTGTGCGCATTGACGTGCGCGCCGAATCGCATCCCGAGGCTCTGCATGAACGCCGGGATGTCCTGCCCCGGGAAGTTCAGCGTCCCGTTGAACGCCATGTGCTCGACGAAGTGCGCCAGCCCGCGCTGGTCTTCGTCTTCCAGCACCGAACCCGCATTGACGACCAGCCGCAGCTCGGCGCGGCCCCGCGGCGTTCCGTTGGCGCGGATGAAGTAGCGCAGGCCGTTCGGCAGTCGGCCGACCCGGACCGAAGGGTCGACGGCGATGACCTCGTTGAGCGGCGCCTGGGCGGCGCTGGTGGCCGGCGCCTGGGCGACGACGGTCGGCGCGGCGACGGCCATGGCGGCCATCGTGAACAGCAGGGAGCGCACGCGGTTGACCATGATGTTCCAGCCTACAACGCCTGCCGGTGCGGCGTCAGGTCGATGTGCGGCGCGACGCCTGACAGGCCGCGCACGGACGAGCCTTCGAGTGCGGTGCCGCGGCGTGCCGCCGCCGAGCTGCCCGGCGCGCGATCGGCGCCGCACCGGGTGCGGCACGGGTGCGCACCGGATATGGACGCGTCGTCCTCGGCCCAGGGTGCAGCGGCGTGCGCGACCTGCGCCCGCATCCCGTCCGTGAGCGGCAAATGACTCATGAACAAAGGCTTATCGTAAATGAAGGCAGCCGGGTCGAACTGCGGTATTCTCCGATCACCGCGGCAGGCCGTCCCGCCTTCCGCCCGCTCTCGCCGGCTGTGCGGAGGCTCTCGATGCTCTCGATATCCGTGGCTCGCGCGTCGCTGGTGGTTCCGCTCGTGGTCGTCCTGGTCGCCCCCGGCTGCCGGTCGTCGGAGCCGGTCGCGGTTGCCGCCGCCCCCACCTCGCTCGACGATCTGGCGCACCGGTCGCTGGCGACGATTGACGGGTCGCTCAGGCTGCCCGGGCTGCAGGCGCCGGTGGAGGTCGTGCGCGACCAGCAGGGGATTCCGCACATCTACGCCCAGAACGATGACGATTTGTTCTTTGCCCAGGGCTATGTCATGGCGCAGGACCGGCTGTGGCAGCTGGAGATGTGGCGCCGCTGGCGCGAGGGTCGGCTGGCCGAGGTGTTCGGGCCGAAGGCCGTCGACTACGACGCCCGCGCCCGCCTCATGATGTTCCGCGGACCGTGGGATGCGGCGGAGTGGACGAGCTATCACCCGGATGCCGAGCGCCTGTTCACCGCCTGGGCCAACGGCCTGAACGCCTATGTCGCGCAGCACGCCGACAATCTGCCGGTCGAATTCACGCTCACCGGCGTGCGGCCGGAGCCCTGGACCGCGAAGACGGTGACGCGGCGATGGGCGCAACTTGGCGTCGACAGCGTGCGCGGCCACGGCATTGCCGAGATCCAGCTCGCGCTCAGCGCCAAGGCGCTCGGCGTGAAGGAAGCCAATCGTCGTGCGGCGCCGGACCCCTGGGATGACCTCACCGTCCCCGACGGGCTCGATCTCTCGTGGTTCACCGATGACCTGCTGGCGGCGGCGCGCCGCGGCGACGGCAACCCGTTCGCGCCGGGCGCCCTGCCGCCACCCGACATCGTCGAGCCGTACCGCGCCCTCGTGCCGACCGGTCGGGCCGCACGGCTGATGCCCGAACTGCAGGACATGGATGGCAGCAACAACTGGGTCGTGAGCGGCCGGCTCACCGCGAGCGGCATGCCGATTGTGTCGAACGATCCGCACCGGACGATCGAGATGCCGTCGCTGCGCTACTTCGTCCACCTCAACGCGCCCGGCTGGAACGTGATCGGCGGCGGCGAGCCGCCGTTCGTCGGCGTCGACGCCGGCAACAACGAGCACATGGCCTGGGGCTTCACCTTCGCCGGCACCGACATGGTCGACGTCGTCGTCGAACAGACGAACCCGGCTGACGCGAACCAGACGAAGTTCGGCAGCGCGTGGGAACCGATGACGATCGTTCGCGAGGCGATCGCGGTGAAGGGGGAGGCGCAGCCGCGAATCGTCGAACTGAAGTTCTCCAGGCACGGTCCGGTGTTCTACGAGGACGCCGTCAGGCACCTCGCGTTTGCGGCCAGGTCGGTCAATCAGGAGCCGGGCACGGCGGCGTTCAAAGGCAGCCTCAAGCTCGCGCAGGCGCAGAGCTGCGAGGATTTCTTCGAGCGCGCGATGTTCTGGAAGATGCCGACGCACAACCTGATCTGCGGCGACACGAAAGGCAACATCGCGCTGCAGGTCACCGGACTGACGCCCGACCGCGACGGCTGGAACGGCCGCCTGCCGGTGCCCGGCACCGGCCGCTACGAGTGGAAGGGGTTCCGCAGCGACCTGCCGCGCGAGTACAACCCGGCACGCGGGTACATCGCGACCGCCAATGACAACACGCATCCCAAGGGCTACGAGGGACGGCCGGTCTTCTACAACGTGTCGACCGACGTCGACGTGTCACGGATCGCCCGCATCCGCCAGATGCTCGACCGGCAGATCGCCGAACGGAAACCGTTCACGATCGCCGACATGGAGCGCCTGCAGCAGGACGCCTACTCGCTGCGTGCCGAGCGGGACCGGCCGCTGTTCACCGGCTGGACGGCGACTGCGGCCGACGTCGAGCAGGCGCGGTCGACGATCGCCGCATGGGACCGCACCCTCGCCAGGGACTCGGCGCCCGCTGCCATCTACGTGCGGTGGACCGCGACGGAGGCCGGCCGCAAAGCCGCGGCGGAAAAGTCGGCGGCGGCGCGCCGCGCGCTGGTCGAAGCAGGACTGGCGCAGGCGCTCGAGCGGCTCCGCGAGGACTGGGGCGCCGACCCTTCGCAGTGGCGCTACGGTCGCATCAACGAAAGCCGGCTGCCGCACATGTTCATCGATGCGTTCAGCCTGCCGGCGATCGAACGTCCGGGCGGCTTCAACAGCGTCAATGCCACGGGCGCGAACTTCCGGCGCATCATGGACCTGTCGGATCTCGACAAGACGATGGCCACCAACGCCCCAGGCCAGTCGGCACAGCCCGGCAGTCCCTATTACGGCAACCTGCGCGAGCATCTGGCCAATGGCGTCTACTACCCGCTGCCCTTCTCGCGTGCGGCGGTCGACAGGTTGGCCGCCCACACATTGAAGCTCGCGCCGCAGTGAGGGCTCGGGCGAGTTGCTGCCGCTGTGCGTCCGGGCCCGGTGCCGTTCGCACAGCCACGGCCTTGATTGAAATGGGAGAACGCGCCGCCCAGTCCGCCCTCGGCGAAACGGACGACGCGAGGCAGGAGCGCCCTGCCTCGCGTCTGGTCGGCTACGGCTTGCGGTAGGTGCTGACCGGCGGCAGCCGCGAACCGGTGCCGGCGGGCGGCGCCGCCTCGCCGACCACCGCCATCGTGATGGAGCCGATGCCCTCGATGGCCGCGACCATCTTCTCGCCTGGCTTCAGGAAGCGTTCGGCGCCGCGATAGGCCTGACCCATCCCGGTGCCGCCGGACGTGCCGTTGTTGACGACGTCGCCCGGGAACAGGGTGATGATCGAGGATCCGTACTCGATGAGTTCGTAGATCGAGTGGATCATGTCGGCGGCGCCGCTCTCCTGCATGACCTTGCCGTCGACGGTGAGGGTCTGGCGCAGGCGCTTCATCGGATCGCCGTAGAACTCCTTGGGGACGATCCACGGACCCATCGGTGCGAACGTGTCGTGTCCCTTGCCGACCAGCCAGTCGGAGCCCGGGCGCGAGTCCGGTGGACGGCCGCCGCGGTCGGAGACGTCGACCGTGACCATGTAGCCGAAGATGTGATCGGCGGCCTTGTCGGCCGGCACGTCGCGCGCGGCACGCCCGATCACGATGCCGAGCTCGACTTCCCAGTCGACGCGATCGCGTCCGTACGGAATGACGACGTTGTCACCGTCGCCGACGACGGCACCACGGGTCGGCTTGAGGAACAGGTATGGCACGCCGCGCTTGGCCCGGCGTTCGGCCTCGGCCTTCTTCTGCTCCTCCGCCGTTCCGGTCTCGCCGACGTGCGTGTAGAAGTTGACCGCGGCGTTCAGCATCTTGCCGGGCATGAGCGGCGCGAGAATGTCCACGCTCTTGACGTCGTGGACCCACGCCGGTCGTTGCATGCCGCTCAGGCGATTGCTTCGCACCAGCTCGTTGACGATCTCATAGAGGCGGGTCTTCATCCCGTACTCGTAGCGGCCGATGAGGTCCACCATCGTCGGCGGCATCGGAATGGCCGGGTACGACGGGTCGCGTTCCAGGGCACGGTTCGCCGCGACGAGCTCGACGACGAGCGAGTCGCGAAGGACGATGCCGAGGCGCGGTTCGCCGCCGATTTCGAACGTCCCCAGCTTGAACGGCTCGGCGCTGCCGATGGTGGGATTGCCCTGCGCTGAAGCCAGCGCCGGATTGCCCAGGATGATGAGTGCCAGTAGAACCCTGATGGTCTGCATCGTTCTCCTCCCCGAAAAGGTTGGCCGCGGTCGGAGGGCGGGGTGGTCGCACCCTGCGACGATCCGCCGCCACATCGCCGGCGACGGGTCGATCGCCACAGCGTAGACCGAAACCACACAGGTGGGCCAGAGGGCGCGATGCGGTGCGGATGCGCCAGGTCACCCCGGCTTCAGTGGCGCGGTCTACCGGCACCTCGGCCGTAGCCCCCCGTGTGGCAGTCGCCGGCGGCGCGCGGCTGAATGTGCTAGATTTCGTTTCGCCTGAGGGAGGAGCCTGCGCCAGTGTTTCGATGGTCTGGTCCCGTCGCCTTGCTCGTCTCGCTCGCCGTGTCTGGCTGTGCCGGCACGGCGCCGGTCCAGCCGTCACCAAACCCCTCCGCCCCACTGCGGGTCAACATCTACGGCACACCGACCCGCAATCAACCGACGGAAGTTGGACTCACGATACCGTCGGACAGCGGCGATGCCGCCATCGCGCAGATTGGCGTCGAGTGGGGTGATGGGAGCTCGTCCGAGCTACAGAAGATGGAGCCTGGCCGCGAGTACGTCCTTGCTCACGTGTATACGACGTCCAGAACGCACACGATGACGGTCGCGATCACGTATCGTGACCAGCGACAGGACCACGTGTCGTTCATCGTTCCGGTCAGGTAGGTCTGGTTCCTCAGCGAGGAGAACCTCTATGACACGCACGGGTGCGATCGGGTGGGCCGTTTGCGCGGTCGTCACGCTGCTGGCCGTGAGCCACACGGCGCTCGGTCAGTCGCTCAAGCCGGACGCTCACGGGTTCCTCATTGCGCCTCCCGAGAGCCTGAAGCCCGCCGCCGGGGGGCGCTCGGTCACGATTGTCGGCGACTCCAGCAAGCCAGGCATCTACGTGACCCGGATTACGTGGGCGCCCGGCTCGGGCAGCCGTCCTCACTATCACAACGAAGCTCGCTACATCACTGTCCTCAAGGGCACCTGGTGGGTGGCAACCGGCCCCGATGCCGACGTCTACAATCCGGACAAGATGGTGCCGGTCAAGGCGGGCAGCTTCATCTACGAGCCGCCGGGCGGTCATCACTACGACATGGCGAAGGACGAAGAGGTCGTGGTCGAGATCATCGGGATGGGTCCCGTCTCGACGACCGCACTCGAGCCTGGGCGCGGCCGATAGAGGCCATGGTCGCTGTGCATCATTCCGCCGTCACGCCCGCGCACCCCCGCCGATCAGGGTAAGTCGGCGCGCCACCGAGCTGATCCGCACGCTGCCGCCATCGAGTTCTCGATTCGGCCAGCTACGGTCGCTGCAGCAGTTCGACGCGCGTGCCGTTGGGATCATCGAAGAAGGCGTACCACAGCTTGCCGATGGCGCGCGGCTCCACGGCAACCTTCGCGCCTCTCGATTTGAACGCCGCCGCCGCCTGGGTCATGTCCCGAATGGTCCAGCCGACGCTCATCACGGCGCGCTCCGCGCTCGCCGCCGGCGCGGCGGAACTTTTCGCCGTGAGCAGCCAGATGCCGTTGTAGCGGAGCCCGTCGATGCGTCCCTTCAGCTTGTCGCGCGTGCCGCCCACCATGTCCTCGTACCACTTCAGGCTGGCGTCGGGATCGAGTGCGCTCAGGTGCACGTGGTGGAACCCGAGCTGCTCGGCGTCCTGCACGAGCTCGATCTTGACGCCCCACGGGTCTTCGATGAACGCCAGCTTGAAGAGTCCAGGTACCTCGCGCAGCGGGGTGACGACCTTCACGCCAGCCGCCTGCAACTGTTTCAACGTGGCGTCCAGGTCGGCGAATGACAGTCCGATGTGATCGATGGCGCTGCCGGCGCTTGGCGCCGGCTTGTCGGTCTTGACGATGGCAATCAGCATCTTGCCGAAATACACCTGGGTGGGTGCCTCGCCAGCGGTGGCGCCAAGATTCCGGATGTACCACTGAGCGGCTTGCGCCGGGTCGCCCACGCGAATGTGGACGTTGTCGAGCGCCAGATGCGGCGCGGCGGGTTCGGCCGCGGCCATCGACGCGGCTGCCATCAGGACCGAGGCGCACATCGTCACGACTGTTCTCATGGTGTTCTCCTGTCTACGTTCGAACGGGCCCACATGATACTGGAGCGCCGGCGCGAAGCACGCGGTTGCGCAGAACGCCGAGGCGTTCGACCTCCAACTCGACGACGTCGCCTGGGTTCAGGAAGCGCAGGTGCTCGAGGCCACACCCGTTGCCGACCGTGCCGGAGCCGAGGAACTCGCCGGCATGGACGGTTTCACCGCGGCTGACGTGCGCGATGCAGTCCTCGAACGTCCAGTGCATGTCGCGCGTGTTGCCGCGGCCCCACTCCTCGCCATTGACACGCGCCACCATCTCGAGGTCATAGGGATCGCCGAGTTCATCCGCGGTGACGAGCCACGGCCCCATCGCGTTGGCGTTGTCGAAGTCCTTGCCCTTCCCGGGCCCGAGCTGTCCGGCCATCTCGCGCGTCTGCTCGTCGCGGGCCGAAAAATCGTTGAAGATCGTGTAGCCGAAGATGTGCGCGCGAGCGTCGCGGCGGGCGACGTCCTTGCACGGCGTGCCGATGTAGCAGCCGAATTCCAGCTCGAAGTCCATCGTCTCGCTGTACGACGGCCACACGACATCGGCGTCGGGCCCGCACACCGCGAAGCGGCTCGGATGGTAGAAGACCGGGCGCTCGTACCAGATGCGTGGTACCGCGAACTGCCCCTTCGCTTCCATGTCCGCAAGCGCCGCCGCCGGGTCTGGCGCGCTTCGCGCGCGCAGGGTGCGCAGGGCCTGAAACGCCTGAATGAGGTGTGTCTCGAAGCACAGGAAGTCGCGCATCTGCGGTGGCCGCGGCACCGGCGCGAGCAGCTGCACGCTCGCCCGATCGACCCGGACGCGGTCGTCGAGCCCCTGGTCGTCGGCGAGTGCGCGCACCGCGTCGAGCGCTTCGTCGCCCCCTTCGATGATCGCCAGCACACTCCCCAGGTGCCTCGCGCTCCTGCCGTGACGGGCGCGATACGCACCGGACAGATCGAGGACCGTGCGATCGCCATCGACCAGCACGCCGGCACGAGGCCGGGCGCCTCCTGTCCGATATGTGACGAGCTTCACCGGGCTCTCCTGGCGAGCCAAGGATGTGCACCGATCATCGTGGCCTCTGCATTGTGTGATACCCGTCCGCTGATCGAGATGTGAGCCGGGCCGTGGAGACCGGCGTCAGACGCCGAACTGGCGCAGGTGATGGTCCACGTGTTT